>NZ_CP150258.1:165000-617500 GCF_037975475.1 Bacillus sp. FSL M8-0025 | reverse complement strand
TTCCAGACCTCTTCATCTACCTCGTTCTTTTGTAACTCCGTACAGAGTGTCCTACAACCCCAAGAGGCAAGCCTCTTGGTTTGGGCTAATCCCGTTTCGCTCGCCGCTACTCAGGGAATCGCATTTGCTTTCTCTTCCTCCGGGTACTTAGATGTTTCAGTTCCCCGGGTCTGCCTTCTCATATCCTATGAATTCAGATATGGATACCACTCCATTACGAGTGGTGGGTTTCCCCATTCGGAAATCTCCGGATCAAAGCTTGCTTACAGCTCCCCGAAGCATATCGGTGTTCGTCCCGTCCTTCATCGGCTCCTAGTGCCAAGGCATCCACCGTGCGCCCTTTCTAACTTAACCGTTAAAAAGAATCACTATGTGATATCTTGTGTTACTAATTGAATGTGATGTCTACTGTTATCTAGTTTTCAAAGAACACGTTTCGAAGGAATGATCCTTCAAAACTAAACAAGACAGGGAACGTTCTGTTTATAAGACCCAAGGTCTTATATTCCGTATAATATCCTTAGAAAGGAGGTGATCCAGCCGCACCTTCCGATACGGCTACCTTGTTACGACTTCACCCCAATCATCTGTCCCACCTTCGGCGGCTGGCTCCTAAAAGGTTACCTCACCGACTTCGGGTGTTACAAACTCTCGTGGTGTGACGGGCGGTGTGTACAAGGCCCGGGAACGTATTCACCGCGGCATGCTGATCCGCGATTACTAGCGATTCCAGCTTCACGCAGTCGAGTTGCAGACTGCGATCCGAACTGAGAACAGATTTGTGGGATTGGCTTAACCTCGCGGTTTCGCTGCCCTTTGTTCTGTCCATTGTAGCACGTGTGTAGCCCAGGTCATAAGGGGCATGATGATTTGACGTCATCCCCACCTTCCTCCGGTTTGTCACCGGCAGTCACCTTAGAGTGCCCAACTGAATGCTGGCAACTAAGATCAAGGGTTGCGCTCGTTGCGGGACTTAACCCAACATCTCACGACACGAGCTGACGACAACCATGCACCACCTGTCACTCTGCCCCCGAAGGGGACGTCCTATCTCTAGGATTGTCAGAGGATGTCAAGACCTGGTAAGGTTCTTCGCGTTGCTTCGAATTAAACCACATGCTCCACCGCTTGTGCGGGCCCCCGTCAATTCCTTTGAGTTTCAGTCTTGCGACCGTACTCCCCAGGCGGAGTGCTTAATGCGTTAGCTGCAGCACTAAGGGGCGGAAACCCCCTAACACTTAGCACTCATCGTTTACGGCGTGGACTACCAGGGTATCTAATCCTGTTCGCTCCCCACGCTTTCGCTCCTCAGCGTCAGTTACAGACCAGAGAGTCGCCTTCGCCACTGGTGTTCCTCCACATCTCTACGCATTTCACCGCTACACGTGGAATTCCACTCTCCTCTTCTGCACTCAAGTTCCCCAGTTTCCAATGACCCTCCCCGGTTGAGCCGGGGGCTTTCACATCAGACTTAAGAAACCGCCTGCGAGCCCTTTACGCCCAATAATTCCGGACAACGCTTGCCACCTACGTATTACCGCGGCTGCTGGCACGTAGTTAGCCGTGGCTTTCTGGTTAGGTACCGTCAAGGTACCGCCCTATTCGAACGGTACTTGTTCTTCCCTAACAACAGAGCTTTACGATCCGAAAACCTTCATCACTCACGCGGCGTTGCTCCGTCAGACTTTCGTCCATTGCGGAAGATTCCCTACTGCTGCCTCCCGTAGGAGTCTGGGCCGTGTCTCAGTCCCAGTGTGGCCGATCACCCTCTCAGGTCGGCTACGCATCGTCGCCTTGGTGAGCCATTACCTCACCAACTAGCTAATGCGCCGCGGGTCCATCTGTAAGTGGTAGCCGAAGCCACCTTTTATGTTTGAACCATGCGGTTCAAACAACCATCCGGTATTAGCCCCGGTTTCCCGGAGTTATCCCAGTCTTACAGGCAGGTTACCCACGTGTTACTCACCCGTCCGCCGCTAACATCAGGGAGCAAGCTCCCATCTGTCCGCTCGACTTGCATGTATTAGGCACGCCGCCAGCGTTCGTCCTGAGCCAGGATCAAACTCTCCGATAAATGGATCACAGGTTAAGTTCACCGCATCCTGCGGCGACACCTGTGTGTGACCTGCGTCGTGCAGGCCCTAGTTTGACTGACTACGCACATTGCTGTGCGATTTATAAAAATGAATTAACAGGTTCGTTTTGTCTTGTTTAGTTTTCAAAGATCATTCAATAATGGAGCGGGTGATGAGAATCGAACTCACGACATCAGCTTGGAAGGCTGAGGTTTTACCACTAAACTACACCCGCGTGGTATCTTAAATGGCGCGCCCGAGAGGAGTCGAACCCCTAACCTTTTGATCCGTAGTCAAACGCTCTATCCAATTGAGCTACGGGCGCTTATCAAGCGACTCAACTATCATACTATCATTTGATGGTGAAGTCAAGAAGTTTTTTAAAATGTTTTTTCGAATCTTTTTCAATTCGACTTTTCTTATTATACACATTTTTAAAATCTTGTAAACACCTTAGAAAAACTTTTTTGTTTTTCGTTTTATTTCACGCTGTTCATCAGCGACGTTTAATAATATACCATGCCTGTTTTATTTGGTCAACACTTTTCCTGTATTTTTTTATTCTCTTCTTTCACGCCATCTCATGCTTATCATGTATATATTTTATCTCATCTTACAAATAATATAAGAAAATCTCTTAAGAAGAAATGAGGCGTCGTGTTATGTATTACTACAAAGAGGAACTGATTAATATCATTAAACCGGACAAGCCAGACCCGGCAGCTGCTAAGGTCCTGCAGGAGATATTAGGCGGTCATTACGGAGAAATGCGTACAATGATGCAGTTTTTTTTTCAAAGCTCTAATTTCAGAGGAAAGCAGAAACAGTACCGCGATCTGCTTCGCGGCATTTTTTTAGAGGAGATTGCCCACGTTGAACTGGTTCAAAACACAATCAATGCTTTATTAGATGAATCAGGCGGTGAAGGTGTCGGCAGTCAAGGTACAGATCAAGCGCCACTTGATGAAGCGGTTAAACATGCTAATCCTCATCATTATATTATTGGAGCGCAAAGTTCCCTTCCTGTTGATGCAGGGGGCAATCCGTGGAACGGGTCGTGGGTGTATAACCACGGAAACTTAATTACTGACCTGCTGGATAACCTGCTTCTTGAGTCGACAGGTGTGCTGCAAAAAACAAGAATTTATGAAATGAGCTCTAATCAGACGTTCCGCGAAACACTTGCTTTTCTGATTGTACGCGACAATGCTCACCAGAATGCATTCGCGAAAGCGCTCGAGACATTGGGCGTTGAATGGGCGAAGCTGCTCCCTGTGCCGAATTATGACATTAATAAATATCCTGAGTGCAGAAAGTATGTCGAATTAGGCTATCATAATGCACAGTTTAACTTTAGGTTGGATGAAACGAGAATCAGTGAAATCTATCAAGGGAAATCTCCAAGCCGAAATGGCGGAGAGTTACAAGTAATAGATCCTCCGGCAGGGTTTCCCGTACCAGTGCTTCCTGAAATACCAAATGAACACAGTCCTGGGTTAGGCGATATGAATGCTTAATCCAGTGGGAAGGTGCTCAAGAAACTTCTTGAGCACCTTCTTAATTGTGACATTACGGATTCACTCAACGATTGGCGTTAAAGAATCACCATTCCATATTTCTCCCTTGTTGAGTGTCCAGCTGTCATGATATAAAGCTGAAGCACCCTTGTTTACTGCTGGGCTCCATTCATCATTCCATGCCAGAAAGTAAATGGTTTTAGGATATTTTTGTTTTATAGCATTGATAAATAGGCTGTAATCAAAGCTGCCGTTTGCTGTTTGCGGGCCGACTTCTGTAAAAGCAAATGGTTTATAAAGCGCTGTTAGCTGATCATATCCATTGATCGAGTAGGCATCTTGAAAATACGCATCTAATCCGACAATATCCACGTAAGACTCGCCCGGGTAAAAATCAGTTTTAAAATCTCGGTTGGCGTCGGGAGAGTAAACCCAAATCAAATGATCAAGTCCTCTTGTGTCGGTCATATAATGATAGATTTTCTTGTAGAGCTGTTTATATAAAGAGATTCTTTCATTATCCTTTTGGTTATATGATGTGAGTCCCCACCAAAACCATTCACCGTTCATTTCATGCAGCGGCCTGAACAAAACAGGCACACCTTGGTTCTCCAGCTCTTGAAGTCCGTCAGCAATTTTGCTGAGCATGGCATTCAGCCGCTTCCCTTCTGCTGTTGAAGAATCTAGTATTTTTTTATACTGATCGTTTGTAATCGGTGTTTTAAAATGCCCTGACTGAAAAGCAGGATTCGCCAGGTGCAAGCTGATTTGAGGGATTCCACCATTTTTCCAATACGACATTAAATCGCTGTTGCAGCTTACATCTATTGAATCTTCAATATTTGCTGTTTCAAGCCATCCTCTGGCATAATCGCAGCCGTAAATAGCAGGCGATTGCCCGGTGGCGCTTCGGATTCTATCAGTCTCAGCCATAGAAAATGTGTCATGACTGTAACCTCCGAACGCTCCGGAAAGGACTCTGTTTTCCGTTCGGTTCGGCAGGTGCGCAAGCCAGTTCATCACTGCTTTTGTTGTCTGCTGGGCATTAGGATTCACAGGCGACACAGTATGCGCTTCAATTGGTTTTGCTAAAACAGTAGACGTAAGTAAAAATATAATGAGCAAAGAGATCGTATGTTTCTTAAACAAATGCAACTCCCCCATTCATTAAGGATGAGATATCATGAATTCACATGTTCCTTCTATTGAAAACTCGCCAAAATGCGCAGGTAAGACAAAGTGTGAGCCTGCATTGCATTCATACTGACTACCATTATTTATGATTCGTCCTGATCCGCTCAGAACACTCCCCAGCAAATAGGTTTGATGTGAAGGAAGAGCAGCTCGGCCGCTAATCTTCCATTTGTACACTGAGAAATAATCTGATTGTACATATACAGTGATCTCTGCGTTACCAACTTCCTTCACTTCCGGTGTATGCACTTTATCGATATGCGGTATCGTTATGACTTCCATGGCTTTTTCTATATGAAGAGTTCTTTTTTGGCCCTGGTCATTACAGCGGTCATAATCGTATACGCGATACGTTGTATCAGAGTTTTGCTGGATTTCCAGGACAAGGGTTCCCTCACATAAAGCATGGAGTGTACCGCTTGGCACATAAAAGAAATCTCCGGGCTTGATTTTGATTCGCCTCAGCAGCCCGTTCCAATCACCGCTTTCTATTCGTTGTTTGAACTCTTCCTTTGTGCTTGCATGATGTCCCAAAATTAGTTCGGCGTCATCTTTGCAATCAATGATATACCAGCACTCCGTTTTACCAAGGTCGCCATTTTCGTGCAGTTTTGCATAATCATCATCAGGATGGACTTGCACTGAGAGATCCATATTGGCGTCCAGCAGCTTTACCAGCAGCGGAAACACCTTCCTATCTGGAAAACCGAAAATCTCTGGATGATCTAGCCATACTTGATCTAGTGTCTTTCCTGCCAGCGGGCCGTTCTTTACAGCCGACGGGCCATGGGCATGTGCAGAAACGGCCCAGCACTCACCTGTTTTTTGTGAGGGTATTGCGTAGCCAAAAGCGTCACGAAGCTTCGTCCCTCCCCATAGTCTTTCTTTAAAGACAGGCTCTAAAAATAAAGGATGCGTCATGATCGCACCTCCCCGGATTCTGCCTCTGCTTCTAAGGCCTGGTGCGCCAAAACTAGCGTGCCGATGATTCCGGCGTTAGAGCCTAAACATGGAGGTACAATATAATCACTTATATCATCTGACAATTCAGAAAAATCTAAGTAGTTGTTCATGATTTTCGGTACATATTGATAGATATAAGAAAACACTTGTTTCTGTTGCATGACGCCGCCGCCAAGAATGATTTTTTTAGGTGCAAGGATCAAAATATACTGAGCCAGTGCTTGGGCAATATAGTACCCTTCCAGTTCCCAGACTTGTGCTATATCTGATAAATCCGCGGCTTTTTTTCCCCAGCGCGCTTCAATGGCGGGACCGGAAGCCAAGCCTTCAAAGCAATCTCCATGATAAGGACACTTCCCTTGGTATGCGTCATCCGGGTGCCTCCGGATATAAATATGGCCCATCTCTGGGTGCGACAGCCCCTGAAGGAGCCTGCCCCCTACAATTGCTCCCGCACCGATGCCAGTACCAATCGTTATATACAGGCAGCTGTCGAGACCCTTCGCTTCACCGAAAAGGAATTCACCCAGCGCCGCAGCGTTGACATCTGTACTAAATCCGACTGGGATTTTCATTTCGTTCTTAACGGTTTGCAAAAAGGGGTAGTGTCTCCAGCCCGCTTTCGGCGTGGCCATAATGGTACCGTATGTTTGACTGGTTTTATCGTTATCAACGGGACCAAAGGAACCGATGCCGATTGCCTGTAATGAAAATTGGCGAAAATATTGAATTACTTTCTCTATCGTTTCATCCGGCATCTTTGTGGGGAATTCTATTCGGTCAATGATTGTTCCATCTTCCTTACCGACAGCACAAACAATCTTTGTGCCGCCTGCTTCAATACCGCCAAGCATGCAGATGGCCTCCTTGTTGTCTCCGCAATCAGCGCCGTATGTTTACAGAAGTCACAACAAACTTGTCATGCCGATGACGTGAAAAGGAATATTCAAATGGAATCCCGGTATCTAAGAAGCCCACATGTTCCACTTCAAGAATTGGATCATCCTGTTTACAGCCCAGATGCTGCTGGTCAATATGATCAGATTTGCAGGCTCTGATTTTCCGATGCGTTCCGGCGATTTTGAGCTGCAGCACATTTGTAATATGATTGTAGATCGAATCATGAAGGACATCGTCATTAATGCCCGGTATTAAATGAGTCGGCATATATGTTTTTTCTAATACATAGGGTTCACCTTCTACAATTCGCAGCCGAACGACATAATAAACCGGTGTTTTCTGATCAATAGACAAATGGGCGGCAACTTCCTCAGTGGGAAATTGCACTTCAAACTGAATGACCTTGCTTTGGATTTTTTTATCTTTCAGCAAGTTGGTCAATCCGAGAATCTCATTGCTGACTACATGGACATGGTCATCCTGTATTGCAGATTGAATAATAAACGTGCCATGGCCTCGTTTTCTAAACAGCAGACCCTCGGCAACTAAATTATCCAAGGCTCTCTTCATCGTCATGCGGCTTGAGTTAAATTCTTTTGCAAGAGATACTTCATCAGGAATGGGCTGATCGATCGGATATACGTTATTTTTAATTCTTTTTCTCATTTCATTTGCAATGATTTCGTATTTATTCATTGGTATCCTCCGGCTGCTGTTAGAGTCTGATATCACATAAGCTTTTACGGATATCATAAGTTCTTTTCCCTATTTCATCAATGTTGCGGATTTTCGTCATCTCTATTCGTTATGATGATTGCCGGAAGATCTTGACCTTTAGGAAAATCTAGAAACCGCTATGCTCAGCAACCTCTTTGAACCATTTTCCGCTCTTTTTGACGGTTCTTTCTCCGTCTTTCTCAAGATTGACTGATACAAATCCGTATCGGTTTTTATAGGCATTTGTCCAAGACCAGTTGTCCATGAACGTCCATAAGTGATAGCCTTTTACGTTCGAGCCTTCCTGTATGGCGCGGTGAATCCATTTGAGGTGCTCTTTTATAAATTCAATCCGGTAATCATCTTGAATGATGCCTTGTTCATCCCTGAATCGCTCTTCACCTTCAACCCCCATACCGTTTTCAGAGATAAAACACTCGATGTTGCCGTAGTTTTCTTTTAAATTGATCAAAATATCATAAACGCCTTTTTCATAGATCTCCCAGCCGCGATGCGGATTCATTTTGCGGCCCGGCATGACGTAGGGATCAAAATACCTGTCCGGTAAAAAAGGAGCGTCGGGATTCGGAAGATGTTCTTTCGCTTTCACACGTCTCGGCTGGTAATAATTCACTCCCAACAGGTCAACCGTGTTCTTTTTGATGATGTCAAGATCTTCAGCGTTGTAATCTGGCATAAAGCCTTCATGCTTCAAAATGTCAACCAGCTCTTTGGGAAATTCGCCTTTGACAGATGGGTCTAAAAAAGATCTGTTAAAAAACGCGTCTGCGATTTCCCCGGCTTTCACATCCGCCGGATGGCTGCTTCTCGGGTATGAAGGGGTCAAATTTAAGATGATGCCGATTTTTCCGTCCTGCTTCATCTCCCTGTAAGCCTGAATGGCGCGGGCACTTGATAGCATCGTATGAAATCCAACCTGGACGGCCTCTTTAAAGTCGACCTTGTTTGGATAATGAAAATCATATAGGTATCCGCCTTCTACGGGAACGATTGGTTCATTATGCGTAAACCATTTTTTCACCCGGCCGCCAAACAAACGGAAGCAAGTTCTTGCATAGTTTTCATACGCGTCAACCGTCTCTCTATTGACCCAGCCGCCGATTTTTTGAAGCGCCATCGGCATATCGAAATGAAACAAATTGACAAAAGGTTCAATTCCGTTAGCGATCAACTCATCAAAGACATTGTTATAGAAATCTGCGGCTGTATCGTTGATCTCGCCCGTTCCGTTTGGTATTAAACGTGACCAGGAAATCGACATCCGGAACGAGTTGTGGCCAAGCTCCTTCATCAGCCTGATATCTTCTTTATAGTTGTCGTAAAATTGGGATGTGTCTGCGGGGCCGACATGATCAAAAAAACGATGCGGTTCTTTTTCAAACCAATAATCCCATATATTCTGGCCTTTTCCGTCTCTGTCGGCGGCACCCTCCGTTTGTGTTGCTGAAGCCGATGATCCCCACCAAAAATCCTTTGGAAAACGATATTGTTCTGTTTGTGCCAAGTCTCTCTCCCCTTATGTCACATTTTTATGCTGTTATCATTTTGCTGAGCAGCTGTCTCCTGCACAGCCTGTTCTTTTTCTTTTGCCAGATTTAATTTATCCATTGCTTTTAGGAACGGAAACCAGATCACGAAGACAATCAGCAGATTGATAAGCTGCATCACGCCCCCCATGATTGAGTTCGTCGCCATGATGCCATTAATGAATAATGGAACCGTCCACGGCACTGTCACACCAGTCGGAGGCGGAACGAGCCCGGCTGACATAGCCAGATAGGTGACGAGCGTAACAACCATCGGTGCCAGCACCCAAGGCACAATAATGATCGGATTCATGACAATCGGAAGCCCGAAGATAATCGGTTCGTTTACGTTAAAAATACCGGGAGCGAGGCCAAGTTTTGATACTTGCTTCATCTGCCTGCTTTTCATGAATATGAGAATGGTAAACACAATCGCAAGCGTCATCCCGGTTCCGCCCATCCCTACTGTATAAATCTCCATAAACGGTTTTGAAATAATATGAGGGATTTCTTTTCCCGCCGTGTAAGCAGAAAGGTTTTCTACCTGCAGTGTATTCCAAATCGGGTCCATCACGGAGTTGATAATGATCTGTCCATGCAGTCCGAAAAACCAAAGAATTTGAATGAAAAACACGGCAATCAGCGTTGGGATGATACCGCTTCCAAGTCCGACAAGCGGAGCCTGAATCGCGTGATAAATGACGTCGTGCATATTTGTTTTAAAAAACAGAGTCACCATTACGTTAATCAGCAAAAATACGGTCAATGTGATAAAAGCCGGAATAAGTGCGGCGAATGATTTTGCTACAGCAGGCGGAACGCCGGCTGGCATTTTGATTGTCAGGTTTTTTTGAACGATTCTTCTGTAGATTTCGCCAGAAAGAAATGCCGTAATCATCCCAAGAAACATCCCTTTTGCACCGAGACGGTCGACCGGGATAACCCCTGTAACGGCATCTCCTGTTTCCGGCTGAACGATAAATGGCGTTAAGAGCAAAAAGGAAACCAAAGCGATCGCTCCGCCAAATACAGCTTCGACCTGATAGCTTTTTGACAGGTAATAGCCTATCCCGAACACAACAAAGACAGACATAATGCCCATAGTCGCCGTGGAGGCAATGCCGAAATGAGACTGAAACGATGTAAGCATTGAGGCATTCATGATTTTGTTTAGAAACGGCAAATTCGTTAACACGACAAAAATGGACCCGAATATCGTAAGCGGGAAAGCCAGCATAAATGCATCACGCAGCACTTGCAAATAGCGGTTATTGTTTAACCTCCCTGCAATTGGAACAAGGAATTGGCTGATTTTCTCGAACACCCTATCCACCCCGATTATTTATAGATTCTTTGTTTTAAAAATATCAAGCATCTCTTTCACTAATTCTTTCATGGATAATGTTGACATCAGGTGATCCTCCGCATGCATAAGCAGCAATGAGAAAGCTTGTGCTTCTCCGCCGGATTCCTTTTGTATCATTTGAAAGTGAATGTCATGGGCCGCGGATAAATCCTGCTCAGCCTTGGTAATGAGGGCATCCGCCTCATCCTTGTTCCCTTCTTTGTAGGCGCGCAGTGATTGTATGATGCAGCTGCGGGCATTGCCGCTGTGCAGGATAAGCTGAAAACTGATTTGTTCGTCTGTTAAATTCGTGATTTTCACCTGTTCCATTATTGATTCTCCATTAAGGACAATGCCTGCTCATACGCTTTTTTCCCATCTGCCATTCCGTAGGCCATCATGTCAATGACTTCAACCCGAATGTTGTATTGATCCGCTTCTTTTTGGAGTTCGCTTTTCAGAAAGCTCATTTGCGGACCGATCAAAACGGCATCCGCTTTTCTCATGTCTTCTTTTGCTTTATCCTGGCCAACAGCCCAAATCTCTGCTTCCTCACCGATAGACTGTGCGTATTCCTTCATTTTTGTCACCAATAAACTGGTAGACATTCCTGAACTGCACGCGAGTAATATTTTTTTCAACTGCTATCCCCCCTTGTGATTAAAACGCTTACACCGATTATTATAGTCATTTATTTTTAAATGTCTATACTTTTATAAAATAAATATAATCATATACTTGTCCGGTTCATCATTTTGTAAATTTTTCTATGGAAGATTCATTCATAATGTGGTACACTCATCAACGGAAACGAATCAATTAAATAGCTATTATCACTTGTATAACCTCAATAATATGGTTTGAGGGTGTCTACCAGGAACCGTAAAATCCTGATTACAAAATTTGTTTATGACATTTTTTGTAATCAGGATTTTTTTATTTATCAAAACATTTAAGTAAAGGAGTTTGTTATGAATTTCAAAGTTTTCCTGCTTGCAGCTTCTACGATTGCAGTCGGATTGGTTGAGTTAATTGTGGGGGGAATTCTTCCTCAGATCGCAAATGATTTAGACATTTCCATTGTTTCAGCCGGACAGCTGATCAGTGTGTTTGCGCTGGGATATGCAGTATCTGGGCCGCTGCTTTTGGCATTGACTGCGAAAATTGAGCGGAAGCGCTTATATCTAATTGCTTTATTTGTTTTCTTCCTTAGCAATCTTGTCGCCTATTTCAGCCCTAATTTCGCAACACTGATGGTATCTAGGGTATTGGCAGCAATGAGTACAGGGCTGATTGTTGTGCTTTCTTTAACAATTGCCCCGAAAATTGTAGCGCCTGAATACAGAGCCCGCGCAATCGGAATTATTTTTATGGGATTCAGCTCTGCTATCGCATTAGGCGTGCCGCTCGGAATCTTAATCAGCGATTCCTTCGGGTGGCGGATTTTGTTCCTTGGCATCGGCCTGTTGGCACTGATCTCCATGCTGATTATTTCAATCTTCTTTGAAAGAATACCGGCGGAGAAAATGATTCCTTTCCGGGAACAACTCAAGACGATCGGTAATCTGAAAATCGCGAGTTCACACCTCGTCACGATGTTTACATTAGCTGGCCACTACACGCTTTACGCTTACTTTGCGCCGTTTTTAGAAGAGACTCTTCACCTGAGCTCTTTCTGGGTCAGCATTTGTTATTTCCTTTTCGGGATATCTGCTGTATGCGGAGGCCCTTTCGGAGGAGCGCTATCTGACCGGCTTGGTTCCTTTAAGAGCATTTTGCTGGTGACCGGTTCCTTTGCCATCATTATGTTCTTACTGCCGCTGTCTACATCGTCTATGATTTTCTTTTTGCCTGTCATGGTGATTTGGGGTCTTCTGAGCTGGAGCCTCGCCCCGGCTCAGCAAAGCTATTTAATTGAAATTGCACCTGATTCGTCTGACATTCAGCAAAGCTTTAACACATCGGCCCTCCAAGTCGGAATTGCCCTTGGCTCAGCCATTGGCGGTGTTGTTTTGGATCAGACGGGTACTGTGGTGTCAACGGCATGGTGCGGCGGATCGATTGTGATCATCGCTGTCCTGTTTGCTTTCATTTCTTTAACAAGACCTGTTCAAACAGCAAAAAAATCCTCCTTGTAAAAGGAGGATTTTTTATTATTTAGCTGAAAGCTCATCTTCGGTGACCCATTTGTGGTTTTTCACTTTTTCGCCGCTTGTTGTCGATGTATAGTCAACCATGTATACAGTTGTTTTTTCCGCGGAATCGATCTCGGCTGTTGCTCCTTTCATGCCTTTCATATGAGAAGCCTCTAAAATCACCTGATCTCCGGGTTGTAACGTTTTATCTCCGGCATCTTTGATTTCTTCTTGGATCACCCATTTGTGATGATCCACACGCTGTCCCCCATTAGTCGGAGTATAAGAAACAACATACGCAGTTGTATCATAGGCACCTGTTACCGTAGCTTCAGCACCTTTCATGCCTTTCATATGGGAAGTATTGATGATTACCTGGCTGCCTACTTTGTATTTCGGATTTTTAGATTCCTGTAATCCCTCTGGAACGTCAGCTGATCCGGAATGGTCCATCTCTTCATGTGTTGAGGAGTCTGAATGATTGTCATGTGTGCTTTCTTTCGTACTGTTGTTATTGCCGCATGCTGATAAAACAAAAACAAGAGATAACATCAGAATTCCCAGTGCATTTTTAGAGATTTTCATGTTCATTCTCCTTTGCTTCATTTTTTCCTGTAACTTTTGCCCGCAGACAATGAAAACATGCCCTCTCGATAATACTATACCCCCGAACGGTATGTAAATACGCTGATATTCTCATAAAGCGTTCCCGCAGTTTGTCCTATTCCCCTTTGTTTGCAAAGCCAAACATGAAAAAAGCCGCTGTCAGGCGGCAATTACTGATTTAAGATTTTTATATACACACCTTTTTTTGCTTTTTGATAAGCGGCCTCACCCATTTTCCTCACCTTTTCAGAAGCATCTGAGGATTTGATCCATTTGTCATCAAGAAAAATGGATGGATTGATTAGGCGCATTTTCTTCTTTTGATAGAAATCGTACTGGATGTCATCCTCTATTACTTGTATGCCGGGATGAATGGATGTAAGCAAGCTCAGGACTTCTTCATTTTTTGATGCACGCAGGATGTTCAGTACCTCTTGGTCCGTTTTCAGCAGATCCTCTGCGGATATGACATCATGCCGCAGCGCTGCCTTCAATGCTCGCGCTAAATATTCATATCCATATACATTCACAGGATTCAAAAAGAAATCAATCACTTCCTTGTAGTACACACTGACAAACCATTCGGCAGTTTCAATACTATCAGGAAACATCCTTCCGTTTCTCACAATAAGATGATCCAAAAAGGTTTGCGCTTCGTGCAGGCTAATGTGTCCATATCGGTACATATCACGCAGCGTATAGTCTGTCCGATCAGCACATAGCTCCGGTGCGGGCTGTTCGAGCAATGTCCACCTTGAATCGTCAGATAAAAGTTCTTCAGTATGATAGCCGTGTTTTTGTAGAATGTCCGGGATTTCAGAGTGAACAATGACTTGTTGAAAGATGTTTTCATGATAGTCTTCTGCTTGATTTTCAAAGACAACGTCAACCACATGAGAAAAAGCTGTGTGTGATACGTCGTGGAGCAGACCTGCAATCTGTTCTTCTATCGTTCCTCCGAGCTTTTTGATCAGGAGCATTACGCCGATGGAGTGCTCATACCTGGTCACATTCCACTTTCGATTGACTAAAAAGCTTGCTCCGCCTTGATAGATCCCTTTTAATCTTTGCACAGGAGCGCTTTTGATAAGCTCTTCCAGCACTCCATCTATATGGTGGTGCCCGTAAATAACATCGCTGATTTCCATGCCGTCACCTCAACATCTATTTTTTTTGTTATATATTGTTTATATTGATAGTACACATGCAATCTTTCAATAGAGGAGTGTTACGATGATCATCATCCCAAACAATGAGATAGCGAAACATATGTTGACCGATTTTTTTGCCAAGCATTGGGGTACACCCGAGATGGCGATTTCCAGTGGCATTTTTCGGTGTGATGAATTAGATGGATTTGCCGCAGTAAATGAAAGCGGCGAAATCATTGGCTGTATTACATACACAATAGATGGGAAAGATTGTGAAATTATTTCATTAGATAGTATGATTGAAAATAAAGGAATCGGCACAGCTTTACTTCAGCAGGTTGAAGAGACGGCTAAACATGCACATTGTCAACGAATAAAGCTTATCACAACGAATGATAATGTACATGCGATTGCGTTTTATCAAAAGAGAGGCTATCAATTCGCCGAAGTGTTTCCGAACGCAGTTGAAAAAGCGCGCCGACTCAAGCCGGAGATTCCCGAGGTGGCTGAAAACGGCATTTTGATTCGGGATGAAATTCTATTTTCGAAGGTAATTGATTAAACGAATAGGAGTCTTTTTATATCCAGTCATTATAAATACCCTCTCATTTTCACGGCATTCCTATTAATCGCTTTCTGCTTGATCTTTTTTTCCTATCACCTGATTCATCATGTTCGTTTGGAGTATCCGAATTGGCAGGGAGAAAGCAAAGACCAGAATTGGGAAGCTGTTTTCAAAAAAAATGAAGATGCACCGAATGAATACAGCGGCAAACTTTATTGGATCGGTGATACAATTGAAATAGACAACACTTATTTGGAATCACTGATTGTAAAAAAGGATGATGAAGTTCTGCTGATTTTTGACACGGAAATCCCGATGCATGATTATGCTGGAGGCACTTTTTCTGATGGAAGCGCAAAGGAAAAGTCCGTTTCTTTTTTAGAGCGGTTAGATGAACATGAGCTTGAAGGCCATGATATTACGATTGAAGTGAAATGGAAACAAGGTAATCATTATTCTGCGAGTCAGCTTACGCTCAATGAAAAGACCTTGTTTGATGAAAAGCAGCAATAGATGATCAAAACGAAAAATAGACAAATGAAAAGGCATAACATATTTTATACAGCCCATATGTTATGCCTTTTTCTTCATTTCCGCCAAAAAGTGGAGCAGTCCGCCTTATCCAGAATATTAAACTCAATCATTTTCTCAAGTAGCGTGTAATCAACTGGACCATTCCAAGGGATACGTATCAGCTGCTCGGTGTAATCATATCCGGCCTTCACAATATCATCCTCTACGTGCGCTATCGTTACTTTTTCAGGAGCGACAGCTAAATGCTTTTTAGAAACACTAAAGCCAATAATAAATGTACCGTGATCCGTAAACATCGGTTGATTCCATTTTATTTCTGTATGTAAATTTGGATATTTATCTTTGATCCAAGTCAACACCTCTTCCGTTCTTTCTCGGTGGAACGGGTCATCAATCCCCGCTAAATACTCAGAAAAAACGTCCATGTTGTTCCCTCCTAAAATAAAATGATGCCACTCCATATGAATTGCTCAGACATGTGCTTACACAATACCTCTTTCCAACATAATACTTAAAATTGTTCAAGATGTAAGCGGGTTGCTTCTATGCGACTATAGCAAATTTCAGTCCGCCTATCCACGGCCAGTATCTACTCCTCCAATTTATTTCTTTAGTACTATCGCTCTTTCCTTCTAAAACTTCTCATAAAAGAATAACCATTATTTAAGGGTGCCAGTTCATTATTCTTGTAAATCCAATCTTTAAAATCGATTAATACTAGCTTAACAGTTTAAAAATATAATTGGGTTGTCATTGAGATTCATCTATATTTAGGAGGTTATCCAGTTGAAAAAATTCCCAAAGAAATTACTGCCTATCGCGGTTTTATCATCAATTGCGTTCAGCAGCTTAGCCAGCGGCAGTGTGCCTGAAGCCAGCGCCCAGGAAAAGAAAAAGGGAAACCAAGACGAAATTAAGAATGTTATTGTTCTGATTGGTGATGGTATGGGTGTGTCTTATACGTCCGCTTATCGATACTTAAAGGATAATAAAAAGACAAAAGTTGTGGAACCTACGGCTTTTGATCAGTATCTTGTCGGCCAGCAAACAACTTACCCCGATGATCCTGAACAAAATGTAACAGATTCTGCAGCGGCGGCAACGGCTATGTCTGCGGGAATTAAAACATACAATAATGCCATAGCCGTGGATAACGACGGGTCAGAAGCCAAAACGGTGCTTGAAGCTGCGAAAGAAAAAGGAAAAGCAACAGGACTTGTGGCCACTTCAGAAATTACACACGCCACTCCGGCCTCTTTCGGTTCACACGACCACAGCCGAAAAAATATGAACTCAATTGCGGATGATTATTTTGATGAGATGGTCAACGGCAAGCACAAAATTGATGTCCTTCTAGGCGGAGGAAAGAGCAATTTTGACCGTAAGGACCGTAATTTGATCAAGGAATTCAAAAAAGCGGGATACAGCTACGTGGATAACCGTAAGGACATGCTGAAAAACAAAGACAGCCAAGTTCTCGGCCTATTCGCTGACGGCGGCCTGCCTAAAAAGATTGACCGGACGAAGGATATTCCATCACTTAAAGATATGACAAACACAGCCATTAAAAAATTAAACAAGGATAAAGACGGATTCTTCCTCATGGTGGAAGGCAGCCAAATTGACTGGGCGGGCCATGACAATGATATCGTCGGCGCCATGAGCGAGATGGAAGACTTCGAACAAGCTTATAAGGCGGCTATTGATTTCGCTAAAAAAGACAAGCACACATTGGTTGTCGCAACGGCTGACCACTCAACCGGCGGATATTCCATCGGTGCGGACGGCATCTACAATTGGTTCAGTGAACCCATTAAAGCCGCAAAACGCACACCAGACTTTATGGCAGAAAAGATCGCTGACGGCGCGGATGTTGAAAAAACGTTGAAAACCTATATCGATCAAAAGAAATTGGCTTTAACAAAAGCCGAAATTCAATCTGTTGAAGAAGCGGCAAAATCGAAGGAAGTGCTGGATATCGATAACGCAATCGAGAACATTTTTAATAAACGCTCTCACACTGGATGGACAACAGGCGGACATACCGGTGAAGATGTTCCCGTCTATGCATACGGTCCGTCTAGTGAGACATTTGCCGGCCAAATTGATAATACAGAAATCGCAAAAAATGTCTTCAAGGCTTTACAATACAACATTAAGATTAACGATAAGTAAAAGAATACAAGGTGTCCCGTTGCTTGTATGAAGTAACGGGATCTCTTTTTAACGGAGGAATCATCATGAGAAGAATTCTTTCAATTTTCGTTTTTGCTATCATGCTTGCGGGCTGCTCATCAAACGCCAGTACTGAAAAACAGCATGCAGGCGGGGAGAAAACAGTAAAAGCTGAGCCGCAAAGCACTTCATCCCAGAAGGACAGCACAGATGATTATCAGCCTAATTCCCAGGTAACTGATGACCGGTCATTGCTTAAGGTCGGCCAAACGTTTTCAGATGATAAAGGAAAAGCTGTCTTAAAAGATATCAAACAAGTGAACAAAACCTATAAGATTGGCGACGTGGAGTTAACGGTAAAAGAAATGAAGCTGATCCACTTGCGCCCGGACTACAGCATGATTGATTACTTTCATGAGTTAACACACGATGAAGAGTTTGATTTCGTTAAGGTCTTCGTTGATATCAAGAACACCTCTTCAAAAAAAGTAAATGTTGCGCCGATTGCATTGATGAAAACAAATACGGGCGAAACCTTTGATTGGAACAAAGATATTTATCTTGAAGAGTTAAACGGCGAATTGGAAGGTGGCGCCGAAAAGTCCGGAAATCTCGGCTTTATTGTGAACGCATCAAGCGGCCATGCTCATGATAAGGCCGCGGATGCTGAGAAGAAAACAAAAGAGATCAAGTGGATCGAAATCACGACAAGTGACGTCTTTGACCATAACCATAAGAAAATCAGTGATGCTCAAAAAATCAAAATTAAGTTTTAAATTAAGAACTCCCGTACAAGGTACGGGAGTTCTTTTTCTTATTTGTTTTTTTGGCCAATCAACTCATCAATCCGCTCCATCACTTCTTCCATGTCCATACATTCTTTGAAGCTTTGATTGATTTTTTTAATGCCTGCCATATACTGATCGTTGCGCAAAACCTCATCTACGGCTTGTTTTAATATTTGGGCATTGACTTCATCTTTAGAGATGACATAGCCTGCATGGAGTTCAGAGAGACGCTGCGCCACCATCGGCTGATCCTTGTCATGAGGCATGACAACCAGTGGCACGCTGAAATGAATGCCTTCGTTTACGCTGTTCATTCCGCCGTGTGTAATGAAAACATCCGATTGCTCCAGCACTTCCAGCTGAGGGACATACGGAGCAATGATAAAGTTTTCCGGCGCCTGCTTTAATTTGGTCAGGTCCGCTTTTTCTCCGGCAGCGATGACGACTTTTCCGTTAAAGCCTGAAAATGCATCAATACAAAGGTTGAAGAAATCCTCTGTATGATCCAGTACAGTCCCCATTGAAATATAAATGACCTTCTCATCTTTTAGCTGTTCAATCGGGAAATCTGTTTTTTCCGCTCTCTTTGGAAAGCTCGGCCCGATAAATAGACATTCATCCCCGAAACGATCACTTTCTGGCTGAAAATAACGGCTTGTATACACTACGTTCAATTCCCCTTTATTGTTCATGAATTGAACCAGGTTTTTCGGGGCAACACCGTACGTTTCTTTCATTTTTGCCAAAAGGTCTTCGCACTCTTGATCCAATTCAAGCGGCGCTCCAGACTCCGGATGCAGCGGCAGGATTTTCAGGTGCTCCTCGCCAAACAAGAAAGACGCCGATGAAGAGACTCCTGGAATATCTAAGTAATCCCTTACCAATTCCCCCGCGCCGAATTTATCATAATAAACAAAATCAAATTGAATGCTCTTAGATAAGTCTTTGACAATCTGTAAAATGTCCAATGACGTTTTGATATGGATTTTCACGAAATCAAGAATGCCATTGGGCGAACCGACATGAATAGGTGTCGTTCGCAGCAGATCCCGGTGAAGATGGACCGTTGCTCCCGCTGCTTCTAATCGTTTTTTATATTTTTCAGTGGATATATAATGGACATCATATCCCTTATCGGAAAACGCTTTTGTAATGCCTAAGGTAGGATTCACATGGCCTTCCGCAGGAAAATTCAAAATCAATACTGTCTTCATGTAGACAACTCCCTCTCAAATCGTATTCTGACTCTTTGTTTAATCAGACTACTACTAATCGTAAAATGGGAACACAACCCATGCAAGGTACAAATGAATGAACTATTCTGCTGCTCTGGACTTAATCAAAAAAAAGACACCCAAGCTCTGGTGTCTTTTTTTACACTTTTCTGATCGTAAAAAATTTCCGCAGAAGCCATGGGCCCGGTGTAAAGCCCAGCGTTAACTGCCAAGCGCCAATAGCCTGCAATCTGTATTCGCGGACGATCTGCATCTTCCGGCTCATGCTCCTGACATCCTCAAACCATACCTCATGCGTCCGCCCCTGCTGATCACTGTACCGGAAAAACGGTGATTGATATTCGGCTGAATATTGTATCGGGGCTTGGTACCTCATCGCTCTTTCGATTGCGTTTTGATTTGAAATCGCTGAAGCAACTGTGCCCGGCTGGTACGGGATGATCCAGTCGTACCCGTAGAGCGGGACTCCGATAATGATTTTTCTGCTCGGCACCTGCGCAATCGTAAACTCAATGGTTCTCCTTATTTCAGTAATCGGCGCTACAGGACCCGGCTCACTTCCGGCATGATGCCAATCATAAGCCATGATAAACATATAATTGACAACCGCTCCTATCCCCCCGTAATCGTAGCCTCTCAGCCATGGAATATTATCACTTGTTTTTGCAGGAACAGCTATCGTCAGCACATACCCTCCCGCCTGAAGTCGATCTCTCAGCTGGCGTAAAAACCCAGTGAAAAGATCGCGATCCGCGGCGCTCACCTGCTCAAAATCGATTGTGACACCCCCATATCCCCTTGTGGAAACTAAGTTATAAATGTTGTTGACCAGATTGGTTCTCGCTGTTGGATTGTTCAGTACTTGGTGAACAATCTCCGTACTGAAACCTCCTGATGTAAGGTTCGTTATTGTTGCCAGCGGCGTGACTCGCCTTTGCCAAGTTGTCTCAATAGCGGCCGCATCATTCAATTGGTTTGCAATGTCGCCGTTTGGTGCAATATGGTATTCGAAAATCGAAATCGAAGACGAGTATGGCGCATAATCATTGATTAATTCCCGATCGAGGTCTGGGTTACGGAGCACATAAAAACTTAACGTTCCCGCAATGTAATTTGAGATCGAAGGAATCGTTATTTTTGCTCCCGCTTGTAAAGCATTTGGGCTGATGCCCGGGTTTGCGGCCCGCAGCCGCTCTAAGGGAACAAATGCTTTTGCCGCAATGGCGGTCAGCGTGTCTCCCGGCTGAACCGTATATACATAAAGAGGGATAAGCAGAGCCTGCCCCGGCACGATATTTGTCTCATCTAAACCATTCACACTCCGGATTTGATCAACAGAAGCACCGTATCTTCTGCCTATGGAAAACAAAGAATCACCAGGCCCGACGATATGGATAAACATGTTTAACCCCCATTATTCGTTAGTCAATCCATCATAAAATCTTATTAACGGGGCCTCTTAGATATGTGGTGAATACATAAAAAAATACCAAGGGTTCTGCTCCCCCTTGGTACCGGATCATACAAATCAATTCTCTTTTCCTTCTTCAAGCACATGCTTCAAATGCTCACAGTCATGATTGAAATGAGCCAGCACATGCTGTTTGGCTGCTTCTTTGTTTTTCTTTTTCACTTCTTCAAATATCCTGCGGTGCTCACGCAGTATCGTTTCTGCACGGTGGTCGCCGGTATAATTAAGGATTCTGCAAAAATGAATCAGATCATTTACATGCTCAAGCAAATTTTTCAAATGTCTGTTATGGCTGAAATCAACCAGCAGCCCATGAAATTTTTGGTTTAAACGAATGATTTCCGTATCTTCCGTGCCGTTGTGAATCGCTTTCTCTGTTTCTTCAAGCTGTTTTTCGAGTATGGTCAGCTCTTCTTCGTCCGCTTCGTCTATGACTAATTCGACTGCCAGCTGCTCCAGCGGAATTCTGATTTTATAAATCTCATCTACATCTTTTGCCGTTAATGACGTGATCGAAAATCCATTTCGGTCATCCGCTTTTAACAAACCATCTTTCTCAAGCAATCGCATGGCTTCCCTTATCGGAGAGCGGCTGACGCCAAAGCTTTTCGCCAGCTGTGTTTCGTTTATCCGTTCCCCAGGCTTAAAAGTCCCGTTGAAGATCATTTTTTTTAGCTGGTTATAAAATTGCAGGTAGTAGGGAGTCGGCTTATCTAATTTAAAATCGTCCATATATAATACCTCTTTTGAATATATTCAAGGGCTTTTCTTCATCAAAATCATATAACAGATGGTAATGGGAAGCAACAAACTGCCTTGTCAGATCCCTGAATTTGAGGTACGATATGTTTGCTGAACGACGGTCGACGGACTACTGGCAACTGAAAAAACGGCGTGTTTTTCTTCGTCAATAGGACACCATACCTCCGCCAGAATAGCGCACGATTACATTTTTACATCTTTTCAATGGAGGAAAAAATATGCTCATTATTCTTGTTATGTTTCTTCTAGGAATTATTTTAGGCTTTATTGGCGCCGGTGGAGCCGGCTTTGTCATTGCCCTTTTAACGCTTCTTTTCCATATCCCGATTCATACGGCTTTAGGCACTTCACTTGCCGGCATGGCTTTTACAAGCTTATCAGGGGCATACAGCCACTATCGCGAGGGCAACATTCAAATGAAAATCGGCTTAATAGTCGGAGGCTTTGCTGCGGTTGGCTCATTTTTCGGCGCCAAGCTGACATCTTTTATTCCGGCTGATTTGCTTCATTATTTGACGGCTGGAATGTTATTTTTATCAGCAATTCTCATTTTAATCAGATTATTTATTTTAAAAGAGAAGGCTCAAGTGAATCAAAGCACTCTTTCAACGTATACGAGAGCGGTCATCTTAGGAATTGCAGCCGGCGTTCTTTCCGGCACATTCGGAATCGGGTCGGCACCTTTTATTCAAATCGGTTTAATGATTATGCTGAATCTGTCCATTCGTCATTCTGTCGGAACGACGATGCTTGTGATCATCCCTCTGGCTGTAGGTGGAGGCATCGGATATATTACAGAAGGTTTTGTTGATTACGTTTTGCTTGTCAAAGTTCTAGTCGGGACAATGTGCGGTGCCTATGTAGGCGCGAAATTCACCAACCTCATGCCAAAGGTGGTTTTGAAATCAGCCATCTTTTTGACTCCGGCGATTGCAGGCCTGCTGTTGTTATTCTAAATAAAACAAAAAACCTGACGTCATGTCAGGTTTTTTTTTATGAATTCTGCCCTACTCGTTCTTTCGTTAATCCAAAAAACGCCAGTGAGCCGATGACAGCTGTTACAAACATGATGGCTCCCATCGGAACGGCTGTTGTCTCATTAATGCCTACAAGCGGTGACACGATTGAACCGAGGAGCAGCGGGAGCATCCCAAGCAGCGCACTTGCACTTCCGGCGCGGTGCCCCTGCTTTTCCATGGCTAGGGTAAACGTGCTGGTCAGAACCATGCCGATCGTAATCATGTAAATGAAAATGGATATGACTAATGTAGCAAGAGGACCGTGAATCATGGTCATGGTTAATAGCACAGCCGTCGCAATCATAGCCGTAATGACCGCTATACGAAGCAGGCTTTTTTCATGAATGATTCCGCCAAAGCGTCCGATGATAAAGCTGCCCGATATAATCGCCAGCCCGTTAATGCCAAAAAGAATACTAAATACCTGCGGAGACACCCCGTAGATATCCTGGTATACAAAAGGCGTACCAGACACATATGCAAAGCTTCCCCCGTGAATAAATCCGACAGTTAACGCGTACCCCATAAAGGATCGATCCTTCAGCAGGCTGCCCATCGTTTTGACGGATGTTCCGATTGAGCTTGGAATCCGTTTTTCCGGCGGAAGCGTTTCTTTTAACCTCAATGCAATCAGAAGAACTAGTAAAAATCCGATGATCATGAGGACGTGAAAAATTGTATGCCACGTTGCGAACGGCAAAAGCAAAATGGCACCGCCTGTCATAGGCGCAACCATTGGCGCCACCGCGGTAATGACCATTAACAGCGAGAAAAATTTAGAAAGCTCTCTTCCGGTAAACACATCGCGGACGATTGCGCGAGACAGCACAAGCCCTGCAGAAGCAGTGAAGCCCTGTAAAAAACGCGCAGCCACTAAAGTTGTTATATTGGGCGACAGTGCACAAAACAGAGAAGATAACGCAAATAAAAAAATACAGATTAATAGCGGTTTTCGTCTTCCCTGCGCATCGCTGACCGGCCCGACAATCAGCTGGCCGATCGTAAGCCCGACCAGACAGGCTGTTAAACTTAACTGAACAAGTGAAGCACTTGCTGATAAATCTTCCGCGATTTCAGGAAAACTTGGCAAATACATATCTATATTAAGCGGGCCCAATATAGCAAGCATGCCGAGCAGAAACGCTAGTGCCAAGCGTTCTTTTCCAGTTGGATTGTGCAGCATGTTATCAAACCTTCCCTTCAACCTAGTCCCTTATATAATGGATGTCAGCTCCAACAATGGATTGAAGCTGTGAAACATTTGTATATTGTATCATAACTTTCAGCCTGTGAAAGCCGCTTGAGCACGTGCTCGGCAAAGTGATATTCCGAACACCTATAAATGGAATGATGCAGGGAATCATCGTGACCAGCATCATCTGAAGAAGCAGCCAGCTTTTTTTGCTAAGTTCTAGCCTAGCGAATTTTATACGCTGGGAGGTTTTTCTAGAGTGCAAATGGCTTGCAAGATGAAATCAATCGTTGTATATTAATTGACGTGTCAATCATTGATATATCAATTAATAGTTTTGACAGGAAAGAAGGGATGGGTTTTGGCGTCATTTTGTTCAGAGGAAGCCGAGATTTTATATCAGCTGCAAGGCGTGAACAAGGTGATTGGCGTGAAGTTCGAGGCATGCACGGGCATCAGCCAATCTCGTTTGGAATTGCTGACATTGCTTTATCATGCAGATGAGATCAGTCAAAGCGACCTTCAAAAGAAAGTAAATATCGATAGCGCAGCCGTTACCAGACACCTGAAACAGCTGGAAGCTAAAGGCATGGTATCAAGGCGGCGCAAGCCTGAGGACAACCGCATCACCCTTGTTCGGTTAACAGACCAAGGAAGAGAGCGAATTGAGTCTTCTAAGAAGGAAAAGGAGCGTTTCATGAAGGAAATGCTCGCAAATGTAAGCGCAGAAGAACGCCGCCTGCTCATTGATGTGCTGGCGCGCATGCGAAACAATATAAATAATATCGAAGCTTAAGAGGAGTGTATCAACATGATCAAAACAAACGATTTTATGGAAATTATGAAAGGCCGCCGTTCTATTCGCAACTATGATCCGGCAGTAAAAATCAGCAAAGAAGAAATGACAGAGATCTTAGAGGAAGCAACAACTGCCCCATCTTCTGTTAACGCGCAGCCATGGCGTTTTCTTGTCATTGACAGCCCGGAAGGAAAAGAAAAGCTCGCACCGCTTGCAAGCTTTAACCAAACACAGGTCACAACATCATCTGCTGTCATCGCTGTATTTGCAGACATGAACAATGCAGACTACTTAGAAGAAATCTATTCAAAAGCCGTGGAACTTGGTTACATGCCGCAGGAGGTCAAAGACAGACAAATCGCCGCGCTGACCGCACATTTTGAAAAGCTCCCGGCACAGGTCAACCGTGAAACGATCCTGATTGACGGAGGTCTCGTTTCCATGCAGCTGATGCTGACTGCACGCGCGCATGGCTACGATACAAACCCGATCGGCGGATACGATAAAGAAAACATCGCGGAAACCTTCGGATTAGATAAAGAACGTTATGTACCGGTTATGCTACTTTCTATCGGAAAAGCAGCAGACGAAGGCTATGCTTCCTACCGTCTGCCGATTGATACAATTGCAGAATGGAAATAAAACAAAGAGCCCGGGAATGTTTTCCGGGCTCTTTGTTTTTAAGTACCCAGCCGCCGTTTGATCGTCTGACCTTTTCTGGGTAACACGTCTGAAGTTCGTCGTTTAGATCATGAAAAAAGAGTGATGACCATTCATCACTCTTCTCTCGATTACTCTTTTCCTTTCTTCCTGCCGAACGGCCACCAGTTTCCTTCTCCAAAGGTCGCAATGATTGCCGGGATGAAAAGCGGAAGAATGACAAGGCCGTAAAGCAAGAGCCCGATGATGATAACACTTGCCACCTGCATCAGTGTATTAACACCTGAAGGCATCATCGCCGCGAACGTACCGGCCAATATAATGGCAGCTGTAATAATGACAGATCCCATTTTGCTCATTGACCTGACGACACCTTGCTCAATGCCAAGGTGCACCTCTTCCTTAAATCGATCCAGCAAGAAGATCGAATAATCTACCCCTAACGCGATCAAGATGACAAAGCTGAAGAATGGCACTGCCCAGCTGACACCCGCGTTTCCTAAGCCGTTTACAAAAATTAATTCTGTTATGGATATCGACGTATAGTACGTCAGCAGCAATGACGCGATCATATAAATCGGCATGATCATTGAGCGGAACAAAATGGTTAACACGATAAACAGGCCTATAATCATAATCACCATTGTTCTAGAGAAGTCCGTTGTGGACAGCTCTTTTAAGTCCGCATTCATACTCGTGACCCCGCCGTATACGATCTGTGCATCCTCCAAAGGAGTGCCGTCAACTTCGTTTGCGACAGCTTTTTTGATTTGGTTTATTGTCGCAATAGCTTGTTCTGAGTACGGATTTGAATCCAGAACGACACTTAATTGAACACCTTTGCCGTCTGCAAAGGAATACTGGTCAATTGACTTCTTAAAGTCTTTGTCCTTCATTACTTGATCAGGAATGAATATGCCTGTATCTCTTACAGTTGGACTTTTGCTCATGTCTTCTAACATATCACTGGAAGCTGTAATACCGTCAGAGACTTTCGTCAGGCCCTCATTTGCGCTTTTTACGCCTTCGGACAGCTTCTTCAGGCTTTCTGTCAGGGTTCCAGCTTGTGCCTGCTGGCCTGAGAGCTGTTGGTTCGCTTGTTCAAGGCCGGTTTGAATCTGGCCAAGCTGTCCGCTTATTGCCGTAAGCTGCTGCACGGTCTGTGCGGTATTGCCGGTTTGGGAAATCTGTTTGCTCACAAGCTGCAGCTGCTGATTGATTTTGCCCAAGCCATCTGCCGCATCGCCCAGTGAACCGCCAGACCCTCCATTTGAGGCCGAGCCGGTTTGCCCTGCCATTTGATTCAATCCGTTTTCTATATCCGTTAATCCGCTTTGGACATCGGCAATCCCTTTTACCGTCTTATCCAGCCCGTCTGATACCGATCCTAGCTGGTTATCAATATATAAATCTTTGATTTTTTCACCAGTCGGCTGCGTAATGGTCATAACAGAGTCAACATGATCAACTTTCTCGATCGCTTTGCTGATATTTCCTAGATAGGGGATTGTATCAGCTGTTGTAAGATCTTTGTCTCCTTTTACGACAACATTGATCGGGAACGCTTTTCCTTCCCCGAATCCATCCTTAATGGCCTCGAGAGCTTTTATAGATTTATAATCGCTGCTGATTTCCGCAGTTGAGTCGAATGAAATCTGGTCATCATAGGTCAAGATGAACGGAAGCGTAATCACCACCGTGATGACAATGAACAGAAACGGACGCGCAACGGAGTGTCTGCCGAGAAACGCCCATAGTTTGTTATCACTGTGTGACAGCACTTTCTTAGAAGGCCAGAATAATTTTTCTCCCAGCGTCACCATAAATAATGGCAGCAGTGTGTAGAGGATGATCATTAAAATTCCCACACCGACTGCTACCCCTACTGCGGATTGGAAAATCGCAAACTTCGCAAATCCTAAGGCAGAAAATCCGATCAATACCGCAAATCCGCTGATAAATAAGGTTTTTCCCCCTGTGTGGTAAGCGGTAAGCGCCGCTTCTTTTTTATCATGCCCGTTTGCCAATTCTTCACGGAATCGTGTAAGAAGCAGTATGCAGTAATCTGTTCCAATGCCGAACAAGATCGCGACTAAGAAGGTTTGCGTAAACGTCGAGATAGGAAAATCAACATTGTATACAAGGATGCCCAGTATGGATTGACTGATCAGATAAGAAAAACCGACAACCACAATCGGGATAAAAGGCGTCACAACAGATCGGAACACGATCAACAGTAAACCGATGATCAGGCAGACTGTTATCACTTCCGTTTTCTTAAGCCCTTCCTCTGAGCTGTGAGCGAAATCCTGGTTGATAAGGGAAGCTCCCGTAATATATGCCGTCAAATCATCAGGAACGATTTGATAAATCTCGTCCGCAATTTTTTCCGCCTTTTTATCAGAACCTGTAATCGTGACAGGCATGAGAACGGTTTTCTTGTCTTTCGACATCAACTGGTCTTTGACTTCTTTTTCCGCTGACAGAGGAGATGTTACCTCTTCTACACCGTCGATCTTTTTGATTTTATCGATCATTACCCGAAGCTGATTCTCTGTTTCTTTCTTTAGAGCATGGTCTAATGTAAAGACGACACTGATCGAATTATTGTCTTCTCCCGCTTGTTTTAAAATGGCGTTTGCCCTTTCTGAAACAGCATCAGCGGGAAGCTGGGCCTGCCCCTTTTGATTGGCCAGCTCCGTTAAGTTCGGAGAAAACAAACTCAAAACGACGGTAAGTGCTAATACTATGGCTGCAATTGCCCACTTGAATTTGATGATTGCTCTCATTCGGCAGAATCTCCTCCTTTAAATTTGCTTTTTAAAATGGTGAATATCTCGATGATGGAATGTAAGTGTTCCTCATCTATATCATCAATCAGCGGTTTGAGCGCGTTAAAGATGGCAGAATCTAATTCTTCTAGTATGTGTTCACCACTGGGTGTAATGTTAATAAGCTTAGAGCGCCTATCACTTTTTTCCGGACAGTCGTCCCATTGAACCAATCCCTTTTCGAGCAGCTTTTTCAGTCTGTTAGAGATCGCGCTCTTATGTACATTTTGGTACATGGCCAGGCTGCCGGGAGAGGTTGGGCCCTTGACTTTTAAAATTTTCAACAGGTCTGCCTGTTCCCTTGAGATATGCTTGAAGACATCCTGATTGATTTCACGATGCACAAATTCTGTCCCTTCAAGCAGGACTTCCACAAACAGGTTTATCGCCTGACATAGCTTTTGTTCATTCAATATCTTCCCCTCCTCATTATAGTTTACCCCACTAAACTTTATGTTCAATGTCAATTAGTTTATTCCTCTAAACTATATATGTCAACAAATTTTATTTTCGAGCACTCTACATAAGAACTCATGTTCGTGTATAATGAAAGCTATACACACGAAAGGGGGAATTTTAACATGTCAGATTTTGCATTCAAATTGTATGAATATAACGTCTGGGCCAATCAACAAATATTCAACCGATTAAAAGAGCTTCCAAAAGAGATATACCATCAAGAAATTCAAAGCGTGTTTCCGTCAATATCCCATGTATTGTCTCATGTTTATCTTTCTGATCTCGGCTGGATTGAAGTGTTTTCCGGCAAAACCTTGAGCGATGCGTTGGCTTTAGCTGAACAGCTTAAAGAACAGACAGAGGCTAAAGAAATAGAGGAAATGGAAGACCTTTTTCTGAGGTTATCCGAGCGCTATATACTATTTTTACAGCAAAAAGAACAGCTCAATAAGCCACTCCAGATTCAAAATCCCTCAAGCGGAATCATGAAAACAACTGTTTCCGAACTGCTTCCCCACGTTGTCAATCACGGGACATACCACCGCGGCAATATCACAGCAATGCTGCGGCAGGCAGGCTACGCATCCGCACCGACAGATTACGGGCTCTACCTGTTTATGAAAAAAACTGAAAAAGCATAAAAAAGCGGCTCCCTAAATGGAGCCGCTTTTTTCGGGAAATAGTCCAAATCACATTAAAATTCTTTTCATCAATCCTTTTTTAGTAAAAAAGATAGAAATTTTAGTGTTATAATAATCATTAAAAATAGATTGCTGACTCAATAAACAATTTTCAATGGAGGAACACATAAAGTGACAGACGACATGACGAAAGACAATATAAATCAGCAAACGTTGCAGAGAGGCTTGAAAAACAGGCATATCCAGCTCATCGCCATCGGCGGAGCCATTGGGACAGGCTTATTTCTCGGCTCGGGCAAATCGATTCATTTTGCCGGACCTTCGATTTTATATGCTTATATGATCACAGGGATCATTTGCTTTTTAATTATGAGATCGCTGGGTGAACTGCTGTTATCAAACTTGAACTATCACTCTTTTGTGGATTTTGTACAAGACTACCTAGGCGATATGGCAGCATTTATCACCGGCTGGACATATTGGTTCTGCTGGATTTCCATTGCGATGGCTGATCTGACAGCAGTCGGGCTCTACACTCAATATTGGCTCCCGGGTGTGCCGCAATGGGTGCCTGGCTTAATCGCTCTAATTATTTTACTGATTATGAACCTGGCGACAGTCAAGCTGTTTGGAGAATTAGAATTTTGGTTTGCTTTGATTAAAGTCATTGCCATTTTGGCGTTAATCGTCATTGGCCTTGTGATGATTTTCAAAGGCTTTTCCACAAGCTCAGGAGTGTCCAGCTTCACAAATCTCTGGAGCCACGGAGGCCTGTTCCCGAATGGCATGCACGGGTTTATCCTCTCGTTCCAGATGGTTGTGTTTGCTTTTGTCGGCATTGAGCTTGTCGGGCTTACAGCCGGTGAAACAGAAAATCCTGAAAAAGTAATCCCTAAGGCGATCAACAATATTCCTGTCCGTGTGTTGCTTTTTTATATCGGGGCTCTTCTCGTGATTATGAGCATCTATCCTTGGGATGTCATCAATCCCAGCGAAAGCCCATTCGTACAAGTATTTGTCGCGGTTGGCATCGTCGGGGCTGCAAGTATTATCAACTTTGTTGTGTTGACTTCCGCTGCTTCAGCGTGCAACAGCGCTGTATTCAGTACAAGCCGTATGGTCTATTCCCTGGCGAAAGATCACAATGCGCCTGAGTCAATGGCGAAACTGACTCAGCGTAAAGTGCCAAGAAATGCTTTATTCTTTTCAGCTATCGTGATTTTAATCGGTGTTACGTTAAACTACATCATGCCAGAAGGCGTATTCACCCTGATCACAAGTATTTCAACCGTATGCTTTATCTACATTTGGGGAATTACGGTCATCTGCCATATGAAATACCGCAAAACAAGACCTGAATTAGCGAAAACAAACAAGTTTAAGCTTCCGCTTTATCCGTTTACAAATTACCTGATTCTTGCGTTCCTGGCGTTTGTTCTGGTTGTGCTGGCACTGGCACAGGATACTCGTGTTTCCTTATTTGTCACACCGGTTTGGTTTATTTTGCTGATTGTGATTTATAAAGTGAGAAAAGCGAAGCATCAATAACACTCGAAACTCCTGCCTCAAAAATGAGAGCAGGAGTTTTTTTGATGAAAATGACCTTTGCTTTTGAATTTGAAGGTATGCTATAGTGTTTGTAATCAAAACAAGAAGGGATGATGGGTGAACAATGATTAACTAATCTTATTTTTACTGTTTGAAATCAATATTTCAAATCAAAAAATAGGATTAGTCTGCCCATTTTCTATATATACGACCTGCTATTTATAAAAAATAGCTTATTTGATCATGCACAGGCACGGCTAATCCTTCCAACACATTTGGGAGGATTTTTTTATTCTCCCTTTAAAGCGAGGGATATGGATGAAAGAGATCGTAACATTAACAAACGTTAGCTATGAAGTGAAGGATCTGACTGTTTTTAAAAATATAAATGCCAGTGTTCAGCAAGGAGATATCATTGGGATTATCGGCAAAAACGGCGCTGGGAAATCTACGCTGCTGCACCTCATTCACAATGACTTAGCCCCTGCACAAGGTCAAATCCTTCGGAAGGATATAAAACTTGCTTTGGTTGAACAGGAAACAGCGGCGTATGCCTTTGCGGATCAGACACCTGCCGAAAAGAAATTACTGGAGAAATGGCATGTGCCTCTTCGTGATTTTCATCAGTTAAGCGGCGGTGAAAAACTGAAAGCGCGGCTGGCGAAAGGACTATCAGAGGATGCAGATCTGCTGCTGTTAGATGAACCGACAAACCATCTTGATGAAAAAAGCTTGCAATTTCTCATCCAACATCTGAAACATTATAGCGGCACGGTGATTCTCGTTTCTCACGATCGATATTTTTTAGACGAAGCCGCAACAAAAATATGGTCGCTTGAGGATCAGACGCTGATTGAATTCAAAGGGAATTACTCCGGGTATATGAAGTTCCGGGAGAAGAAAAGACTCACCCAGCAGCGTGAATATGAAAAGCAGCAAAAAATGGTTGAACGGATTGAAGCACAAATGAATGAGCTCGCTTCTTGGTCGGAAAAAGCCCACGCCCAATCGACGAAAAAGGAAGGGTTTAAAGAATATCACAGGGTAAAAGCGAAGCGTACGGATGCCCAGATTAAATCCAAGCAGAAGCGGCTTGAAAAAGAGCTGGAAAAAGCAAAGGCGGAACCCGTTACCCCAGAATATACAGTTCGCTTTTCAATCGATACAACCCACAAAACAGGAAAACGTTTTTTAGAAGTTCAGAATGTAACAAAAGCGTTTGGAGAAAGGACTCTCTTTAAAAACGCAAACTTTACAATTCTGCACGGCGAAAAGGTTGCGATCATAGGCCCCAATGGCAGCGGAAAAACGACATTGCTGAATATCATTCTTGGACAGGAAACAGCAGAAGGAAGCGTATGGGTGTCGCCGTCCGCAAACATCGGCTATTTAACGCAGGAGGTGTTTGATTTGCCTTTAGAACAAACACCGGAAGAGTTATTTGAGAATGAAACATTCAAAGCAAGGGGGCACGTTCAAAATCTGATGAGGCACTTAGGTTTTACAGCCGCCCAATGGACTGAACCGATCAAGCATATGAGTATGGGTGAGCGTGTAAAGATCAAGCTGATGGCATATATTCTGGAGGAAAAAGACGTGCTGATTTTAGATGAGCCGACAAACCATCTCGACCTGCCGTCACGCGAACAGCTGGAAGAAACACTGTCACAATACAGCGGCACATTGCTGGCGGTTTCACATGACCGATACTTTCTCGAAAAAACAACAAACAGTAAACTCGTCATCTCAAACAACGGCATCGAAAAGCAGTTAAACGACGTTCCTTCAGAAAGAACTGAGCGGGAGGAGCTTCGGTTAAAGCTTGAGACAGAAAGACAAGAAGTGCTGGGAAAGCTCAGTTTTATGACGCCAAATGATAAAGGGTATAAGGAGCTTGATCAGGCTTTCAATGAGCTTACGAAACGAATAAAAGAGCTGGATTGAAGCCGTGAGAACCTCTATGGATATAAAGACGCATGGCAATAAAAAGGACAACAGCTGTTGTCCTTTTTTCTTTATATGTTCAAGCCTTCCCATGACCTTAATGTCTCTAATGATGACTTATAGTACCCTGCCACTGCTTCCAAATAGTCATTTCCTTTGATCGGGGTGAACGGGTCTGGTCCAGCTGCCACCATCTCCATAATAATCGGGCCTTTATAACCGATAGAATGAAGCGCTTCGATTTGCCTTTCCAGATTCGCATGGCCGTTTCCGATGGCCTGGCGATTTGAATCAGCCACGTGATAAACGCCGAGTTTCTGCCCTGTCAATTCAATGGCTTTCACAGGGTCAGCTTCTTCTATGTTCATATGATACGCATCGAGAAGAACATAGAGATTGGGGCTGCCGACATCACTTATTAATTGCAATGCTTCTTCCCCAGTGACCACTTGATGATTTTCGTATCGGTTCAATACTTCAAATACAACCTGAATCTGTAATTCCTCCGCTCTGGCCAGGATCTTTTTAGCGCTTTCGACCAATAAACTCCAATCCCTCGCCTCATCCCCGCTCCCTCTCACTTTGCCGACATCACCGTGAAGACAGATACGAGGAGCTCCTAAAGCCACAGCCCAGTCTAATAAATCGAAGTAATACTGTACAGCCTTTAACTGAACCTCTTCATTTGCGCTTGAAATATCCACATTCCTTGGTGTTATTGATAAAACCTTTACATGATGAGCAGCAAGTGTCTCGGCAAGGTCTCTCGGATTCAGCGAAATATCTCCTTCAACCTCCACTCCGTCTACTCCAATTTCTGCAGCCAGCCGGCATTTTTGTTCAAATGGAATGCTGCCGAAAGTCCATAAGCATATACCATATTCTCTTTCCATATTGAAATCCCCCTTTTATAAAGGTGAAACTGTATTCTTTGCCATGATTTCTCCCTCAATTTGCTCCAATGATTTGCCTTTTGTCTCCGGCACAAATTGATAAACAAAGAGAAAGGCAAGAATGCCAATGGCGCCGTACATGAGAAATAAAGAACCTGTACCCATCAGATCTAAAAGCAGTGGGAAGGACAGCGACACTGCAATATTCGCCAGCCACAGACAGGTACTTGCGATTCCCAGCGCCGTCCCCCTGATCTGTAACGGGAAAATTTCAGCCAGCACAACCCAAACGACCATTCCCCAGCTTGCTGAATACGCTACCATAAACAAGCATAAGCAGGATAACAGCAGCCATCCGGGTGCATGAAAGAATAGCGTACTGACACCCAAAATACCAAGTGCCAAGGACATTCCGACATTGCCGATCAGCATGAGATTTCTTCGCCCTATCATATCAATCAGCAGCAAGCCAAGGATCGTAAATAAGACATTGATGACGCCGATGCCGATGGTTCCCGCGATGGCACTAGAAGCGCCGAACCCCGCATTTTCTAAGATGGTCGGTGTATAATAAATAATCGTATTTGTGCCTATTACTTGCTGAAAGATGGCGACCCCAATACCGATAAATAAGATCGGCCTGATTGCCGGAGATAATAAAGTTGATATGGAAACACGCTCTTTCGTCTTAATCTCTTTCATACTGCGGATCTCAGCATCGATTGTTTTCGGATCTCTCGTCAGAAGCAAAAAATGGCGTGCTTCCTCCTCACTTTTTTTCTGCAACAACCATCGCGGACTTTCTGGCATAAAAAACATACCGGCCATGAGAATGAAGGATGGAATCACTGCTAATAGGAGCATCAGATCCCACCTGCCGGAAGATGAAAAAACGAAGTTTACAATATAAGCCATGAGAATCCCGAAGGAATTCATCAATGTATTCAATGAAGCAATTCTGCCTCTGATCGCAGCAGGCGCCATTTCTGACAGATATAAAGGAACGATTGCAGAAGCTCCTCCAACTGCTATGCCCAGTTCTATTCTGAATAGTAACAATATTCCGATATTACGAGCCAAACCTGTACCAATGGCTCCAATTGTAAAAAGCACCCCCAGCCAGATGATTGTTTTTTTCCTGCCATAGCGGTCGGAAAATCTTCCGCAAAAGGCTGCTCCGGCTAAAGCACCAATCAGCACTCCGCTGACAACTAATCCTTCTAGTAATGGCGACAGCTCCATGTCTTCTCTTATAAACAGCAGCGCGCCGGATATTACACCCGTATCGTACCCGAACAGCAAACCTCCTAATGCCCCGAAAAAGTAAATAAGACTGATATAAGCCTTTTTGGACGTCATCAAGAAACCTCCGACTCATTGTATTTAAACGTTTAAGCAAGGGAGATCTCTCAAAGATCCCCCAAATCGTCATAACTGTGATGCGGTTGAATCCCGTACAATTAATGAAGGAGACAGCATCACGCGCTGTATCACTTTCTTTTGTTTTGAATCGGCCATGCCGTCCATCAGCAGTTCAATTGCTTTTTCCCCCATTTCTTCAGTCGGCTGTGCGATAGTTGTTAATTGGGGATCACTGATCTTTGCAAGGATGCTGTTATCAAACCCAATCAGAGAAAGAGATGAAGGAATAGGAATATGAAGCTGCCTTGCAGCCTGCAAAACGCCTAAAGCAAGCAGCTCAGTCGTCACAAAGACAGCCGTCGGCCTTTGTTTTTGATTAAGCAGCTTTAAACTGATGTCTTTACTGGCTGACAAATCATATGGACAGTCTAGAATGGCTGATTCATCGATTTGGATTCCTGAAACCTGCAGTCCTTCTTGAAAGCCGAGGACACGATTTTTGATTGATGTATTGTTAATCTTTTCTGCTATGACAGCTATATTAGTATGCCCTAATTGGGCTAAATGGACGGCTGCCTCGTATCCCCCTTTAAAATCATCCGCAACTACAGTGTCTACAGGCAGGTGCGGTATATCTCTCGATAGCATGACAACCGGCATGTCGCTTTCAATCAGTTCCCGTATCGCCTGACTGTTTTTGAGGCCCGTCGCCACAATAATGCCGTCTACATGCTTTTGCTTCAGCATGGCGATATATTCTTCTTCTCTCAGCGAATCGTTGTCCGTACTGCATATGATGACGCTGAAGTCCTTTTTACGGCCGCTGTCCTCCACAGCTCGGGCAAGTTCGGCCATAAAAGGATTGGCGATGTCAGGAATGAGCAGCCCGATGGTCTTCATCATTTTTCTCGCTGACGTTACAACACTTGGCTGATATTGAAGCTCCTCAATCACTTTCCAAATTCTATTTTTGGTTTTCTCACTTATATTGCCTGTATTATTCAGAACCTTTGAAACCGTAGAGATTGAAACGTTTGCTTCCTTAGCAACATCATAAATGGTTGTTTTCATTAAGAAGGCCACCTTTATATAATAGATCCTCTTTAGTATAAACGAATGCTTACCAGAATTTCTTTTTAAAAAGGCGCTTCTTCTATCAAATACTCAAACCGTTTGCGGCACTCCATTTTTTAACGTGACAGGCTGCTTCGTTTTGCAAGACTCTATACAAGCTGCGGCAATGGCAAGTGCTGCACGCGCATCTTCACCTGTTACTGAGGTTGGTGAATTATTTCGAACAGCGTCAACAAACGATTGTAACTCATCAACATAAGCATCAAATAATAAATCTTGGTCGTAGCGAATCGTGTTGTAGCTGACTCCGTCTTTGTTATACCTTGTCATGTTTGTATGGCGGAGATCTCCGATGGTCAGCATGCCTTCAGACCCAAACACCTCTCCGCGGACATCATATCCATAAACCGCTTGAAAGTTTGCCTCCGCCGTTGCAATCGCTCCGTTATCAAATTTGATCGTGACTACTGCCGTATCCAAAAATCCTTTGTCTTTAAAATCAGGCCTGACAAGCGCATCAGCCGAGGCATAGACTTCAATCGGCTTCGCATTTGGATTGAGGTAAAGTAACGTATCAAAGTCATGAATCAGCGTCTCTAAGAAGATCGTCCATTGAGGAATTGGTGTTGGATCGCCGAGTGCCGGGTCTCTTGTAATGGAACGCATTAACTGAGGTGTTCCGATTTTTCCTGCACGGATTTCCTCATATGCACTGCGAAAGCCTTTAGCAAAACGTCTGTTAAAACCGATCTGAAGCGGAACAGACTCTTCATTTACTACCCTTATGACTTCATCCGCTTCTTCCAGTGTGACAGCCATCGGTTTCTCACAAAATACAGCTTTCCCCTTCTTTGCCGCTGCCATAATGTTTGCTGCATGCGTCCTTGCCGGCGAAGCAATGATGACCGCATCAATATCAGGATGCTCCAGCATTTCTAACGGATTTGTAAACGCTTTAATATTTGAGCCGATTGTTTTTGCAAATGCTTCTGCATTCCCCGGAACCGGATCTGCAACTGCATACAAATCTGCTCCTTTCACACGAAACGCAATACTCTCTCCATGGAAAGCTCCCATCCGTCCCGCACCTAATAGCCCAACCTGTACATTTCCCATCAGCACCACTCCCATTCTGCAAATATAAGGAAAGTCTTTCCTTGATTATCTCATCTAAAAAACAAATCATGAAATTGTTATAATATTAGTTTGTTAATGAGGGAAAGTCTTTCCTAATTGTTTTCAATTGTAACCCCTTACATTTTACAGGTCAATCTTTTTTTTCTGTTTTCAAAGCCAACCTCTCCTATAGCCGCCGTTCAAGCCTGCGATGGGTTAGGAATTTAGGGAGCAAAAAAATACCGAGGGTGTGCGGCACGTCAGGTGGAAATTTCCCGCAATAGAAGGAAGGTGATGAAGAAAAGCAGAATATGAAATGAAACAAACAAAGTGAGGATGATATGACTGAAGACTTTTACTGAGATGAAGTATTTAGCGGCAAAACGAAAGTAAAGAAGGTGCTAGAGACAGATTACGTATTGGCTTATTACCATACAAAGCCTTTTTATCCAGTCCATATTGTGGCTGTCCCTAAGAAACATATTTCCTCATTGATCACTCTAGAAGAGAACGACCATGACTTGCTTCTTGAATTAATGGGTATCATTCAAAAGATCGCTTCCATGATGACGGAAGAAAAAAGCGGTGTGATCACCAACTCAGGAGCTTACCAGGACTCTAAACATCTACATTGGCATATTGTGTTTGGGAAGCCGCTTAAGTAAGCAGCTTTTATCAGCATAGCTGTTTCCGCATACGTATATTGGTCATGGCATAGCCCATCTTCTGATAAAGATAGACGGCTGTCTCGTTGTGTGCAAATACATGTAGAGCCAGCCTTTCCGCACCGAGCTCTCTTGCTCTTTCATCAAGCGTTTGAAGCGCCAATTGAGCAAGTCCTTTTCCGCGAAAGGCTTCATACAATCCAAAGGAATAGATAAACGCTTCCTTTTGCGGATGAAACGGATCAGCATACAGCCAGAGCCAGCCCATTCTTTCCCCTTGGTCATTTGTGATGTTCCAAAAATAATGATTGCTGCTGTCTCGCCCATTCGGAATCATGTTTTCATATGCCTGCTCCGATTTCTCAAACGCCTCTTTTTCCGTCCAAGTTCCTGACGTTATGTTTTGTTTCGCAAAATTTTGCACGGACATCCCGCGAAAGGCTTCGAACTCTTCCTCAGTCATGTCTTCCAAAGTGAATGCCATCCTGTATTCCTCCTTTATAAAAAAAAGCCCAGCTGATGCCAGACGAATAACACAGAAATGGAGCTCTATTTTACTGATTCAGTTAATTCCTGGACTTTCTATTATTCGATAAGAAAAGGAGATTTCCTGCAAATGGGCTTGTTCTTAAACATTAGTGAAAAGCTTACGTGTAACTCCCCATGATGATCATGATAGAAACAATCAAACAAATCATCGCTGGTATCGCCATGATGACCGATTGTCTTGCTCGAAACATATGCGCATGAATGGCTCCCGCCATGAGAACGACAAACAGAACACCTGCTCCAATCGCTGCATACCGATTCCAAATTCCCGCTGTCATAGCAAGTGCCCCGGCTATTTCAAGAATGCCAGTAACAGTCAGAAACCATAATGGATATTGATAATGCCGCCAATGCTCAACTTGAAAGGGAACGCGGCTTACCTTTATGATGCCTCCCGCAATCATAAAAACTGCCAAACTGACTTTCATCATAATAGATATCATCTTACATCATTCCCTTTCGGAAGCATCCCGTAAATTAAAAGATTCACAACCTCTGCTGCGAGGCTTGCCGGATCTTTGATTCCGGTTAACAAAAATGATTCGGTTAAATGTTCAATCATGCCGACCAAACACTCAGCGACAGTTTCCATATCCAGTTCAGAGTGAAAATAGCCAAGCCGCTGTTCTGCTTCTAAGTTCTCTTTCAAAACCATCGCCAAGTCTTTTTTCATTTGTTTTGCTTCCGGGTTGAGAAAAAAGCCGATCTTGGTTAAATCCTTGTCCTCATCCAAAAATTGAAAAACAGTCTCTACAGCTAGCAGTACCCGTTTTGACACATCCTCCGTGTTTAATCCGTTTTCCAGAAGGAGTGACTCTGTCAGCTTTCTGACTCGAGAGTGAAAATCGGTTATTAACTCGGCAAAGATGGCTTCTTTGCTTTGAAAGTACAGGTAAAATGAAGGCTGCGTGAACCCAGCTTTTTTCACAATTTCACTTACCTTCGCGTCATGGAATCCCCGAACCGAAAATTCATTAGCGGCAGCTTTAAGTAATCGTTTTCGGCTTTCTACTCCTTTACGTCCTTTACTTTTCAACTAGGACCACCCCAAAAATAATACTCACGATTAATGTTACTCACGAGTATTATTTCATGGCATTAGCTTCATTGTCAATGATTTCAAACTGATCCTGTTTGCCAGCTTCCTTTATTAAAAGGTCTCATGCATTTCGAATAACTGAATCAATTCATTGATTCCTATATCAATGGCTTTTCATTCACTGATAAGTATTTGCTGAATAGATTGACATTCAGGCTGTGACAAACTTTATTCTTTTTTTCTAACGAGCATCACTCCAGGGCCAGATAGAGTTTTGCCCGCAAATGCTAGGAACAATTGGGTGCAGCGGCGCATAATGTACTGTACAGAAAGATGGAAGGGTGTGATGGGATGCCGTCTACAGTAATCAACCTATATTATTTGAAGATCAACAGTATTTCGGGCAATGGTTCAATTACAATAGGCGAAGCTGCTTATAACAGCCCTACCAACAATCAAAAATCTCAAGGGACCAACTCTTCTTTCGGTGATACATCACCTACAGAATCCGTAATGGAAAACTTCTTAAACGATCCTGATGTAAATGACCAGACATCTATCGGCAACTCTGATACATCCAACGTTAATGCTCCTCCGATTGCACCACCGCCAATTTTAGATTAAAGGGGTTTCGTCTATGCCATATCAAATTAATATCGCAAATATTAAGATCAACGGCGTCACGCAAAACGGAAATATAGATGTCGGTCCGACTGTGCACAACAGCCATACTGCGAACAGCAAATATTTTGGAGCAAACTTTTCCTTAGGGGATCTTTCGCCTACGTCTTCACTTTTAAACACTGGAAATATTGATTCAGACGTTAGTGACCAAGACCAAATCGGAAACCCTTCTGCGCCGATTTCAAATCAAATTTAAGGAGAATCTCATATGGATTTCGAAAAAATTCGAAAGTGGCTTGAGATTACGAATGAATATAAACAAAGTGACTTTTGGACAAATGTGCTCAAATATAAAGCCCCGGAACATTTTTTTGATTCCGAAGCTTCTACGTTTGTTTACGACTTTTATCAAGATGAGGAATATAATTTTATCATTGTGGAAATGCCCGGTGTGTATGAGGAAGAATTAACGATCCGTTTACTGTCTAAAACCCAGCTGCTGATCAAAGGAACGATCACGCCTGTTTTTCCAGCCGAAATGGAAGTGCTGCGTGAACGGTATTACGGAGAAATTGAGCGAATCATTCAGCTTCCCGAAGCCGCTGAAACTCATTTGTTACAGATTCAGCTGTTAAACGGGCTTCTGCATATTTCGTACCCAAGACAAGTTGAAACCATTGCGTTCAATAAGGGGCTTTAAGATTGATTGTTCCTTCATTCCTTATCCATAGGGACTGATATATGGTCTTTATATTGATCCACATAAATATCCCCATTACCCATCAGCACTGCGTACACGGTCTCTTTCACCTTTATGTCTCTTTTTCGCAATTCTTCCAAAAGCCAGGATTCCGTCAAACGATTCTGCTTTAAATTATTCTCAATGATTTCTCCGTCCATAATAAGTTCTATCGGAAGCCTTTGTTCTTGGTTTACCGCAATCATTAAATCCTGTTTGGTCACATGCCGGAATTGCGGTTTTCTTAACACAGTCAGCTGACCATTCGTTTCAAGAATGGCAAAAAGAACTTCTTCGATATTAAATATTTCTTTTTCCCGTAATTGCTGATTTAAATAATCAAGTGTGTAACGCATTTTCCTCATATTTGATTCAAGTATCTTCCCGTTTTGAATCAGCACTGTTGGATCTCCGGCAAAAAATTTCCTCAGCTTCCTGTTCTTTATCGACAGAAACGAAATTAGAAAAATGGTTAGCACAAAAATACTAAACGAAATGGCCATATTGTGCGGTTTTATTGAAGTATTGTAAGCTAATCCGGCAGCAATCGCCCCTAGTGTGATCGCCGCAATAAAATCAAAAATCGTCATTTGAGAGATTGTCTGTTTGCCTAAAATTCGTTCTGCGATTAACAGCAAGCCAAAGCTGGCAACCGTTCTAATGACAACTTCAAGTTCAATCATGTTATGGCGCTCCCCGCTTCCCAGATTGTTTCGGCCAAAAAACTCCTGTTGCTATCATTGTTTGGCTTAATATATCCATCTATACCAAAATTATTGTTCGGTTCAGGACAGAATGAACCGACTGCCTTTCGGATATATTAAATTGCGATTGGCCGGAAGAAAAGCCAATCCCATGACAAATCTAATTCATCATTGGTCAGGTGGTAGCATGAATTTCACTTGGGAATCTCTTGTTCTCATTGTAGCCGGGGTCATTTTGCTGAGAATTTCAGGAAGGAAATCAATCGCACAAATGACGTCAACTCAAACGGTTGTCATGATTTCGATCGGAACTATTATCGTTCAGCCAATCATCGAGTACAGCCTCTTCAAAACATTAATTGCAGCGGCAATTTTCACAAGCACACTCATCGTTATGGAATGGATCCAAATGAAATCGAACACCATTGAAAAGATGTTAACCGGAAAAGCAAAAATCGTCATTGAAAACGGACAGCTTCATATCGAAAACTTAAAGAAGATGAGACTTACAGCTGACCAGCTTGAAATGCAGCTACGGCTTCACGGCGTTACGGCTATACAAGATGTCAAAATTGCGACATTAGAGGCAAACGGGCAATTAGGAATAGAATTAACTGATGACGCCAAGCCTTTAACAGTCAGGGATCTGAAAAAACTCATTCACCCCGATTTCATAAATAAGGATGGACAAGCCCAGTCTGCCAATCAGAATATTTTTGATGAAGTTGGTAAAAAAAATAAAAAAAACGTCCCTAAAAAGCTGCATTAACAAAAGGCGCTTGTGGCATTTTGCAGGTTTTTGTCTCTTACTGAAAGTTTTTGCCGTTTTGTTTAAGCAACTGCTGCTCACACACCATATTGTATAAACAGTCATAACGGAGAGGAGAGATGAATGATGAAATTCCCAGTTTATATTCATTCGATATCCGGGAACAGCGTTTTTAATAACGGATTTGCAGTTTCCATCAGCCCGTTCTCTGTGTCTAAAACAACAGAGGGTTCCGGTGGGAGTAATACAGGTTTGGTTTTTGAATCCAATACTTTAAGCCAAACAAGCTCCGCCAATCAAGCCCAAAATGTAACATATGCGATCCAAGAGCTGCTTTCCAAGCTTTTAGCGTAAAAATTAAGAAATAAACACTTCATGAGGTGCCGTATGGCTTTTCCAATTATTCACACGAACTTTTGGGATGCTGTGATAGCTGTTCCAATCATCATATTGATAACCCAAATCCTCAAAATATTATTGAAAATCCCCAAAACTTTTGTACCGTCAGTTGCCTTAATAACAGGCCTTGTCATTTCTGTTTTCATAAGCCATCGACACAGCCTCTTTTCTGGCGTATTTATGGGCTGGTTTTATGGCTACGCTGCTATAGGCTCCTACTCATCATTAAAAACGACCATCTTATCCTTCAGGCAAACGAAAAACGATACATCAAATTCATAGATGACATATAACGATCTGCCGCCTCTTTATCAGGCGGCTTTATTTCTGCTGATAGGTTGATCATCTTCAAAAGAGATGCTCATTCACTCGCTATTATTTTTACCATTATGTTGATGCAATGATATAAAAACGCAATATCATAGAAGTAAATAGACTGCCAGCGTCCTCTATGACGGCTACTTCTGAGTGAAAGGAGTTTTTGAAGCATGCGATCTCAAATCAACATTTCAAATCTCACGATAAATGGAATGACACAAAACGCCAATACAGATATCGGACAAAACTTGCAAAACAGCCATACTGCGAACAGCAAAAATTACGGAGTCAATTTCACATTAGGAGATTATTCTCCTTCTCATTCAATTATTATTTCAGCAAGTTGTGATAATGATACAAGTGATCAAGGGCAGGTTGATAACCCTTCTTCACCTAGTGAAGAATAAAAAAAGAACTCATTTGAGTTCTTTTTTTGCCTTATTCCTTTATTCGCCTTCATATAATCGATAAACCCTTTTCAGCTTTTGTTCAAGCTGTTCAAAATGAACAAAACGGGCTTCTCTTAGAAACTCAGTCCCATCAATGAACAAAAGAAGCACAGGAACGGTGAAAACTGAAAATCTGCCGGCGACCTCTGCTACATCGTCAGCATTGATATGCCCCAATTTGATGTTTGGAAACTGATCCAATACTATTCTGAGCTGGGGCAGAACTGCGTGACATACTGAACAGCCAGGCCTTGATATATAAATAAAACTGAATTTGTGCTGTTTGATAAAGTTTTCTATAAAAACTAATGAATGTAATTCTGTCATCTCTTTCATCCATTTACTCCTTCAAATAGGTCTGTTTTTCATGACCAAGCTCATCAATACGTATCATTCACTATACAGATTTATATTTATTATATCCGCTTTTTTGCTTTGCAGAGTACCTGCAAGCTTGCCGAAATGCCAAAATAAAAGAACAGTTACTGACAAGCAGCAACTGTTCTTACATACTTTCGTATTAAAAATGCAAAGCGTAAGCTCCTGAACCGATGAGTGCAACCCCTATGGAAACTGCAATGAGCACCAGGTTATATTCAAAACCTCCCGCGCCATTCGCAAAACCTTTCGCTCCATGGACTTTTACGATGGCACCTAACATGATGATCGTTATGATAGCAGCTCCAAGCGGGAGGAATACGCCTAAAATAAATAGAATTCCGCTTACTAACTCCCCAAGACCTGATAGAGCGGCCGCAACGTTTCCTGGTTTCACCCCAATTGATTCGAACCATTGTCCGGTTCCTTTAATCCCGTATCCGCCAAACCAGCCGAATAATTTTTGTGTGCCATAAAACAAAAACACCACACCAATCATTATACGAATAAGCAACAGTCCTGCATCTTCCATTTGTATCTCTCCTCATCTTTGATTTCATCTGATTCTGTGCTGACAGTACCATCCAGCAATCATCAATTGAATATATGTTTCTTTATTTTTTATGTGTCAAATCAATCTAACTCTCTTACTTCAAACGGCAGCAGCCCTTGTTCAATTTGTGTGCGATGCGGTTCATATTGCACAGGCAGCATCAGTTTTTCGCCCATTGTTTCCTGTGTTTCATCATGTGCAAAGCCTGGGGGATCAGTTGCGATTTCAAACAGGATTTCCCCGTGTTCCCTGAAGTAAATGGCATTAAAGTAGTTTCTATCCCGAACAGGAGTTACACCATATCCGTGGGAAGCAATATATCTTTGCCAATCTAACTGATCTTCATCATCGTTAGCCCGCCAAGCGATGTGATGCACCGTTCCGGCCCCCATTTGCCCGCGGCCAATAGGCGTTAACTTAAGGTCAATCACATTTCCGATATCACCGGCGGAACGATAACGAACGAAGTCTCCTTCTTTGCCGACTCGCTCCAGCCCCATGATGTTTTCTAAAAGGTCAGCGGTTTTGTCAGGCTGCGCTGATAATAGGGTTGCACCCCCAAAACCTTTAATGGCAACATCGGGCGTTACATCTCCGAAAGTCCACGTATTAGCCTCTCCTTCTTCTCTTTCCACGATTTCTAAGTGCAGTCCATGAGGATCATCAAATTCTACATATTGTTCCCCAAAGCGCTCGATTTTGGTGTATGGAACGTTGAACTTTTCTAGTCTCTTTTCCCAAAATACCATAGCCCCTTTCGGCACGACATACGAAGTCACGCCAACTTGACCGTCTCCAATGACGCCTTGGCGGGCTCCGGCCCACGGAAAGAAGGTAATGATTGTTCCCGGCTTCCCGCCTTCATTCCCAAAATAAAGGTGATACGTACCTGGGTCATCAAAATTGACAGTTTGCTTGACCAAACGAAGCCCAAGCACTCCTGCGTAGAAATCTGTGTTCTCTTGAGGGTGACCGACAATCGCTGTAATATGATGAATTCCCATCGTTTTTTTAGCCATTTTTATCCGCTCCTTTTACATATACTCAACAAACTCATTCACAGGCTTCCGGTAGCCGCGCGGTCTTCTGCTCTCTGTTTTTTCTTTTCCAATCGTAATCATCATGACAACCTCAAATTGGTCGTCTATGTTCAAAATCCGTTTTACGGCTTCCGCATCAAAGCCGATCATCGGGCAGGTATCCCAGCCTTTTTCCTTAGCACTCAGCATAAACATCATCGCAGAAAGTGAAGCATTCCTTATCGCCTCATCTCTCTTAAATTGTTCTCCCCTGTTTTCATAAAACGAAACGGTGTCTTGCACCATGTGGTCATACTCTTGCTTATTTAATATCCCCAATACCTTTAAACCTTCATAGATATCGGCCGCTTGTTGATATGCCTGCTTATCCCCTAATACCAAGAGAACCGCAGAAGAGCTAACCACTTTATATTGTCCGTTTGCGGCCTGCTTCAGCTTTTCCTTTACGTCCTGGTCAAGAACCGTCACATATTTTGTATGCTGCAAATTAAAAGCCGATGGCGCCAATGCAACCAATTCAAACATCTCATTGAGATCTTCTTTTGTGATTGGATGACCTGAAAGAAAATTGCTTGCAGATCGTCTTTCATTGACTAAATGAGTAAATTCAGCCATTACGCTACACTCCCTTTTATCTCGAATTCGAGATATTATGTTATAAAAAATCTATTGAATATTGTGTAAAAGAACTGACAACGATTGAACACTTAGAGTTGCGCTTGATCGCTGATCTTTTCAATCAAATATCTCGAATTAAAATATCTTGAATATGAGATAATAATAAAATACAGATCTTCTCATGTCAATAGGTTTTTAACAATCAGGTGGAAATTTTTCACTGACGGCAGCATTTTAATGGCGAATCATCACTGTTGTTACATAAGAACTCATTTGTTTGCTGTATGACCCTTTTAGCACAGCTCCAACTTTTTTTCTGTCACCTTATTTATTAGTAAACAGGAAACAACGTTGCTATAGACCCACTCGAAATTGAATTGGTATGATAAACAAAGTGATTACACAGGAAAGGATACGGAGAGCGTATATAGAGCACTCCTATTTTTTTGTGCAGTTTTATAGGAGGAAAAAATGGCAAGTGAAAGAGAACAAATAAGCAGAAAAGTTGCTTTGATTGCATTGATCGCCAATCTGATCTTAATGGCAGGAAAGGTCTTTTTTGGGCTGGTAGGCGATAGTGAAGCCGTGTTTGCAGACGGAATACATTCCGCGGCAGATGTCGTTGCTTCGATTGCAGTCTTGGCAGTGATCGGAATTTCCAATAAACCGCCCGATCAAGACCATCCTTTTGGTCACGGAAAAGCTGAAGTCATTAGTGAGGCGATTGTAGGAATTATCTTAGTGATCGTATCCGTTTATATCCTCATAGAAGCGATTCTGTCCTTTGTTAAAGGGCCAAGCGTTCCCCAATACAGCGCATTGTTTGCGGCTCTGATTTCGTACGTGGCTAAGGAAATCTTATATCGTTATTCTATAAAGCAAGGGGAAAAATGGAACAGCAAAGCGATTATAGCGATTGCGTACGATCATAAAGGCGATATCGTTGCCTCTCTTGCCGCTTTTATCGGCGTCCTGTTGGCTATCATCGGAAACACCCGCGGATGGTCCTATCTGTTGTACGCCGATGCCATTGCCAGTGCAATCGTTGCTTACCTCATTTTTAAGATTTCAATGGAATTAATCAGGCCGTCTGTTGATGTGCTCATGGAAAAGAGTGTTGATCCCGAGCTGATAGAGGAATATAAAGCTGTTATTTTTCAATGTGATCAGGTAAAACGAATTGATAGAATCCGCGCGCGAGAACATGGCCACTATAAATTGCTTGATGTCCGTTTATCTTTGGATCATGATTTGACAATTAAGCAGGGACACGACATTGCCCGCGAAATTCGGAATGAAATCAAAAGACAGTTTTCAGATGTAGAAGAAGTGCTCATCCATGTAAATCCTTATTTCGAAGAATGAAAAGCTCCTTTTTAGAAGGAGTTTTTTCTTTTTGCTGCAAACTTTACCTTTAGATCTCGCCGTACTATATAATGTGTGTATATCAATCATAGGGACAGAAAGGTTGTTAGAATGAAGGAATTTTTTTCGATTGGAGAAGTGTCAAGGTTATTCAATGTGAAAATCTCTGCTCTTCGGTATTATGATGAAATCGGTCTGTTGAAACCGGAATATAAAGATGAGCAAACGAACTATAGATATTATTCTACCCAACAGTTTGAGCGGCTGGATACCATCAAGTATTTGAGGGCCCTAGGCCTGCCAATCAATAATCTTCTTGATTTTTATAACTCTCAAAATACAAACACTCTTCTTCATTTACTAAAAAGCCAGCAGGCTGAAATTGATCGCAAAAAGAAAGAATTGGAACGCATTGAACGAAAGATCTCCCGACGCATCGCACATATAGAAGATGCCGTTAATATGCCGTTACATCAAATTTCAAAAATCAAACTCCCCGCATTGCGTGTGGCTTATTTACAGCATGAATATGTTCTCGGCCATGATATCGAACATTCGTTAGCTGAATTGAGAATCCACCTGAATGTAAACGAAGATATATTCATAGGCAAGATCGGTTTATCCATATCAGCAGCAAATGTGAAAGCAAAACAGTTTGACAAATATTCCAGTATATTTATGATTCTTGAAGATGAAAATGAAAAAACTTCATCAGAAATCATCTTTCCTTCAAGAGAATATCTGCAAATTAGGTTTAAAGGGTCACACCCAGAAGCCGAACCATACTACAAAAAATTACTGGCATATATGAAAGAACATCATTATGAGGTAGCAGGGGACTCAATCGAAATCACACTCATTGATTATGGCATTACGAATAACCTAGATAATTACGTGACTGAAATCCTGCTGCCCATCAAATAATCTCATGAATATGTTTTGATCTCCCTTGACTCTCTACTAACTAGAGGGTTTATTTTTTATGCAGGAATGATTTTTGGAGGAGAAAGCTTATGTTTGGAACGATTTTTAACACAGTGATGATCATTGCAGGAAGCATAATCGGGGGGATATTCAAAAAAGGCATTAAAGATGAATACCAGGATATTTTGATGCAGGCAATGGGATTCGCTGCAGTCGCGCTGGGGATCAACGCCATTACACAGCATTTGCCTGATAGTAAATATCCCATTCTATTCATCGTGAGTTTAGCCATTGGAGGTTTGCTAGGCCAGATCATCAATTTAGAATTACGATTCAACAAGCTGGTGAACAAATTTTCTAAAAGTAATTTAGCAGAGGGCTTATCTACTGCGGTCTTATTATTTTGTATAGGTTCGCTGTCAATATTGGGCCCTGTTGAAGCCGCTTTGCATGGAGATTATACATACCTCCTGACAAACGGGATGTTAGATGGGATCACCTCCATTGTGCTCGCTTCAACTTTTGGTTTTGGAATAGCGGCTGCAGCCATTGTATTATTTGCCTGGCAAGGCTCCATCTATTTATTTGCTAAAGTAATGGAGAGCGCAATCAATACAGACCTTATTAATGAAATCACAATTGTGGGAGGCATACTCATCCTCAGTTCAGGTCTAAGCATTCTTGGAATCAAGAAGTTCAAAACATTGAATTTGCTGCCTTCCCTCTTGATCCCTCCTGTTGTGATTTTTGTGATTCATGCATTTGGATTGCGGTTTTAATGAAGCGGCTCCACAAAGGAGGTTAATATTCTGTTATATTGATTTTCAATAATCTGTTCCAATCGTTTTATTTCCTTTTCATCTTGGATTTGACGTCTAATAACAACTGTATTATATTGTAAATAAAGTCTGTTATATCAAAATCAGATTCCCCATCACGAAACGGCACATTCATTTAAACAATGTTGGGAGGGGCATTTGTATGTCAAACCATTCATCTAGTATTCCCGAATTAAGTGACAACGGTATCCGCTATTATCAAACTTATAATGAAAGCCTTAGTCTTTGGCCGGTCCGTTGCAAATCATTCTATATATCTACTCGTTTTGGTCAAACACATGTGATTGCAAGCGGCCCAGAGGATGCCCCGCCGCTTGTATTACTCCACGGAGCATTATTCAGCTCGACGATGTGGTATCCCAACATCGCCGATTGGAGCAGCAAATACAGAACTTATGCAGTTGATATCATAGGTGATAAAAACAAGAGTATTCCTGAGAATGTAAGCGGTACAAGAACGGATTACGCCAATTGGCTTCTTGATGTGTTTGACAATCTGGGGATCGAAAAGTCCCACATGATCGGACTTTCGCTTGGCGGTCTCCATACGATGAATTTCCTTTTACGTATGCCTGAGAGAGTAAAAAGCGCAGCTATACTGAGTCCGGCAGAAACGTTTTTGCCATTTCATCACGATTTCTACAAATACGCTCTTGGCCTTACAGCGTCAAATGGAGTTGAAACATTCTTAAATTGGATGATGAATGATCAGAATGTGCTGCACCCGATTTTTGTGAAGCAGTTTCAGGCAGGGGTAATGTGGCAGGATGGATCAAGAAATCCAAATCCTAAAGCAGACGGATTTCCGTATGTTTTTACCGATGAGGAATTACGTTCAGCAAGAGTTCCTATCCTATTATTACTTGGTGAACATGAAGTCATCTATGATCCCCACTCAGCCCTGCACCGAGCCTCTTCATTCGTTCCTGATATTGAGGCGGAAGTCATTAAAAATGCCGGACATGTTTTATCGATGGAACAACCCGCTTACGTAAATGAACGTGTAATGCGTTTTTTCAATGCAGAAACAGGCATTTCACGGTAAGGGCTTATAAGATAGTGTTTTGCATTCATAAAGACCTGCAATATACTTCTAGCCGGGCATTTCAAAAAATAGAGTCTCTCTCATGGACTCTATTTTTCTTGGACAAAACCCGCAGCTGGTTTTGTGTGCTTGTTTCTTTAGGTTTCTTATATGATCAGTTGTAAAATCCTTTATTTTCAAGAAGGATTCTCAAGATCCTTGGCATCAAGTAGTGAATGCAAAGTCAAAAAATCATGTCACTTCTCCTGGGATGCCTGCTAGTATGATGCAGCTTCTGCCAATATGAAACAAAGTTCCATCCATATCGAAAATGAGTGATGGCGCCATAAGTGTCTCCTTTTAACTGCCGACTCCATCTTCTAAATACTACCATATGCAAAAAAAGCAGATCATTAAAGATCTGCTTTTTCTATTACACACTGATTTGTTTCTTTTGTTCATGATCTATTTCCGGCTGTATTTCCTTTGTCAGTTGATGCCCTTCTATATCCACATTCGGAATCATCTTGTCTAACCATTTCGGCAAATACCAGGCTGCATTCCCCATCAGCTTCATGACACTTGGAATCAGTGTCATTCTTACAATAAAGGCATCAAAGAGCACACCAAAGGAAAGAGCTAATCCGTTGGCTTTAATAGAAGCTTCGCCTGCAAAGATAAATCCTGCAAAAACGAAGATCATGATCAAGCCGGCTGCTGTAACAACAGGACCACTGTGTTTTAATCCAGCCTGAATGGCTTGTACTGGATTGTTTGTTTTTACATATTCTTCACGCATTCTGCTGACAAGGAATACTTGATAATCCATGGCTAACCCGAACAGAATCCCAATAGATAAAATCGGCAGGAACGCGAGTATCGGCCCTCTTTCAGGTATTTTGAAAAAGTCGATGAGATTCCCGTCTTGCAAGACAAATACACAGATTCCAAGAGTGGCTGTCATCGTCAACATGAAACCTGCAACAGCAACAAGCGGCACAAGCAGCGAACGGAAAACGATGGTCAGCAATACAAACGCAAAGCCAACAATAAGTACAGCAAACACCGGTATCGCATCATTCAGGCGATCTGAAATGTCAATATTCACTGCAGTCGATCCAGTAACAAGCAAATCTACTCCGTTTTTATCTGACAAACTGCGTACATCGTGTACCAAATCTTTCGTTGTGACATCATTTGGACCTGTTTCCGGAACGACCGTAATGATGGCAAAGTTCCCTTCTTTATTAGGCATTGCAGGGGTGACACTTGCTACATGGTCTAAACCCTTTATTTCTTTCACTGCATCTGCGAAAGCCTCCGCCTTATTTTCTGTAGCATTTGTGGCATCCGCTACGATTGTTAATTGGCCATTAAATCCTTCTCCAAAGCCTTCGGCAAGCAAGTCATATGCCCGGCGATCCGGATTATCCTTAGCTTTCATCCCAGCATCAGGCAAGCCCAGTTCCAAATGCATAGATGGGATACTAATGACGATCAAAATCAGAATGCTGCATACACTTAGCATGATAGGATTTTTGGTGACAAAGCGTCCCCAGACATTTGTTTCAGTGCTTTGTTTTTCTATTTTCTTGTTTGATTTCGGAATCATCCGCTTCCCTGCAATCGATAAGACCGCAGGCACAAGTGTGATGGAAGCCAAAACAGCCATCAGTACACTAAGCCCTGCTGTCAGCCCCATCGCAGACATAAAAGGAATGTTAACGACAGTCAATCCGCAAAGTGCAACGATAACAGTAAGTCCGGCAAAAACGACTGCGCTTCCCGCTGTTCCCACGGCTCTCGCAATTGATTCATTCTTTTGTATGCCTTCGCCTAAAAACTGGCGGTGTTTCGTAAAAATAAATAAAGCATAATCAATACCAACAGCAAGGCCAATCATTCCGGCTAATGAAAGACTGACGGAAGCAATATCAAATACTTGTGTCCCAATCAAAACCAGTCCAATACTTACACCTAAACCAATCATTGCAGTTAAAATCGGCAAACCAGCTATTAATAAAGAACCGAATGTAATGGCTAAAACGACAAAAGCCAAGATAATGCCGACAATTTCAGAGACACCGCCTATCTCCATCTCGGCTCCCGGTACATCTCCGCTTAGCTCAGTTTGCAATCCTTCATCATCAGCCATTTTCAAACTGTCTTTTAAGTGTTTGATAGAGTAATCCTTTATATCATCTGCTGATGATTTATACTTGATATCAGCATAGGCAACTGTGCCATCTTTCGCGATTGTCCCTGTCACAAAAGGACTTGCAATCGAGTCAACAGAATCATCTTTACTGATTTCTTTGAACGTATCTTCTATTGCTTTTTTTGCTGGCTTCCCAGTAAGTTTCTCCCCATCACCAGCACCGAAAATAACCCGTATGCTCCCTTTATCAGGACCGTGAGGAAATTCTTTTTGAATCACATCCATCGCTTTTTCCGAAGGTGTGTCAGGTATGGACATATCCTCAGAAAAACTTGGTTTCAAGGTCACTGCAAGGCCTATCGCAGCAACTAACACAACGATCCACGCACATATTGCTTTTATGCGATTGCGAGCAACCCATCCTCCTAATGTATATAACATTTTTGACATGATAATCTCCTTTCAACACATTGCTTGATCACATTCTTTCTCATTGTAGTTGACAATGAAATGAAAAAAACGTACATTCGGGCATGTACGTTTGGGCAATTTTCAAATATGCAGTTTAGTTGTCTATTGTCAGAATACCTTTTTGCATGGCAATCGTTACTGCCTCAGTTCTTGAATTCGCGCCTAATTTATTGTAAATGGACGTTAATCTGGACTTTACTGTTCGCTCAGAGACGCCCAAATCAAAGGCAATCGCTTTGCTTTTAAGACCTTTAGCAATTGCTTTTAGAACAATGACTTCCTTTTCTGTCAGCTGCGTCTCATTGCGCTGCTTTTTCATCCGCTCAAATTGGATTTCTTGCAGACGTTTAAGGATATCAGGCTGCAATAGCACATTTCCTCTGATGGCTGCATCCATTGTGTGAAAAAGGGTTTCTGAACTCGTATCTTTTAACAGATATCCTTTCGCTCCTAATTCAATCCCTTCGATCATTAAGTGATCTTCATTATATGTAGTCAAAATAATGATGGGGGTATCGTGTTTTTCTTTTATTTGTTTAATGGCCTCTAACCCGCTCATCTCCGGCATATACAAATCCATCAGAATGATATCCGGTTCTAATTCATCTGCAAGACGGACTGCGACTTTTCCATTTTCCGCCTCTCCTATAATGGTGTATTGATCATTCGTTTCAATTAAAAGCTTCAGACCTTCCCTCACGACAAGATGGTCATCAACGATTAAAACCTTATTCATCTTGCATCTCTCCCTGAATTGGTACAGTGATCTCAATTTGTGTTCCTTTCAATTTTGTACTCTTGATATTGAATTGGCCATTTATTGCCCTGACGCGTTCTTGTATGCCAAGAAGCCCATAATGTCCTCTCTTTTTCTTTCCTTTTTCAACATCAAATCCCTTGCCGTTATCCTTAACTGTTAAATGGAGCCTTCCCTTTTCATCATCCCAAATGGATATCCAGATTGTTTTCGCCTCAGCATGCTTTGCCGCATTCGTCATGCATTCTCCAATGATGTAATAACAGTTTTCAGCTGTACGCACATCCAGCACCTGATGCAATCTGTAATCTAATAAACAAGCCATGCCTGTCGACTCTATAAAATGATCCATTAGCGAGGTAATTCTTTCTTTTAAAACACCGATTTCTTCTGATTTGCTGCGGAGATCGTCAATAGCTGAACGTGCATCAGCTAATGTGCTTTTCACTCTTTTCATCGATTGTTGTATGATTTCCTTCGCTCTCTCTGTGTTGCCTTTGGCGAGATGAACATGAATCGCATCCAGCTGCATATTTAAACTGACAAGACCTTGAGCAAGCGTATCGTGTAAGTCTCGGGCCATCCGCTGTCTTTCGTTCTGCAGCGTCAGCTGTTCTACCTGCTGATGAGCCAGCTCCAGCCTTTCAAGAGTCAATTGAGCTTTTATTTTTTCATCGACTTGGGCAAAAAATGTTGCGGCATAAGTGATGATGACAATCATGATCGGCGCAGCAATAACAATAAAATGCAAAACTTCACCTTTATGAAGGTGATACGCCGAATTTATGACCAGCAGCAGCAATAGATAAAGAATGGGAATCGTCCTTCTTCTGTCTGCCATTCCTAAAATCTGTCCAATCAAAAATGCATAAAGGCCAATGATGACCAGCATAAGGTAGCCAGTCATGAGATTAGCAAGTGTAAAGGTGATCAAACCTTGTATCACAAAATACAGAACCACCCTTTTCTTAACCCAGCGATATGAGTGCCAATGAAGCAAAGCAAAAATGGCGATTAATATGGTAAACGCATAAAGCAATAAAATGGACCAGCCCCCAGAAACAAATTGCAGCACGATAGAGGCTATATAGATCATGAGAATAAAAGCCAGGCCCGGCACTCTGAGTGCAAGCATGTTTAATGCCCGCCTATCATGTGAGTAATATTTATCTTTAAAAGGATTCCTTATAAGCAAACCTTATCCACTTCCTTTACCTGTTTCACCGAATAGAGATTCATGAAAATCGAACCTATACTTCAACGTGCAAACATACATGTATCCAATCATTTTATAGGAAGAGAAGGAACACAACAATATCAGGTGCAGGGAAACATTAGAGTTTCCAATAAGTGATCATTGCCCAAACGTACATGAACGTTCTGCCTCTATGTACGTTTTATCTTTTCAAATTTACCTTTAAAATCATAAGGAACTTACTATTCATTGAAGGAATGATCATCATTGAAATCGATTGATCTCACAATTTTATCATTAAAGAGAAAAGGAATCCGGACCGAAAAGGTATTAAAAAATCAGAATCCTGATCGATTAAGCCATATGACAGACAAAAATGCGCAACCAAAAAACACGGGCAAGAAAAAAGAGGAATGAACATGTATTGGTTTCTAGGTGCTTTATTATATTTTCTGATCGGTACTTATATATTCATTAGAGTCACTAGAGACAGCCAATCAGGCTCATGGATACTGCTTGCATTAGCAGCTCCACTCATCATTGCTGGCTACCCTTATTTTTATTCAAAGAAGCTTCTTTCCAAAAGACGCTGAAACAGCTGTCATTCAAACCGCACATTGGTAAAATGATCAATACCGGGATACAATCTAGGTATTCTATGGAAAGGAGTCTTGCTTTATGAGTCAAAGAGTGTCCTACTATGAGATTGCACCTGAAGGTATGAAAATCATGATGGATATGGAGAAATACACGAAACAATCCTCAATTAACCGAACGACGAGAGAACTAATCAAAATCAGAGTCTCTCAAATGAACGGCTGTGCCTACTGCATAGATATGCATACGTCCGATGCCCGCAAAATGGGGGAAACTGAACAGCGAATTTACTGTTTACATGCTTGGAATGAATGTGATTTTTACTCACCTGAAGAGAAAGCGGCTCTCGAACTATCTGAACACATCACGCTCATTCCATCTAAAAGGGTTCCTGATGAGCTATATCATCGGGTGCGGGAACATTATGATGAAAAACAATATGTTGACCTTGTTCTCATCATTAATCAAATAAACAGTTGGAACCGCATCTCTATTGCAATGGGGAATCGAGCTGCTTCAAAATAAGAAGAAGGAGTAAGATTAGAACAAATCTTACTCCTCCTGGATATCGTGCCTTCGCTTCAAAATCCTAAATTTTCACGTTTAGGTGCTTTTCAAAAGCGATTTTCCCGCTTTGTGTAATCCTAATCGCTCTCGTTTTCGGCATACGAACGATCCACTCTTCTTCTAACATGCGCACCAATAGGGCGTTTCCTAATGCTCCTGCAATATGATGCTGCCGTTCACTCCAATCCAAACAGCAGCGGGCAAAAGCTCTCCTCTTATTCCGTTGTTGCTCTTCATTGATGCCTAACTTTGAAAAGAATAAAGCACCCTCTGAAGTCACCTCAAAGTTTAAATCAACTTTTTTTAACATCCCCTGCTCAACTAATGAATGTGCCATTTGCACGCCCACATAACCTGCCAAATGATCATAACAGGTACGGGCGAAATGCAAGTCCTTTTTCTCTTTTGACTCTTTTAAAGATTTGACTTTTGCTTTAGGCGCAATATGAAGCAATTGTTCGATCACATTTGCAGCATCTGAGTCAGCCAATCTGTAATACCGATGTCTCCCATGCTTCTCTACGCTAATCAGCTTTGCTTCAAGCAATTTATTCAGGTGAAAACTGGCGGTTTGAGGTTTAATGTTAGCGAGATATGCAAGCTCTCCCGCAGGGTGTATCCTTCCATCCATCAGACTGAGAAGAATGGAAGAACGCGAGGGATCTGATAGCAGCGAAGAGATTTTTGCAATATTAGGATTCATGATTTTCCTCCTTACATTCATATTTCGATGATAGTTGAAATGTTAATCCTTTACAATATAAATGTAAGCGTGACAAGGAGGAAAAAACATTGGACATCAAAAAACGAGACACTCGTCGATTTAAAGAAATCAAACCCAAGATCATGTATTATGGTACCTCGACATTTCTTCTAACCACATTGAATGAGGATGGAACCACTAATATTAGTCCTATGTCTTCTTCTTGGGCTCTTGGACATTATATAATCCTTGGAGTAGGACTGGGAGGAAAAGCCATCGACAATTTGGAAAGACACAAAGAGTGTGTCATAAACTTGCCTGGCCCGGAATTATGGGAAAACGTTGAAAGAATTTCATCTTATAGCGGAAAAAAAAGCATACCGCCTTTAAAGAAGCAGCTCGGATTTACATATAAAAAAGAAAAATACGAGGCAGCAGGGTTAACGCCTTTACAATCAAAAACAGTATCACCAACACGAATCAAAGAATGCCCTATCCAAATAGAAGCCGAAGTGAAACACATTCGGCTTCCAGAATATGAATCATCATTCGCAATTGTAGAGACGCAGGCACTACTTTTTCATGCCGAGGAAAGTATCATTCTGGACGAAAACCATATCAACCCTTCCAAATGGAGCCCTCTTATCTATAATTTCAGACATTACTTTGGTTTAGGAAGAGAAGTCGGAAAGACTTTTCGTTCAGAGACATGATCATTTTAAGACCGAACCATGATTTGGTCTATTCTAGTAACCCTTGTTATTATCAGATCAAGCGATCATTAGGCTTGATCTCTTTTTTAGTGAAACATCCATTTAAGGATATAAAAGTTACTTACTTGCCAATTCTTTTATCATCAAACCCAACTCATAAATCCCCTTTTGAAGGTCTTCAAGAGATGCATAAGCATATGATAAGCGAATATAATTCCCTTTTTCCTGAGCATAGATACTGCCGAGATTGATCAGAATCCCTTTTGATAAGGCTTTAGTATAAAGTAATTTCATTGATATGGAAGGCAATATTTTTATCCAGACAAAAAATCCTCCTTTTGGGATATTCCATGTCGCCACATCTTTCAAATGAGTTTCTAAAGCACTCAAGGCCAATTCTCTTCTCACCTTTAATTGCTGCCTAACCTTTTCTACATGCTGCTGGTAGTGGCCGGAAGTAAACCACTCTGCCGCTACTCTTTGGGATAGCGAACTGGATCCATAATCTGTTTGCATTTTAATGTCAGATAAACGTTCAATCACCGGTTCCGGTCCGACGATCCATCCAATCCTCAAGCCTGGGCTTAATGTTTTCGATAAACTTCCTATGTACAGTACGTGTCCATTTTTATCAATTGTTTTAATAGGATATGGCGGAATTTCATCGATCCATAACTCACGATAAATGTCATCTTCAATAATAGGAAGCTGTGTATTCTCACTTACTGCCAGGATTTCTTCACGCCGCTTTTTAGACATAAGAATACCAGTCGGATTGTGAAAACATGGATTTGTATATAAGATAGCCCTTCCCCGCTCTCCTCTTGTTAAATGAACATTTTCAGGCAAAAGTCCTTCATTATCCATAGGAAGTCCAGTCAGCTTCATACCAGCTGATTGAAATACGTGTAATGAATAAAGGTAAGAGGGCTGATCAAGATAAACGGTTGATCCTCTTTGTAACAGCCCCATTGATATCAGCTGCAAGGCTTGCAACGCTCCTGAGACAATCAGAATGGAAGAAGATGAGACGTTGATTCCAATGGTTTTTAAATAGTTGCTTAATGCCTCCCTCAAAGGTAAGTAACCTTTTGGTTCTTCATAACCGAATGCCTCCATGTGATGAGATACCTTCTCCATCATCTCTTTCATAACAGCCAAAGGAAAAATCTCAGCTGAAAGTTCACCTTTACTGAGCTGTATAAGGTCTGTATTTGATTCTGATTGATTTATCTCTTGAACGATTTTTCGGCTTGGCATCTGAATGCCAGAGGTGACATATTGATCCCAATCGGGAGCAGAATTCTTAGCCATCAGTGTCCATGTGTTGTTGATAACAACTGTGCCTTTCCCCATTGTGCCTTCTATTAGCCCATCGGCCATCAATTCCTCTAAGGCTGTAATCACTGTGCTCCGATTTACCTGAAAATCTTTTGCAAGCGTGCGCTGGCTTGGAATCTTGCTTCCAATCGGCCACTCGCCATTTCCTATTTTCTCTTTAATAAAATGAACGATTTGTCTGTACTTAGGGAGCTTTTTCATCTTTTTTTCTTCTGGAAAGCTCATAGAATCGGTCTCCTTAAAATAAATTGGTTGGGTCAAAATCCGTTTAACTGGTTGAAGCCATATCACCAAATCTTTATTAATATAAAAACACATTAAATAACTGGTTGGTTTTTGTAAAGAGGAGTGGGAAATATGCAAAAGAAAACAGTTCAATTGATAACCTCAAACAGTCTGATGATCTGTTTATGGGCATCTGCTTTTCCGGGAATTCGCGCAGGACTAGAAGGGTACACACCAGAACACCTTGCTTTATGTCGTTTGTTAATCGGCTCTATGGCATTATTGCTTTTTGCTGTTTTGACTCAGATGCGCCTACCCGACTTGAAAGACATTCCTGCCATTTTTCTTATAGGGTTTTTAGGATTTGCGCTCTATCACATTTTGCTGAACATCGGTGAAAAAACAGTTAGTGCCGGAGTTGCAAGCTTACTCGTTACTACGGCACCGATCTTCTCAGCCATGCTATCCCGCCTGTTTTATAAAGAGCATTTTGGATTTACGAAATGGCTTGGCTCTATGATCAGTTTATTGGGTGTATTATTGATTGCATTTGGGGCGGGAGACTTTACATATTCAATGAGCGGTATCTTGGTCATCCTGCTGGCAGCATTTTCGGAGAGTATTTATTTCGTTTTTCAAGCCCGCTATATAAAAAAATATGGTTTTATTCCATTTGTTACATTTACAATTTGGGGCGGAACAGTACCTATGCTTATTTTTTTGCCTGGCTTAGGCTCGGAGGTGATAGACGCACCTTTGAACGCTACATTGTCGATTGTTTATTTAGGTTTATTGCCAACAGTTGTACCATACTTTGCCCTTGCATATGTCACTTCACTCGTCGGTGCTTCAGAAGCAACCCTTTCACTTTATGTTACACCGGCTTTAGCCTTGATCATATCTTGGATCTGGATCGGCGAAATACCCACACTGCTCTCTCTGCTAGGCGGAGTGGTTACAGTTGGCGGGGTATGTTTTACCTACCTAAAAGTAAATAAAATGAATAAGATTTTCATCACCCATTTTTCTGCTAAAAGGGTAAAAAAACTCTAAAACAAAAAAGATACCAACATCGGTTGGTATCTCCTTTTAAGGTTCTTTCATTAAGGTTAGCCAGTGTAGTAAATAGTGTATTCCGTTACCGTCTTAAACCCTAGTTTAGCTGCTAATGCAATGGACGAATTGTTGCAGATATCACAATCCCAGCTAGGAACAATCCCATTTTCAATACAAAACGCTATAAACCTATTTGCTACGCAATAAGCTAACCCCAGTCCTCTATATTCCTCAAGTGTATAGATATCCACTTCCGCTCGATTATGCCCTAAAAATATAGAAGTACACTCACTTACTACATGATTGCCATGTAATACGGCAAATCCAAAACCTTTTGAAGCAAACTGTGAGACAGAATCCCAATACTCCTCATAATACGCGCTGTTAAACGCTGTGCTGTGTGAAATGATGTCTTCGTCTATTCTTTTCAATACAAGACCCTTTGGCAGTTGCAAAGTCTTTTTGAAAGATTTTGGTTGATAAGAAAATGCAGCTCTTCTCATTTGGTTCAAGTCATCTTTCAGTATGGGTTTCATTACGCTATCCCATGTATCACTGGAAGAAAACAAGGTAAATCGTTTTGATGATTTCACTTGTTCTTCATAATATCCTGCAATGAAATCATGAAAATCCCGATTCCCTTGGTCTCCCGCAATAAAATAAATGCCTGATTCAGTTCCTATAAAAAACGATTTAGGAAAGGTTTGATCATCTGCATAAACAGCTCCCGGAATGGTTTGGTCTAATATTGAATAGACAAATGTGGGACAATATTTGTCATCAAACATTGTTTTTAAGCTACTGTATTTTTCTTTTGTTAATTCCTGCAAAACAGACAACTCCTTTAAAACACCGTCTCCTTCATGATTCTGTTCACAAATCAATTTTCCTCTGTCACCAGCTAAATAACTTCCCTGTTACGAATCTCAGACAAATAAAAACAAAAACAGGTGTCTGCACTCAGCCCGCAGACACCTGTTGAACAACACATAGCATTATATAAACCCAAGAAAACGCTGAGTAAATCGATTCTTTATTCCCCAGTTACAGCAAACTGTTTTAAACGGTCACCAATTTCAGCACGGACCCTTTGGAAACACTTCTTCTGTTCCGTGTGCTTTTGCCGGATCATCAAATTTATCCGATGTTTGATTTGAAATATCAATCCCTGCTTCTTTCATTGCTTTGACAGCACTCGATGTCATCCATGAGCTTCGATTCCTGCGCTGTACACATTCCACTTGTCCCCAAGGTATTTTCTCCCCCACCCTTCAGCTATTTGACTGCGGCAAGAGTTACCTGTGCATTGTTTTCCTTGATATAGTGACCTTGTCCTTTTAGAAACAAGAATGGATTATCAGCAGCCAAATATACAGGCCGACAAGTGTGATCAATAAAGTGGGTATCGTGAGGATAATTCCTGTTTTAAAATACGTGCCCCAGGAAATTTTCATACCTTTGTGCGAAAGAACATGAAGCCATAATAATGTCGCCAAGGAACCAATCGGTGTTATTTTAGGCCCTAAATCTGAACCGATCACATTTGCATAAATAAGCGCTTCTCTCATCATCCCATGTGTATCTGTACCGGCAATAGCCAATGCGTCAATCATAACAGTCGGCAAGTTATTCATAACGGAAGAAAGAATCGCCGCAATAAAGCCCATTCCAATTGTCCCAGCAAACAATCCTTGGTCAGCTGCGGCTTGAATCACATCTGAAAGGACATCCGTTAATCCGGCATTTCGGACACCATACACAACAACGTACATGCCAATTGAAAAGAATACGATAGCCCACGGTGCCTCTTTCACCACTTTCTTTGTATGGACGGCCGGACTCTTTTGCGCAGCGATTAAGAAAATGATCGCAATGCTGCCCGCTACCACTGATACAGGGATAGAAAAAAATTCACTTGCAAAATATCCAATTAACAGCAGCCCTAAGATATACCATGACAGTCTGAACATGTTTTGATCTTTAATTGCTTCAACAGGTTTTTTAACCTCAGTCAGATCATAGCGTTTTGGTATGCTTTTTCTAAAGAAAAGGTAAAGTACAATGATGCTCGCCAGCAGCGAAAACAAGTACGGGACAACCATTCTGGATGCATAATCAATAAACGTAATATGAAAATAGTCCGCTGAAACAATGTTGACCAAATTGCTCACTACTAAAGGAAGCGAAGTGGTATCCGCAATAAATCCGCTGGCAATGATAAAAGGAAAAACTAATTTTTCATTAAAATGTAATGCTCTGACCATCGCTAATACGATTGGTGTCAATATAAGAGCTGCACCGTCATTTGCAAATAACGCGGCGACGATAGCTCCTAATAGAGATACATAAACGAACATCCGCACACCGTTTCCTTTTGCAGCCTTAGCCATATGAAGCGCTGCCCATTCAAAGAAACCGATATTATCAAGAATTAATGATATCAGTATGATGGCCACAAAAGCCAAGGTCGCATTCCAAACAATCCCTGTCACAGTTAACACATCATGAAAATTGACAACACCTGCTATTAGAGCTAAAACTGCGCCTCCACAGGCTGACCACCCTATAGATAAATTTTTCGGCTGCCATATGACCAATACTAGAGTTAATAAAAAGATGAATACTGCCAAAATCATTGATGTCAATCTAATGCCTCCTTACTGGCAACACGCTTGAGTTTTCTTTTGTTTGATATGGTTTAACAATTCATCCTCCTGATCGATTTGATGTAAGATCAATTGCAATGTATCAAACTCAGGACAGGAACCATTTATTGAATAATAACGCCATTGGCCTCTTCTGTCCTCATTCACAAAACCTGCGTTTTTTAATTTCCGCAAATGCTGGCTTATGGCGGGCTGGCTCATTTCGAACATATCAACCAATTGACAGACACAATATTCTTTTTCAAGAAATAATCTCATCATTATAAGCCTAGTTTGATCACTAAGTGTTTTCAAACAACGAGTCATCGCCGCAACATCAATCGTCATATGAGCTCCTCCTTCCCAAATCAATATATAAGCAAATCGTTATATACACGCCAAATGATTATACATTCCCCTTTACGTTTCCATATGTAGCGCTCCGTATATCTTAAGGATCAAAACTTTGAAACGAAAACCTGAGTCGCTCCCCGCGTTTCCTTAGCGCCCCCGTCATTATATAAACTTTTATTTATATAAACAATCCCTTATATTCGGAACATCAGATATTCCGGTATAAATATTAGACTATTTCAGTTATGGGAGTAGTCATAGAGCCCAAGATGAAAATAGACAGATCCTCTGGATATTAAAAAACAGGTCTCTTTAGAGGCCTGTTTACATTGCAAGTATTTTTTCGATTGCCATGACATCTACATAATGGCCATCGATTTTCCCCTGTTCTTTAAATACTCCAACTTTGCGATATTCCATTGAAGTATAGAACCCTTGTTCCAATCGATGAAAAGGAAATGTAATAATATAATGTATTCACGATTGAATGACTTCTTTTTCGACATCCGATAAGAGAACTTTTCCCTCGATTCCGCTCAGCAACAAAAATCTTATCTTTCACTGTGCGATTAGAGAGAACCAATTTGTCATATAATCCGCAGCTTTTGCAGTTCTTATCAGCTACATACTCTCTGTAGCAGAGGTAGCTTGAACTCCCTTAAACGCGTTCATCACCAAATCATGCACATAGGAATCATTCACCTCATCCCCTGTTATAAGCAGACGATAGAAAATTGGTCCGTAAATGAGATCTATGCTTACTTCAATATCAAGATTCTCTCTCAATTCACCTTTCTGAATCCCCTTTTCTAGAAGGCCTTTCGCTTGGAGGCGGCGAGGCTGGAAAAATCGCGTGCGATATTCTTCTGCCAATTTTTCATCCAACTGCCCTGCACCTATTAATTCCTTAATAACGGTTCCTTCCCGGCTTGTCAAAAACCTAGCTAAATTCGTGGCGTGGGTTACTATATCTTGTACTGACGACCCTGTATCAGGCACAGGCAGCCTGTCCGTCGCTGTCGAAAGAAAGCTGTCCATGATAACGGCAGCTTTGTTAGACCACCATTTATAAATCGTTGCTTTACTCACTTTCGCACGCTCGGCAATTTTATCGACTGTCACCGCATCGAAGCCTTTTTCCAGCAATAGGCCATAGGCTGCAGAGAGAATCGCCTTATGCGTTCCTTCATCACGCGGCCGCCCTCGTTTACTCTGCACATGAATCATTCCTTCCCGCAATATAAACTATACGTTCAGTATACTTAATCTGAATAAAAAAAGAAAACAGAAACCTATTTACAAAACTGAACGTTTAGTATATTATTTTCCTTAATCAATGAAACTGAACGTTCAGTTTATAAAATCACTTGTGTTGAGAAGTCATGATTACACTCAAAAAACCACTTAAAAAGGAGTTCATTCTTATGGCTAATGGAAACAAACAAGCAGGTCAGAGGATCTCACCCAGTTTAACCCTTCTTCTCGCAACAGCATGCGGTATCATTGTTGCTAATCTTTACTATGCACAACCCTTGGTCGGATTAATTAGTAAGGCAATTGGACTTTCTCCAGGCAGTGCTGGATTGATCGTCACACTCACCCAAATCGGATACGTTGCCGGCTTACTATTCCTTGTCCCTTTAGGAGATATTATCGAAAACAAAAAACTTATTGTTGTATCGCTCCTTCTAAGCGCAGCGGCTTTGACACTAACAGCATTTGTGAAGCATGGAACACTGTTTTTAGCAGCTGCGTTTTTCGTCGGATTGGGATCAATCGCAGCCCAAGTGCTTGTTCCATTTGCATCATACCTTGCATCAGACGCTGCACGCGGCCGGGTTGTTGGCAATGTCATGAGCGGCTTATTACTCGGTATTATGCTTTCCCGTCCGATATCTAGTCTAGTTGCTGATATCTGGGGGTGGAATGCAATATTCGCTTTGTCCGCCGTGGTAAGTGTTATCCTGGCCATCGTATTATCAAAAGTGCTTCCTGCCAGATTACCAACAGTAAATACAAACTATACTGCCTTACTCGGTTCAATGTGGAAGCTGCTGCGCACGACTCCAGTCTTACGCCGCCGTGCCATCTATCATGCGTTTGTATTTGGAGCTTTCAGCTTGTTCTGGACTACTGTTCCTTTATTATTGTCCGGTCCTGATTTTCATTTTTCTCAGAAGGCAATAGCACTCTACGCATTGGTGGGCATTGCGGGTGCAGTCGCTGCACCAATAGGCGGCCGCCTGGCTGATCGAGGCTTAACCAGGCTTGCCACTGGAATCGCTCTCGGTGTTGTCGTTGTCTCTTTATTACTGCCCCTCATGATTCAGAGCAGCTCCCCCGTCGGTATAACAGTTCTAGTGGCCGCAGCTATTCTGTTAGATATGGGTGTATCTGCAAACCTTGTGCTCAGTCAACGTGCTATTTTTTCGTTGGCGCCTGAAATTCGCAGTCGATTAAACGGATTATTCATGGCGATCTTCTTTCTAGGCGGTGCGATAGGGTCATCAATTGGAGGATGGGCATATGCCTCAGGCGGATGGAGTACAGCATTATGGATTGGAATCGCTTTTCCGGTCATCGCTTTGCTTTATTTCATCACAGAGAAATAAGTCATTCACCAAAAATAAGCAGTCAGGACCAAGCAAATAGCTTATTTTTGGTGGCTTCTTCTTTTTTTGCTATATGTTAAAATCCCTCTGTTGAACAAGAAAAAATCCTGCTTGGTGAGTACAGGATTTTCCAAAATCAATCTTTATGTTAAATCGACACCCTCCAGCTGTTTCAAATACCTTTGCAGGCGAACCTTCGGGTTTAATTCTATATTTGTAATATGCTTTACATACCGATTCGCACTTTCGGCAATTTCTTGGTCACTGATTGTATTGGCGCGATATTCGGCAAAGGAAGGCAGATAGGTCATGCCTACTAAATGGGCAGATGCTTGGAACGGTTTTGTCAGCTCGCTTATCGAAAACAAGTTATATCCGCCGGCTTGATAAGAGTGTTCAGGTGAACCGATGGACATGGCAGTTACCCACTCTTTCCCCTTCAATTTATTTCCGCCGGGACCATGAGCCCAGCCAAACGTAAACACTTCATCAAACCACTGTTTTAAAAGCGGGGGGCTGCTGTACCAGTATAATGGAAACTGAAAAACGATACGGTCATGGGCCAGGAGCTGCTGTTGTTCAAATTCCACATCAATTGGTTGATCACGATATTTTTCATAAAGATCATGGACAGTTACATCCGGTTCACTTAAAACGGCTTCTTTCCACTTCTTATTGATACGAGAGGATTCTATATTCGGATGTACAACGAGTACGAGTGTTTTCATATGATCCATTCCTTTCATTCCTTTGATGTGACATCATTATATGATGTATATTAAAATATAAAAAGTACGCACATTGAATGTATATAGTATCAAAAAGTATACTATTAGGAGTGAACAGCTTGAGAAATCGTAAACTCGGCATTGATTATTCTTCTGATGACTTTGAAGGATGTCCGGTGGAGACAACATTAGATATCATCGGAGGTAAGTGGAAAGGCATTCTTCTTTATCATCTCATTGACGGTAAAAAGAGGTTTAATGAGTTTCGAAAACTATACCCAAAAATTACCCAGCGTATGCTCACGCTACAATTAAGAGAATTGGAACGGGATGGCGTGATTCACCGCGAGGTTTATAAACAGGTCCCTCCAAAAGTCGAATACTCTTTAACTGAGTTTGGAAGAACATTAGAACCTGTTATCCTGCACATGAAGGACTGGGGAGAAAAATATAAAGACAGGATTGATAAGCTCGAAGCAGCACGTAAAGCTGAAGATAAAATCTAATAACCAGAAAAAATACCAAGGGTTTTGACGCCCTTGGTATTTCTGTGATTCAGACCTTCACTGGTGACACCCACAAGCCCTCAAAAAGTGTTTTTAATTACATTTACCCGCGGCATGTCAGTTACGGTTAAAAAGGTCATTCTATTTTTTAGTGATGATTAAGATTTCTAAAATTGCTGCCCTTCACTTCAGCTACGTCATATACGGTGACAAAGGCGGATTTATCAATATCATTAATAATTTCCTTTAGTTTGGTTTCTTCTAAACGGTTGATGACACATGTGATTTCTTTAAATTTCTCGTGGGAAAAACCCCCGTAAGCTTCTTTATATGTGGCGCTTCGGCCTAATTGATCACGTATTGTCTCTACCATTAATTCAGGTTGGGTTGTAATAATTTGAAAGGTTTTAGAGCCGCTTAAGCCTTCCTCCACAACATGAATCACTTTGGATGCAATGTAGTAAGCAATGACTGAAAGCAATGCCCCTTGTAAGCCGAATACTGTGGAAACAAAAATAAACACGAAAAGGTTTAAGAATAGAATGAGATCGCTCGTTCCGAATGGCAGTTTTCGGGATAGCAGCACAGCAAGCATGTCAATTCCATCTAATGCGCCGCCATTACGCAGCGCCAGCCCCATTCCGAATCCAAGGATAATCCCGCCGACAACGGTAATTAACAGGGTATCTCCTTCTATGATGGCGGGTGTGTGGTGGAAAAAGCTTGTCCCCGCGGCAAGCGATACGATTCCGATAATTGATAATAATGCAAAGCTTTTCCCTATTTGCTTATATCCTAACCAGACAAATGGAATGTTGATCACTGCAATCAAAATCCCCAGCGGCAAGTTGAATAGCTGTGAACCAACGATGCTAAGACCCGTCACCCCTCCATCAGATACACTGTTTGGAATGAGCACTGTTTCTAGTCCATACGCCGCTATGATTCCTCCAATGATAACCATGATGATTTGGAAAATCATTTTCGCTTTAAATTTCTTATGTTTTTTGGTTGTATTCATACCATTCCTCATTTCTCAAATATTTCGTTATATTTAAATATACCATAATAGATATTTTCAGCTAAAAACATGCGTTTTTTTAAATAAAGTAATTAACAGTAAGGTAACCCTCTTTGACTTAGAACATTCATGTACCGTGCCGCCTGTTGAGCAAGCGTTCCTTTCAGTTCAGATCGCGAATCGCCCTCAAACTTCAACACCGAAAATCCTGAATTATTCTGATATGATACCTTAAAAAGGAGGTTCGATTACATGGATAGCCTGTGCCGCAGTAAACAAGCCCCATTTGAATACACCTTGTCTCTTATAGGGGGCAAATGGAAAATGAGAATACTCTATGAGTTAGGGTGTGAAAAAACGATGAGATACGGCGAGCTGAAAAGGGCTATGCCCTTCATCACCCATAAAATGTTAAGCGCACAGCTTAAGGAATTGCAAACTGACGGCCTTATTCATCGGTCTGAGGTTTCTCAAACCCCACTGAAAGTAGAGTATTCGTTATCTGACAGAGGGCGATCTTTGTACCCCCTCATAGATGAAATGTGTAAGTGGGGAATGGCACAAGGAATGCCTCATATGTAAAGCTACTTACAAAAAAGTGCGTACTTGTTTCCCAATGAGAGGAATTTTATACTGAATGAAAATACTTCGTTTGGAGAAAAAAATGAAAAAACAGGTCTATATCATTCATGGCTACAGAGCTTCCTCAACAAATCATTGGTTCCCTTGGCTGAAAAAACGTCTGCTCGCAGATGGGGTCCAAGCAGACATTTTAAACATGCCTAATCCGCTCCAGCCAAGACTTGAGGATTGGCTGGAGACACTCTCTTTTTATCAACATACTTTACATGAAAATACGTATTTGGTTGCTCACAGCTTAGGGTGCCCCGCCATTTTGAGATTTTTGGAACATATTCAATTGCGAAAACAGCTTGGCGGAATCATTCTTGTTTCCGGCTTTGCCAAATCATTGCCCACTTTACAGATGTTAGATGAATTTACACAGGGATCGTTTGATCATCAAAAAATCATCGAGTCCGCGAAGCACCGTGCTGTCATTGCTTCTAAGAACGACCAAATTGTTCCATTTTCATGGAGCAAGGAGCTGGCACAACAAATTGACGCTGCGTTATACGAAGTCCAGCACGGGGGTCATTTTCTAGAAAATGAGGGGTTTACTTCTTTGCCTATTGTTTATGATATTTTAACCTCTTATTTTTCAAAAGAAACCCGCTAACATCTTTCACCCATCTGCTTCAATCGAGCCCGCGAAAAGCGGGCTTTCTGAGTTATCGTTTCATCAATACGGATAACTCACCTTCAAACACTTTTACTTCTTTTTGATTATAAGTAGATAGCAATACTGTGAGTATTCCCAATTCATTTCTCTTTGGCTGCTTATCAAGAACCTCAACAATTGTAAACAATTCATCATCCGGATATACGGGTTTTATGAATGTCATATGATTCATCTCTGTTCCGGCTATAATATCGTCTCCATAGAGACCTTCTTCAATCCAAAGTTTAAAAGATATGGCCAGTGTTTGTATGCCGGAAGCGATAATTCCATTAAATCTGCCTTTACTCGCTTTTTCTTCATCTACATGCATATACTGAGGGTCAAATTCACCCGCAAACCGCATAATATCATCTTTTGATACTTTTAATGATTTCGTTTTGAAGACCTGGCCAATTGTAAACTCATCTAACTTCATTCTTACACCTCTATTTTTTCAATTGTCTATTTTGTTTATTTTAGCACTGTGAGGAGCAAATAAAAAATTCTGTTTTTCGCTAAACAGACATATCGTGGACTGGACTGCTGGCACTCATCATATACTTAAAAAATATTGAACAGCTCTCAACACTTAGTCGTCACTTGGCCTTTTTGCTAAACTGAAAGCTCCCTCATATCTTCCAGGCAGCCTTCAGTTTTTTTATGCCTTCTCTTATGTTGGATTCAGAAACCCCTGCAAACCCGAGCGAAACCGTTTTTGTAGGAGGATGATGTTGATAAGAAAGAGAAACAGGATAAATTTTTACTCCATGTTTTTTCGCCTTCTCAATTAACTCTTTTTCACCAAATGGCAAATAAACGTCAAGTAAGATACGAAGCCCAGAGTTTTCTCCGCGGATTCTGACATGCTCTCCTAATTCCCTTTGCACTGCCTCTAATACAATGGCTCTTTTTTTGCGGTAAAGTTTTCTCATTCTGTTGATGTGTTTTTGCCACTCTCCATTTTTTATAAATTCAGCTAGGGTTAGCTGACTGTGGCAGGACACTGTCTGCTTATATAAGGACGTGATTTCATGCCCCTTTTTTAAAAGAGGCGAAGGAAGAATCATATAGCTGATACGCAGCGAGGGCAAAAGAGACTTAGAAAAAGTGCCCATATAAATGACACGGTTATGCTGATCAAGCCCTTGCAGAGAAGGAACCGGCTGTCCTGTGTACCTAAATTCCCCGTCATAATCATCCTCTATGATAAAGGATTGATTTTCGGCCGCCCATTTGAGCAGCTGAATTCTTCTGTTGATCGTCATGATTGTTCCCAGCGTAAATTGATGGGAAGGTGTGACATATACAAGGTTTGGCTGCTGTTCTTTGATCTTCTGTATACAGATTCCTTCAGCATCGACTGGTATAGGAACAATATTCATGCGGTTGGCTTCAAAAATCTTGCGTGCTCTTGGATAACCAGGATCCTCATACCCTATAGAAATATTCGGCTCAAAAACTTGGCACAAGATTTGCAGCAGAATAGGGTTCCCGGCACCTATAATCACTTGTTCAGGGCCGCAATGAACACCCCGAGATTGATACAGGTACTCTGCAATGAGTGTTCTCAGCTCAAACTCTCCTAAAACATGTCCCGGCCGATAAAGCTCGTGTCCATATTGGTCTAAGCTATTGACCATGCTTTTTCGCCATGCGGAAAAAGGGAAGTAAGAAGAATCTACATTTCCATAATGAAAATCAATCCATTGTTTATTTTCTTCTGCTTCTTGTTGAATGGGTGTTGTGCTTGGCATTCTATCATAAGCAAAATCAGAATCATGATAATCAGCAAACCACCCGCTTCTTGGCTTGCTCACAATATAACCTTCAGCAGCGAGCTGTTCATAGGCACGTTCTACAGTCGTTTGGCTGATGGAAAGCTGATTCGCCAAAAGTCTTTTTGAAGGAAGCTTCATTCCTTTTTGAATACGGCCCCGATGCATATTTTCTTTAAAATACCGATAAAGCTGCTGATAAAGCGGAATATCCAGAGTTCTATTCAAAAAAGGCGTGATATCCATTTGCACGTTGTTCTCCTAACTGGTATGCATTTTTTTATGAAAACTGGCCGTTTAAAAAAGGCCAATTCCAGTTTATAGTCATTGTAATCCTTAGCTGCTGGTTTTGTTAAGAAAATACAGACAATGAACAAGAAAGATATGTGGAGTGATTATAATGAACAAAACAACAAATGGCTGGATAAATGGTTTTATAGGCGTACTCATTTTCAGCGGCTCGCTGCCTGCGACCCGTTTGGCTGTGTCAGACTTCGATCCGTTATTTCTCACCGTTTGCCGTGCTGCGATAGCTGGTGTACTGGCGGGAGGTCTCCTTCTCATCTTCCGGCAGCAGCATCCTGCCAAAAGAGACCTCATTTCATTATTAGTGGTAGCGTTTGGCGTAGTGATTGGTTTCCCGTTGCTGACAGCTTTAGCGCTTCAGCATGTCACATCCGCACACGCCATTGTCTTCATTGGACTTCTTCCACTCGCAACGGCAGTCTTCGGCGTACTGCGCGGGGGTGAACGCCCTCGGCCCGTCTTCTGGATTTTCTCAGCTGCCGGCAGCTTGTTAGTAGCAGGTTTCGCCCTCATTCAGGGGGGAGGTTCATCCCCGCTTGGCGACGCGTACATGCTGGCTTCTATTGTCGTATGCGGTCTCGGTTATGCAGAAGGGGCCAAACTTTCACGGCGTCTGGGGAATTGGCAGGTGATCTCATGGGCACTCGTTCTGTCGCTTCCTCTTATGCTGCCATTGTCGTTCTTTTTTACGCCGGACTCATGGTCGGCGATCGACGTTCCCGCGCTGCTCAGTCTTGCATATGTATCCTTATTCAGCATGCTGATTGGCTTCGTGTTCTGGTATCGAGGTCTTGCCCAAGGGGGAATTGCGGCGGTTGGGCAGCTCCAGCTTCTCCAGCCTTTTTTTGGACTGCTGCTTGCCTCAGTGATTCTGCACGAGAAAGTGGGCTGGGCACTCGTAGCAGTAAATATCGCCGTTATCATGTGCGTTGCAGCAGCTCGGCGATTTGCAAAGTAAGGCAGACCTTTATCGTAAACTTCAAAAATGCATGAAGGTATAAAAATACCAAGGGCCAGCAACCCTTGGTATTTTGTATGCGATCGAGGAGACTTGAATCTCCCGCCTAGACAAATAAGTCAACACCCATTTCCTACCTCCATTATAAAATCCGCTCTAATAACTCCCCCACTTTTTCTGCCATGACACGAGGCGGATAAGGCATTTCGTTTTTTAACCACCATTCCACTACCCCTACGTAAGCATTTGCTATAAATTCAACAATGACATCTTCACTTTGGCCGTAATTCTTGCCTTTCGTTACATCTACATCTTTCCTGAACTCTTCGATATTAAACTTAAGGAACTGACTGCGAAAATATCGAGCGCCTTCACTGGCTAACATCGTCGAAAAGAATAAATAATTACTCTCAAGGTATTCCATGCAGTGTACAGTCGATTCAATCCAGTCCATTTCAGCTGCCGACTCACAAAAATCCCCCATATTGTTTATATGCTCTTCCATAATTTTTTCTAATAGATCAAATTTATCTAAGTAATGAAGATAGATTGTTCCCCGGTTTACATTTGCCCTTTCAGAAATTTCCTTAATCGTAATATGATCAAAACTTTTTTCAGTCATCAGCTCAATCAGAGCTATTTTAATAGCCTCTTGGCTTTTGGTTATTCTTCTATCCACTTTGGACATAGCTTTTCACCAAACTTTCTTAAGATAATCAACAATTTAGAGTGGAATGTTGAATAATCAACAAATCGCCTGAATGTAACCATTGTACACACCAAGTTTTTATTTACAATAATAAACAAATGTTGATTAGTGAATCATGCTTTTTTCTCGAATGAAGTCATTGTCCATTTTAGTTAGTTGAGAATTATTTTGTAAACACAAAGAAAGGGTGTTATTTCAAAATGCAGAGAAAATGATGAAATTAGATCACTTATCCTAAAGGTACTCTAAATTCAAATTTGATCTGCAACCCAACTATAAATCCGTCAAGAGGCAGACTTTAATGAGGTGAAGAATGATTAAAAGACAATTTACGATCATTAAGGAAACAGGGTTTGCGCGACCAGCTACCCTGTTAGTCAGTATAGCTCATCGGTTTACATCAGATATTTTTCTTGAATACCAAGGGAAAACTGTTAACCTCAAACAAGCGCCAAAAGCCATCATGGACATTATGGATTTAGGAATTAAACCAGGAACCGAAATACATATATACGCTCATGGAGCCGACGAAGCGAAGGCAATTCAAAAAATGAAAGAGCATTTACTAAAAAACGATTATATACAGTAATCAAAATCTATCGTAGTAGCGAGATTGTTATCGTTGGTTGATTTATTTATTTTGCGACAAAACAGCTTTTCAGATCATGCGTTCATTTTTCTTCAGGTGATCATTCAACCTAAAATACAAAAATTAAAAAGGATCTACAAACGAAAATGGAGGGTTTATATATGTGCAGCAGAACATAATACCAAGGGCAGTTATACCCTTGGTATTATTGGATACCGAAAGAACTTAAATCTCTACAGGTGCTTATAAGCTATAAATGGTTAGTCTCGTGGCATTTCTATGTGCTCCGTTTATGTTTAAGGGTGTTCCACATTTTAATGGATACAATAGAAACCAAAACAAATGATGCGACAACCAATACAGTTCCCATTAATGACTCACTAAAATTGATCACAATGAAACTCGAAAATATCAATAAAGGGATATTCGTAACGATAACCGTTAAAATGTAAGTGGTATACTTGATTCCTACAGCTGCCGATAAAAAACAAACGACATCTGTTGGAGCTATTGGACAAATCATCCCCAGCGCCAAAAACTTATAATTGTAAGTCTCCAATAATTTTTTCAACTCTGGATATTTACGTTCTAAATGCTTCATCATGTTCCCGCTTGAAAACACAGAAAAAGGGGCAAAACTTCTTAAGAATTCTTAAGTTTTCGCGATGCTATTCAAGATCGTTTCCTCTTCTTAAACAGTTTTCAATATCATCCTATCTATTCCATGGTAATATTTAGATACATAAACTTATATATGAAGCTGACCTGAATTAATAGAGAGGAATGAAAAAATGAAGAAACGCAGAAAGATATGTTATTGCAATACTGCCCTGCTGCTTATGATTTTGCTTGCTGGATGTACGGACAGTAAGAATGGAGAAGCACAACAACCTTCAAATCAAGCTTCTGCTGTACAATCTGACGAAAAACACACTGAGCCTGAAGAGAGCACCAAAATACGCAAGGATGAAGCGGAGCCAATAACAGAATCAGAAGAATCCGCAACAAAAGCTGCAAATGATACCTCTTCAGCAGAAGAGAAAAGCAAAGAAGACAATGTATTGGCAGCATACTCTTCGGAAAAAATCGAATATGCCAGAGTTTGGCTTCAACTCGGACCTAATCAAGAGATAGATGAATTAAATGTTCGACATATTTCGGCTGGCGAGCCAATTAATCCTAATGATGATACAAGTGCCAGCTATCCAGAAGATGTAACCCAGTTAGCAGGTTCTCGTTTAGTGGATGGATCAGTCACTTATCATGGCAATGGGGATGGCACGATTCATGTATATAATGTGCCTTTACGATGGGATTCTGCTGATGATGTAGAAAAAGGCGTCATGAGGGAAGTGACTGAGAATATCATAAAAAACAGAAAAACAGTGTATGTTGATACAGGTGACAATGAAAAAATCAAGCGGCTCATTGATATCATGATGATTCATTAATCAGTATTCGTTTGTCTGTACCTGACTAAATACAATGGTTAATAAGGAAATAAGATATATTAATATAAAAACAAAGTTTGAAGTGCAGTAACTTGCTGAAAAATCTTCCGGTTCTATTAGTTCTCCTAGGCATTCTAAATGTGATGAGCCGTACCATTGAGCTATTTCTAGGTGTTGCATTAATATTTTATAACGCTGTCTAGTGGCATACAATGTTAATCAAAAGAAGCATTTCAGCAGTAAGTGAATGTTGTCCTAAGAAAAAACAAGCATCTTACTATGCTTGTTTTTCTTCTATAGAAATGATCTTATTACGCTATGATGCTATTCCTTTAGCCTGAACCTTGGCGTGCCTAATCCTTTAATCCCTTTCCATCGAGAATTTTTTGCACATATTTTTCGACTCTCGATTCTCGGGTTTTGGATTGTTTGGCTTGAGAAAAATAAAGAGTGTATGCTCTTTGCCGTCCCGGGGTCAATGCTTCAAAAGCAGTTTTCAAGGCAGGGATTTCATCGAATTTATTTTGAAGTTCTTCAGGAATGTTCAATTCAATATTTTTGTTAACATCCACTTTCAAACCGGCTTTTTCAACTTCAATGGCTTCGTGAATATAGGCTTTCAAAATGTTTTCTAGCTCATTTATTTCCTGAACATTTGTAAACCGAATCTGGCGCGCCGCCTGTACATTCTCCGTTTGTTGAATGAGAATTCCATCGGTATCCTGTAATAAGGCGCCTTTGTGAAACAGAAGCGCACAATATTCTTTAAACCCATGTATTAAGACGACATTTTTATTATTGTATGTGTAACAAGGATGCATCCACTTAAAATCTTCAGTCAGCTCACAGTCAAGAATGATGGTTCTCAACTTCTCAAATTCTTCCTTCCACTTTTTCGCTTTACTTAAAAATTCATCAACCTTCGGATTCGTTCTGCTATTTGTCATGAAAGAATTCCCCTCTTTCCAAGCTTTTTACATTTACGTGAATTGATAATAATGAAGTCCAGTTTTATTTTTGACATCTCGTTATTTATTTTATTCTTCTATAGGTTCCTTCTCTTATTATTCAATAGATTAAGCTTAAAGTGGGGATGATGCAACAACAAAAAATATCATAGGCTATATCCATGTCCACAACATAAAAAGAGAAGGCCCACAAGCCTTCTCTTTTTGTATAATTATTTCACTGACAATCTGAAAAAATAACAGTTCGATGATTATATATCTTTTTTATTCTTGCCAATGCATAAGGTTACGGCAACACTAGCTATACTGACTAAAGTTCCTGCAATAGAAACTAGAATTGTCAAAAAGCCATTGGGAATAAGAAATCCAATTGGAATGAGCCCCAGAAAAGTGAAAACGATAAAACATTGGTATACACCAGATATTATTCTTACAACCAAATTGCCAAAAAAGGACATGACTAATGGAGGGATAAATAAAAATACAACGATTCCAATTGAGATCATCAAGATAATAGGTTCATCAAATGAGATGACATAATCTCCAGGCGACTCTTTAGCGGCCGCTAAAACAACAACGATAGACATCATTAGTGTAACAAAAACAAGAGAAAACCTTTTTAACAACGTGATGACTCCTTTACCTAAAGCGAGTAATCCTGCCTTTTTCAAATCCGATAACCATTTTATGTGATTCAATTAAAGAATATGCAGTGAGTGACACAGCTATAAGGAATCCTGGTCACAAATCTTTATACCAAAATTGCTGATTTAGATTTAATGGAGCAACTATAGTTAGTTAGATTATTAGACGACGCAATAGACTTTATCTAACAATATAACAAATTAATGTAAATTAAACAATCCTATCCTTTATCGTCCCCTAAACCATACCACCACTGGAATGAGTAATAAGGACAACATCCCTCCAGTAAATGATAATGCTAGGTAACTTGACCCTGCCACAATCATTCCAGATAATGCTCCGCCAGCAGCTCCTGACAACGCAATCAGAACATCCACTGTCCCCTGCGTTTTAGCTCGTGTGGCACTATCAGTTGAATCTACAATAAGGGCAGTCCCGCTTATCAAACCAAAATTCCACCCTAATCCGAGTAAAGAAAGAGCAATGACGAGAAGAACCATAGAATCTCCCGGAGCAAATGCTGCTATTACACCTGCCAAAAGCAACGTTGTTCCAGAGGAAATAGCCATTGCGGTACGTCCCAACCTATCTACAAGAACACCTGTAACCAGTGAAGGGAGATACATAGCACCTATATGAAAACCAATAACAAGCCCTACTGCCCCCAAGTCATGCCCATGATGTCTCATATGAACCGGTGTCATTGTCATAATAGCTACCATTACTATTTGGGTAAGAACCATAACTGTTGCCCCAACGATTATCCCTTTTTTGTTTTCTGTATGCTCAGTTGCCGCCAAATGTCCTTTATCACCAGGCTCTTCATTTGCCGCTTCTATTGTTTTTGCTATAACTAATGGATCTGGACGAAGCATAATGAAAAGGACCACACCTGCTAAAATATATGCTGCTGCGGCTAAAATGAAAGGGCCAGCAAGTGATGGAACACCAATAGAAAGAGCGAAATCCCCCATCACATTCACTAAGCTTGGACCTGCCACTGCGCCAAATGTAGTAAAAACCATCGTAATACTAACAGCAGTCGCTCGCTGCTTATGATTTGCTAAGTCTGTACCAGCATAACGGGCCTGTAAATTAGTGGCTGTACCTGCACCGTAAATAAGCAACGAAATAAATAACAAGAAAATACTATTTATGATTGCTGCCATAATAACGCCTATTGCTCCAAGTCCGCCAATCATAAAGCCAGCCGAAAGACCTGTTCGACGGCCATAACGTTGAGAAAGTCTTCCAACAATTAATGCAGATCCTGCTGACCCTAAAGTAAATAACGCAGAAGGCAGACCAGCAAACGCATCAGTGCCAAGCATTTGCTGTGCAATAAGCGCACCGACAGTCACTCCTGCCGCCAGCCCCGCACCGCCAAAAATTTGTGAGATACTCACAACGAATAGTGTACGCTTGTATAACGATTTTTGTTTTTCTGGTGAACTGATGTAGCTTTGTAATGAAGCAGTTTGAACATCTATTGCTTTTACGCTGTCCTTGTCTAACATCATCTGACCTTCCTTTCTAAAAGCCAATTTTGTATAAACCTCCCTCTAGATGTGGATCATCATAACACGCACAAAAAAGCCATACAATGTCTTAATTGTATGGCAAACAATATTAGGTAAGATCGTCTAGCAAACGTCTCAGGATCATTAATCCTTGTTCAAGCTCTTCAAGTGTTTTTGGTGCACAGACAGAAACCCTTACAGCCCTTTCAGGACAACTATTGCCTACTACAAAGCGTTCAGCCGCATACACTTGAACGCCATGTCGAGCAGCCAACTCTTCAAATTGAGCGCCTGTTATTTTACCCGGTAACATCAACCAACGAAAAATGCCTGTTTCAACACCTAAACATGTATATCCCGCAACATATCGGTTTACGAGTTGATTTCTGCGAATGGTTTGTTCACGATGACTTTCAATTAAGACTTCAAATTGATTTGATACAATCGTGCGAGCAGTAAGTTCAGCTAATAGCGGGGACACGGTTATATTTAAATTATAAAGCGCCTTTGATATTGGCTCCTTATATTGTCTCGGCACTGCTACATAAGCCAAACGCAGGCCTGGCGCTAACGATTTTGATAAACTTGCAACATGGATAACCTGTTGCGGTGCGAATGAGGCGAGTGCCGGAAGCGGATTTTTGTTGAGAAGATGGTACGATGCATCCTCAATAACAAATAGATTATATTTCTTTGCAATGTCTGCAACCATTCTTCGATTCTCAACAGACATAAAGGAAGTCGTCGGATTATGATAATCCGGGATTAAATACAAACCTTTAATATTTTCATTTTTACACGCATATTCAAGTGACTCCGGACTCATTTCATCGTTCTCTGATTTTATCGGTACGATTTGCACACTAAGCAATGATGCAACAGTTTTTAAACCAGGGTACGTATGATGGTCAACTCCGATGCGGTCTCCAGGCTTACAAAGACTCGCCAATGTCGCTGCAATCGCATTTTGCCCTCCATTTGCAAATAAAATGTGATCAACGGATGTTTCAAATCCGCCTCTTTGGATGAGCTTTACAGCTGCATCTTTTTGCCAAAGGCTTTCGCCTGCCCGGCCGTAGCTAAACCATTTTTCATAATCCTCCTCCTGAATCATGTTTTTCAGTTGGTGTAACAAGGGCTCATATGAAGCGTGATCTGGAAGTATTGCTCCCATTTCAATTAAATGTGTCGGCTTTGTATCCTCAAGTAAATACGCATTCGACAACGCATCATACGATACAAATGTGCCGCTCCCTACAGTCGCACTCAGCAGCCCCTTTAACTCACACACTTTAAATGCTTTGGAAATCGTACTCACATTTAAATCTAAATAATCAGCCAATTCTCGTTGCGGAGGAAGTTTTGTTCCAGGTAATAAAACTCCGTTTAAAATATCCTGTTCCAATTGCCCTGCAAGTGCTTTATAAATAGGCTTTTCAGCTTTATCAATCGATGGCTTCCAGCTCATCGGATAATTTTCAAAAGAATTGATAGGCATGATACGCATCCTTTTTCACTCAATTATATGAATGTGCCGTTTATAAGACAATTATAACTTTCTTTTATTGATGCCTTTTTATGAACAGCATGCTTCAATAAAACCTGTACAAATACAAGTGAATCACTTACTTTATTTCATATAAGTCATCCTGCAAAACTGTGCACAGAATGTCGGATAAATACATTTCACTCCTGTTATTCTTTGGTTAAAGGAGGCCAAATAAATGGATTTGCTTAAAAGTATGAATAGGGCGTTAAAGTATATTGAAGAAAACCTCACTAATGATATTGATTTTCAAGAGGCAGCAAAGCTTGCTTTCTGCTCTGAATATCATTTTAAAAGGATGTTTTCCTTCCTTGCAGGTATTTCATTATCGGAATATATTCGTCGCAGACGTCTTACTCTTGCAGCTTTTGAACTGAAAGACAGCAATGTAAAAGTGATTGATATTGCAATAAAGTACGGTTATAACTCACCTGATTCTTTTGCACGGGCATTCCAAAATTTACATGGCATAAACCCATCAAAAGCCAGACTTAATGGCCATTCCCTTAAAGCTTATCCACGAATGACCTTCCAGCTAACAATTAAAGGAGGAAATGAAATGAACTACCGTATTGAAGAAAAAGAGGCATTTCGCATCGTTGGCATTAAAAAAAGAGTTCCTATTATTTTTAAAGGGATTAATCCGGAGATTGCATCTATGTGGGAAAGTTTAGATGAAAAAGCAATAAATAAACTAAAAGAGCTTTCTAATGTAGCACCATCAGGCCTCATTAGTGCATCCACCAATTTTTCTGAAGGTCGGACAGAGGAAAACGGAGAGCTCGATCACTATATTGGCGCAGCCACAACGAAACAGTGTCCAGATAATTTCTTACGGCTTGAAGTTCCTGCCTCAACATGGGCTGTATTCGAATCAATCGGGGCATTTCTGGATACACTGCAAGAAGTATGGGGACGCATTTATTCCGAATGGTTTCCATCGTCAAATTACGAACAAATAGAAGGTCCAGAAATATTGTGGAACGAGCATAAGGATGTAACATCACCATCTTTTAAAAGTGAAATTTGGATACCAATTACAAAAAAGAAAAATTGAAGGTTCTTGAAGAAAAAATACCAAGGGCGTCAAAACCCTTGGTCTTTTTGATATTGCCGAGAGGGCTCAAACTCCACCAGTGTTTTTCATTGTCGGACCGGTCATGTAAGCAAAAAAAGCCCCTATATATCCCGATTTGCATGATTCCTAATCTTTAATATCGATTTTTCACTCTCCATAGAAGGCTCTTTATGTAAAGCCAATATTAAAGTTATCCCTATAATACAAATAGCACCAATCCATTGAAAAGAACCAAATGGCGCTTTTAACCAAACGACAGTTGTTACAACAGCTGATAGAGGCTCTAGACTGCCTAGTAGGCTTGTTTCTTTTGGAGAGAGGCTTTCCAAGCTTTTTATGAAGAACCAGAACGCAATCATTGTTCCAAATAATATCACAAATAAAATATATGCATACGCCTCAGCAGTTAATCGTTGAAAATCCAGTTGCCATGGCGGATGGATAAAACCCAATGCAAAACCGCCAATAATCATAGCCCAACCTACAACGACAAGAGAATCAAATTTATTTAATAAACCAACGGCATACAAAGTATAAAAAGCTGCCGCGAATCCTGATAAAACTCCCCATACTACTGCAGCTGCCGGCACTGAAAGTTGAGACATTGAACCATTTGTTAACAAAAAAAAGCAACCCACTAAAGCAAGTACAACAGTAATGATATCTTGTTTGGTAAGAACCGTTTGTTTTCGCAAAAGCGTGTAGATAATGACGATTACTGGGGATAAATATTGCAATAATGTAGCAACGGCAGCATTCCCATGTTGAATGGATGCCATATATGTGTACTGCACAGCTAGCATTCCCAATAGGCCAAAAATAAGAAGCTGGCCAGCCGACGCTTTGTTTCTCCAAACCTCAATAACCTGAGACCGATCCTTTCTGAACAGTTGCAGCATTAAAAGTAACATTCCAGCAGTAAGCAAGCGTGTCGTTACAAGCCAATTGACATCAATTTGATATTCTTGAAAAAGTTTTTTGGCTACTGTGCCTCCAATCCCCCAACATGTCGCCCCTGTGATAACATAGAACAATCCCATTCTTCTATTGGAAGTATTCATACATGACTCCTCACTAATAAATATAATAATAGTGTTATAATAAATGCAAAACATGATAAAAAATACTCAAATTGAATGAAAAAATATAAATATATTGAGGTGTGAAGTCAGAATGAAGAATTTTGTGATCGATCAAAATTTAAAAGAATTAACAGAGCACCGAACGGTAGAATTGCCAGTTGCCTGCTACAAGACAACGATCAATCAAAATATAAATGGCTATATTCCGCTTCATTGGCATGATGAAATCCAATTTGTTTTGATACTAAAAGGGATAGCTCTCTTTCAAATAAATGAAGAAAAAATAGAGGTTCACGAAGGGGATGGATTATTTATCAATAGCGGCTACCTGCACATGGCCGAAGAAAAGGAAGGCTCGGATTGTACGTATATTTGCTTGAATGTGTCACCCCATTTCGTTTTATCTCAGGAACTGTATTCAAGCTATGTTCAGCCCTATATGTTTTCAACCAATTTGCCCTATTTATTTTTGGCTGGAAATCAACAGTGGGCAAAAAATATTCTAGATGCTGTTAAAAAAATAAATCAATTGATTCAACAAAAGACATCGCTCTATGAGATTGACATTACGATGCAATTAACGTTAATGTGGAAAAACCTGGTCGTTAATGGTTTTCAATTAGAGTACGATCAATCTGAAATGATAAAAAGTCATCGAATGAAACAAATGTTAAACTGGATCCATCTCCATTATGCTGAAAAAATCACATTAGAGGACATTGCAAAAGCTGGCCAACTGAGCCGTTCTGAATGCTGCCGTTATTTTAAACGAATGCTGAATAAGACGCCATTACGTTATGTAATGGATTATAGAATTCAAAAAAGCTTATTATTACTGCAACACCCTGAATCCAATGTGACAGAAGTGTCTTATCAAGTTGGATTTAACAGTACCAGTTATTTCATAAGTAAATTTCAACAAGCGATGAATATGACGCCATTATCATACAAAAAAATGAATTCATAAAGTTTATTCTATTAATAAACGGAGTCCTCTTAAGATGTTTACGGCTTTAAAACCAACATTGTATAATGATAGTCATTCTTGAAAATCGAGGTGATCATAACATGTTTTTAGCTCCACTATTTGAAAATGATGTTCCAGTAGCACTTCTCCGCCCTTAATGGAGTAAAGTGACTACTTCTCTCCGTTAGGGCATTTATTGACCTAATTTTAAATACGGAGGGAACAAAAAAATGAAAAATACCCTGTTAGGTTCTATATATTTAGCTTTAGCCGCTAGTATCTGGGGTGGCATGTATGTTGTGGTTAAGGTTGTTGTCGCAGTAATTCCGCCTTTTGAATTGGTTTGGATCAGGTACGTCATCGCCATCCTTGCGCTTCTTATTGTTGGTTTGATAAGGAAACAATCTTGGAAAATTCATAAGCGCGACCTTTTATTAATTGTTGCCATTGGAATTGTTGGCAACACCATTTCAATTGTTACACAAGAATATGGAACGATGTTGTCTTCAGCACAAATGGGAGCAATTATTACGTCCTCCACACCAGCGTTCATGGTTATTTTTGCTCGTCTATTACTTAAAGAACCATTGAATATAAAAAAAGGAACTTCAATAATTTTAGCGACCACAGGCGTATTATTTATTGTTGGAAACGGACATATTGATACCTCTAATCAGCTTGGCGGTATTTCTCTGCTTGTTGCAGCCCTTACATGGGCACTGATGTCAGTGCTTATCAAACGCGTGCCAAACAGCTATTCGCCTATACTTGTTACCACGTATTCAACTTTTGTGGCCATTGTGGCACTAACTCCTTTTGTAAAACCTAGCACGATTTTTACGCCACTACTGCTTGACCCTAAAATTCTAGGTGGCCTTTTGTATTTGGGAATTGTTTCAACAGCTTGTGCATTTTTATTGTGGAACCACGGCTTACAATTATTAAATGCCTCAAGTGGAGGCCTCTTTTTCTTTTTTCAGCCTCTGGTTGGAACCTTACTCGGATGGATTCTGCTTGGAGAACAAATAGGCGGGACATTTTGGATAGGTTCGTTTTTAATTCTGAGCGGTGTTTTATTAGTCATTAAAGAGAAAGAAAAAGAAGTGAAGTCATAACAAAAAAAAGCAAACTATTTTATATAGTTTGCTTTTCAATTAACCTTGTTCTTTCCCCTTCACTTCTTTATGTTCTGGTCTTCATTTATAATCTCTCCTTTCTTTATTTTTCTTCTCACCTCAATACCCATTTGAAGGTTGTCAATTTCCCTGATAATAATGCCAATTTGGTGGCTAAATGTTTATCAACAAACCTTTTTCTGTTCGCAAGATAAGTGAAAATGCATCATTAAGTAAGTGGGCCGTTATCCATATCAAATCGATAAAGAAATTAGAACTTAATCATGTATTTTTAATATTTTTAGCTGACATTTCACAAATATCGTTCCTTCTTATTTCTACTCAAATCATTTCTGTGATGTCATTGAGCCAATGAAAAACTGCTCACACGGATCAATTGACCTTTTCCTGATTGGAAATCCGACACGTTCCCTATTGTTTTTGCTTGATCTGTTTTTTCAAAAAAGTTATTGACATCAAAAATTCGATCATGTTATTATTAAAATTTTGATATTACACCTCCATATATGGTAATCTTAAGAAGGATACCATATATGGAGGTGGATGATATGTTTCAAATTGGCGATAACATTGTTTATCCAATGCACGGAGCAGGTATAATTGAAGCCATAGAAGAAAAAGAATTCTTAGAGGAAAAACAACAGTATTATGTCATAAGAATGTCAATCAGTAATATGACAGTTATGATTCCAACGAGTAAAATATTGAGTTCGAATATACGACCAGTTACCGATATACTTGCATTAAAACACATTATGCACATTTTTCAGCATGGAGAATCAGATAGGTTACTGCCATGGAAGCAAAGGTACAAAATAAACACGGACAAAATAAAAACAGGTGAAATACAAGAAGGCGCTGAAGTTGTACGTGATTTAATGCGTATGAAGAAAGAAAAAGCACTTAATGCAAGCGAAAAAAAAATGCTGGATAATGCATATGAATTTTTGATTAGTGAACTGGAAGTAATTAAAGGAATCACTGAAAAACAAATAAAAAGTTTTGGTTAGATACATCCCAAAAGATATTTCGGAATATTATGATGAAAAGCAAATCTTCTCCAACTTATGTTTAGAACATTAACGACCTCTTTTGTTATTCCTACATTCTAATCCATTTTTATTATTTACATTTCTTCTGCGAAGATTGAAGTTTTACCAAAAAACTCAATAAAATAGTCACTTTTTTTAGTATCCTGATTCACACTGGCACGGACAAGGAGCCGTAAGGATGGAAGAGAGGTAGGGCTTTCATTGTTTTAGGTATCTCTAAGTGATTATTTCCAGGAGAAAAAAACAATCGATCTCCTCATTATTTTTAAGAATTTCTTAAATCCACTGCCACATTGAATAATAATTGTTTATCTTCTTCTCATAAAAGAGATATGCGAGTTGATAACATTTAGATGAAACCATTTTTATAATTCATCTAATCTTACTTAAAGTAACGAACGTGAAAAAAGAAAGAGTTATATTTGAACAAAACATTAAATAATTTATATACATTCCGCATATTGTCAATCCAGTATGTTATACTGTAAACAAACCTTTGAAGTTTTAAATCTTTTTCTATACCTTGTAGCATCTCCCTACTCGAACGTTGAGTAGGGTTTTTTATTGAGTATGATATAGACATAAAAAAACAGGCCCTATATAAAGAGCCTGTTTGTATAAACGATTGAAGATTAAGCTTTTTGAACGTTAGCAGCTTGAGCTCCACGAGCACCTTGCTCAACGTCAAACGATACTTTTTGACCTTCGTCTAAAGATTTGAATCCGTCACTTTGGATTGCAGAAAAGTGTACGAATACATCGTCTCCATTTTCGCGTTCGATAAAACCAAAACCTTTTTCTGCATTAAACCATTTAACTGTACCTTGTTCCATTTTTGTTGCCTCCTAGTGTGTAACCACACAGTATATACTATCCTTGCCCAAAGTATCATCAAGACGAAAAGTCAATCTTCATACTATCCTTTACACCGAACAAAAATAATTCTTCTTTATTATATCAGGAATCGGAAATAACTGCAAATTAATATTTCCGATTTATTCATGGCATTATTTGTTAAACATGTGTATACCAGCGCTGAATAAGAGGCCTATTAAAAACTATGGTTTGAAAACACCGTGAAAAATGAATCACGAGTGTCTTTCTTTGCTTAATAGTACTTCATTAATGAATAGCTCAGCTGTTTCTTGTTCAAGTGCAAGATAATCTTTTAAAAACAAGGCTGTTCACTTGTAAAACTTTGTTTCTGCAGATGTTTCCAAACAGTCACTCATGGATATACCCATTACTTCATTCCTTTTTTCCTCAAACAATCAATGTTCACGGTCAAATAAATCGATCCCCAAGGGGGAGCATTGAGAGAGTTTGACCCGATAATGTGCTGGGTATAATCTTCATACGCCTTTTGTATCCCGGCTGACTCTGCTAATAATAAACTGGAAATCAGTTTATTATTTCCAATAATTTTACAGATGGATAGGAAGAATACTTATCATATATGAGGTGTATAACGTTGGGCCTTCTAAGGCTATAAAACGTTTTCTACACTTAGAAGATCACCAGGGAAGGGGAAACTTTTTAATATGAAAGAACAAAACCTAAGGACTTTGAGAAAACTGGTTACACCTTATGAAAAGTCCGATTTACACAAAAGCATTTGTCAAATCATTAACACATTGGTACCATTTTTCCTATTATGGTGTTTGGCATATAAGAGCTTGTCGATTTCTTATTTCCTTACATTAGTGATTTCTGTTGTTGCGGCAGGTTTTTTAGTGAGAACCTTCATCATCTTTCATGATTGCTGCCACTATTCCTTTTTTAAGAACAGAAAGGCGAATCGAATCCTTGGAACATTAACAGGAATTCTGACTCTGCATCCGTTTGATCATTGGGCACACGACCATTCTGTCCATCATGCGACAAGCAGCAACCTGGATAAACGCGGTACAGGCGATATTTGGGTACTGACGGTTGAGGAATATAAGAAAGCCTCAACTAAGACAAAAATAATGTACCGATTGTACAGAAATCCGTTTGTTATGTTTATTATTGGGCCGATTTACGTTTTCGGGATTGCCAATCGTTTTAATCGAAAAGGGGCAAAACGCAAAGAACGGATGAATACGTATGTAACGAACCTGGGGATCGTCGCTTTGGCAGCACTTTTATGTTGGGCTATTGGCTGGCAAAACTTCCTGCTGGTTCAGGTGCCGATTTTTATGATATCAGGCTCTCTCGGAATTTGGATGTTTTATATTCAGCATACGTTTGAGGATTCTTATTTTGAAGAAGATGAGCATTGGGAATATGTAAAAGCAGCAGTTGAAGGAAGCTCTTTTTATAAGCTTCCAAAAGTCATGCAGTGGCTAACAGGCAATATCGGTTTTCATCATGTTCATCATTTAAGCCCGAGAGTCCCAAACTATAAGCTTGAAAAAGTGCATAACAACACTAAACCATTGCAAAACGTTCCGACCATTACACTGGCAACAAGCTTTAAATCGTTAAAGTTCCGCCTATGGGATGAAGAAGGCAAAAAATTTGTTGGTTTTAGCCACTTAAAAAAAGCTTCTAAAAGCCAAGTATCGGCGCGGCTAACAACGGATTAAAATAAACTCACCATAATCGCAGAATAAAAGTGCAGACTCGCGCAACGATGTTGTGCAGAGGTCAGCACTTTTTTAGTGGACTCCACAATGCGGTACAGCCGTATTTTCCGCAAAAAAATAACACCAAAGATGGTAAAACCCTTGGTATTATTGGGGTGCGGCCGAGCGAACTTGAACTTTACGGGTTATTCCCCCCACTGGGCCCTCAACATTGTAAATCCATATCATTGATTATGAAAGCTTGTTTTCATTACACTTTCTAACTCCACTTTACATCATTTCTATAAGGTTGTATGAATTATGGTTAATAATTGGTGAGCAAAAACCCACTTCCTCACTTCTCCAAATCTCATTATAAAATGATTTCATATTCGTTCCCTCTCCTAAAACAATTAAAACTTCAGAGACACTATCTTTCTCGGTTATTGAATTCACAAAAAATCTTTTTTATATCGAACGGCTAGATAGATTCCTGAAGCTAATAAGGCAAGAGAATATTTAAATAAGAAGAAAACTTGCCACATATATTCTTTCGGGAAAATCAAGTCGCACAAAATTACTCCATATAACATAAAGAGGGCACTTTTTAATGATATTTGATTTGTTCTTTCGTCAGCCTTACCCATTTTTTTAAGAAATACGAATGTCAGAATCAATCCGACTACAAGCAATACAAACCCACTGCCAATAAGAATATTCCAATTTCCCGGAGAATGTTCAGCCCAGGACTTTAAAGGAGAAAAAATTGCGTTGGTGATCGTATCTGTGATCGAATTCATTTTCATTTTTGATCATTTCCTTTCTCATAAGTAAAAATCTCGTTTACATCCACTTTGAAAAATTCGGCAATTCGAAAAGCTAACAGCAGAGTCGGAACATAATTTCCTTTCTCCATTACAAAGATGGTTTGTTTGGAAACCCCGACTTTCTTTGCTAATTCTTGCTGAGACAATCTGGCAAGTACACGATATTCATAAACCTTATTTGAGATCGAATCACCAAAATCTTTCTTCATGACCATCACCTCTTGAACCAAATTATAAATCCACCTTATATAAAAGTAAAGTAAACTTATACAAAAATATAAAATACTTTTATGTTTACTTAGATTACTTTGATTTAATCATGAACCAGAATGCAGAAAGAACCTGACGAAATTCATGATTCCGTCAGGTTCGATCTAGTGTAATTTATATTTTTAAAAGAACACGGTTTTGATGGCGCATACAGAACAATGATTCTTGGTTATGACTCTGAGGCGCTGAAGTTGTAGAGCAAACAAAAGAATACAGAATCACTGATTATGTAAGAATATTTTCATTACACTTTCTAACTTCTCTTTACGTTAATAATTGGTGAGCAAAAAAACACCCTTACTTCATATTTCTCCAACTCTCATTATGTTCAAATGATCTAAGATTCGTTCCCTACCCCTTAAACTTCATATCTATTCCATGGTAATATTTAGATATAAACTTACTGAAAGGATTGGACAATGAAGGTATTTGAAGCTAAGTCTTTGTTATCTGAAGCTGAAAACCGAGCAAAAGATTATAAAGAATTGAAAAATCAAATGATTAAGCTAAGAAAAGCATTTAAGGATGTTGCCGATCTTGATGACAGTGAGTTCTCTGGCAAGGGAGCAAACAATATTAAAGCTTTTTATCACGATCATGTGGGTGTCACTGATCAATGGATTGATTTAATTGAAATGAAGATCGCTTTCCTTACTAGTATCTCCGGTGTTTTAGAAGATGCCAGCTTATCTGACGCATATATCGAGGAATCCTTCTTAGAACATGAACTAACAAACGCATATAAAAAATCAAAATAAATTATGTCTGAGCAGAAGAAAGCAATGAAAGATATTCTGAATGATATCGATGACATTCTTCCACTTGATTTATTTTCAACAGAGACTTTTAAGGATGAGCTCTCTTCTGCCGAAAACAAACGGAAAAAGACTGTTGATAAAATATGCGATGTGGACGAAAACTTAAAAACTGAATATGCAATAACTGAACCTAACGAACAATTCATTAAAGCAGACTTTCAAAAGTTACAGGAATCAACAGGTAAGGGCAAGAACGCTCCCCCCCTTCACTATAATGCCAAGGCATATCGTGAGAGCGATATACATAAGAAAAAAGGCGATATCGAGAAGCAATCTGAAGCTTATTTGAAGATCAAAAAAGAAGAAGCTAAAAAACACGAAATAAAAGATTTGAAAAGACAGCTTGTAAAGGTAACAGATCCAGACGAGTATTTAAAAATTGCGAAGAAAATAGGATACGAGAATTTGGAACCTGAGCAGCAAGTTTATTTCCGCCAACTCGAAGAACTCCAACAAAAAGCTGAAATTGGAAAAGGTATTACAATGGGAATGTATGAAGCAGGTAAAGATACAGTGATGGGTCTCTATCAACTTGCAAGACACCCGATTGAAACGCTTTCTGGAACATGAACGCAGCCTTACATCCAATCGATACTTGTAAGATCATAGCAAAAGACATAGAAGACACATTTCAACGTGATATGATTAATGGAGATAGCTACAGCAGAGCAAAATGGGTTTCCTATGTAGGCAGTACTGTTGTTCTTGCAATAGTTGGTCCGAAAGGTATTGATAAAGTATCCAAAGTTGCAAAAGCCGGTTCAAAAGTTGCTGCAATTAAGGCACTTGAAGCTTCAAAAGCAGGAATAAAAAAAGGCATTGAATACGTTAAAATACCAAATGTTTTTGAACAACAGTATGCAATGGCTGGTGGTTCAGGGACTTTTCCTTTTAACGTGATTGATGGAGAGAATTATAAAAACTCTGCACTTGAAATATTCAAGGCCTCGTCTACTGTACAAGGATTAAAGAAAGCTAAGCCGCATGAAATTGTAAACGAATTAAAAACTTTCCAAAGCAGAAAATACACTTTTGGAGGACAATCATTCCTCATTGATAAGCGAGGAATGAAGCATATTTTAGAGCGCCATCATCCTAATTTATGGGATGGTTCAATTAAGTCTCAACAATCTTTTCTCAATAAAGAGATGACTGTTAACGATGTTGCAGATGCGATAGAATCAATTATGAAACAAAACCGTGAAGAGTTAACGAAAAAAGGAACTAAATTTAGTTATCAAATTAGAGGATCATATGAGGGTCAACAATATGTTGTAGCTTTCAAAAAGGAAGAGTAGGACAATTCTATCCGGAAAAATAGGAGAGGTAAAATGTTTTATATTCAATCATTAATCCTTAGGCCAAATAAGAAGATAAACGATCTTTCAATCTTAAAAAATAATATTGACGATTACTTTGTTCCACTTAGCAATATAGAGGGACTAAAGAACATAAAACCACAGTTAGACTCTTACTATTTATCTGGGGCGATTATTTTAAAATATGGTGAACAAGATTTGCTTGATGTCACTATGTGGGACTTGGTTGACCAATTGTGGGCTTATTTTTTAAATCTAATTGAAGAAGCTATTGAAACAGGAAAAAGCGAAACTTATTTTCCAGATCAACCCCTTCTATTGAAAATGAAATCAATATCGAATGATATGTTGTTATTTGAAATTGACCAAAAACAAAAAGTATTACTACCGAAACTTGATTTTTTTGAATCACTCTTAAAGAATGCGAAAAGTTTCTTTGAAACTATGAATTTTATTTTAGAAGATAACTGTGATTATGAGTATGAACTTAATAAGATTGATGAATTGCAAACCAAAATCAAATGTATGTGAGGTTAAATGTGAATTACTCTAGAGTGAAAAAATTCTTTGATGAGAATAAAGAATATTCAATTCTTACTGGAGGCGTCATAGATAAACAAATAGATACCAAGAAGTTGTAACTCGTCCTCAAGAATTATTTCTTAGAGATAAGTGTTTTCATTACTTATTTTCAATTTTTAACATTGAACTTCCGAGAGGAGTTATCAAATGAATCCTTTATTGTTAGATGTGCCTTTACAATTGGAAACAGAAAGACTAATCCTTCGAGCACCACACCAAACAGGAGACGGGAAAATTGTAAACCAAGCAATTAGGGATTCCTTTAATGAATTAAAAGCGTGGTTGCCATTTGCTCAAAAACTTCCCACTGTTGAAGAAACAGAGATAAATTTAAGACTTGCCCATATAAATTTTCTAAAAAGAAAAAGTTTTCGTTTTCTTATTTTTAATAAAGATACCAAGGGCTTTATTGGAATAACTAGCCTTCAGGGGATTGACTGGGACATACCTAAATGTGAAATTGGATACTGGGGAAATACCACATTTAGCGGGAATGGGTATATGGTAGAAGCAGTAAAGAAATTAGCTGACTTTGGGTTAAACAATATCAAATTTAGAAGAATTGAAATAAGGTGTGAATCGACAAACCTTAAAAGTCGTGCTATTCCAGAAAAACTTGGTTTTGTATTCGAAGGCACTTTAAGAAATGATGATTTATCCGCAGATGGAAGCAAGCTGACCGACACTTGTTTTTATTCCATAATAAAGTAACATTGTACCCTTAAAATAACGGAGGCGTTATTAAAACAAAAAAGGGCATAACATATTTTGTATGCTAATATACAATGCCCTTTTTATCTTATTAAACTATATACTTTTGCGGACAAATCAGACCACCTACTTAAAGTAAGTGGTCAGTTTTAGTCACAAAATACGTTCTGTTCAAAAGACACAAAAAATACCAAGGTACTCTAACCCTTGGTATCATTGATGCGGCCGAGAGGACTTGAACCTCCACGGGTTATTCACCCACTAGGCCCTCAACCTAGCGCGTCTGCCATTCCGCCACGACCGCGTGATCATTAAATTGTGTTGTGCTGGTTTAGTAGGCTCTTAACCTAGTAAAACAGATTTGCGTGCACTTTGTAAATAAAGTGCGGGTGAAGGGACTCGAACCCCCACGTCGTAAGACACTAGATCCTAAGTCTAGCGCGTCTGCCAATTCCGCCACACCCGCAAAAAGACAAATGGTGAGCCATGAAGGACTCGAACCTTCGACCCTCTGATTAAAAGTCAGATGCTCTACCAACTGAGCTAATGGCTCTTACTATTAGATTTCAAAAATAAAAATGGCTGGGCTAGCTGGATTCGAACCAACGCATGACGGAGTCAAAGTCCGTTGCCTTACCGCTTGGCTATAGCCCAACGAAATGGAATGACCCGTACGGGATTCGAACCCGTGTTACCGCCGTGAAAGGGCGGTGTCTTAACCGCTTGACCAACGGGCCGATGGTTGAGAACTTATATCGAAATCTTATGGCGGAGAAGGAGGGATTTGAACCCTCGCGCCGCTTACGCGACCTACACCCTTAGCAGGGGCGCCTCTTCAGCCACTTGAGTACTTCTCCAATATGGCTCCACAGGCAGGATTCGAACCTGCGACCGATCGGTTAACAGCCGATAGCTCTACCACTGAGCTACTGTGGAATAATGAGACAAGACTTATTATATCAGCCTTGATTTGCAGTGTCAAGAGGTAAATGTTTTTATTTATCTCTCGTGACGACTTTTATAATGTAACATAGGCTTGCCATATTCGTCAACCTTTTTCACGAAAAAATTCTTTTTATTTTTCCGCGGCATTTTCCGCATCTGTATCTGTCAGGGTTCATGGCGCGCTTCTTTATATACTGTTGGCCGCAGGTCGTACAGATATACATATAAGTTTTTTTGTTTTCCGCTTTTTTCTTAAGGGGTGTACAGAACCTCGGCGCGTTGACCTGCTGCAATAGCATTCTAAAATCTCTGTCTCTGTGCTTGTACCCTTTTCCTTCAAGATGAAGATGATAATGGCAGAGCTCGTGCTTGATGATGCCAATCAGTTCCTCCCTGCCGTGTTCAATCAAATATTTTCTGTTCAATTCAATGTTATGGGAGGTTAACAGGTACCTGCCGCCAGTGGTTTTAAGCCGGTCATTAAAAAGCGCCTGATGGCGGAACGGCTTTTTAAAATATGTTTCAGAAATATCCTCTGTCAGCTTTTGAAGCTCTTTGTTATCCATGGTGCACCTCACTTAAAAAACATTGAACGGGACAATTCACCGTTCGCATACAATATGGTAATCACTGTCCCTCTTATGATAAAAGCTGAGGAGGAATGAGCCTATGCCAAATTGGCTTAAAAAGCAGATGCAAAAAGCGTTCCTTGAAAAAGATAATTACCAAATTAAACTGCTGAATCAATGCTGGTATTTCTATAGGAAAAAACACTGCTCGTAAGCAGTGCTTTTATTTTACCATAGACAGCGATACTCTGCCTTTTTGTACATCTACGCCGTCAACCCAAACTGTCACAATATCGCCGACAGATACGACATCAAGAGGATGCTTGACGAATTGATTGCTCAATTTTGAGATATGCACAAGCCCGTCTTGTTTGACTCCGATATCAACAAACGCTCCGAAGTCCACTACATTGCGCACGGTGCCCTGCAGTTCCATTCCCTCTTTCAAATCTTCCAGCTGAAGGACGTCTGTTTTCAGCAAAGGCTTAGGCACCTTATCGCGTGGATCGCGTTCCGGCCTTGTCAGCTGTTCACAAATGTCTTTCAGAGTGATTTCGCCGATTCCCAGCTCTTTAGCCGTTTCAGAGAGCGCCAGCTGATTGATTTTGTCCTTCAATTCCGCCGTGCCGATATGTTCTGTTGAAAGTCCGAGTTTTTTCAAAAGTGCTTTTGTTTCTTTATAGCTTTCCGGGTGGATGCCTGTTCTATCCAAAGGCTCTGTCCCTTCCTGCACTCTTAAGAAACCGATACATTGCTCATAGGTTTTCGCACCTAACCTTGGGATGTCCTTCAGTTCTTTTCGATTTGAAAACTTTCCGATTTCCTCACGTTTTTTGACAACGTTGCCTGCTACAGACTTCGATAATCCCGCTACATACTGAAGCAGCGCGGCGGAGGCTGTGTTGACGTTTACTCCCACCTGGTTTACGACCGTTTCGACGACAAACCGCAGAGATTCATTTAAGCGTTTTTGGCTGACGTCATGCTGATACTGTCCGACACCAACAGACTTCGGATCGATTTTAACGAGCTCCGCAAGCGGGTCTTGAAGTCTTCGCGCAATAGACACGGCACTGCGCTCTTCAACCTTAAGGTCAGGGAATTCTTCTCGGGCCAGCTCTGAAGCCGAATAGACGCTTGCACCCGCTTCATTGACGATCACATAATAAATTTTGCGCGGCATGTCTTTCAGTACATTGACGATGAATTGTTCTGTTTCTCTGGATGCTGTGCCGTTTCCGATCGCCACCATCTCGACTTGATACTGCTCAAGAATCTTTTTCACTTTTTCATGGGCTTCTTTTGTTTTGTTGACTGGCGCATGCGGATAGATCACATCAATTTTAAAGACTTTTCCAGTCTCATCTGACACAGCGAGCTTACAGCCGGTTCGAAAGGCTGGGTCAACACCGAGAACGGTTTTGCCTTTCATCGGCGGCTGCAAAAGAAGTTTTCTCAAGTTCTCTGAGAAAATATGAATCGCCTGTTCATCAGCTTTTTCTGAGAGCTCTTTCCTGATTTCACGCTCGATTGCCGGCTGGATCAGCCTTTTATAGCTGTCTTCAATTGTCTCCTGCAAAATCTCTTTTACGGATGTTGAGCGATTTTTAATGATTTGTTTTTCTAAATACGCCTTAATGTGATCCGCAGGCGGTTCGATTGACACCTTTAAAATATCTTCTTTTTCGCCGCGGTTCATTGCCAGTACCCTATGCGGAACGACTTTTGCAATTGGCTCTTCATACTCGTAATACATTTCATACACATTTTTCTCATCGGTGTCTGCCGACTTTCCGGCTGCGGACTTAATGGTTCCTCTTTTGAAGGTTTCCTGGCGAATCCACTTTCTGAAAGTCGGCTCGTCTGAAATTTGTTCCGCAATAATGTGCTTGGCGCCTTCAATCGCTTCTTCTCGTGTGAACACTTCTTTTTCTTCGCTGATGTATTGGTCTGCAGTTGCTGCCAGATGATCATCTTGGGGAAGTGTCAGGATATAGTCGGCAAGCGGCTCAAGGCCTTTGCTTTTGGCGACTGTCGCCTTTGTTTTACGTTTTTGTTTATAAGGGCGGTAAAGGTCTTCCACTTCCTGAAGCTTCACCGATTGCTCGATTTTACGTTTTAGATTATCTGTCAGTTTATCCTGCTCTGCAATCAGCCTGATGACTTCTTCTTTTCGCTGATTCAGGTTTTGTATGTATTGCCAGCGTTCAGAAATCGTCTGAATCTGAACCTCATCCATTGAACCCGTCTGCTCTTTTCGATACCGGGCAATAAACGGGACTGTATTGCCGTCCTCAAGCAGGCGGATGACACTTTCAACGTGTTTTTGTGATAAACCTATTTCTTTCGCAATTTGCTGTTTTAAAAGGGCTGACGTTTCCATGTAACCAAAGCCTCCAATTTTGTCGTTCTTTCTCTAGTGTATCAAAAACCGAAAAAAACACATAAAAAAAGACAGCTGGCGCTGCCCGTATCTTTACTCATGTTTCAATAGTTCCTGTAAGCCGCTCAGAAAATTCTCTTTTTTCATCGCAGCTGCAAAGAAGGCTTGATCAATCTTCTCAACAATTGGCAAAGCCGCTGTTACTTTTTCTCCTCCTATTTCTGTAAGAGACAGGAGGACCTCTCTTTTATCCTGGGGATTTTTGCTTCTTTCGATAAATCCTTTTTTCTCAAGCGTCCGCACAACCTCCGAAACCATCATGATATTGGTCTGGCTGAAGCTTGCAAGTTTTTTTTGCGTGACGGTTTCTCCGTGAGCAATCATATACTTGCACGAGGTCAGCAGAACAAATTGAACGTGGGTCAGGTCAAACTCAGCCAATGCTTTTCCTACTTTCCGCTGCCAGCTTTGCGTGGCCTGCCATAATAAAAAGCCCGGGCTTGTGTTCGGACCGCTAAATTTAGAGTGCCATTCCACTTATGTTAACTCCCATCGCTTGTGCTATTGTCAAAAAATCTTTTTTGCTTATTTCAAAGTGTCCTCTGCGAAATAAAAAGCCAAGATGCTTGGTTTCCTGAACAAATTCAAGCTTTGATTTAATGTCGTAAAAACCGATTTTATGGCATGGATAATAGTCTATATCTAATCGGTATGGAATAAAATTCGGAGCCATTTGATACGGATAGATGTTTCCGCTTTTTACTTTGCCGATCGCAGTAAAGCTTCGCAGCAGTTTGCCGTCTGGTTATGCGTCTCTCGGAGAATAATAAATCAGCCAATCTCCCTCTTTCATTTTGGCGAGCGGGGCTTTTTTTCCATGGCACAGCTGTGCAAAACCGCCGGCAGCGCCTTTTAATACATGCTGCTCTGACACAACGCCGATCCAGTAATTTGTGTTCATTTTATCACTCCTCCGTAAAGATGGACAAGCCTGCTGACAGCCGTCGGCATGTCTTTAGACAGTTCAGTCCCAATGATTTCTCCCCACTTTTTTGCTTCAGCGCCTTCTAATACAATTCCATATGTGATACACAAATCTTCTTTTTGCTTTTGAAGCACGTGAAAAAACTCCATTATTACATTGCTATGCGGGCATGTTGACCATGACAGAAAACGCCCGATGTTTCTCCACATGCTCAAGCCATAAGAGAATTGTTTTTCCTTGCAGAAGCAATGTTCCTTCCGTTCCATTTTGAAATTGTCCTTTCAAAGAATCTGATGCAATACCCGTCTCCCATTGATCCATTGTTTCTGTTTCCTGATAACAGTTCCAGGTTTTCCCACATCCACATCAGCTATCGCTGTGTATTCATAATTCCACATCCCATAAGCTCCCAGAATGATAAGTTCACTTATTAATTACAATAAGCGCACTTATTAATAGTCAACCGCAAAAAAAAGAAGCCGGATGTCCAGCTTCTTTTTCTGGTTTTTTAGGACAGCTGTCCGAGAATATAGGTCAGGTCATCTTTTCTCGATGTCGTATACATTTTCAGCGAATTCGATATTTCTTCTACCGATTGGCCTTTTTTCAAATGGGAGCGGATATCAGGTACGTTGAGTCCATCTGTATGTATAATGAACTTTGAACCCTTTTCATAGGTGGCGGTGTGCGTTTTGTATTTTTGCGGCTTGCCTGATAAATAGCCCGAAATCGGCAGAGGATAAAAGCTTTCACCAGACGGGGAATGCAGAATAAACCGTACATTTCCGACAGAGCAGTACGTAAACTGCCTTTGCTCAAAATTGATTTTCAGGATAGATGCTGTAGCGCCTCTTTTGTTTTTCATCGCCTGATTACAGCGTTCGATAATGCTTTCTACGTCTTCACTCGCATAGTTTTCCACTAAGTCTTTGATGGCTGCAGAGGATTCGTTAGCAAGTGATCCACTTCCCAGTCCGTCAGCAACCGCGCAAATTAACTCCTTATCATCAGCTTTCATAAAAAAGCTGTCACCGCAAATCGATTTCCCTTCTTTATTCAGTTGATATACTAGAGTTTGAATATGCTCGTTTTCTTCAACCTGGATCATTACATTAACTCCATCGAGGGATCTTCAATCAAGGCCTCTCTGAGCTTCTTCACAGCTTTGCGTTGCAAGCGCGAGACGTGCATTTGAGATATACCGAGAATGTCCCCAGTTTCTTTTTGGCTTTTGTTTTGAATATACGTAAGGTCTATGATTTGTTTTTCACGATCTGAAAGGACATGAAGCACGCTTTGCAGCATCAATTGCTGGTTGACCCGCTCATATCCGTCCTCCTGTGATCCGACGATATCAAGAATCGTGACGGTGCTTCCGTCCGAATCCGCTTCAATGCTGTGGTCAACGGATAAAGCTTGATAGCTTTTGCCCATTTCCATCGTTTCAAGAACCTCTTCTTCAGAAACATCGAGGAATTCGGCAATCTCTTCGACTTTCGGCGATCTTTGTGTTTCAGTGGTCAGCTGATCAACCGCCATTTTGATTCTTGGACCCAGTTCTTTAATTCGTCTCGGCACATGAACGCTCCATGTTTTATCTCTGAGGAAACGTTTAATTTCACCGATGATTGTCGGAATTGCAAAAGCTTCAAACGATTTGCCGACAACAGGATCGTATCGCTTAATCGCGCCTAGCAGCCCGATCATGCCGACCTGGCGGAGATCCTCGTGGAAGCTTTTGCCTTTTGAATATTTTTTCGCAAGCATGTCAACCAGATTTGTATACACCCGCACAAGCGTTTCCTGCGCCTGTTCATCTTGCTTTGTTTGGTAATCGCTTATGAGCCGATCGACTTCATCTTTAGTTAGTTTCGTAGTTTTTGATGGTTGTGTCATGATCAACTCGCTCCCCATTTAAATACTTTGTCATCGCTACGGTGACGCCGGAGTGGTTTTGCACTCTGACTTCATCCATGAGCGTTTCCATTAAATATAGACCGAGCCCTCCTTCTGATAATTGATCAACTGTGTGCGAAGGTGTGTACGGCCCTAGATCCTGCTGCTTTTGATCAAAGTCAAAGCTGTCTCCTTCATCCGCCACAATAACCTCTAAACGGTCTTCAAACACACCGAATCGTATTGACACTTCCCCATTTTTATCTTCTTTGTAAGCGTGCTGAACCGCATTTGTGCACGCCTCACTGACTGCGATTTTCAAGTCTTCAATTTCATCGTACGTATAGCCCATTCTGCTTGCGACCCCTGACAGCGTCAGTCTTATAATTCCCACATATTCAGGTTGGGCCGGCACTTTCATTTCGATGTAATCAGCATTATTCTTCATTGCACTCCACCTTCTGACTTTGCAGAAATATCAATGATGTCCTTCAAGCCTGTAATGTCAAACAGTCGGATCAGCCGTTCAGATAGATTTTCAAGTTTCAGCGAACCGCCTTGTTTTTTCACCATTTTAAAGGTCCCTACAAAAACGCCCAATCCGGTACTGTCCATGTAGCTGACATCTTTCAGGCAAATTCTTAAGTCAGCTCCTTGTTCTGCCAGAGGAACGAGCTTCTCTCTAAGCACCGGGGCTGAGTATACATCAATTTCTCCTGCAATGTTTACTTGTATATCATTCTCGTTTTGCTTCACATCAACATTTATATTCATTCGTATCACCTCAAATTTTCCTTCAAATCACTAGTTGCTTTATACCCTCGTCTGACAGACGTTAAACCTTTCTCCGCAAAACAATTAACGTAAAATCATCGTGAAGCTGAAAATCCTGCAATTTGAGGAGGCTGTCATAAATGTTTTTGACCATTTCCTGCGCGGAGGAACACATATGTTCCTCAATGAGCTTCTGCAGATCAGGACGCTCCAAGAAACCGTTTTCCGTTCTGCATTCTGTGACGCCGTCAGAAAATAAAACAATCATATCGCCCTTTTCCAGATGCTGATCGAATTGTTTGTAGTCATAGTCCTGCGAGATGCCGAGAACGAGTCCTTTGGCCTCTAAATCGTAAAACGTGTTGTCTTTTTGAGAATAATAGAATCCCGGTTCATGTCCCGCTGAAGCATATGTAAATTGATGCTTGTCCATATTGTAATTCGCATAAAACATCGTAATAAACATACTGGCATCAACGTTTTGTTCAACAACACGATTCAAATTTTTCAGCACTTGAGAAGGGTGTATGCCCGTTTCCGGCAAAGAGTCCATTGCGTATTTAATCATGGACATGCATAAAGCCGCTGGAATGCCTTTTCCGATCACGTCCGCGATTGCGATATTGATGGATTCCTTGTCTTTGACAAAGTGGTAGTAATCACCGCTCATCTGTTTAGCGGGAACACTGATGGCGCCGATATCCAGCGCTTCCTCCTGAGGAACTTTAGTTCCGAGAAGCGTCTGCTGGACATTTGCCGCGATTTCAATTTCTGATTTGATTTCCTGCTGTATCCCTCTAAGGGTTTGATGCTCCTGATAAGCCATTCCATAGCCAATCATGACTTCTATTAAAAAATCCAGCGAATGAAACACATCTTCCGGGAGACTTGGATACAGCTCCTTCAGCACTTTTCTGTGAACGCTGATGATTTCTTCCGGAGGAATTTGGTGCTCGATTGTTTTTCGGCTGAATTTTTGGGCTTGATATAAAGATGTTTCTGTTAATTCGGCTATATATCGACTAAGCAGCTGATGATACCGCTGCTCAATAACCTCCCTAAAATCCACGTTCTTACCTCCTACCGAAGCCATTTGATGGCTTGTATCTCTGTTCCTTCCCCCGCTACGGAATTTAAGCTGAATTCATCCATCAGCCTTTTGACCCCGGGAAGTCCCGCACCAAGTCCTCCAGACGTTGAAAACCCGTCTTCCATGACTTTTCGGATATCAGGAATTCCCGGCCCTTGGTCTTCCGCTATAATTTTCAGGCCTTTTTTTCCTCTGTCTGCGACCTGTTCAATTCCAATCTGCCCTTTGCCGGCATATAAATAAATATTCCTGGCTAATTCTGAAATAGCCGTTGTAATTCTAGCCTGGTCTACCGTGCCGAAACCCAGTTCTTTCGCAACGTTTCGTCCCAGCTGTCTGGCGGCCACAATATCCCATTCTGTCATGATTCTTACACAGGATTGGTCGTTCATTCGCTATTCCCCCAATTCCCGCTTCAATGTCTCAAGCCCCTGCTCTAAGTCGAGCGCAGTTTCGATTTCCTCAAGTGCGATTCCAAGTTCAATCAGCGTCACTGCCACAGCAGGCTGAATGCCGGTCAAGACGACTTTAGCCCCCATTAACTTAGACATTGTAATGACGTCGCCCAGCACTTTCGCGATAAATGAATCAATCATATCCACAGATGTCAGGTCAATGACGACTCCGTTAGCACCTGTTTCGTATATTTTATTTAATAAGTCTTCTTGAAAGGTTAATGCTGTTTGGTCATCAAGTTCCCACTGAATGGACACTAATAAGCAATTATACAGTTTCAAGATCGGGATTTTCGGATGTCTCAAAATGTTATTCCCCCAATGAAACGATTTTTCGATCCGTCATTTCCAATGCTGTTTGAATTCCTTTTTGCAGGGTATTCTTAGTTATAACTTGGGATAAATCAATCCCCAAATTGACGATGGTTTGAGCAATTTCCGGGCGGATTCCGGCCAGCAGGCATTTTGCTCCGACAAGCCTTACAGCTTCTGATGCCTGAATAATATGATGGGCAACCATCGTATCGACGACAGGGACACCTGTAATGTCAATCAGCACGACTTGGGAACGGTGTTTGACGACGCCATTAAGAAGGTTTTCCATAATTCGTTTCGCGCGTTCGGTATCAATTGTTCCGACAAGAGGCATCACAGTGATATTTTCAAACACCGGGATAAGCGGCGCAGACAGCTCTTGCAACGCGATTTTTTGCAGAGATACTGTTTTTTCCCATGAGATTGAGTATTGATTAAAAATTTCTGTGTTAATCGGGCTGAAAAAGCGGTCAATCTGCCAGATTAATTCCGTGCTCTCTTGATCTGGCAATCTCTTATCATTCATTTTCGTGTAGAGACGCTTCCAGAATTCAGCAAACGCAGTAGCCAAAAACTTCATAGATAGTCCGATTTGGACCGCTCGAAGCGCCAGTTCGCTGATTTGGCTTTCAGCAGCATTTTCGTCCTTAACAGACAGCAACAGAATGTCGATATATTCTTTAGATATATTTTCATACACTTGGTCAGTCAGCTGATAGGATTCTTGCTCGCTTAATTCTTTTAGTGTGTCAGTCCACAGTTGGAGCAGTTCATTTTGATTTTCGGCAATGAACTGGTATACAGTCTGGTTCGACATCAAATTCGCTTACCTCCCAATAAAAAACAACATATTTTTTCGTTATTTCACTATTATATCGTTTATGTTTTTTGAAAACAAAAAAAGTTGCTCTATTTGAGCAACCTGCAAATATGTCTAAAAATCAATGAGTGCCAAACTGATTTGTAAGGCTTCATCAACCTTATCCATCATTTCATCATCCAGATGAGTAATCTTATCCGTTAACCTTTGCTTGTCAATCGTCCGAATTTGCTCCAGCAAAATAACGGAATCTCTTTCAAAACCGTAGCGTTTTGCATCGATTTCGACGTGGGTTGGTAATTTCGCTTTCTGTATTTGTGCTGTTATGGCTGCAACAATAGCAGTTGGGCTGAAGCGATTTCCGATGTCATTTTGGATCACTAAAACCGGGCGCACCCCGCCTTGCTCTGAGCCAACAACAGGAGATAAATCAGCAAAATAAACATCGCCGCGTTTCACAATCAAATGATTATCCTCCGCTGACTAAGCGCTCAACTGTCGTTTCAGCCTCGCACTCCGCAAAGTGAGCCTCAGAAGAAATATTCAGGTTGATTTTCGCCATTTCCATATAGCCGCGTCTCATCAAATCACGGTTGTGACGAGTTGTTCGTTCGCTGACATACGCTCTCACTGCTTGTGATATCAGTTCGTTTCTGCTTCGTTTCTCCCGCATCGCTACACCATCCAATTCAGCTACTAGGTTTTCGGGCAAGCTGATTTTCATTTCGGTTCTTGCGCTGGATTCAGACAAAAAACATACACCTCCACCAAACTTACGGATACGACTCTTTTATCCATCCAGTGATAATGATACCATTATTCACTCTTCAAGCAAAGCTGTTTTATGAATTCTCCATTTAGGTAAGTTAATTGCTTGTATTTACCTGCAATAAAGGATTTCTTACTTCCATTATACTCCCATTTTCCAAAAACATACGGGGAACACGGGAACTTATTGTACAGGCCACCTCATAGTTAATGGTTTCAAGCCTTCCTGCAATCTCATCCATGGAAATACATTCATCCCCCTGCCGGCCTATTAATGTGACTTTTGTGCCCGGCGGATATTCCTGATCCAGCTCCACCATAAATTGGTCCATGCAAATTCGGCCGGCAATTTTCAGGCGTTTTCCCTTCACAAGGATGTCGGTCCCTTTCAATTTTCGGAGCCAGCCGTCCGCATAGCCTACAGGCACCGTCCCGATCCATGTATCTTTTTCTGCTGTGTACTCGGCTCCGTAGCTGACGCTCTCGCCTTTTCTGATCAGTTTGACATGTGACAGCGTCGAATGCAGGGTAAATGCCGGACGCAGCTGAAACGGTATCTCGTCCGAAATGTCAGCAGACGGGCGAAGGCCATACATGCCGATGCCGAATCTGACTGCATTAAAAAAGCCTTTTTTCAGCCGGAGACCGGCGGCGCTGTTCGCGCAGTGGACCATCAGATTCTTTAACGGCAGCGGAGCAATCAGCTCTTTAAAGCGCTCAAACTGCATTAAGAAATAGCCTCTTTCTTTTTCATCCGCTGTCGCAAAATGGGTAAATACCCCTTTGCACTTTAAACGAGGGTTGCGGTCAAGAATGGCCATCACGTTCTGAACTTCTTCCTCTGTTTTTACACCAAGCCTGTTCATCCCCGTATCGACCTTCAGATGAAAATGAAGAGAACCTTTTTTCGTGTGGCGGGCTGCCTCCTGAAGCCATTCAACAGAATAACCTGTTAAGGTCACGTCATACTCAGCAGCGATTGCCACATACTCTGGGGGAACCGCGCCAAGCACCAATATAGGCGCCTTCAAGCCCTTTTTGCGCAGTGAAATCGCTTCATCCAAAATAGCCACAGCCAAGCATGAAGCACCTGCGTCAAGAGCAGCCTTTGCTGTTTCTGCATCACCATGCCCGTAGGCGTTTGCTTTCACAACTGCCATCAGGTGGACATGTTCACCGATATGTTTTTTCATATTGCTGACATTTTCCTTTATCGCGGACAAGTCAATTTCCGCCCACGTATCTCTGTAAAAAGGTTTTGTGCTCATTACGACACTTCCTAGCTTTTATTCAATATCATTTACATATCATACTAAAATTAAAGGCTAAAGGGAAACGATGTCTAACGAAAAAAAGGCCAAATCATGTTTGGCCTTTGGCGGTTATTTCGATGATTGTCCCTGCATGCTTTTCGCTACTGTCACCATTTCCTCTTTAGAAAGATCTTTAGAAGAGAGAAGGTAATCTACGCCGTCATATGTCCATGATAATGATGCATCCGACAGGGCGCCGATGGTGTAGCCGAGATTTACCGGTTCGCCGTTCAGCGTAACGGAGGAGGAAGCCTTCGCAATCTGGGCTTTTTCCTGAATTAACGTAAATGATTTTTCTCCTCCGTACGTCATGATGATGCGCTTCCCGTCTTCAGTAGATATATCTTTTTCTTCAAGCAGCTTGACGCCAAGCGGCAGTTCCAGCGGCGTTTTGACCGCGAATGTATCGGAAGGCTTTGCGCTTGTGGCAACATCCATTTGAGAAAGGGTCATATTTTTCTTTTCGTCAAATGATTCTTTATCAAATTGTTTATTAAATTCAAAGCTGCTGAATTCTACTTTGACCATCACTTTCCGGTCAGTATCCATCACTTTGACAGATGACGGGCTCATATCTTTTTTGTTAAATGTGATTTCTTGCGTGGGCAGCATTTTGTTATGCTGATAATTTGTTTTTGTTTCGAATACGTATTTCTTTTCTTTCGCTGTGAAAACTGCATCCGAATCGTTTTGAACATCCTTTACGAGCGATTCAAACAGATAAACCTGGCTGCTGTTGTTCGGCCAATCGCTTTGAAATCTGAAGCTCTTATTTAAAGACGGCGTGAGAACGAATACTCCGTTTTCATTTCGTAAAATGACTTGGTTTTGGTCCTTTTTCGGATTTTCTAAATAAACCCTGTACAGAGACGGCTTTTTGTGCCAGATTTCCACATTGTATACTTGAGGCTCACTCCCTGTCTCGATGGTCATTTTCGCTTTTGCTTTGTACGAGGTGTATTCTTTCGCCTTTTCATCTAACCCGGCCACAATATCTTGCTGTGTTTTTTGCCCGCAGGCAGAAAGAATAAGAACAGCAAGCAGTCCCGTTAAAAGCAAAACAAAGCTTTTTCTCACCTTTTTCAACCCCTTTTTCTCAATTGATGTAAAAGGAAGAAATCGCTTGTTTGACTTTAACGGTACGCTCGGTACACGTTTAGGCAGAACAGATGCGTACCATAAAAGCCTCAAACAACTTGTCTCCCTTAATGCACTATCAAATATATGAGTGGGGTTTCCCTAATATGCAGACTAGCTTGACAACCTTTCAATCACAACCTGCGCGGCAGCGTATTCTTTTGTATGAGTGATCGATACGTGAACGGCAGCCTGGCTCAGTTTCGTGCAAATGATATAGGGCTTGCCATTTTGGTCTTTCCTAATTTCAATGTCCTGAAAGCTGAGCTGCCTCCCAATGCCGGTGCCAAATGCTTTCGAGAAAGCTTCTTTTGCCGCGAATCTGCCCGCGAGAAATTCGATTTTTCTTTTCTCTGAAAGCTCATAGTATTGGTCAAGCTCGCTTCGCGTCAAAATCCGCTCGGCAAACCTTTTCTGGCGTCCAGCCATAGAGGCGATCCGTTTAAGCTCGGTAATGTCCAGCCCAATGCCGTAAATCATGTATGATAACCTCCTTTGCGTACGTACTATTTAAATGGTTTGTCTCATAAACGTGTTACTATAGATATACCAAAATGAAGAAAAGGGGCTCGGAATGTTTATACGGACTGAAAATTTTCAAACGTTTATCAGGCTTTACCCCGTTGTCACCTTTATATTGGCTTTGCAAGCTGTTCTCTGGCTGTTTTTTTCACTTCCTGCCCATTCAGTCGTGTTATGGAGGGATACCGTCACAGGCTATAACCTAGGTGTCGCAAACGGGGAATGGTGGCGGCTGATCACACCGATTTTGCTGCACGCCGGTTTCACACATCTGCTGTTTAATTCCATGTCCATCTTTTTATTTGCCCCGGCTTTGGAACGCATGCTGGGAAAAGCGCGTTTCCTTCTTGTATACGCCGGCTCCGGCATCATCGGCAATATTGGCACTTATGTTACAGAGCCGCTTGATTACGTGCATGTCGGTGCTTCAGGCGCCATTTTCGGGCTATTCGGCGTGTACCTATTTATGGTTCTTTTTCGCAATGAGCTAATAGGGCAGGAGCATTCCAAAATGATCATCACACTGCTCGCATTTGCCGTTCTCATGTCGTTTATCAACTCCAATATTAACATGATGGCCCATCTGTTTGGACTATGCGGCGGGCTTCTTCTTTCGTTTTTATTCGTGCAAAAAAAAGAGCGGCGGTATTAACCGCCGCTTCAGATTGTTGACAAAATCCTAAAATGGTTTTCATTTTAGGATTTTGTCATCTTTTCAGCGTGATTGAAAACCCTTGAAGTCTAGGAAGGACGAGCATAGGAGCGGAGCGAATGTTCTAATTCGTGAGCACCGAAGCGCAGTCCTGACAACGAATGCGAGGGTTTGTCGACACGCTGGAGCGGCGGTATTAACCGTCCGCTTTTTCATATGAGTACCAGTTTAAAATGAAGGCTGCATCCTCTTCACCTACATCCCTCACCGTTAATTCTTCCATATGGCTCGATGATTTCACCGAAGTAGAAATGGTATACAAGCGGCCTTTCTTTTGGAAATAGGATTGGCTGAACTTGCAGACCTGCATTCGTTTTTTCAGTACAATGGCGGTTGTTCTGCCTATAAATCTAGACGTCAGCTGAAGACGGTCCCCGTTGATCGTCCATGCAGCCTCTTTATACGCGAGATAGCCGAAGAGCAACTCTATCGGCAGCAGGCTGACTGACAGATAGCCCCATGGCTGAAAGAAGATACATAACGGAATGATCAAAAAGAGTGAAAAAATGACAGAACGGAACAAATAGCGTTTCAACGCGCGCCGCGGCAGGCGGCGGCAGTTTTCTTCCAGCGTATATTCCGGCGTAAATGTTCGGAGCATGTGCGGAAGCTTTTTTTTATGAATCATTGGAAAGAGAATGGTCAAAGCGCCTTCTTCTTTTTCCCGGTCGCCGCCTCCTGCGCTGACGATGGACACCGTTACAAAGCCGAAAAGCTGGCGAATGATATTTTCTTTGATTTTAATGGCTTGTATTTTTCGCAATGGAATCGTGACTTGATGTTTTTCAATAATTCCCCTTGAAATCACCAGTTCCTGCTCTTTTTTTATGATTTGAAAGTTCGCGTATCTAAACATCATGCCCGCGATGCTGAAAATCCAGGCGATAAATAAACCGATAAAAATCAGTACCGCGTAAATACCGATGCTGGCGTGCTGAAGGAAGGAAAACTTATCGAATAACCAATCCATTGGCAGCACTTCATCAAGCTGGGAAATAAGTGCAAATACAGCGGAGATAATGACTCCGATTCCGCCGGAGGTAGAAGCGGCCATGAGCAATTCTTTCGCGTTCATGCGATAGTGCTCTTGCACCTCAACGGCCGGAACCAACTCCTCTTCAGCTTCAAGCCGTTCTTCATCAAGTTCATTTTCTCGTCTTTGCGCTTTTTTCTTAAAGACAGCTTCTTTGATGCGTTCCGCTTCTTCAACAGAAATAGCAGAAAGAACGGCTTCTGCCTCCTTGCCTCCGCCTGCTGTTTCAATTTGCAGCTTCACAAGCTTAAAGATTTGCTGGACAAGGCCTGCGCTCGTATTCATCGTTTGAATCCGATCAATCGATATGTATCGCTTTTTCGTAACAAATAAGCCTTCTTCGATTCTAAATTCATCATCTTCAATTCGATAGGTAAACCTTCTCCATTTGATAATGCTTGCCGCTACAAGCCAGATGAATAGCACACCGAGCGCAATGGCTCCGTAAAAACGGACAGTATGGTTTGAATTGACAATATACACAAAAAAGAATGGCAGAATGATATTTTTTATCGTTTGAATAATGGTATGGCATAAATTCAAAATGACTGCTGCCGGGTGCAGGCGTTTCGGTTCAGACATCATCGTCAGTCACCCTCGCCAGACGGGAAATGGAGTCTCTCAGCCGATCCGCTTCCTCCATCTCTAAAGCGGGGATCGAATGAACGGTCGCGGCCGTGGAAATTTTCACCGTTGCCAGGTTGTATTTTTTTAATAATGGCCCTTGTGACGTATCGACGTGCTGAACTCTGACCATCGGAACAATCACACGTGTTACCACAAAAATACCTGACTGAATATCTATTTCATGTTCATGGACTTCATATCGCCACACCTTATGACGGACCTTCGGAATGATAAAGACCGTCACAATCGATCCCAACAGCCAAACCGCGCCGAGCACGCCGCTGATCCAGTACGGCCAATGAAAATAATAGCTTAACACTGCAACTGCAATGACAATAAGTAAGCAAACAGCAGATATGATGATCTCTTGAAGTCGCCAAACCTTTAATCCGTCTGGACTGATTTGGTTTTTTGGCTGCTCTCTCAAAAATACCTACCTCCCTTTTTTTCGTCGTTATTTATACGTCTCTTTTACAGAAAGGTTTCATTCTTAAGCATACAGAGAAAAATGGCTTCCGTCAGCTGAAAGTTTGCTGAATAACAAATCGCGAACATAAAAAAGCCCAAAACATCATGTTTTGGGCTCTGAATCGATCAAATTAGTAAGATTTTTTCTGGCGTCTGTCACCTGAAGAACGACGATCGTTTGAACGCTTTTTATCGTAGGAAGAACGGTTGTTGCTTTTCCCTTTTCCGCCGCGGTAGCCGCCGCCTTGACCGTCTCTGCGTTTAGAAGAGCGCTGGTTCTTGTAGCGTTTGCTGACCATCGGCGCTTCGTCTGTTAAGCGAACCGGTGTGTCGTCTGGCTCTTTTGTAGCCATTTTGATAGCCGCCGCAACCACTGTTACTGCATCATGATCTTCAAGCAGCTCAGCTGCCGCTGTCATGTAGAAGTTCAGGTTGTTTTCACTGATTGTTGTGCGAAGACGTTCAACAGTAACCTGCTGCTGGCCTTCTAACGCTTCATCAAGTGTAGGCTCCTTCATGCGGTCCATTTTGCGTTTTGTTGTTTGTTCAATTGCGCGAAGCATGCTTTTCTCACGCGGTGTAATGAACGTCATCGCCATACCTGTTTTTCCTGCACGGCCCGTTCTTCCGATACGGTGAACGTAGCTTTCAGGATCTTGAGGCACGTCGAAGTTGTATACGTGTGTAACACCTGAGATATCAAGTCCGCGAGCGGCAACATCAGTTGCGACTAGAACTTCGATTGCGCCTTCTTTAAATTTACGAAGCGCAACCATACGTTTCGCCTGCGTTAAGTCACCGTGAATACCTTCAGCTGCATATCCGCGAAGGTTCAGAGCTTCAGCCAGTTCATCGACACGGCGTTTTGTACGTCCGAATACGATCGCAAGCTCAGGAGACTGAATGTCAAGAAGACGAGTCAGTGTATCGAATTTTTTGCGTTCTTGCACTTCCAAATAGAACTGCTGAATGTTAGAAACCGTCATTTCTTTCGCTTTTACTTTTACGTGTTCCGGCTCAGTCATGAAGCGCTCTGCAATGCGTTTGATCGGCGCAGGCATTGTGGCAGAGAACAGAAGTGTCTGATGCTCGCTTGGCACGTTTGAAAGGATAGATTCAATATCGTCAATGAATCCCATGTTCAGCATTTCATCCGCTTCATCCATTACAACGGTATTTACGTTGTTTAAACGAATGGTGCGGCGGTTGATGTGGTCAAGAAGACGGCCAGGTGTTCCGACAATAATATTCGGATTCTTCTTTAACGCCCGGATTTGCCGTCCAATATCCTGTCCGCCGTAAATAGGAAGAACCTTCGCACGTTTATCTTGTCCGATTTTATACAATTCTTCAGATACTTGAATGGCTAATTCACGGGTTGGCGCGATTACGATTGCTTGAATATTAGGAGACTCGGGGTTAATTTTTTCAACAAGGGGTATACCAAACGCAGCTGTTTTACCTGTACCTGTTTGCGCTTGTCCAATGACGTCTTTATTTGAAAGTCCGAGCGGTATCGTTTGTGCCTGAATCGGTGTTGCTTCTTCAAATCCCATACGATTAATTGCTTTCATGAGATCAGAACTTAAATTAAAATCTTGAAACGTTATAGTCAAATTATTCAAACTCCTTCTAATTGCTGTTTCAGTAATGTCGTGATTTACCACTTATAAAACTGCCCTTTAGACAAGAAGGACAGGATCCATCCGTATACAAAGCCCGAATTACTTTAAGTTTTATCTTACCATTACACTATTTGTTTTTCAATAAGATGAGAAGCAGATCGGCATCTCGAATATGCCGGCTGCTGCTCCATCCGCTCCCAAGAATCCAGCGGAGAACTTCGGGTCACGATGAAAAGTCCGGACGAATATGTTCGTATCGCGAAATAACCTATATATATTGTATCATAGCCGCAGCCGGCCAGATATACATAATTTTCGGCCGGCATACATTAGTGTTTGCACATCATGTTATTTTATGATGCAATATGCGTTTTTTCGCAAAATATTTTCTTATGAAAGCGGGCTCTCTATTAAATCTTTAACGATTTCTTCAAGCTTCATACCTCTGGACGCTTTGAATAAAATCAAATCGCCTTTTGATGCGTTTTCCTTCACAGCTTGGAGGAGATCTTTTTTCTCAGTGTAATGGCTGACGCGGTCTTTCTCAAAGTGTTTCAGGGCGCCTTCCGCGATAAAAGCTCCCAGTTTTCCGTACGTAAAGACGCGGTCAATTTTATCAGGGCTGATCACAGCGCCGCACTCTTTATGGAACGTTTCTTCAAGATCGCCGAGTTCAAGCATATCACCGAGCACGAGCATTTTTTTGCCGTAGCCTTCGAGGCTTTCTGTCAATTGAATTGCAGCTTTCATGGAAGTCGGGCTCGCATTATAAGCGTCATTGATTATCGAAAGGCCGCTGTCTGTTTTGATGAGTTCAAGTCTCATCCCGGTTACCTTTAGGCCGCTCAGTCCTTTTGCCGCACCCTCAGGCGTGATGCCAAAATAAGCTCCTGCAGCAATCGCTGCCATGGCGTTCATCACATTGTGCTTGCCGAGTATTGGAATAAAAAACGTGTTTTTTATCCCTTTGATTGTAAAATGGGTTCCTTCCTCACTCTGGCTGACATCCTGAAGCTGATAATCATTATGCGCTCCCGTACCGTACGTTTTCGTCTGGCAGCTGTATGCATTTTGAAGAAGCGGTTCGTCCCCGATATAAATCAGCACTCCGTCTTCTTTAAGCCCGTTAATGATTTCAAGCTTCGCCTCCGCGATGCCCTCTCTAGAGCCAAGGTCTTGCATATGCGATTCGCCGATATTCGTAATCACTGCCGCATCCGGGTTTGCCAGTCGGCTCAAGAGGTCAATTTCTCCTTTGGCGCTCATTCCCATCTCCAATACGGCGATCTCCGTATTTTCAGGCATCGCTAAAACCGTCAGCGGCAAACCGATATGATTATTGAAGTTTCCTCCAGTTTTGTGGACACGGTACTGGGTCCCCAATACGGCGTGAATCATATCTTTTGTTGTCGTTTTGCCATTGCTTCCGGTTACTCCGATGACACGCGTGCCAAGCTCCTGCAAATAGGCTTTTGCAAGCTGCTGAAGTGCAGTAAGGGTATCGTCCACTAAAATGACGGCGTGATTCTCGGGCGGATTTGGTTCTGACCGATCCCAAAGAACAGCCGCTACACCAGCTTCAAAAGCCTGCTCCACAAAAGTGTGGCCGTCAAAACGTTCCCCTTTCAGCGGAATGAAGAGCTGATGTTGTTCCAGTTTTCTTGTATCGGTTGCCACTCCATGAATGACTGTTTGTTCATATTGCGGATTTGTTAGTGTGCCATTAACCATTTCGGCAATGTTTTTTACTGTTCGCTTAATCAAGTAAGGTCCCTCTCTTTCTTTTGTATATACGGGAAAAAACACTGCCCTTTTACCGGCAGTGTCCTTCTTCATTAGAATGTATGCTTAATCAATTGTTTTTCAGCGTGGCGTTCTTTTGCAAGCTCCACAAGCTGTTCAATCAGGTCAGCATATTCCACTCCGGCTTCTTTCCAGAGCAGCGGGAACATGCTGAAAGGTGTAAAGCCAGGCATTGTGTTGACTTCATTGATCAGAACTTCGCCGTCAGCTGTCAGGAAAAAGTCCGCTCTGACGAGTCCTGAACCGTCGATCGCTTTAAATGCTTTGATCGCCATATCACTGATTGTTGCGTATTCCTCATCAGTCACAATCGCCGGAATCATCAGATCAGTATCTCCATCCTCATATTTCGCTTTGTAATCGTAGAAATCCGTCTTCGGTGCGATTTCCCCCACAACAGAGCATTTAGGATCGTCATTTCCAAGAACGCCGATTTCGATCTCGCGGCCGTTAATGCCTTCTTCGACGACGACTTTGCGGTCATATTGGAAAGCAAGCTCAAACGCTTTTTGCAGTTCTTCACGGTTTCGGCATTTGCTGATTCCGACACTTGAGCCGAGGTTCGCCGGTTTTACGAAGCAAGGGTAGCCTAATTCCTGTTCAACCTGCTCACAGCTTTCTTTCGGAGAACGAGTCCAGTCTTTCTTAAGGAAAGCTGCGTATTTAGCCTGAGCAAGGCCGGCCTGAGCAAATAAATGTTTCATGACAACTTTATCCATGCCGGCTGAGGAAGCAAGCACTCCGTTGCCGACATAAGGAATGTTCAACAGCTCGAGCATTCCCTGGATCGTACCGTCTTCTCCGTTCGGTCCGTGGAGGAGCGGGAATACGACGTCGATGGCTTCATTTTGCTGTGACGCTTCCTGCGGAAACATCTCCTGGTTCAGGGCAGCTGGAGAAAAAGCACTGCCTCCTTGCTCAAATTGAAGCATTTTCACGTTTGAAACAGGCTCAGTTAAACGGGCGCCTCTAACCCATTCGCCTTTTTCTGTTATATAAATCGGATGTATATCAAACTTCTCAGTATTTAGCGCTTTGATTACAGCCAGAGCCGTCTGCAGGGAAACATTATGTTCTGCCGACTTTCCTCCGTACACTAATCCTAGACTTGTTTTCAATGGATACTCCCCCCACTACAATTCATCTTTACTATCTTATCATTTTCACCGGAAAATGATCTAATTATTTTTGGGCATGCTGATGTTGAATGCATTTGTATGTAATTCCTTTTTATTTTATATTAAAATGGCATTGAAAAGGAGATGTGACATATGAAAAAAATCACAACAAACGAACAATTTAATGAACTGATTCAATCTGATAAAGAAATCATTGTAAAGTTTTATGCTGATTGGTGCCCAGACTGCACACGCATGAATATGTTCATCGGCGATATTTTGGAAGAGTACAACCAAAACGATTGGTATGAGCTGAATAAGGACGAGCTTCCTGACCTGGCTGAAAAATACCAAGTAATGGGCATTCCCAGCCTGCTTATTTTCAAAAATGGTGAAAAAACAGCTCACCTTCACAGCGCCAATGCCAAAACGCCTGAAGAAGTGACTGAATTTTTATCTGAACATATAAGCTAATTCGTTAAACAGCCTTATTTTATGTCGTCAGGCTCTACATGAACATGAACATGAGTGACATCGTGTTCATGTTTTATTTTGTCTTCTACTTCATCCGCCACTCCATGGCCTTCTTCTACTGTAAGCTTCGGATCAACCGTAATGACCATCTCGATATGAACTGTACTGCCTAAATACCTCGCTTTCACATCCTTTAGGCGATGCACATTTTCGATCCTGCCGACGGTCTGTTTGTAAGGCTCAAGATCTTTTAAATGGAAGCCGTCTGTTAAGGAATGTGAAGCGTCTTTAAAGATATCCCACGCAGTTTTGCAAATGATGATGCCGATGATAAAAGCCGTTACCGGATCAATCCACGGCAGCTTCAGCTGGGACGAAAAAACACCGATAAACGCGCCGGCACTTACAAAAGCGTCTGACCTGCTGTCCTTTGCCGCTGCCATCAGGGCAGAGCTTTTAATGGACGCTGCCAGCCTTTTGTTATATAAATAGATGCCATACATAAACACAGCACTGCCTAACGCCGTCCATGCCGCGATAAGATTTGGCGTTTCCGTTGTGCCGCCCGCAATCGCTTTTCCTCCGCCGATTAACACTTCAATGCCGACTGCCATCATAATAAAAGACGCAACAAGAGACGAAATTGTTTCAGCCCGATAATGGCCGTATGGATGATCGCTGTCAGCCGGTCTTTGAGAAATCCGCAATCCTATCAGCACTGCTACTGACGCAACAATATCTGTTCCATTATTTAACCCGTCTGCTCTCAGCGCTTCAGAATGATATAGAATCCCGATGACTAGCTTTACAACAGCAAGAATGACATATGCAAAAATATTGAGGAGCGCCCCTTTTTCTCCCTTTTTCAGATTTTCTGTCCGCTCCATTGAATACCAGCCTCCATTCTATTACATAGTATGGTTCAAAACATGAAAAATAGCAGGGTGCGTTCAATGAAGCGGAATATTTCGACAGCAAATTATTGCCCGGGAAACTTTTTGTCGATTTGTTGAATGTTTGTAAATTGGCCAAGAATAGGACTCTTTTCATCTTTACAGGCTATTGCGGACATTGTATACTGAAGTTAATTGATAATGATTATCAATATCGTTTGATTGGAGGTTGGTGACACAATGACACCTCAGTCTGCAGAAATCAGAAAAAAACAGCTCATTCATCTGTTAATACAGAATGGTATATACAAAAAGTCAAAGCGTCATCTGTATGAATTGTCGCTGACGGAGTTAGAAAGTGAATACAACCATGTCAGGAGGGCGCCGGAGCATGCCGAAGCGTAAAGTGAAAACTTACCAACAGCTGATCCAGGAAAACAAAGAGGCGATTATGGGCAATCCAAAGCTGATGAACGTTATTTATGACAGGATCGACCGCAAGCATCAAAAAAATCTGCAGGAGCAAAACAATACATAAAAAGAGCCGGCTAGGCTCTTTTTTTATGACTCAAACGCTTCAGCTGCCAGCTTGTGTATCACGGCGTCATCCATCGGCGGGTTGTGAAGACCGGCGCGCACATCACGGTAATAGCGCTGAAGCGGGTTGGTTCGTTCCAGGCTTTTGGCCCCGACAATTCTCATCGCTTTATCAACAACAGACAGCGCAGCGTTTGTGACGATATGTTTCGCCGCACCGAGCTCGCTGGTCAAGTGTGGACGCCGCTCCGGATCGTCATACAATTGAGCGATATGGAAAAGAAAGTGTCTGGCATTGAGCAGTTCAAGCTCCATTTCGCCTGTTCTTTGCTGTACGGCCGGGACATTCTTGATCGGTCCATTCAAGCTGTTTGGAGAATACTCAGATGCAAATTGCACTGCATAGTCACGAGCAGCTTGAGCCACACCAAGATAAATCGCAGGAATGTGAAGCAGCCAGCCATTCGGCTTAGCTCCACGAGGCCCTTGAAGCAGTTCCACCAGCTTATTCTCATCAAGCATAACTTCGTTCAGTACAAGGTCATGGCTCCCAGTCGCCCGCATCGCCATCATATCCCACGTTTCTTCAATCGACAAGCCGGGATCATCTTTATGAATGAGAAACACGCCTGTTGTTTGTTTGTCCTCAATCCATGCGGTTACTAAAAAATAATCCAGAGCTTGTGACATCGTCGTAAAGGTTTTTCTCCCGTTCACTGCCCATTTGCCATCCTTTTTGACGGCGTGTGTACCGGGACGCCCTCCTCTTGTCGGGCTTCCGGTTTTCGCTTCAGTCGCCGCCCTGTTAATGACAGCTCCGTTTTGGACTTCCTTGGCAACAAATGCAAATACGTCTTCATCCCAGCTGTTGCCTTCTCCAAGCTCCCCGATCACGCTCAAATGCCAGCCGATGCTAAGAGCCGTCGGAGCATCTCCCCGTGCAAGCCGTTCTTGAAACAGGAGCATATCGTAAACAGAAATGCCCCCTCCGCCATGAGATGCCGGCAATGTTAATGCTGTATACCCAGCATCACGCAGTTTTTGTATTTTCTCTGCAGGAAAACGTCCCTGTTCGTCATCTTCAGCAGCTGTTTGCTGAAATTCATCCGCAATCCGTCCGATTTTCTCCATCCATTGCCGCTGTTGATCGTTTTGTATAAATAATGACATCCGGCAGCCCCCCAAGTTTTAATTCCGATAAATTTAATATGTATTATAGATTTCCTGCCATTTTTCCGCAACTGTTAATCTTTTTGTCCAGTATAAAAAAACACGCCGTTCCCCAAGGGAACAGCGCGATTACACAGGATTTGCATCCCGGTCTTGTTTCATGCCGAGATAAATCAGCATATATGTCAGGTAACCCATCGTCATCACCAGGCCGCCAAAGAAAAAGCTTGAGAAAATCGGCTCTTCAAAAGCGGTCACTGCGGCCAACACAATCCAGCTGGCATACAGATAGATGATAAAATAGCGGATGCCCGTCTTCATTTTATATATCATGTACAGTCCCACGAGAGAAAACAACCCAAGCGCGAGCCTGAAATAAACAAGATGTTCAAACTGAAACATGAATGACACAAATGAGAATCCAAGCAGCAATACGATCGGTAAAGCGGTAATAAAGTTCCTCAATCGAGACACCTCCGTCAGTACCTTTAGTATAAACCAAAATATCAAATGATATTGATTTACGTGAGCTTTTTCACAAAAATGTCATTCCTTGCCTTTAGACCCGAACATCCCGTTTACAGAAGCACCACCAGCCAACAACGATGAAGAATATGGCATGTATGATGAGAATTCCAATTGAAAACAATGGCGTCATGCCTGAAAACAACGCTGTCTCTCCGCTTCTGTATTGCGTAAAGTCAGTGTTCGCAAAAAGCAAAAAGCTGCCCCACTTGTTTTCAAACAACTTCATGAGCTGAACAAGTGTACTCGCTCCGTATAAAACGACAAAAGAAACAACAACTGCTACCGCGCTGTTGCGGAACAGCGAAGAACAAAGCAGCCCGAATAATCCCATCATTACAGCTTCAAGCCAGTTTGACCCGATCAGCGCCAAGGTGTTGACCAGCAATGTCTTTGATTCCGCAGTCACCGATGTGCCAAAAAACACGAGACCGAATAATAATGCCAGAATGTAGTATGCCAGATACAAATAGAAGCTGACCATCACGACTGTGATTAATTTTGACCAAAAGACCTTTTGGCGTTTAACCGGACGAATGAGCAAAAATTTGATCGTCTTTTTATCAAATTCCATCGAAACAATTGTTGCTGCAATTACGATCGTTAAAGCCTGCAGCAAAATGTTCAGGCTCGGTGTATACGATAAATAGCCGATGAAGTTTTCATCTGTTCCGGCACTGATGACAATCCGTTTAATGATCAATGCCATGAAGAATTGAAAGACAGCCATCAGGATAAGGGAAACCAAAGTGACCTTCCGATTAAAAAGTTTCATATGTTCATTCCAAATTAATTTAGACAAGCTCTTCTCCCTCCTCTTGATGAGCTGTTGTCGCTTTTATAAATTCGTCTTCCAGTGACTGCGTGTAAGGCGTAATGGAAAATACATTCAGATCTTGTCCGACAAGTGATCGGTTCAGCTCCGGTATGTTTTCTTTTGCCACCTCAACTACAATCGTCCCGTCTTGGCTCTCAGCTTGATATTGATTGCCTGTCAGCCAATTGAGCGCTTTTTCTTGCGGCTGCACTTCTATAATCGCTTTTTCTGTGGTTTGATCAGTTCCTTGTAAGCTGACTTCCGCTTTGATCTCACCTTTTTGAATGATGATGACACGGTCGCACAAGTCTTCAACCTCGCGCAATAAATGAGTGGCGAACAGGACAGCTGTTCCTTCCATTTCTGCGAGTTCCTTAACATGATCGCGAAAATCCTTCATCCCCGCAGGATCGAGGCCGTTTGTCGGTTCATCTAGAATGAGAAGCTTCGGCCGGTGAAGAATTGCCTGGGCGATTCCCAGACGCTGGCGCATCCCAAGGGAATAGGTTTTCACCTTATCATGAATCGCTGACTTCAGCCCGACACGTTCCACCACTTCATCAAGCCGTTCATCCACTATTTTTTTGTGCATATTCGCAAAGTGCTTGAGGTTTTCCCAGCCTGTCAGGTACGGATAGAACTCAGGGTTCTCAACAATCGCTCCAACCGCTTCCATCGCTTTTTCAAACTCTGTATCATGCTGGAATCCGCTGATTGTCACGCTTCCGCTGTTTTGTTTCAGCAGCCCGACGATGATACGGATGAGTGTTGTTTTCCCTGAACCATTTGGACCGAGCAGGCCGATGATTTCGCCCTCCATAACGTCCATGCTGATCTGTTTTAAAATCTGTTTAGACCCAATCTTTTTATCGAGGCCTTCAATATGTAAAATCGGCTCAGCCATAAAGCCTTCCTCCTTTTTCGACAAAAAATAAACAGTGCCCAACATTAGGCACTGTTTGTATTATAGCATTTGTTGCTTCCAAATGTTTGGTTAAACCGATGATGAGCGTTTGCTCCGACTGTTTGTTCTTTTCAGTTTCTGTAATGATGACAGGCATTGTCACCTGTTGTGTTCACCACTGTGCGAAGCAATGCCAAGCTCCGATTCCGAGTCTTAATTCCATGCCCTGAACAGGCAGGCCGGCAGATCGAGGCACACTCATTATTCGATTTTAAACTACATTTTATCGCTATTCTCTCGGGGTCCTTTAGACCTATCTTCCTTGTTGGTGACATCCAGAATATCAAGGAGAAACACAAAGATCGGAATCCCGATAATTAAACCCCAAATGCCGAAAAAGTGTTCAGAGAAAATGAGTACTGTGAAGGTGAAAAAAATTGGCAGCTCTGTTTTCGCCGACATCAGCTTCGGATTTAAGAAATAGGTTTCGATCGCATGAATGGCGAATATGACAAGGACAATGTAGAGCACATACATTCCACCGCCAGTGCTGTAGGCGATAATGCTGAGCGGAATCAGGGAAATGACGACGCCTGCTACAGGGATCAATCCAAGGAAGAACACCATAATCGAAAGCCCAAACAGCTGCGGAAAATGCATAATCCAAAGCGCGATAAACGTCAGAATACAGTTGACGAGCGCAATGATAAATTGAGCCTCGAGCACCTTGCCGAACGTTCTTGCAAATTTGCTTCCGAAAAAAGCAATCTCCTCATAAAAGACCCTCAGTTTGCTCGTTTTAAATTTCGCCATGAATTCAGAAAGCCGTTTTTTCTCAAATAAGAAAAACATGCTGAGAATGAGCGCCATCACGACCTGCAAGCCGAATGTGCTGATATCGGCCAGATACGTATACACTACATTGAAGCCCTCTTTGACATATGAACTGATGTTAATATCTCCGAAGACACTGGTGATCTCATCAAAGAAAGGGATGCTGTCAGGATGATACGCAATATGTTTAATCTGCTTTACCAGCTGCTGGATCTGTGCCGCGACGACCGGATAAAACACAAAGCCCCCGACTGTAAGCAGCACAGCCAGCAACATGTAAAGAAACGTAATGACAACCCGCTGGCTCACGCGGAAGAACTGGCTTACAAACTGCCGCACGACAAGCTCCAAACGATCCATTAGAAATGTGAAAATGAAGGTAAGCAATATTAAGTTGATCATGCTCTTAAATAGATATAACACACCAGTTAACACGACAAAGATGGAGAAACGCCTTACTCCCGGGTGCTGAAAAAATTTAACTAAAGCGGCCATTTATACACTCCTGTTAGGACAAACGTCCTTCATTCAATATAGTATCCATTTGTAAATTATATAACAAAAAAATGCTGAGGTCTCTGTCCTTACCTTAATAATTCTTAAACAATTAAAAAAACGGCCCCATGGATGGGCCGTTTTTTTTTCAGACTGCTGTTTTCATTTTTTTCATGCCTTCAACAGCCTCTACGCTTTTTGCTTCATCAAATTCATTTTCGCTTTTTGCAACAATGATCGTGGCGATTCCGTTTCCGATCAGGTTCACAATGGCTCTTCCTTCACTCATGAAACGGTCGACCCCGAGCAGGAGTGCAAGCCCCTCCAGCGGAATGACCTGCAGCGCTGACAGCGTTGAGGCAAGGACGATAAATCCGCTTCCCGTCACACCTGCCGCTCCCTTCGATGTCAGCATCAGAACGAGGATAATCGTAATTTGCTGGCCGATGCTGAGGTCTACCCCAAACACCTGTGCCAAAAAGACAGTCGCCATTGATAAATAAATGGATGTGCCGTCGAGGTTAAACGAATAGCCCGTCGGAATAACTAGCCCGACAACGGATTTGGAACAGCCGTAGCGCTCCATTTTATCCATCATACGCGGAAGCACCGATTCGGAAGAGCTTGTGCCAAGCACGATCAAAAGCTCATCCTTAATGAAGCGAAGGTAATTCCACAGGCTGAATCCGTAAAGCTTGCAGATGATATTTAAAGCAACAAATACGAACAGGAACATCGTAATATAAACAGACATCATTAAGCTTGCCAGCGGTTTGATGGAATCGAGTCCGAAGTGTCCGATTGTATACGCCATCGCCCCGAATGCCCCGATTGGCGCGGCACGCATAATGTAGCCGATAATTTTGAAAAAAACGTGAGAAACCTTGTCGAAGAAATCAATGACGCTTTTCCCTTTTTCACCTAATGCCGCAAGACCCACTCCGAAAAGAATAGAAAAGAATAAGACCTGCAAAATGTCCCCTTTTGCGAAGGCATCAACCATGTTGGATGGAACAATGTGTGTAACAAATTCAATCCAGTCGATTCCCTGACCGCCATTTTGCGTGTATTGTGATACATCTCCCTTTTCAAGCTTGCTGTAATCAAGACCCGCACCCGGCTTCATAATATTGACGACAAATAAACCGATAATGAGTGCGAGGGTGGTGACAACCTCGAAATAGATAAACGCTTTTCCCCCTACTTTTCCAACCTTCTTCATATCGCCCATTTTTGCAATCCCGAGAACGATTGTGAAGAAAATGATTGGTGCGATCACCATTTTAACAGCGTTGATAAATGTATCGCCAAGCGGTTTCATTTCTTTGCCGACATCCGGCCAGACCAGCCCGACAATGACCCCGATGATGACCGCGGTTATGACCTGAACTGTTAAATTTTTAAACAGTTTCATATCCTTCATCCCCCTGTCCTATTCGCCTTTTGTGTCTTTCTTACTAGAATGATAGCGTTTTCATAACGTCTGGGGAAGTTTATGATCATAACGGACATTTTGGTCTTTTTGGTCTCAGGTTTATCCTTTTAACACGTAGCGGTTGACCGGCCGGCCGACTCCGCCGTATTGAACGTCCAATTTGATGATCCCGGTTTTTTCTAAGTAATCAAGATATCGTCTGGCTGTCACTCTGGCGATGCCGAGCGCCTTGGCGACCTCTTCAGCAGAAAGGGATGCGGTTTGCTGTTTCAAAAAAGCAGTGACTTCATTCATCGTGAAGTGATTCAACCCTTTCGGCAGATCCTGTACGGCCTGCTGCGGAATATTCAGGATCGCATCGAGCTGTTCCTGGGACAGCGTATCATTCGCTTCGATTTTTTGTTTATATTGCTTGTACTTTTCGAGCGCCTGTCTCATTCGCTCAAGCTTAAACGGCTTTAAGATATAGTCAATCGCCCCGTTTTGCAGCATGAGTGAGATCGTTTCCTTGTCTTTTGCAGCGGAGACGACAATGACGTCCACTTCAAGCTTTTGCTTTCTGATCTCCTGCAAGGTCTGGATGCCGTCTTTTTTCGGCATGTACACATCGAGAATGACGAGATCCGGCTGTTCTTCTTTAATCAGCTTCATGCCTTCCTCTCCGTTTCCTGCCGTTGCACAGACAGTAACGCCTTTAACAGTTGTAATGAAATCCTTATTGACCTCTTGAACCATCGGATCGTCTTCAATGAGCAGAACCTTCCATTCTTTACGAGCCATGCTGTGCTTCCTCCCCCTTCATTGGAAAAACGATAGAAAAAGATGTCCCCTGCCCCGCATGTGAATCAACTTCTATCGTGCCCGATCCTTTGTCTATGATTTGTTTCACTAGATACAGGCCATAGCCTGTGCCGCCAGTTTTATTGACCGTAAAACCTTTGTCGTAAAGGCGAGGCATATGTGCCGGATCAATTCCGCAGCCGTTATCTTCTATTAAAATAGCAAGGATATCATCTGTTTGTTCGATACTAATGTCAATTCGTTTGTCTTCAGATTGAACGGCTTCAAATGAGCCGAAGGCATTTTCAATCAGATTCCCCAAAAGCACCACAATATCATGCTGATCAACATGCTCGGGAAATTGCTGAAGACTGCTGTTTTCATCTATATGAACAGCAATGCCGAGCTCTCTTCCCCTTCTGATTTTACTTAAAAGAAGGCCTGCCGCAGAGTCATTTTGAATCGAGCGGTGCAGAAATTCAGTCACATTTTCCTGCTCAGTTGATGCCTGGAATGCAAGCTGCAAGGCTTTTTCAGATTTCCCCAGCTGGATGAGGCCGGCGATCGTGTGCAGCTTATTCATATGCTCATGGTTTTGGACACGGAGCGCCTCCACAAAGTTTCTGACACCAGTCAATTCCTCTGCCATCTTGGCCGCTTCCGTTCTGTCCTGAAAAATCGCGACGGCGCCGATCACTTTTTTCTTCATGACGATCGGAATTCTGCTGCTCATGATGACTTTTCCGCTAACACGAATTTCTTCATTATAAACCGCTTTGTTCCGCTCCACGATTTCGGGCAGGCGCGAATCCTTGAGAACCTCCCAAATCACCTTGCCGATCAGATCCCCCTGCACTTCAAAGATCTGTTTCGCTTTTTCATTGAAAATCGTAATGATGAGACGATTGTCAATGGCGATTACCCCTTCATTCATCGAGTGAAACGTCGCTGTCCGTTCTTCATACATTCGGACAATCTCATGGGGTTCAAGCTGAAACATTTGTTTTTTGATATGGCGGGCCAGCAAAAAGGAACCAGCAAGGCCGAAGCCGAGTGTCAGCACAACGATGAAGGCGATATCACGCTTTAAATGAAGCAGGATGTCAGCGATCCCCGGCAGCGTTTTTCCGACAAGCACCACGCCTATTTGGTTCAGGTCTTGATCCTTAACCGGATAAAAAGCGCGAACCGCCGTGCCGATCTCGCCCTTTGCTTCAGAGAAATAAATGTGCTCCGCAAACGCTGCCTCCTCGTCTGCACCTTCTGATTTCTTGCCGATGCTTGTGCTGACAGGATGCGTATATCGGATGTGATTCATATCCATGACGACAATATAGTCTGCTTCATTAATCATCCTGATTTCTTCAACCGCATGGCGAACAGCTTCTGTTTGTTTTTTTCGCGCCAAGGCTTCTTTCACTTCTGTCATCTCTGACACCGTCCGGGCCGTATTCATCAGCCGCTTTTTCAGCTCCCGCTCCTCTGTATGCTGAATGTTGCCGATGAGCACAATGCCGCCGATCAAAAAGGAGAAAATGACGAGTATATAGGATAAGATTGTGATTTTCCAACGGATTGAGAGCTTCTTTTTGTTCATCAGCTTCTCCTTTCAGGTCTTTACGAATGTCATTGCCCCCATTATCCTTAACATAGGGGAGGGCTTTTCATGAAGAGTTTGCTTGCATGTCTCGCACTGATGATCGCTGGAATTGCAACCGCTTTATTTATTGGATTCCATGATCATACAGGCAATAAAAAGATTGTTTATGATGACGACCAGGAAGGCCTGAAGGATCAAATCGTGTTTAAATTCAGCCACGTGGTTGCTGAAAATACGCCAAAAGGGCTGGCCGCCAATAAATTCGCTGATCTGGTGAACGAAAAATCAGGCGGGAAAATAAAAATAGAAGTATTTCCGAATGGAAGCCTGTACTCGGACATTGAAGAAATTGAAGCATTGCAAAACGGCGATGTTCAATTTATCGCCCCCTCCACATCGAAGCTCGGCATGCTCTCGCCTGAATGGGGAGTGCTGGATCTGCCGTATGCATTTACAGATTACAACGCCGCCAAAAAAGGGCTGAACGGAAGCATCGGCACACAGCTGTTTGATTCTCTAAAGAAAAACCAATTAAGAGGACTGGCCTATTGGACGAACGGCTTTAAGCAAATCACAACAAATCAAGGGCCGGTCAAAACACCGGATGATTTAAAAGGGCAGGATCTGCGCATTATGCAAAGCGATGTGATTGAGGATCAGTTCAAGCTGCTTGGCGCAACACCTCATCAGGAATCCTTCAATTCTACCTTTCAGCTGTTAGAAAACAATGTAGTCGATGGCGAAGAAAATACAATTTCAAACATCTATTCTAAAAAATTTTATAATGTTCAGGACTATTTGACAATAAGCAGCCACGGTTACCTCGGCTACGCTGTCATGACTGATGAACACTTCTGGAAGGCGCAAACACCAGAAACAAGACGCATTTTGACTGAAGCGATGAAGGAGACGACGGAGTGGAATGAAACGTATGCCGAACAAATGAACAAGGAGCAGCTGGAAGAAATCAAAAAGAATTCTGCTATACATATTTATGAGCTGTCAGATAAAGAGAAAAAAGAATGGATGAAGCGTCTTGACCCTGTTTACCGGCAGTATGAGCCCATCTTTGGCCGGGAGCTGATCCGGGAACTGTTGGAGCTGCGAAAAGATTCATAGTTCCCATCTCGATACGCTGTTTTTCGTTTATCTTTCTATCGATCGGAAATATAAAAAGAGATAATCGAAAAAGGAGATGGGTACATGTTTAAGCACACAAAAATGCTGCAGCATCCTGCTAAACCAGATCGTCCAGATCCATTATTCGCTAAAAAAATGCAAGAAATTTTAGGCGGGCAATTCGGAGAAATTTCAGTTGCCATGCAGTACTTATTTCAAGGCTGGAACACAAGAGGAAATGAAAAATACAAGGACTTGCTGATGGATACGGCAACTGAGGAGCTCGGGCATGTTGAAATGATCGCAACGATGATTGCCAGACTTCTTGAGGATGCCCCTCTTGATCAGCAGGAAAAAGCTGCTGAAGATCCGGTCATCGGCTCCATCCTGGGCGGCATGAACCCTCACCATGCGATTGTATCAGGACTTGGCGCCATGCCGGAAAGCAGTACAGGCGTACCTTGGAACGGCGGTTATATCGTAGCAAGCGGAAACCTGCTGGCAGACTTCCGCGCCAACCTGAATGCGGAATCTCAGGGCCGTCTGCAGGTCGCACGCCTGTTTGAAATGACGGATGACAAAGGCGTCAAAGATATGCTCAGCTTCCTGCTGGCGCGTGACACAATGCACCAGAACCAATGGCTTGCCGCCATTAAAGAATTAGAAGCACAGGAAGGTCCGGTTGTGCCGGGTACATTCCCGAAAGCGCTCGAAAAACAAGAGTTCTCACATCAGCTTATCAATTTCTCTGAAGGCGAAGAAAGCGCCGAGCAAAACTGGCTGAATGAAAAAGCGCCGGACGGAGAAGCCTTTGAATATGTGAAAGAAGCAAAAACGTTTGGAGAAAAACCGGAGTTAAAACCAGCACCGCCTTTTGTTCATAATACACTTCCGGGACGCGAGTAAAGAGACAAGCCCAAAACATGATGTTTTGGGCTTTGATTATGCCTTCAGAACCGTCCAGTCTGGTTCGTACCGGATATCAGGGTTATGTAACAGATCGTGAACGAACGGTTTATCCTCTTCGTACACCGTCACCTCTATCGAAAGAATTACAGCCTTCTGATCGTTTTCCTCGTATATGCTGTCATGTTCGTTCTCCATAAAATGATCATAGGCTTCTCTGTTTTCCCATACACTGATGATTTCTGCGGTGAGCGGCTCGTCTATCGTTTTTCGCCAGCCGCCGGCCTGTTTGATAAAGCCGCTTATATGCGATAATGCTTCCCACTGTGACTGCGCTTTTGCAAATGCTTCAGCGTTTGCAGCGTCTACTTCACATATCACCTTTTTGATTAGCATGGCTGCTCCTCTATGATGACGGTTTCGGCTTGTTTATGCTCCACACAGAGATTAACCGTTCTGACATAAGAGCGTGTGCGGTGAACCGTGCCTTTCGGGATCAGCAGGCTGTCATTTGCTTTGAGCACCGCGGTTTCTTTGTCCTTAAAATCGATCAGCAGCTCCCCTTCAAGAACAATAAACAATTCGTCTGAGTCAGGGTGATGGTGCCAGTCATATTCTCCCGTAAACACCGCAAGGCGCACGCAGTGGTCGTTGACCTCTGAGATTGAAAAATTGGCGTGCTTTTCTTTGACTTCATTTGCGATGGCGAGCAAGTTTTGCATCTTGGACATTAGCGAAAACCCCTTTTTCACTTATTGTATCGCAATAGCGGCATAAATTGAGAAGATTCCAAAAAAAAGCGATCCAGCTGATGTGCCGGATCGCTTTTTTATTTACAGGTTGTCTGCCTTTATGCTTTTGATTAGTCGTTGTTGCGGGCGTTTCCGCCTTTTGAGCCAATTTCTTGGTAGAATTCTTTATCATGATTTTTGCTTGTTGCCTCTCCGCCTTTTCGGCCGATTTCTTGATAGAATTCTTTGTCATGATTTTCGCTAGTGGCTTCTCCGCCTTTTTCACCGATTTCTTGATAGAACTCTTTGTCATGGTTCTTGCTAGTGGCTTCTCCGCCTTTTTCGCCGATTTCCTGATAGAATTCTTTGTCATGGTTTTTGCTAGTGGCTTCTCCGCCTTTTTGACCAATCTCTTGATAGAATTCTTTGTCATGGTTCTTGCTTGTTGTTTCTCCGCCTTTTCTACCTGCTTCTTCTCTGCTCATTTTGTTATTGTCTGCCATTTTGAATTCCTCCTTTAATTGGTGTTGGTTGTTGTATTCCCGCTCACAATTCTTTTAAACAAACAAAACACATTGGGTATGTTTCCACTAAAAAAAGCAGGCGGATCGCGGTGTCCGTCTGCTTTCTGCTATTCCATCTCTCGTTCTGTTTCTTTCAGTCGTTCAAGAATGCGCCTCTTTTTGTACAGCATCATGCCTGTCTCGGTAATGTCGTTTAATGTTGAGCGATTGGCAGCGGCGCCAAAAACCATTCCGGCAACCGGCACCATCTGGAAAAGTTTTTTCCAGCCAAACGTGTCTCGATAGCCCAAAACGACTTCTCGCCAGCCTTGGATTTGAGAAGCGACATTCTTATATGTACGGTCTTGATCGTAGTGTTTTAATTCCTGCAAAATCGATCTTTTGCCGACAACATCAGCCGACGTCAGCTGCAGACATTTCACAATGAAGACGCGTTCTTTTTTCTCCTTTGGGTCATAGCCGTATGCGACTGCGATATCCTGTAATGTTTTTAGTGATAAGCCAAGCACTGCCGGAATGTCTGCCGCCAGCGTAAACACGCCGCCCACACCGGTTGTCGCGCCTTGAACGGTTGCTGCGTTGGTTCTGTTTTTGCCCATTCCTTCCGCAATTTCATCCATGACAGGAAGAGGCGCTTTCCGGATGTCCTCCAGCGATTCAAAGATCTCCTCCGGCAGTTTCTTTTGAAATATCCTGATAATCTGTTTTTCAGATGTCAGGTACTGTCCGCCTGTTTGAACAAAGCTGCCGACCTCATCCAAGAGCTTGCCGATCTTTTTCTGGATGAATTCCGGTGTCAGCTTGTCCAGGAGTTGAAACGGGAGACGGCTGAGCTTTTCCCAAAACCAGACTTTTTGCTGATCTTTTTCCCATTTCTCTATCTCTTTTAATTGCTGATGTAAGTCTTCTTTTCGTTCTGTTGGCACCCAATCCGCACTTCCCTTCCGTTTTTTCTACTATATAGTATACCTTCATTTTTTCGGATGCGTTTTTATTTTTCACCTGCGGGTACCATTTTTATAAAAGGAAAAGGAGTGATGGACATGCCTTGGTCGATGAAGGATTATCCTGCTTCATTAAAAAATCTTGAGAAGCCGGTGAGAAAAAAGGCGATAGACATTGCGAATGCGATGATTGATGAAGGCTATGAGGAAGGGCGCGCGATTCCAATTGCGACAAGCAAAGCGAAGGAATGGGCGGAAAACGCCTCTACAGATGAAATTGATGATTTCCTGACGCATGATGATGAGACAGAACGCGATGCTGATCCAAGCAGCGGCAGCGGCCCCGAGCTCATGAATAAAGCAGAGCATGTTATTAAGCATAAAAAAGGCTGGGCAGTCAAAGCCGAGGGCGCCAAACGTGTGTCTGAAATCAAGGATACAAAGAAAGAAGCGATTGAACGGGCAAAGGAAATCGCGGCGCATAAAGGCACTGAGGTCATTGTTCATTTAGCTGACGGCAGTGTGCAGAGAAAGATTAAAACAGGATCATAAAGGAATATGCTTTTAGGTGTTTCGAAATGATCAGGAGCGGTTATTGATTGGTAAATCATTTATGAGAGGTGATCATGATGCTTAGCTTTTTGGTTTCATTAGTTGTTGCTATTGTTATCGGATTAATTGGGAGCGCCATTGTAGGAAACCGGCTGCCGGGAGGAATTTTCGGCTCTATGATTGCAGGGCTGATCGGCGCTTGGATTGGGCACGGACTTCTTGGCACATGGGGACCGAGCCTCGCCGGCTTTGCTATTTTCCCGGCCATCATCGGGGCAGCCATCTTCGTGTTCTTGCTGGGCCTTATATTCCGCGGGCTGCGGAAGGAAGCCTAGACTCATTAGATACAGGAGGCATCGTTTCGAAATGAAACGATGTCTTTTTATATGGGACCTTATCCCGAATCCCTACATATCATGTTACATAACAGGGAAAAATTCAGAAGTGTATTTTGAACATTTTCGGTTGACAAGAAACCGGGATGGTCATATGATGTAGATAAAATAATTTGCCTTAAGGAAACTCTTTGTTGTACGGCAAAAACAAACAGAATTCAGGTGAGACATGATGAACAAGGACATCACAGCACAATCTCCCCGTTCCAAAGCCGTCCAAGATGCGCTTGACGGGAAAATCAGAGGATTCAGAGGGCTGCTCCCTTTTCTCGGCCCTGCATTTATAGCAGCCATTGCCTATATTGATCCCGGCAACTTCGCAACGAATATTTCGGCGGGTTCTAAATACGGATATATGCTCTTATGGGTGATCTTATTTTCTAATATCATGGCCCTTTTAATTCAATCCCTATCCGCCAAACTCGGTATTGCGACAGGCAAAAATCTGCCTGAGGTTGCCCGTGAAGAATTCCCGAAGCCTGTCTCGATCGGATTATGGATTCAGGGCGAGCTTGTCATTATCGCAACTGACCTGGCGGAATTTATCGGAGCGGCTCTGGGACTGTATTTGCTGTTCGGCATTCCGATGCTTGAAGCGTCTATTATTGCGGCGATCGGTTCTTTCGCGATATTGGAGCTTCAGCGCCGCGGTTATCGCTCACTTGAAGCCGGTATTGCCGGTATGCTGTTTGTGGTCGTGATCGCCTTTGCGCTGCAGACCTTTTTCGCAAAGCCTGATGCCGTGTCAGTGATGAAGGGCCTTTTTGTCCCGGCGTTTCATGGCACCGACAGTGTGCTTCTTGCAGCGGGTATTCTTGGCGCAACTGTTATGCCGCACGCCATTTATTTACACTCTGCCCTTACACAGCGGCGGGTGGTTGGCAAAACTGATGCAGAACGGAAAAAAATCTTTAGGTTTGAATTTATTGATATTTTAATAGCGATGCTGATTGCAGGGGCTATTAATGCAAGTATGCTGATCGTGGCTGCCGCATTATTCTTCAAAAACGGCCTGTTTGTTGAGGATCTCGACGTCGCATTTCAGCAATTCGGACATCTTGTCAGCCCTATGTCTGCGGCTTTATTCGGGATCGGGCTGCTCGTTGCCGGTCTATCCAGTTCGTCTGTCGGCACACTTTCAGGCGACGTGATTATGCAAGGATTTATCAACTACCGCATTCCGCTGTATGTACGGCGTTTTATCACGATCATTCCGCCGATCTTGATCATCGCGTCAGGTGTTAATCCGACGACCGCTCTCGTACTGAGCCAGGTCGTGCTGTCCTTCGGGATCGCCTTTGCCCTCATTCCGCTTATTATGTTTACAAGCAATAAACGGATCATGGGATCTCTGATCAACGCCAAATGGATCACAGTGGTGTCTTGGCTGATTGCTGTATTGATCGTTGCTTTGAATGTGTTTTTAATTGTAGATACGTTTCGATAAAAAAACCGGCTTCTAAAGCCGGTTTTTATTTTTTCGCAAAGCTCATTGATACCCTTTTTGACAGAAATTTGTTATGATAGAAGAAAAATCGGAGTTTTGATGATGTCAGTATTTATTCTGTTTTATTTGTGGATTGTTCCTATTGTTATCGGCATTTTATGTTCTGTTGCTGCCCATAGATCCAAGGGAAAAATGAGAGTCGCGCCCGGCATTGCCATGATCGTGCTCAGTATCATTTCCTTAATCACGGCGTTTACGGCCGGACACACAAATTTCCACGTGTTTATCGGCGGCATGTTTTTATTCGGCACCTTCTTGGTCGGTTCTGCTTTTCCTTTCTTCTTCGGGCTGAAGAAAAAAGAGAAATAAGCTTATAATGAGAAGAGTTCTGTAAGATTTGATAAGAATAAGCATGCAAGGACAAATGCATCTTCCTTTGAAACAAGATGCATTTGTCCTTTTGTCTGTTTCGAGTATGGCGAAATCAGTTCCTAATACATACACCGATCATTTTATGAATTCAAACATGTTATAGCTGAAAATACGTTTGTTTCCAACAAAAAACAGAGGCCTTTTGGGGCCTCTGTTTTTTTAGAATAACCGTTTCAAACTTTTCTTCAGTGACGGCATTTCAAATTTTTGGTTTTCGAAGAAGTTTTTCAGCATGTACTTGCTAAAGCCTTTCGCCTGCCCGTAGGTGATTTTGCCAGGCAGCGGCGGTTCGTTTCCAATCATGACATCCACAACAACAGGTTGGTCAGAGTGCAGCGCCTCATGGAATGCCGGCGCAAGCTCTTCCGCTTTAGTCACTTTGATGCCCTTTGCTCCGCAGCTTTCTGCAAATGCGGCATAGTCGACATTTTGAAGTTTTGTGACATAGTCGATATTGCCTTTGACCTGCTGCTCGTACTCAATCATGCCAAGATTTTCGTTGTTTAAAATGACGACTGTGATCGGGAGCTTATATTTGACAGCGGTCGGAAGATCCTGCATGACCATGGAAAATCCCCCGTCACCACAGACGGCGATCGCCTGGCGTTCCGGTTCGGACAAGCTTGCGGCGATCGCTCCCGGCAGGCCGCAGCCCATTGTCGCAAGCCAGCTGGAGACGATGAAATCCTGGTTCGCGTTCATTTTGAAATGACGCGCCATCCAGACTGTCACAGTGCCGACATCGACAGAGAGCACCGCATCATCGGCTGCTGCTTCCTGAAGACGTGCCACGACCTGCTGAGGTTTAAGCGGTGTTGTGGCCTCTGTCTCATCTTTTTCGATTTCGTTCCACCAATGCTGCATATGTTCTGTGCAGGCATTCAGGAATCTTCTGTCTTCCTTGCGTTCAATATACTCTGTCAATTCGCGCAGGCCGAGAGCCGAATCGCAGACAAGGCCCGCTGTCACCGGATACCGTTTTCCGATTTTCGCCGGGTCTGAATCGAGCTGTATCGCCGGCGTGTCATCAGGCAAATAATCACGGTATGGGAATGACGTTCCGAGCATGATTAATAAGTCACATTCCTCCATTGCCTCGTAAGCCGGCTTTGTTCCGATCTGCCCGAGGTTGCCGAGAAAATGCGGGTGCTTATCGGGAACAACACCCTTTGCCGGGAGTGTAACAACGATCGGAGCGGCGGCTTTGTCCGCAAATTCTAAGAGCTCCCGTTTCGCCTTTTTCATTCCCTGCCCTGCCAGGATAATCGGCTTCTTAGCGTTATTAATATATTGGGCGCAGGTGACGAGCTGTTCTTTTTTCGGTTCAAGGTTCCCTTCAATATACACCGGTGAAGTATACACGGGCTCCCGTTTGATTTTCTCCGCAAACAAATCATCTGACACGCTCAATACCGCAACGCCTTTTTTGCTGTAGGCGGTCCTGATCGCCTGATTTAAGAGATCCGGAAGTGATTCTGCGCTATGTACCTCTCTGTTGAACACAGCCACGTCCTCAAACATTTGCTCCAGCTTAATCTCCTGGAAATAGTCCCGTCCGACTTCGCCAGAAGAAACCTGTCCTGCAATCGCCAGCACAGGGGCGCCGTCCGCTTTTGCATCATATAAACCATTTAATAAGTGCACCGCTCCCGGCCCTGCGATTGACAGACAGACTCCGACCTTGCCGGTGAGTTTTGCTTCAGCTGCGGCTGCCAGTGCCGCTACCTCTTCGTGGCGGGTTTGAATGAACTTCAGTTGATTTCTTTCGTGTCTTAATTCTTCAATAAACTCATTTATACTGTCTCCGGGGATGCCGTATACATGATCAACTCCCCATTGCTCAAGCAGCTCTGTCATTACTTGTCCTGCAGTTTTATGTGCCATAACGTATCCTCCTTTTTCCTTTTTTCAATACCACAGGAGAAAGGCTTTAAAACCCGGAGACCTGAATCGCTTGCCCAGTCTTCTTTTCAACAGGTCGATCGCCGCGAGCAACCCGCTATCCTTGACGGTGACATTTACATCTTGAGCGCCGTTCTTGAAATCATTGATCTGCCTTTTTCGATTCGGCACCATAAAAAGCGGCAAACGCCCCGGGGAAACCCACTTTAATCCCGCTGTCTCTGTGCCGTCAGCCATTGCTTGTCCGCCTGTAATGCTTCCGAAAAACAGATGCTGTTCATCTTGAAACTTTGGCCTTTGGTAAACACCTATTTTCGCAGAAAGCGCTGCATTGTATCCCGTTTCTTCCAATATCTCCCGCACTGCCGCTTCCTCAGCCGATTCCCCGGGATCAACCCTGCCGCCGGGCAAATCCCATAGAGGGACATCTTTTCGTTTCACCAGCAGAATTTGCTGACTTTCGTTCAATACGATCACAAAAGCACCTTGTGTATACACCCCCATACCTCCTTTTCCCGCTAAAAAGGACCAAGGTGATTCCCTTGGTCCTAGAGCTTTACTTTTTAAAATGATACGGCAGTGTGGCAACCATTATGTCCTTTTTCCAGAACAGCCGGACTCTGAGGAGGAAGGCCGATTGGTTGTGAAGGATGGTGTGCCAGCGTTTTTTCGTTATAAATTGCGGAAACAGCACCATAACGGAAAACTGCTCCTTCTTCGCTTTTGCCTCAACTGTTTCCAAAAACTTATCAAACGGATGGACAAGGCTTCTGTAAGAGGAGTGAAGCGTCACGAGACGCACTCCGTTATTAAGCTCTTCCCAACGTTTTTCGAATTTCTTTTCCTGTTCTCTGTCAAATGACACGTGAACGGCGATCACCTGATCGGACAGTGATTTCGCATAGTGAATCGATTTTTGCACGACGGTGGTGACACCGGCCACAGGCACAATCACAACGGTGCCTTTGATTTCTTCCGGCTCTTTGTCTACGATGCGAAGCTGTTCACCAACCGCAGTATAGTGATTTTTAATCGCAAAAAACAGCAAAACGACGATAGGCATAAAGATTAACACAGGCCATACGACATTAAACTTCGTCACAAACAGAATGGATAGAACCATAAATGATATCAGAGCGCCGCAGGAGTTGATCAGCATTTTTCCGATCCAGCCTTTTGGTTTTTGCTTGATCCATTTCATGCACATGCCGGTTTGTGAAAGCGTAAATGGAATAAATACGCCCACAGCATATAACGGGATTAAGTGCTCCGTCTGTCCCCCGAATAAGATAATGAGAACAATGGAGGCAAAGCCTAAAAAGATAATCCCATTTGAGAAGCCTAAGCGGTCGCCCCTGACTGTAAACATTCGCGGCATATACTGGTCTCTCGCCAGGTTGAAGGCAAGCTGCGGGAAGGCTGAGAATCCCGTATTTGCCGCAAGAACCAAAATAAGCGATGTGACACCTTGGATGACATAGTAGAACACATTCCGCCCAAAGGTTTCGGACGCAATTTGTGAAACCACTGTTTCATCAGGTTTCGGCGCCGTACCATACCCGTACGCGAGAACCGTGATGCCGGAAAACAGAATCGCCAGCAAAATCCCCATCATCGCAAGCGTTCTTGCCGCGTTTCGCGCAGGCGGGTTTTTGAATGCAGGAATCGCATTAGAAATGGCCTCAACCCCGGTCAACGCTGAGCATCCGGAGGAAAAAGCCTTAAGCAGCAAAAATAGCGTAATGCCGGCTACAGGTGTGCCGAGCGATGTATGATGGGCTGGCTGGTCTATTTGTCCTGTCATAAGTTTAAACAACCCGACTGCAATGAGAACCAAAAGCGCCACCACAAACAGATAAACCGGGTAGGCAAGTATGGATGCTGATTCCGAAAGCCCGCGCAGGTTCAAAATCATAATCACTAACACGAGAAAAATAGCGATCGGCACATGATAATCATGCAATGCAGGAAAGGCTGACGTGATGGCATCCGTGCCTGCGGAAATACTTACCGCTACTGTTAAAATATAATCAACAAGCAATGAACCGCCCGCAATCAATCCCGGTTTTTCACCGAGATTTTCTTTAGAAACGATATACGCCCCGCCGCCCTGCGGATAAGCGTAAATAATTTGCCTGTATGAAAGAATCAGTGCGAGCAGCAAGATGAGAACGCCAACCGCAATCGGAATGGAGTACCAAAATGCGGCTGCACTGATTGTTGCCAAAATGATTAGAATTTGTTCTGTCCCATATGCGACAGATGACAGCGCATCTGAGGAAAGCATAGCCAAGGCTTTTAATTTCGTCAGTTTTTGCTCTCCAGCTGCTTGGGATTTTAGTGGTTTCCCAATCAAAAAACGTTTGATTGAATGATACATCGATGTCTTCCCCTTTTAATTTCTCATTTTTCAATTAAAACAATAAAACATCCATCAGTGTCTTGCTCTCACATGTTGATGATAGTCCTTTCTGCTATGATGTCTCTGTATGCGATTTGCATTCAAAAATGAACAACAAAAAACACAGAGGCAAACGGATGCCCCTGTGCCATAACATCGAACACAGGTTTCATTCATCTCCTCTCACGAACGCTTACGAGGTTAGCTGACGGATTCGGGCATATGAGAGTTAGCCCTACCTAAAAAGGATTCACCCCAACGGCAAAAAGCCGTTCTATTGGGTCCCCCGCTCTGATTTCAGATTAAGCGATTTGTTTTCTAAAAGAGATCATACTCCCGTTCCCGCACGTTGTAAAGAGGCTTATTGGCTGAGAGAAAAAAATAAAATGACAGGTTCCACAAATGGAATTTACTTACCAAAAATAAAAAAACAGAGGCTAAAATCGCCTCTGTTTTATTCTGTATCTGTCTTTCTTTTTTTGCGTCTTACGGCAATCCAAATGAACACTGCCGCAACCACCATAATGAGTGCCAGCACACCAATATACATCCATTTCTGGCTATGATCCTGTGTTGGTTGTTCTGCATCGGAACTGTTTGTTTCCGATTTGAGCTGCTGGTGGTTTGTAAACACCTGCTGGCTGTTTGTTTCATTAAGGACGGTTGCCGACTCATCGTTGCTGTTCAGATAACTGATGATCTCTTTTGTGACAGCCGTGCCATCTCCTTTTGACGGTGCAAAGACAGCCATTGTATAGCGTGAATCCCAAACCGATGCTTGGGTAAATACCACTTGTTTTGTCGTCTCATTCAGCATCTCGAAACTAGATACATCAAACGAGCCGTTCTTTTCCTGCGGCACAAGCAGATCTGATGATTTCTCCTTCAGAAGAGAAAATTGATTGATCCCTCCTATGAAAATGAGGTTTCGTCCTTTCGCATCATTTGCTGTAACGTCAGATGATTTCTTTACCGTATATGAATGCTGTGCTTCGCTGCCAAAGGATTCCGTCACGAGAGAAAGCTCCTCAAGCTTCGATTGGCTTACGGTGTCAGGAAGCACGATTAACGTTGTTTGATCCTGGTTTCCGGCGTAAGGAAGCGGCCACTCTTGAAAATCCGCTGAAGGAGACATGCCTTTGATAGCGTATGATAATGTACTGTTTTTATCGATAAAAACCCACTTTTCTTCATCAGTCGTATTACAAGGGTTGTTTTCCTTTAAACCGATCGTGACAAACTGAATATCAATGTAGCGGTTTTTTTGCAGCAGCTTAGGGTCCACTTTCACTGTGACATGATAGAATCCGTTTTTATCTTCTTTTCCTAATTCATCAAGCCGGACCGAGTGCGGCTGGCCGTTGATCATCACTTTCAGTTCTGCAGCCTGAGAGGCTGACTCGTTTTCAGCCGTTGAGGCTTGAATCGTTTCAGACTTTTTCAGTTTAAGCGACAGCTTCGCCGATTGGTTTTCATCTAAAACAGCCGAAGCCGGATAAAAATAATGTGCTGAAGATGTTTTGTCAGCTCCAATTGTGATATCGCCCGCTCCAAAATTCTCAAGGGTCAGCTTATCGCTTTCTTTTTTTTCAGTCTGCTGAAGCTTGCTGATTGAAAGTGTATCGCCGCTGAGCTGGCCTGTATATGTCTGATCTGTTATCACGCTGATTTTTTTAGTGAGCGCGTCCTCGGACGCAGCTTGCGCAAACAAAACCGACTGCTGCTTGCCCTCTGCTTTCAGCACCCGCTCCGCAAGCAGAAGGTTTTCTCCTTTTGCCTGTAGCCCAGCTTGTTTCAACAGTTTTTTCACTTTGCCGTTCCAATGCTTGTCCACGCCGATAACAATCGTCGGCTTATCGATTTTTTTCAGTTCAGATTCCGTGACATACGCAATACTGACACTGCTGTCCACCGTTTTCAAATAGCCTTCTGTTTTAACAGCAGCTTCTATTTCTGCTGAACTTGGGTTATCCGGAATGACGATAGCTGTTTCTTCAGCTGTATTTCCAGATTGGGCGAAAGGATACGGATAATGGTCCAGCGACGTTCCCTTCGCTTCACTGCTGTCAGCAAGTGTCAGCCGGCTGTCCGGATAAATTTTGATCCAGTTGCCTGATGTATCCTGTCTGACGCACACGCCCTCTTTCATTACGCCGTAGAATTTCAGCGATACGTTGTGATAGCCTTGCGCAGACTGGCTTTTATTCAGATTCAGCTTCACTGTTTTCCGTTTGGAATCACCATCAAGCTTTAACGTCTTGACCGGTTCATCATCAATGACAGCCGTTAACGATGATGGAGAAATTAAAAGATTTGATGCCTCGTATTCGATTACCAATTGCTGATTGCCCGAAGAGGCGCCTGCTGGGATCTGATACGTCAGCTCTGCGCTGTCTTTTGATCCATACAGTGTAATCAACTCGCTTGTCAGCACCTGCTGTTTGGCTTGTTCTTGGCTGCTTTTCCCGAGGAGCGAACCACTGACCTGTACGTCTTTGGCAAGAGCCGTTTGTCCAGTCATCGCCAGCAGCATGAAGCTTGTGAGAAAAATCATTATTTGTTTCAAAAAGGTCACCCGCTTTTATGTTGATTGTATCGTTCTGTCTTGTACCATTTGACCTCTTGCTTGAATAAACGGTGCTTGATTTCTACGAATAAAGAGTAGATAACAAGCACAATCCATGCCTGCGAGTATGTGAAGTACATGAGAAATACGATAAAAAAGTTTTGCTTGTTCATTTCTGTTTTTTCAATGCTCAACGTAATCATGACCTCTGTCATAAATAAGAAAAACGCCAAAATCCAGAGAATCATTGCCAAAAATCCAACAGACAAATGCAAATCATAAAACAAATTCACTACAAAAATCGCATTTGACATGATCACGCCAAAGAAAAACAGGAAGTACGTAAAGAAAAAATAAAACAAATCAAAGATAATCCGTTTTCGTTTCAGCTTAAAAAACTGCGCCAAAAATTTGAGCACGACATATTGATTGCCGCGCGCCCATCGGGTGCGCTGGCGCCACCATACCTTCCATGTTTCCGGTTCCTGCTCCCACGTGATGGCGGCAGGGAAAAAGCGGATGTGATAGCCGAGATTATATACCCGGATGGTCAGCTCAGTATCCTCAGCGAGCGCTTTGTCATCCCAGCCTCCGAGCTTTTCGATAATGCTTCTGCGGATCGCGAAGTTGGTGCCTGGGATCGTGGCGATTTTGAACCACTTCCATCTGCCTCCCTGGGCCATCCACTGAAAACAGATCGTTTCGATATTAATAAACCTCGTCAGCAGCGTCTTTGCCGCATTGATGACGCGGAATTTCCCTACCACGGCGCCTGCCTTTTCGTCATTCATCAGGCCGAGCACGAGGTAATACACGGCCATTTTCTCAGGCGTGTTGTCGGCGTCATACACACAGATCACATCGCCGTTCGATTCGGCAAAACCCGAGTTAAGTGCAGAGGATTTTCCTTTTCCTGCATTTGGCGGCTTCGTAATCACCATTTTGATGAAATCGTATTTCTCGGAAAATTCATTGACGATATCACCCGTCCGGTCTGATGAATTATCATTAACGACGATAATCTCCAGCCGGTCCTTCGGATAATAAAGGTTGACCATGGCCTTCAGCGTCTGCCGAATCACAACCTCTTCGTTATGCGCCGGGATGAGGACGCTGACCTTCGGCAGTTCCTTCATATTTTCTCTCCACTTCGGGATATTCCGTTCGAAGGTCATATAGTGGCGAAACCCGCCCTGCATGAGGAACATGTGGTAGAGAAGCATAACCCATATTAAACTTAGCGAGATAAAGAACAGCGTATTACCCAAGGCTTCTTCTCTCCTTAAAAATTCGTTTTTTCAATGTGGCTCTCAAGTAAAACGTATAACTGACAAACATAATGACAAATAAGAGCACAACAGCGGAGAGAATCCATAACGCCTTTTCCAGAGGGGTTTGGCGATGATGATCGAAAAACTCGTCAATGGCGCTTACGCCGTTTTTCACCTGAATCGTTCCGTCACCGCTTGTATGAATTTCCACTTTGTCTGTTTTGACGGTTTGTTTCGTTTTCTTTAAATCAAGCCATTCACTGTCTGGAATGCGTTCCATCTGATCAACCAGCTCCGGCAGATATTTCATCCCGAGGTACGGGTGATAAAATCCTCCGGCTACTCCGCCTTCAAAATCAATCATCTGGGAGATGTGCTCCTCCATCTCACCGAGCGGGTTTTGCTTCGATGTGTCGACAAAGCCGATCGTTTCCGGATAAAGCGTCATTCCGTGCAACATCGAAGGAGCAGTCACAAACGGAGGTGCACCGGATGTTTTCCATGTTGTGCTGCTGAGCTGGACCTGGCCGAAAATGCTTGTAAAATACTGCGAGGCGATTTGATAGCCATAATCGGACATCGTGTAATGCGGCGCTTCAAACGCCAGCGGGTAAAGACCCGATGATGTCAAATCCTCAATGGCACGCGTCAGTTTTTGTTTTGTATACGTTTCTTCCTTTTCCCGAAATGGTTCGAGATAGCTGTGATAGGCTTGTTCGTTCGGGAAGTCCTGTTCTTTCTCCAAAATGGACGGGGGGTCTTCGGCATTTCCGGATGTAATCGGCTGATCCGCCTTTGCATCCCAAAATTCAAAGCCCTCTCCTGTTTCACTGTAGCGATAAGCGTGAGTATAGCCGTGAACAATGATACTGCCGCCCATGCTTTGCAGCTTCTTCAGCACCTTGACCATCTTCGGTTGATCAGACAAATACACTTTGTCGCCTGTTTCCGGATTCAAGTAAACCGGAATGACCGCCAGGATAAAAGGAATATGCCGCTTATGCAGGTATGTACCGGCTTGAAGCAGCAGTTTTTCATCAGACATCGGGCTGATATCCTCGAGACGCAAATACAATAACGTCGTCCCCGCCTTCTCTCCGAAAGCTTCTCTGAGCTGTTTCGCCACGATCAAATTGTCATTTAACAAATTTGTTAATCCAATGTACACATTCCCTTTTTTTGTTTTCCATATAAAAGAATGCGTTGTGCCTTCATCCGCTTTGAAGGTGTAAAGCGCCGTTCCTTTCAGGCCTGATACACTCAGCACGTTAAGCCCGCTTTCCAGAGACACATCGGCCTTTTCTGACCTGCTGTGAACCTGAAACACATTTTCTTTGCGGGCTAATGAAAGCCCAGAAAATTGGCTGATTTGGCCTGCGTTATAGCCAATGGCGACAACCGGTTTTTTTACGCCGCTGATAAGAGACAGCAATTTTTGGCTGAGCTTTCTTTTCGTTTGGCCGTAATAAATCACATGGTCTTTCCCTTTGAAATCCGACGCTTCAACGTCTGAATCTTTTTTGACTGTCACATGGGATGTAAAGTGGCCCGCAAGCAAATCGAGCATTTTGACTTGTGACGACTCTTTGCCGTCCAAGGTTGAGTAGATGATGAGAATGCCGGCATCCTGATCTTTCGCTTGCGCAGAAACGGGAAAAGACGCAATAGCTGAAAATAGAAGCATCATGACGCATAGCAATGTGATTCCTTTATAGTTCATTCATCATCATCTCGTTTTCCAGTTCTTCTAAAAATTGATCAGCTGTTTGGATATCGTTGCGGTAGGGCAAATAGCAAACGTGGAACGTAAGCGACACATACTTTCCATTTTCCAGCTGATATGTATCCAATTGTTTCTTCAGCTTAGTCAGAACGGCCGGCATATGTTCAGCAGGCGTGTGCGTCAGCACGATCCCGATACGCTCGTCAGAGGGACGGAATTTCTTATCCGTTTCCCGAACGCTTGTCCTGATTTGCTGACCGACATATTGGAAGAGGCGGTCCGTTTCTTTTTCACCGTACAAAGACTTAAACTCTTTGAAATAATGCATATGGAGCAGCAAAAACACAAAAGAATTGCCGTAGCGCTCCGCCCGCTTGATTTCTTCTGAAAGTTCCAGCTTCATCCTTTGCTTGTTATCAAAACCAGTCACTCTGTCAACAGCAACATAGCTTTTAATTTCGGATTGAAGCCGTGTCATTGAGCGCCGAAGCTCTGCTGTAATATCGTGGATTCTTCCAGAAATAAAAGAAAACAGCAAAAGCGCGATTCCCCACACGACAAGCATTCGCAGCCCTTCCTCAGCCGGAAAGAGCGATGTCTGTCCAGTCTGGAAAAACATCATTAAGGTGCCGAGAACAAAGAGTACGATTAAGGTCACTGCCAGCGCGTAAATCGGGCCGAACCAGATGCCTGCGGCGATGACGACAAATGTGATGCAAAGGATCAGAGCACCTTCTGATTGCTGGGCTGACACATAATAAATAAACAAAGACAGGGCCGCGATGAGCCCTGAAAAATAAGCAAATAATTTTTGTGATTCACTGAATGATATTTTCATTAAAAAGCTTCCTTTCGGCTAACAGCGGCAGCAGATTGTCAAATGAATGCGTCTGAGTGCCGCTCATATAGCCTCCATAATAAGATTTCACCGGATCATGAATTTCAAAGTCATTCATTCTGTCATATATGGCTTTGATGACAGAACTGTTTTCATGCTGTTTTGTCAAAAACAATACGGCTAATGCATATACGGATGGAGACTCATATTGGACGGCAGGCTCCTTCGTATCTGCCGAATACCGCCCGTACAGCTTTCCGTTTTTCTGAAATTCCTGCTTGATCCAGTCCGCTAAAACAGATGCTTTTTCATCCCCTTCCGGCAAATGCCAAGCAGCGTAAAGCTGATCAATCAGGTTGATTTCACTATCATATGTGTATTCCTTCGTCTCCGAGCTGTATGTATTCGGCAGAAAGCCATTTTTTAAAGGAGCTGAATAGAGAACATTGGCATTCCGCTGTTCTGTTTCTTCGTCTATGATTCCATTCTTCTTTAAGACAGCTAAGGCATCAGGCATGACGTATGAAAGCGTCACATCCTTTGAAGCGGCCTGTGAGTCGTAAAAGTCTGTAAAAAACCCGTTGTTCATATTGTATGTCTTCAAAGACGTGCCGATATCCCTAGCCGTTTGCGCGTAGTCGCTGCGGCCCCATTTTGCGGCGGCTTGGTCAAGAGACAGCATAATTCTCATATCATCTATCAGCGCATTCGTCTCGCTCGCTTGGCCATTTTGAATCTTCCACGTCACCAAGTGATTGCTCATCAGAAATGAATCAGTCAGATGCTGATATTGATCCTGGAAATGCGGTGCGTCATTTTTGCTGAGCAGAAACTCCATCCACAGGCCGAGAGATTCCGACAAGTAAGAAGGCTGGTCTGAAAAATCGGTTTTGATCAGCCCTTTGTCATTCATTAAATTGTGATAGATGAAATATTCCGCCGGCTGGAGCGGGCTGGCATTCACTTCTGTCGCCGACTGATTTTGGGTCTTGTTTCCAGCTTCAGCACACCCTGCGGAAAGTCCGATAGATAAGAAGAATAAGATGACAGCAATTAGTACATGCCTCACAGGCAAATCCCCCTTTGTCGCCTGAAGCAAATCAGACGCTCACAAATAGTTATAGACGAAAATATGACTGCCATGTTACAAAGTACATTTACTATAAAAGAAAAAAATGCAGATTGCTAGCTTTTTTTCCCCTTTTTGAACATTAAGAAAACAGGACCTAAGTCCACTAAAAAAACCTGTGCGATAGGCACAGGTTTTTTTATTATTTATCCAAACCGAGTTTTTTCAGCTGTTCTGCCAGCGCGTTGTTAATCGGCTCATCTTTATTTTGTTTTTTCATATAAGAGGATACGTCCCGTTTGGTAGCACGCGCTTTGTCTTTGTTTTTTCGTTTTTCAAATACAGAGAGCTTTTCACGGTGACCGCACACACACGCAAAGGTTTGGCCCTCGCCTTGGCCGCGAAGCTCCATTCTTTTATGGCAATTTGGGCAGCGTGCGTTTGTTTTTCGGGCAATCGTTTTTCTGCTTCCGCATTCACGATCTTGGCACACGAGCATCGTCCCGCGTTTGCCGTTTACTTTCAGCATCATTTTGCCGCATTCCGGACATGCCGTTCCCGTAATGTTGTCATGTCGGAAGGTTTGGCTGCTGTTTTTGATTTCTTTTACCGTTTGGTGAGCGTAAGCCTTCATATCTTTAATAAAAACAGCCGATTTCAATTTGCCGGCCGCGATCGCAGACAGCTTTTGCTCCCATTCTGCTGTTAAGGCCGGTGATTTCAGATCCTCCGGAACAAGCTGCAGGAGCTGTTTTCCTTTAGATGTGATAAAAATATCTTGGCCTTTTTTCTCGATTAAAAAGCTGTTGAACAGTTTTTCAATAATGTCGGCACGCGTTGCCACCGTGCCGAGGCCGCCTGTTTCTCCAAGCGTTTTGACGAGGCCTTTTTCTTCTCCCTGCATAAACGCGCTTGGGTTTTCCATCGCTGACAGCAAGGTTCCTTCATTAAAGCGGGCAGGCGGCTTCGTTTGGCCGCTTGTTTCCGTTAACGTGCGGACGGCAAGTGTGTCGCCTTTTTGAAGCGCAGGAAGTGTCTGATCTCTGTCATCCTCCTGCTCATCATCCTCATCCGCCATATCATAAACGGCTTTCCACCCTTGCGACTGCACGGTTTTGCCTTTCGCCGTAAAGGTTTCTCCGCCGATTTCTGCGATGACCTTTGTTTCCTCATATTCGAATGCAGGCATTAATACAGCCAGGAAACGTTTCGCAATCAGGTCATACAGCTTTCGTTCTTTATCACTCAGACTGCTGAGAACGAGCGGCTCTTCGGTCGGGATAATCGCGTGGTGGTCTGACACCTTCGCGTCATTGACATATCCTTTATGAGATTTAATGCCGCGTTTTTTAATTTGGCTGACATATTGGGCATACGGTTTTACTTCCATGCCTTCCAGACGGTCTTTTAACGTCGGGACGATGTCACTGGATAAAAATCTAGAGTCCGTCCGCGGATATGTGACGAGCTTATGCTGCTCATATAGCTTCTGCAGGACAGAAAGCGTTTCTTTGGCAGAAAAACCGAAGCGCTTGTGGGCGTCACGCTGCAGCTCCGTTAAATCATAAAGCGCAGGCGCAAAGCTTTTTTTCGCTGTTTTTTTCAGCTCAGCTACGACCGCTTGCTTTCCTTGGAGATTTTTTAGCAGACGGCTTGTTACATCTTGATTGAACGTTCTCGTCTGCTTTGATTTCTTATCCTGCCACGTCAGCGTCATGCCGTCGACTGCAGCACGGATGCCGTAATACGGAACGGGCGTAAACGCCTGAATGTCTGCCTCGCGCTTTGCAATCATGGCAAGCGTCGGAGTCTGCACACGCCCGCATGAGAGCTGGGCATTGAATTTTGTGGTAAGTGCACGGGTGGCGTTGATCCCCACAATCCAATCCGCTTCCGCTCTGGCGACGGCAGAATGGTACAGGTTTTCATATTCTTTGCCGCTGCGCAGCTTTTGAAAACCTTCCTTGATCGCTTTATCCGTCACAGATGAAATCCACAGCCGCTTGATTGGTTTTCGGACATTCGCTTTCTCAATGATCCAGCGCGCAACAAGCTCACCTTCCCGGCCTGCGTCAGTCGCGATGACAATCTGATTGACGTCTTTACGGGTAAGCTGGGATTTGACTGCATTGAACTGCTTTCCGGTTTTTTTTATCACCACAAGCTTCAAGGGTTCTGGAATAATCGGCAGATCCTCTAGGCGCCATGATTGAAATTCTTTTCCGTAGCCTTCCGGATCAGCAAGCGTCACCAAATGGCCTAAAGCCCAGGTCACAATATATTGATCGCCTTCGAGATAACCGTTTCCTTTTTTATGGCACTTCAGCACCCGGGCTAAATCCCGGCCGACTGAAGGTTTTTCAGCTAATACAACTGTTTTTGACATGCTTGATCACTTCTCTTTCTTTCGCGCTCATCCTGTTATTATAACAGACTTCACGCGGCACTCTCTAACCGCGCCCGTTTTTCGTGTCAATTTCTGAGAAAATGACGTGAGTGACGGTTTGCGCGTAGGGCGATGTTTTGTTAATGAAATCTTCTACCGCTTCGAGGCTTTCGGCATTGATTTTCAGCATATAGCAGGCTGCACCTGCAATCCGGTAGCAAAATTCAATATTCGGCAATGTTTGAATATAGCTTTTGAACCGCTCGTAATCCGCGTTTTTAACGGTTGCTTCCACAATACAGGAAACGGGAAGCCCAAGTTTTTTCTGGTCGACCTCCAGCGTGTATTGCTTGATGATGCCAAACGATTCAAGCTGCCTTACCCGTTCTGTCACAGATGGAGGCGACAGCTTAATTTTTCTGCCTAATTCCCTCATCGACAAACGGCTGTCCTTCTTCAGCTCCTCAATGATATTCAGATCAATCTGGTCAAGTTTCATTTCAACATCCTTCTTTTTTGATTTTGTACACATTATCTCGGGTATTTTTGTAAATGACAAGTACAGTTCCCTAGAAAAGGCATGTAAAAATGAATGTTTTCCGAACATTTTTTGAAAGCTGTCATATGCCCCTCCGGATTGTTTATAGTATAAAATGAAAACGTGTCCACAAGGAGGGCGATTTATGCTGCACACGCCGATCGGAAGACTTCGCACGATGGGTTTTATTGAAGGAATGTCACTCTTAATCCTGTTGTTCATCGCTATGCCGCTTAAATATTGGGCAGGCCTTCCGCTTGCGGTGACAATTGTCGGTTCGGTTCACGGCGGGTTGTTCATTTTGTATTTGCTTGTCTTGGCTTATGCAACCTTCTCTGTCAAATGGCCGCTGAAATGGTCAGCTGCCGGCTTCGTCGCTGCTTTCGTCCCATTCGGAAATTTTTTGTACGACCGCGGATTAAGGAAATATAAATAAGGGAATGCAAAAAAGGCTGGATCTTTATGATCCAGCCTTTCTTATTAAAACCACTTTGTCAGCCACGCGATATAGTAGGCCCCCGGAATAAACATGAGCTGGGCGAGGAGTGTGCCCGCCACCCTTGATGTGACCATTGTGATAGAGGTCCATTTTAAATAGAGATAGCTTCGTTTTCCTTTTGCCACATCATCAGCTAGAACGGATACTTTAGGATCAACAAAAATGGCCAGCAGCATCGTCGCAATTCCGTTGATCAAACCCGAAGCCATGACGGCTGTCGTGCTGCGCTCCGGCGCCAGAAGGCCTGCGTATAAAGCCGAAAGCACGCCAATCGTATAAATCGATGTGATCAGCATGTTGATGACAAACAAACGCTTCGGAATCAAGCGCATATGAAATCCTTTTACATATGAAATGGACGGCAGACGCAAATAGGAAAGGGCATTTTTGAATCCTTGTTTCGAGAATCCCTTTCGGAATACTTGAAAAACGGAGCCGCCGCCGCCCGCCAAGTGAATAATCGCCCGTGAAAAAAGAGCGACAAAAGACGGGAGCAGGATAATGCCCAAAATGGTGCCGACTGTCGATCCGAAAATTAAAAAGCGGAACTGCTCCCCTACAATCGCCAGTGCGTTTTTTCCAGCAGCATCAATTAAATGCCCAGTAAAGGGCTGCTGCACCATGTTCGACATTCTGGATACGATGACCATGACATTAAACAGAGAAAGCGCGGACGCAATAAATCCAACGCGGGCCCCGGAAAGCCTTGTAGCATAGGCTAAGGTTTCTATCGAGTGAATCAGCAATAAAAAACAAAAAATAAAAAGTACTTGTGTTGTAATGACATGCACGTTATTCTTCCTCCAATTTCATCCTAGAGATAAGACTGGAAAGAAGACAAGGAGGTTTCAGTACGATGTGTTTTTTGCAATAAAAAAACCGTCCGGCGTACGCCGGGCGGTTTGTCTTATTCTTTTCTATACGCAAATAAAGATTATATCATCCGCCAAGTCAGGCGGGTTAGATTCATAAAGCATTGTTCCGAAGAATCATTCTGGAAAGTAAACACCATGGAAATTTCTTGAACACAAGACAACGAAAGCCCTACCTCTCAATCGTCACTGCGGCTCCGAAGCCGCGCCGGTGTGAATTGTAAAACAAAAAAGTCTTTTTTCCATCTCATCGTTAGGGGCGATTTGTTATGAAGGAAAAGAATAAGGGCAGCTGGTTATGCTGCTTGGGAAGCGGTAAGCTTCTCTCTCAAAACAGAAAAAAGAAGTTTACTTTCTTTTTTATTTGCTTATTTTTCTTACTAGCTATTCATAATAACATATCGCCCCTGAAAACACAAATTTTTTATAGTTCGAGTGAGACCGGTGTTTTCTCCCCGGCATTCATTAATCTGATATCCTCTGGTTCAATTTCAAGAATCACCAGATTCGGATCATCCTTGCCGTCAAACCAGCGCTCTAATTTGGAACTCCATATTTTGTCCTTGAGTTCTGCCGAATTGTTGATTTTGGCTTTTCCGGCAACTTCGACATATGCGTCGCCAAAGCCTTCACAATCATAGCCTAATAAAATGTGGACATTGGGGTTGTTCTCAATTTCTTCCGCTTTATGAGTTTCCTTGCTTGTCGGTGTGTAAATCGTCAGCCCGTCATGGAAAAAAGTCATGTAGCGGGAATGCGGTTTGCCCTTTTGAACTGTTGCGAGCGAACCTACTTTATGGTGATCTAGAACATCAAGCACTTTTTGTTTAATGTCTTGCTGATTCATCTCGAATCACTCCTTTTTAACGTCTCCGCTGTTACTTTTCCACATCCGGGGAAGATTTAAACAAGAAAGTGTGCTCTTTATTTTTCGCCTTCCCATTCACGCTTTAACAGACTGTAGTAGACGAGGTCGTGATGCATGCCGTTTACGTATAAGCCGTCCCGTGCCCTGCCTTCCTCTAGAAACCCGAGCCGCTCCGGAACCGCTCTGCTTTTTTCGTTTCCGACAGCCGCACAGATCGCCACACGATTCAGCTCAAGCTCTTCAAAAGCATACGTAATGAGTTTTCGGCAGGCAGCTGTAATAATGCCTTTCCCTTCAAATTCTTTGGCAATCCAATATCCGATTTCCGCCTTACGATTCACTTGATCAAGGTTATGCAGGCTGATCATGCCGCATAGGCTGCCGTCATAAAGGAGCCCCGCCTCAATGCAGTTCAGGTCGGCATACTGGCGCCGCCAATCTGGAATGATTGTTTCTCGGTACGTTTCAGCGCTGCTTGGATTTTCCGCAAAAAACAGCCACTTGCCAAGCCGCTGCTGATTTTGGATAATGAGTTCGGCCAGCCGCTCCGCATCCTTCGGCTCCAATAATCGGATGGTGATGTGCTCATTTACCTTGCAAGTGAACATCGCCTCGCCCTCTTTCCTTTTTTACCCATTATAGCGATGATTCTGTTTTTTTCAATACAAAAAGGATGGGCTGTTAAGCCCATCCTTATATTCTTGGATCGGTAAAGATATCATGTTTATCCGTACTCGTCGATGACATTTCCGTCACGACGGCACCTTCTTCCCCGGCCTGGAACCAATGCTTTGTGTTTGGTGGAATCGTGTATTGCCCGCCCGGTTCTAGCTCAATTTCGTGCCAGACCGTATAGTGTTCTCTGTCTTCCTGAGGAGGGAGAACTTTTGGAAGCGGCGTTTTTTCTCCTTCTACGTAAAGATACACTTTTCCGTAGCGGCAGCGGAAGGTCTCCTGCTTGCCTTCCTGGCCGTCGACCGGCGGATGGCGGTGTTCCGGGCAAGTCTGTCCCGGAAACAGCACCAATTCCTTTGAACAATAACGGTCTGTATTGACGTAGACGAAGAGCTGGAGCCCGACTTTTCTTTCTTTTCCTAAGCCGTAATCCATCAGCTGGATTTGGTCTACTTCCTCGTCCGTTAATACAATCCCTGCTTTTTGATAGTAGCTGTTCACTTCTTCTTTCGTGATGCTCATATGTCTCACTCCCTCTTATGTCGTCACAAAGTTTCCGCCGTTGACATGCAGGGTCTGTCCTGTCATGTAAGAGGACTCATCTGATGCCAGGAGCACATAACAGCCGACGTGCTCAACAGGCTGTCCAGGACGGCCCATCGGCGTATCCTGCCCAAATTGAGCAACTGTTTCTTCAGGGAACGTAGCTGGGATTAGTGGCGTCCAGATCGGACCCGGCGCGACTGCATTTACACGGATGCCGTCTTTAACAAGCGCCTGCGCCATTGTTCTTGTAAAGGCGTTGATCGCCCCTTTTGTCGCTGTATAATCAATCAGTGTCGGGTTCCCTACGTACGGGTTGATGGATGTCGTATTGATGATGGCGCTGCCCGGTTTCAGGTAATCAATTGCTTTTTTAGTCAAATAAAATTGAGAATAAAAATTTGTTTTGAATGTGCGGTGAAGCTGTTCGCTCGTAATATCTTTGATGCTTTCCTTCGGATGCTGTTCACCTGCATTGTTGACAAGGATGTCAAGGCCGCCTAGTTCCTTGACCGTTTTTTCAACCGCTTCATTGCAGAATTCCTCTTCACCTACGTCACCAGCAATCAGCAGGCATTTTACGCCTTCTTGTTCAACACGTTTCTTCGTCTTCTCAGCGTCTTCATGCTCATCCTTATACACAATGGCGATGTCTGCGCCTTCCTTTGCGTAAGCGACGGAAACCGCGCGTCCGATCCCGCTGTCGCCGCCTGTAATAAGAGCTACTTTTCCTTTTAATTTGTCTGCTCCTTTATAATCCTCGTACTCATACACCGGACTTGGATTCATTTCGCTTTCAATTCCCGGCTGGCGACTTTGAGTTTGTGCCGGCAGTTCTTTTGGATAATTTGCCATGATGATTCTCCTCCTTTGTTTTCATGTCTATTTGTTGTGTACCTCACACACTCTATGGATAAACATGGCTTGGCACCTTCGCATTGCTTTATCAGAAAAATGTTTCACATGGAACGCTGGGAGGAAATTAACTCAAAAAGGGGGTTGGTTGCTGAATGATTAACATGCTTTCTAGAAGATTCAGCAGGCCAAAGGGCGTCATCGGCATGATTGCCGGGTACATCATGGCTGCTGAAAATCAAACACTGAATCAGTGGACAATCAATCAGCTGGGTATCACGCGCGGGGACAGCATTTTAGAAGTCGGGTTTGGCCCGGGATACTGCATGCAGCAGATGCTGAAACGCGAGAAGGATGTTCATCTTCATGGGATTGATGTGTCAGAGGCCATGCTGAAGCTGGCCGCCCGCAGAGTGAAACCAAAGGGCGTACGCCTGATACAAGGAAGCATCGAGACATTTCCTCTCCCCGCCTCGTTTTATGATAAAGTGATTTCCGTTAACAACTACACCATTTGGAATGACCAAACAAAAGGCATGAAACAGATTTATCGGGCATTAAAGCCAGGCGGCAAAGCAGCCATTACGATGCAGCCGCGGGAAGCGGATGCCAGTCCTGAAAAAACCAAATCATTTGGAAGACAGATGATTGCTGACTTTAAAGCAGCCGGCTTCGAAGACATTGATATACAATTTAAGAACATTAAGCCTGAGCTTTCCGTCTGTGCAAGTGCAAAGAAGCCCGCCACATAAAGTGGACGGGCTTCTTCTTTTATGAATGTACAGCCTGATTGCGCAGGACGTCTTTTTTCACCTTGCCAAGGTTGTTTTTCGGCAGTTCGTTAACAAATTCAACTTCAGGTATTTTGTAAGCGGACAGGCGTTCTTTACAAAATGCGATGACATCCTCTTCTGTGATGCGCTGGCCGCCATTTTTCACGATAAAAGCTTTCGGTTTTTCACCGTAAAGCGGGTCTGGAATACCGACCACAGCCGTTTCAAGGATTCCCGGGATCTGCTGGATAACTTCTTCAACCTGATCAGGATAGACGTTATCGCCTCCGTAAATAATGACATCCTTGTAGCGTCCCGTGATGAAAATAAAGCCATCTTCATCTACATATCCTGAATCTCCGGTTCTAAACCATCCATTTTGCAGCACTTTCGCTGTTGCTTCAGGATTGTCTTCATAGCCTTTAAATAAGAATGGAGTATGAACAACGATTTCGCCGATTTCTCCTTGAGGAAGTTCTTCTCCGGTCAGAGGATCTTCCACTTTGACTTTAACACCTGCCACAGGTTTTCCTGCAGATGCCGCTTTATCCATTCCCATATCAGGCGTCCATGTGCTGATGCCCCAAGCCTCAGTGCTTCCATAGCCATGCGCGAGCGGAATGCCAATATCAAGATAGCGGCGGATTAGGCTGCTCGGCACTTTTGTTCCGCCTGTCATTAAAATAACAAGTGAAGATAAGTCAGTTTGGTGCGTTTCCCACGCCTCAAGCAAATACGTGTAAAACACAGGAAGAGCCATCACGGTCTGAATTTTCTCTTCTTCAATGACCTTCAGCATGTGAACAGGATCTTGATCCTTTGTAAACACAAAGGTTGTTTCTGCAAACGTTCCAAGCATGATGCAAATGAGCGCACTCGTATGATAAATCGGATGGCACGCGAGAAAACGAAGGCCCTTCATACGTGCTATTGAGCTGTTGGATTTTTTAACGTATCTGTATATGCCGCCATGTGTAATCATGCATCTTTTCGGGTTTCCCGTTGTTCCAGATGTAAACATCAGAAGTGCTGTATCATCAGGTGAAACCATTTCCGTCTCTGGCAAATGATCAGGACCTGCAAACAGCGCTTCAAATTCAGCAGATGTTTCGTAAGCTGTTCCTGTTTCCATTGTTACACACAGTGAGGACAATTCAGGTAGAACTTCATCCAGTATCTCTTTAAACTCCGCTCCGTAAAACATCGCTTTCGGTTCACTTGCTTTTAAAATGCCTGTCATTTCATATGGTTTCAGCTGCCAGCTGACAGGTACGACAACAGCACCTATTTCAAGCGCGGCGAACATAACAGTTGATGCGGGATGGCCGTTTTTGCAAAGCAATGCAACACGGTCGCCCTTTTGAATTCCTTTTTGAAGCATGGCATTCGCCAGCTGATTAATCCGTTTACGGTAACCTTTATATGTCAGTGTATGGTCTCCGCTTTTTACAGCCTCTATTTCTTCGCTATTCGGCATGTCATGCAGAATCAGATGCTGTAATGTTTCCATATCGTCATCTCCTATATTCTCTTGAATCTTCAATAATTTGTTAGATTTTCTTCCTTACCTCACCCATTTTAACCCAAAAAAGATAACTTGTAAAACTATTTCATTTTGGAATTATTCCAATACTGAATGATAAAATAGTCCCACATTTTCTTATTTTGTTCCCCATCCACAGAAAAACACACGCCAAATTTTTGACGTGTGCCATGCAGGTTTACAGTATGTTTTTTTCTTTCATCCATGTGAAAAATATGCGGTTTAACCGCTGATACAATTCTTGTTCTCCTTCTTCCTGAAACCCCGCCATGCTTTCTCCGCTCTCGATAATTGCCGAGCTGATCGCGCTTAAAATCTCCGAGCCTTCAGCAGATAATGAGCTAGGCGCCATCATGACGAGAATGCGTGTCATCCTGAGGGTATTTCCGTCCATGCCATCCACTTCATAGGAGGTGCTGAGATCAAACATTTTGAAAAAAGGCAGGACGATTTCATCATTTTTGAGATGATAAAGCGCCATGTTTGTTCCGGGGATTCCCAATCCCCCTTGTTTCTCCCGCTCAGCCAGGCAAACCGCAGCTTTTTCCGGATCACGGATCAGGCCATCCTTCTTCAGCTGTTGAAAAAGCTCTAGCAGAAGCATGCTATGGTCCGGGTTTGTTTTGAGTTGAGCTAGCGTAAAATGGCGCAGAACATCTTGGATAACTTCCATATACCGCCCTATGCTTTCCGCCGCCTCTAGCATGTCAGGTACATCAGCTTGCTGCGCCTCTTCCTTCGGGCTTCTTTTTTTGTTAAGAATAAGGGGAATCTTCCGCTTGATATACTGCTTGACCTGGTTTGCGTCTTCCTCATTTAATAGCGGGCTGACCATGATGTAATCAATGTTTTCATAAGGAATCGGTACAGTGGACACAATCATATCATAGGCTTGAACATCCTTCCCCTTTAGCTCGATCAGGGATGACATATCAAACGATTCAATTTCCGGCAGCTCTTTTTTCAGTCTGGAGGCAAGCATTTTCGAGGAGCCGATCCCGCTTGAGCAGACGACAAGCGCTTTCACTTTTGCTTCTTCTTTTTTGATTTCAAGAGCCGAGCCAAAGTGAAGAACGATAAAAGCGATTTCATCATCAGAAAAGGACATGCCCGGAAAATACTTTTCGACGCCTTCTTCGATCGCCATATAAAGCAGAAAATAATCGCGCTTGATCTGTTCCTTCATCGGATTGTATATCTCAATATTTTCTTTTATGCGGCTGACGGCCGGCTCCAAATGGGCAATCAAGCCTTCATATAAAGAGTAGTTTTTCGTTAGATCCATTCTGATTTTGTCTGAAATAAAAGCAATGAGCCGCTTTGTTTGCAGGGCTGTTTCCAGCTCAATTTCCTGCGCTTTGTATTCTGTTTTGTATTTTCGATTGGCGCTTCGAAGGTGGATTGTAATATAGCCGACCTCCGCCTCTGGAATCGTCACGCCGAAGGCACGTTCAAGCTCGCCCGCGATTTCAAGAGCGGAGCTGTATTCCTTCGCATTCTTCAGTTCCTCAAGCTCATTTTGCTCCATGGTGATAGTTTCCCCAAGCTTAATTCGTTCGATAGCATACGTCAGATGGACGACGAGCGCTATATAGGAGCTGTCGGACAATGAAAAAGCGATTTTTTCTTTGAGCTGAAATAAGATGCGCTCCATTTTTAACAGCTCACCTTTGCTGACAACCCCGAACATTTTCTCTGAAGAATCGGTTTTTCCTTTGATGTTTAATTCAACCGCTTCCAAAAACATTTGGATGTCGAGACGGTTCACAATCAAGTTGCCGACAATTTTCCGTTTCGCATTCTCCGGCCCTATAAGCTGGATGCCAAAACCTCTTTTGCGGATCAGTGTCAGTCCGAAGGGAGAAATCCACTTCTCGAGCTCATCTAAGTCATAGCTGACCGTGGCATTCGTCACCTGGAGATCATGAGCAAGCGTGTACAGTTTGACGGGCTCCTGAGACTCTAATAACGAACAAAGAATGAGCAGTTTCCGTTCGTCGGCGCTGTATTCATGCTGTTCATATGATAAATCAGTAAGCAGCTTTTGTTTATCTTCGGGACTTCCCACTGCTTTCAAACCTTTACCGGGCTGTTTATCTAACGTAAGCCCCACGGTTTCCATCAGCGGTTTAATTGATTTGAGTTCCCTGTGAATGGTTCTCGTGCTGACTTGCATCAGCTCAGCAAGCTCAGTTACGGTTATATATCTGTTTTGTAATAATAAGTGCTTTAACAGCTTTTGTTCTCTGGCAGTCATATACATAAAAAAGACCTCCTAGACTATCTTGATGTGCGGATGAAGTCGCAAGGAGATGCAGTAGAGGATATAGAGAGGTTTCCTTTTAATATAAAACGCTTTCAAGAAAGAATCAATCACTTATAAATGGTAATTTGGCACTAAGCGGTGTGACAATATTGAAAAAGCATCAGCTGGTAAGCTGATGCTTTTTATGGAATATCGTAACCCTGTACGGCTGTAAAAATGCGGAACCATTGATCCTGGTCAAGCTTGTATGACAACGCATTTATCGCGGCGGAAATCCGCTCGCGCTTTCCGCTTCCGACAATCGGCATGATGCCGGCCGGATGCGTATACAGCCATGCGTACATCACCTCGTCCAATGAAGCGGCGCCAATCTCTGCTTGAACGGATTCAAGCGCCGTGCGGACACGCCGGTCTTTTTCCGTGTCACCAGTGAAAACTTTGCCGCCTGCCAGAGGCGACCAAGCCATCGGCGGAATCCGTTTTTCCTGGCACAGGTTCAAAGTGCCGTCGAGCATATTTTCTAATTCGTATGCGGAAAGCTCAATCTGGTTGGTTACGAGCTTCTCAGGCAAATATGATTCCAGCATCCGATACTGGTGATCTTTAAAATTTGAAACGCCAAAGTACCTGACCTTGCCAGAGCATTTCAATGCCTGAAACGCCTCTGCTACCCCCTCCGGATCCATGAGCGGGTCCGGTCTGTGAATCAAAAGCATATCGATATAATCCGTCCTAAGGTTCATAAGCGATTGCTCAACGGATGCCAAAATATGCGATTTGCTTGTGTTATAATGATGCGATCTGTGAGCGGGCCGTTCAGGCGATTCAAGAACGATACCGCATTTTGTGACCAACTCTATGTTTTCTCTTAATCCAGGTGAAAGGGCAAGGGCGTTTCCAAACAACTTTTCGCACGTATAGCCTCCATAAATATCCGCATGATCAAAGGTCGTGATGCCGTGATCGATACACCATTCAATGAGGCTCAGAAGTTCAGCATCTGAATAGTTCCATTCATTCAGCCGCCAAAGCCCGTGTATGACTCTTGAAAATTGAAGATCCTCCGCCAATTGAATACGCTGCATGCAAAATCCCTCTTTTCTTTGTATAAACCGGGTTTTGCCCCTTACTAGTTCATTCGGCCTCAGATCCCCTTTTTCCTTTCGCTCCTTTTAAAAAGACATTTTAATTCGATTGAAATTGCTTTTTCGCTTTCTCAACGACATAGTGGCTGCCGCCGCGGTCCTGCACATTTTGGATCATCATGGCGACAAGCAGGTCTTTGTTTTTGTAATCGTAGCCGACAAACCAGCCATTTTCCGTGCCGTCTTTATCATCTTTTGATGTTTTCAGCTCGGCTGTTCCTGTTTTCCCGGCCACTGTGATTCCTTTCACGACAGGCTGATACGCTGATCCGCGCTCATCTTCCACAACGCCTTTCAGACCTTTTGTAATGTCTGCCGCTCCTTCCTTGGTGACCACTTGCTTGTGCCAAACATCAGCTGTTTGTGAATCTTTTTTGATCAGCGTCGGTTTGACAAGGTCTCCATTGTCAACAAATGGCGTGTAAGCAGTTGCCAAGTGAAGCGGAGACATTTGCATTTGCCCTTGTCCGTAGCCTGTATCCGCAAGCAAAATGTCTGAATCAAGCTTGTCATTTGCAATAGACGATTTCTGGATCGGGAATTCGTACGGAACGTCCTCTGAAAAACCGAATGTCTTCAAGCCTTTTGTGAAGGTGTCCGCTCCCATATCAAGCGCATTCTGGGCAAAATAAATATTGTCTGACGTAATAAGGGCGTTTTCCAAATCGACTTGTTGAAGTCTCTCAGACACACGTGTCACTGAATAGCCGCCCCAGCTCGAATCTTTTTGCCACTCCTTGCCTTTGATTGTTTTCTTCTCATCGGCTTTAAGGGTGCCGTTTTTGATTCCAATAGCAGCCGCAATCGGTTTAATGGTAGAACCTGGCGCGTATGTCTTATTGAATTTCGCTGAAAACGGATTGTTTTTATCTTTGTTTAGCTTTTTCCATTCCTTATCGCTCCAGCCGAAAATAAATCCGTTTGGATCGTAGGAAGGCGCGCTGACAAGGGCGAGTGTTTCGCCTGTCTTCGGCTGCAGCGCGACTGCCGCCCCGCTGTCATCCTTCAGTTCATCATACAGCTTCGTTTGCGTTTTGATATCAATTGTGAGGTGAAGATCCTCGCCGTCCTTTGCTTTCTTTTCAGCGATGACTTCCCCGGTTTGCGGCACGTAGATTTTCCAGCCAGTTGTGCCTCTTAGCTTGTCTTCATACACATTTTCAAGTCCGGCGATACCGATGTTAGACGTATCGCTGTACGTTCCTTCTTTCTTTTTCTTCAGTTCTTCCGCTGTAATGGCGCGGACATAGCCTGTTAAATGGGCTGTCTTTTCGCCATACGGATAGTAGCGGGAGCTGACATTCGTTCTTGTTACGCCTTGTAATGACGTCGCTTCTGAAACTAACTTCTCCTGGTCAGGCTTGACCTTTTTGAGCGGCACAAACGAATCGTCTTTTACCCAGCCTTGATCCAGCTTTTTCTTGATGTCGTCTTCAGTCAAATCAAGTTTTTTGGCGAGTTCTTTTATAACTTTCTCTTTTTTATCGCCAAGCTCTCCGGGAACAATTCCAATTTCCGGAACATCTGTATTGACAGCTAAACCTTTTCCATTTTTATCGTAAATTTGGCCTCGTTTCGGTTCAATGCTCATAATTTGCACGGTTTTGTCGTCAGCCAGCTGCTTGAAAATAAACGATGGGTCCCAATCTATATTCCATGACTCCTCGTCATCTGTTTTTTCTAATTTCAGCACAGCAGTATTCTTGAAGCTGACTTTGCCGGCATTTGTGTTCATGCTGACTTTATACGGGATATGTTTCATTGTCTTGTTGTCTTGATCGTCCTTATCTACTTCTCCCGCAGTGACTTTCAAATTTTTTACGCCGGCCTGCTCATAGATGGCTTTATACCTGTTGACGAAATCTTTTTTGGAGATTTCTTTTTTGACATCTTTAGTCAGGCTTTGATACATGTCATCGAATTGCTGATCGTTCCACTGTTTCACGAATGCTTCCATGCGATCCTCTGGTGAATCTGTTTTGGAGCATCCGATTAACCCAATCAATCCGACGCATAGAAATACTAGTAGAATACACTTTTTTAACATGACTTTCCCCTGCCTTCCACTTGTTATTTTCTCTTAATTGAATTGGTGCGTGCAAGATTTTTTTGAAAATGAAGGAAAAGTTCACCGATTTTGCAGAAATCTCCTATCGTTTGCTGTAGACTATTTGAAAAGACAGAAAGAAGGGATAGCATGGTCAGAGAGGCAGCAATGCTTCACATTAAAGAAGGCCTTGAACAAGAGTTTGAGGATGCATTCCGGCAAGCGGCGCCGATTATTTCCGGCATGAAGGGCTATATCACTCACTCGTTATCAAAATGCATGGAGGAAACGCATAAATATCTGCTTCTTGTGGAGTGGGAAACACTTGAGAACCATACGGAAGGCTTTCGCGGTTCTTCAGAGTATCAAGAGTGGAAAGCCTTGCTTCATCGATTCTATACCCCGTTCCCGACGGTCGAGCATTTTCAGGATGTGTAATAGATTTATATAATATGAAGTGTAAAACCGATAAGGGAGACAGACCATACAAAAACGGCGGTATAAATATTAAAAGCGCCTGAGCCGTCATTTTCTTTTTTGCGTTCTTCAAGCCCCTGCATAAACATGACCGCACCAAGAAAGACGAGCATGACCGATTGGATAACAGAGGTGTGTTCCGTATAGTTAAAAGCAATAAGCGCCAGTATAATAATGATAACCGCAAAAGACATTTTAAAAATCCGAAACAAAAGGACCATCCTTCCTTATATACGAAATATTGAACGTTATGGCTATATTTGCCTACGCCCTCCATTATTCTAGCGCACTTTGTTTGTCTGTAGAACAGAAGACAGAGAATTTTAAGTTTCTTTTAATATTTCGATCACACATAAAAAACGCGCCTGTCATGAGGCGCGTTTTCTATGAAACTGATAATTCTTTATAGCCTAGCTTGTGAACGGCTTCAGCCATCGCTTGATAGCCTTTGCTGTTCGGATGGACACCGTCAAAGGACAGATATTCCTGTTCTTTGCCTTTGAAGATGCTATAGGCATCCGCGATTTTGACATGGGGTGCTGATGCAAGTGTTTCTAAATGTGAATTAAACGAAGTGATCCATTTGCCGGCGATATCAATTTCGGGAAACGGATTGTATAGGTTGAACACACGAATGGCGTACGGGGAAGGATTTTCTCCTTTAATCTCGGCGATTTTGGCAATCATCTTTTCAAAATTCTCATGGCAATGGGCGGATACACGGCTGAAAATCGTTTCATCCTTAGAGGTTTGGTAGGCTAAGACCGAATCGATGAGATCGTTTCCGCACCCTGTGATCGTTATCATATCAGCATCTCGAATGCATTTTTGCACATAGGGATATGACAGGAGTCCCAAAATCTCTTCTGTATTCAGGCCTGATCTGGCAAATATGTTTATTGCCGTTCTTGTTTTCAAGTCAGCTTCCATTATGTCCCCAAAACGCTGGACGAAGCCGGGTGAAAACAGCCCGGAGCCTCTCCCTGTCGTCAAGGAATCGCCCAGAGCTGTATATCGAAGCACCATGTTCTTTCCTCCACTCTTGAACGTCGATACGTTAATGTACGCAGCAGAGAAAAGATTGGCTACTTATGTATATCCTATTTTTCTTGAAATCTGTAAAGCGGCGTCCTTCACCTTTTCTGTTAAATAGGGCAGCCTGTCCTCTGTAAATCTCGCTTCAAAGCCTGCAATGCTAATGCCGGCTGCCACCTGACGCTTATGGTTAAAGATCGGGGCGCCGATCGCCGCCGTATAGTTTTCGAGCTCTGAATAGCTGACAGTATAGCCATTTTGCACAGAGGCATCAATCTCCTGAAGCAGTTTTTCGGGATCGGTAATCGTTCCGGAGCCAATCGAAATGAGCTCGGTTTGTTTGATGTATGCTTCGATTTCTTCACGGGGAAGAAAGGACAGAATGCTTCTGGCGCACGCTCCCGCGTATAGGGGGGAACGCCTGCCGATCGCCGTATACAGCCGCACAGTCTGTGTCCCTTCTATTTTCTCAACGTATATCGCTTCATTGCCGTCCCTCATGATCAACTGCACGGCCTCATCCACTTCCCGGCACAACTCTTCCATCACCGGTTTCGCTATTTTTCTGATATCCAGCCTGTCAGCGACAAGCTGTCCGAATTCCAAAAACACCAATCCCAGCGAATAAGCGCCGGACGCATCCCGACTGAGGAACCCCATTTCCTCCAAAGAGCTGACCATCCGGTGAACAGAGGTCTTCGGCATTCCCGTCAGCGACACCAGTTCACTTAAGGTTAGGCTTGGTTTATGCAAAAACAAATTAAGCAGCGCCATAGATTTGACTACGGTTTTATTTTTATTCTGCATCATTCATCCCCTTTGCTATGTCAGCCATTCCATCTTCATTCTCGTTTTCAGTTCTTTTATATGCTGTTCCCGTTCTACCGCAAGCGCTTCTGCCTCCTGGAGGGACACAGGCTCAAACTGAACGTGCTCGCCCGGCATGATTTGGGAAACAATCGGAAGATCAGCGGATATGATGTGCGCGATCCTCGGATAGCCGCCAGTCGTCTGCCGGTCTGCAAGCAGGATAATCGGGTTGCCGTCAGGCGGCACCTGAACTGTTCCGAATGAAACCGCTTCCGACACCATCTCAAGCGGGGCCTTCAGTTCGAGCGGTTCTCCTTTGAGCCTGTAGCCCATACGGTCGGACTGCGGCGTGACACGAAATGCTTCTTCATAAAAACGCGTTTTTGATTCTTCTGTGAAAAAGGCAAATTGCTTTCCTTCCAGCACCCGAATGACGGGATTCTTCTTCAATGGCAGAAATCTGCCGCGGCTGACTGACCACTTCGGTGCTGCAAATCCCTGTTTTCCAAGCTGCGAACTTAAGCGAGAAAGGATGGTTTGCGAAAGAGCTGACATCTCTCCAATGTTCAGTTCATCTTCTTTTTGAAGCGCTCTGCCATGAAGTCCGCCAATGCTTCCTCTGACGTATGTGCTTTTACTTTCCATGACGGCAGGCACCTCAATGCCGCCAGCTGCCGCCAAATAAGCACGGCTGCCGAGTTTGCAGGGGCCAAAGCTGACCGTGCTGTTTTCCTTGATGAGCACAGGCTTCCATAAAGGCGCTTCCTCGTCATTAATACGCAGCGTGAAGTCCGCCCCTGTCACAGCAATCAGTGTCTGTTTTGAAAAATGAAACGACGGACCGGGCCCCATCATCGTTATTTCGAGACCTGCTTCATTTTCGCCGTTTCCTATCAACAGATTGGCAATGCGCAGTGAAACCGTGTCCATAGCGCCGCTGGCCAGAACGCCGTATTTTTGGTAACCCGTTCTGCCTATATCCTGAACCGTTGTGAGCAGTCCGGGCTTTAATACTTTCATGCTCAATTGGACTCCTCCTTATAGGCGTGATAGTCTTTTTCTGAGATGCGAACGAATTTCACAATATCTCCCGCCCGCAGCAATGTCGGCGGGTTTTCCTGCGGCCGGAAAAGAGCCAGCGGCGTTTTGCCGATCAGCTGCCAGCCGCCCGGCGTTGAAATCGGATAAACGCCTGTCTGCAATCCCGCAATACCGACCGAACCTGCGGGAATCGACGGTCTTGGTGATGATTTTCTCGGAGCTGCAATGCGTTTTGACATCCCGCCTAGAAAAGGAAAACCGGGCGCGAAGCCAAGCATATACACCACATATTCACCGTTTGTATGAATGTCGATTACTTCCTCCGGTGACAGTTGATTGATCTTCGCCACCTCTTCTAAATCCGGACCGAATTCACCGCCATAGCAAACGGGAATTTCTACAATACGGCGGTTGACCTCATAGTCTTCGGCTATTTCTGCCAGCCGCTCTTCGACATCGCGCTTGACACTCTCAAAAGGTGAGCTTATGCCTTGAGGCAAATGCTTGTACACTTCATACATATCATAAAATACGGTTAGACTTGTAAAAGCCGGGATACATTCAATGAATCCCGGAAATGGCTGTTCTTCTATATAAGCGGCCGCGGCATGGACAATGCCGTTGACCTGTTCATTGATTTCTTCTCCGAATCGGATCATCATTGCAGAATCACCGAGCTGTTCGATTTGATATCGTACAGTCATCTTTCTCACCTCTTTTATTTCTCGTTCATCAGGATGACGAGAGGCTACAGCACCGCAAGCGACTCGTCTCGAATATCTGTGATGAGCATATGCCCCGGCGCATGTGTGATGACCATTTCAGGCTTTACATTCATAGCCACGGCTTGCGGGGTCACCCCGCATGCCCAAAAAACAGGAACCTCGCCGTCACGAATGGGAACGGCATCTCCGAAATCCGGTTTCCCGAGATCGCGAATCCCGATTGCTCCCGGATTGCCGATATGGATCGGCCCTCCGTGCACAGCCGGAAAACGCGAGGTCACTTGTGCAGCACGTACAGCCAGCCGTTCAGGAACCGGCCTCATGCTGACAACCATCTGTCCGTGAAACGCCCCCGCCGGAACACAATCGATATTCGTTTTATACATCGAGACGTTTGTCCCCTCATCAATATGCCGGACAGCTATCCCATTATTGATTAGTGCCTGTTCAAAGGAGAAACTGCATCCGATCAGAAAGCCGACAAAATCGTCCTCCCAGTATGGCGTAATATCAGATACTTCTTCCGTTAGGATACCGTGCCTGTAAATACGGTATTTCGGAAAGTCCGTTCTGATATCAGCATCCGGCGCAGCCAGAGACGGCACAGGCGAACCTGCTTCAGTCACATCCAGCACGGGGCAGGGCTTTTGATTTCGCTGGCAAAACAGCAGAAAATCAAAAGCAAGGTCCTTTTTCAAAACCACAAGATTCGCTTGGGCGTAGCCGCCAGACATGCCTGCGGTCCCCCCGTTTATTTTCCCCTCTCGTATCAGGGCGCGTACATCCTTTGGCGCCATTTTGTTTAATTGCTCCACTTATATCAGCTCCACAATTGAGGAAGTTGTGTGATTAACGTGTAGATTCCCATAACTGCCATTACAATCACTACAAGCGCGCCTGTGCTTGTCAGCCAAAGCGGATGCTTATAATCACCGACAATGTTTTTCTTGTAGGCGGCAACAAGCAGCGTTCCGAGCGCAATCGGCAGAATTAAGCCGTTCAGTGAACCGACAAGGACGAGGATCTTCGCAGGCTGGCCGATTGTGACAAAAGCTAACGTAGAAACCACAATAAATCCGATAATAATACCACGTGAATTCTTTTCAATTTTTGGAGAAAAGGTCTTGAAAAATGAAACAGATGTATAGGCTGCTCCAATAACAGACGTAATCGCCGCAGACCACATGATCAATCCGAAAATTTTATAACCAACATTTCCAGCAGCCAGCTTGAAGACAGAAGCCGCCGGGTTGCTTTCATCGATGTGCAGGCCTTTCGATACAACGCCTAGAACCGCAAGAAAAAGAGCGATACGCATGACAGATGTAATTAAAATGCCGACAACCGAGCTTTTTGTCACCTGCGGAATGGATTCCTTCCCTTTAATTCCGGCATCAAGCAAACGGTGTCCCCCGGCAAATGTGATATAACCGCCGACGGTTCCGCCCACTAGGGTGACAATGGCAAATATGCTGATGTGTTCCGGGACGAATGTATTTGCGACTGCCTGTCCGACCGGAGGAGCTGTCGTCGCCGCAACGTAGACCGTTAAAATAATCATCACGAACCCCGCGATTTGCGTAAAACGGTCCATCGCTTTTCCTGCTTCCTTGATGACAAAAATCAAAATGGCGATAACGGCACTGATTAAAGCGCCTGTTTCAGGTGTAATGCCGAACAGCACCTGAAGTCCCAGCCCGGCCCCTCCGATATTCCCAATATTAAAAGCTAGTCCGCCAAGCACGACGAGAATGGCGATGAAATATCCCAGTCCGGGAAGCACCATATTCGCAATTTCCTGACCTCGTTTTCCAGAAACTGCGATGATGCGCCACACATTGGTTTGGGCGAAAATATCTAAAATAATAGAGATTAAGATGACAAAACCGAAGCTTGCTGCGAGTGTGTTTGTGAATGTTGCGGTTTGGGTGAGGAAACCCGGTCCGATTGCTGATGTCGCCATTAAAAAGGCGGCGCCCATCAGCAATGACCAGCTGCCCGCTTTTTTTCCTGCTGTCTTTTTCTGCTGCTCCATCTATTGTTCCTCCTTTATGTTGACCTCTGTTCTGAAATAGCTGTCACTTCAATTCCAGCCGCTTTGAGCTGTTTTCTGATTTTTTGCGCAAATGTCAGCGCATGGGCTCCATCTCCATGAATGCAGACTGTATCTGCTTTTAATGACACATCATGTCCTTGCTGAGATTTGACCGCCCCTTCTTTCACCATTTTGATGACCTGGGTGACGGCGGCATCATCACTTTCAATGAGTGCGTCCGGCTGGGAGCGCGGTGTCAGCGTGCCGTCCGATTGGTATGTTCTGTCGGCGAACACTTCATTTGCGGTCTGAAGTCCGATCCGTTCTCCCGCTTTTACAAGCTCGCTCTCAGCAAGACCGAAAAGAATCAGGCCGGGATCAACCTTATAGACAGCTTTCGCGATAGCATCCGACAGTTTTTGATCGACTGCCGCCATATTGTATAAAGCGCCATGCGGCTTGACGTGCTGCATGTGAAGTCCCTCTGCTTTTAGAAAGCCAGAGAGCGCGCCAATTTGATAAACGACAAGATCATACGCTTCCTCAGGAGAAATCGCCATATTGCGGCGCCCAAAACCGAGTAAATCCGGCAAGCCCGGATGCGCACCCATTTTCACGCCTCTTTCTGCTGCAAGCGCGACGGTTTTTCGCATAACACTAGGATCTCCTGCATGAAATCCGCATGCGATATTCGCTGATGTCACATACTCTAAAATATCTTGGTCAAGGCCTATCTTGTAGGCTCCGAAGCTTTCTCCTAAATCACAGTTTAAATCAATCTGAAACACAGAATCCCTCCTGCCAAAGCAAACGATATGCTTTATGTCATTTATTGTCCCGAAATTCGGAACGACTATTCCGAATTTTTGAACTTTATTTCATTATAAGTGAATCATATCAGTTTGTGAAATACTTTTGTCAGAAAACCTACCATGGTCCCAGAATAAAACCTGCCAAACTAAAAAAGAGAGTCCATCTTAGGACTCTCTTTTTTTATAGTACCCAATGGCGAATCGCTTTAGCGACACCATCCTCAATATTTGTATCCGTGATATAATCAGCCGTTTCTTTTACGATGTCTTGCGCATTGCCCATTGCGACGCCAAGACCCGCTTCTTTGATCATCGCAATGTCATTAAGGCTGTCGCCCATCGCCATCACATTCTCCATTGTAAAGCCGAGTTTTTCCGTAACCTTGGCAAGGGCTGCAGCTTTGTTGATGCCAAGCGCGTTGACTTCAATGTTTGTCGGACTTGAATTTGTGATTTCGAGCTCTTTGTTTTTTCTCAGCTCCTCAAGCACTTCGTTTCGGATATCGTCATCCTCGATGTCAAAGCCGAATTTGAGCCATTCATGATCCGTAATGTTTTCCGGAAACTCGCCTCTCCATACTTTATTCACCGTAGAAGCCCAGAAATTAGTGTTGTGCTTATTCCGCAAATCCCACATCATTTGAATATGGTCCGTATGAAGCAGCTTCCGTTCCACCAAATTAAAATTCGAATCCCAAATTTCACTGCCGTTTGCCGTGATTAGAAAGGATGACAGCTTTAGCGATTCCGCCAGCTCCCTGCACGTCATCAGCGTCCGGCCCGTGCTGATCACCACATACACACCTTTATCCTCCGCTTCACGAATGGCTTTGCGGTTTTCATCCGAGATCAGCTGCTCGTCGTTCAGCAGTGTACCATCCATATCAATTGCGATCAGCTTGATATCTACATCTTCTCTTTGAACAGACATATATGTACCTCTCTTTATCTTTTTGTTGTGCTTCTCTCTATTCTAATACATTATACCCAGCGGGACAAAAAAGCGATTTCCTATGTTTGAGGAGAATGGATAAGAGGAAAACAAACGGTGAGGTGATCAAACATGACAGAAAAAAAACAGCAAAACAAACCAAATGAAAACCCCGAGCACAACGACTTAACCGATCCGATTCCTAATGAAGAGCTGAAGGAAAATATGAATGATGAAAAACACAAACGCCAGCAAAGAGATAACTCTCAAAGCGAACGGGATTACGACACAAAATAGAACCCCTCACAAAATGTTGTGAAGGGTTTTTTTCATTTTTCAATATAGATGCCGATTTCAGCTTCAGCAACAGGCTGCTCTCCAACTGACGCCTTGGCATGTCCGAACACAAACCCGCGCCGATTGCGCGTGACTTCAAACGTAAGATCAAGCCGGTCACCGGGCACAGCTTCTCCCAGCTTTTCCGCTTTCTTCACCGAAGACAATAATCCCAAGCTGTTCTCATCTGTAATTCCTGTAAAAGCCGCGGTTTGCGCAAGCGCTTCAATCACAAGTGAAAACGGCATTTCTGTTTGCGTATCAGTGAGAAACCAGTCGTTCTCACTAATCAGCTTATAAGCTGCCGCATGTTTGCCGGGCTCGCTATCCGTCACGCCATCAATAAACAAAAATGGATAGCGGTGAGGCAAAGATAATGAGTTCATTTTATATCTCCTTTTTTTGACCATTATATCTCAGCCTAAAGTGAAACGATAGGATATAATGGAAAAAACACAAAAGGAGGCCGTTATGTTCCCAAAACCGCTTGTCATTCTCGTACACGAAATATATGGTGTAAACAGCCATATGAAAAAGATGGGCCGGCTGATCAAAATGGCTGGATATGATGTGTTGACGCCCAACCTGCTCGGCGAGGATGAAGTCTACACACTGCAAGAAGAAAAAACGGCATACGAACAATTTACAAAACACGAACGGCTGAAAACGGGAGAAACCATCATCCAGAATGTGATCAGGCAAAACGCCGGACGGCACATCTTTGTGATTGGATTCAGCGTGGGGGCTACTATCGCATGGAAATGCAGCAGTATGCCTGAGGTGAGCGGATCGGTTTGTTATTACGGTTCCCGGATACGCGACTCTCTTCATCACGTGCCAGCCTGCCCGGTCCTATTGTTTTTCCCTAATTATGAGCCGTCGTTTGACGTAGCGCTTCTTATCAAAAAACTGCGGAAAAAACAGCATACCCATCTTGAGATTTATCAATTCGATGCGCTTCACGGCTTCGCCAATCCTGATTCTGTTTATTTCAACAGGGCCCTTTTCTTCAAAACGCTCTCTATCATAAAAAACGGGGCGGAAAGCCGGCTCCGCACCGTTTCATCATCATTTTTTTAAACGTGCACGGCGCTTTATTATCGGTGCCGTCATGTTCCATGTTCTTTTTGCATTGCATTTTATTTTGCCTGTCTCATCTCACCGAATGGATAAAAGACGAGAGATTCAGTACCGATGATATCGTCCTCAGAAGGCATGCCCATTCCGTTTCTGCTATCCAGTGAATTGAGACGGTTATCTCCCATCACAAAATATTTACCGGAAGGAACCTCAACTTCGAAGTCACCTGTTAAGGTTACACCCGACTCTTTGACCTCCTGTTTATATTCCTTTAAGTATGGTTCTTCCACCTTTTTATCATTTATGTATAGCTGATCATTTTTCATTTTAATGCTGTCACCAGGCAAACCGATTAAACGTTTGACAAATGAGCGGCCGCTCTTTTTGTCATGAATGACTATGATGTCTCCTCTGTGAAACCCGCCAGTCCATTTGACTGCTTTATCAACCAGAATTCTTTCTGAGTCTTTAAGCGTTGGGGCCATTGATGATCCTTCAATAAGAAAAGGCTTGTAAAACACCAATCTGATCGTAAAAATGAGAGCTGCGATCATAATGATACTGAGTACAACGATCGTTTTGATTTTTCTTTTTTTCTTTAACGTGATTGTTTTTGCATTCAACTTCCTTCACCCGATGCTTTCCTAAGAATTCCAAATTATTATACAGCATTTGGATCTGCTTGGTTAGACTTTCGTGGAAATTTTCGTAAGGAAATGGACAGGCCGGGGCAGCCATCTGCCCCGGCCTGATTCATCAGAGCTTTCTTAAGCGTGAACAGATTTCATCAGTGACCTCAGCCGTTGTGCTTTGTCCCCCAATGTCGCGTGTTTTGATGCCGTCGGCAGTCACTTGCTCCATTACATCCAGAATTTTTGCCCCCAGCTCTTCCTCTCCGAAGTGGTCGAGCATCAGCTTCGCTGTCCAAATCTGGCCGATCGGATTGGCAAGGCCCTGTCCGGCAATGTCAGGAGCTGAGCCGTGAACCGGTTCAAACATGGACGGATATTTGCCGGATGGATTGATGTTCGCAGAAGGCGCAATGCCGATGCTTCCCATCAGGCTTGAGCTGATGTCGGTTAAAATATCACCGAACAAGTTGCTCGCCACAATGACATCAAACGTTTCCGGACGCGTCACAAAAAAAGCGGCCAGCGCATCAATATGCTGAGATGATGTTTCGATTCCGCTATAATCAGCGGCTGTCTGCTGAAAGACTTCATCCCAAAACGGCATCGCGTGATAAATGCCGTTAGACTTTGTGGCGCTTGTCACATGGCTGCGCCGTTTTTTCGCCAATTCGAAGGCAAAGCGCATGACACGTTCTGTCGCTTTTCTCGTAAACACGGCATTCTGGATGGCGATTTCATCATCGCCTCTGTGAATGCGCCCGCCAACTTCACTGTATTCACCTTCACTGTTCTCGCGAATCACCACGAAGTCAAAATCATTTGGATGCAGAAGCGGCGACGTAATGCCTGCCATTTGTTTGGCGGGTCTCATATTAATGGAAAGCTCAAGCTCCCTCCGGATTTTCAGCAGCAGCCCCCATAACGATATATGATCGGGAACCAGCTTCGGATTTCCGACAGCTCCCAAAAAAACTGCTTCAAATTGAGTAAGCGTATGTATTCCATCTTCGGGCATCATTTTGCCGTGCTCCAAGTAATAATCACAGCTCCATGGAAAAGCTGTGAATGAGAATGACAAACCTCCGTGTACCTCAGCCGCTGTATGAAGCACTTTCTCAGCAGCCGCTACAACCTCTTTTCCTACTCCGTCTCCCGGTATTGCCGCAATCTCAAATTGTTTCATCGTCATTCTCCTTCCCCCGTTATCGTAAGCGCTTTCTATTATACTAGATTGCGAGATAGTAAAAAAAGCCCGTGACATTGTGTCACGGGTGGTCGGTTATTGATTAAGTTTCTTTAAAATGATGGCGTGCAACGGTTCATGGGACTGAATGCCGCACACCTCTTGAAGTACGCCGCTGTATCCTTTTTCTTCGATCAGCGCTTGCAGTTCAACCGCTTCAGGGTCACCGGTGAAATCGAAGCGCAGTGCTGCGGCAATTCCTTCAGCCAGTGCATTCGGTTCTTTTATTTTCTTTGCCGGGCCTACAAGTCTATCATTTTCTCCCAGTTTTCTGAGAGGTGACCTCGCTACGCGGGTCACATCGTCCGAAATGAAAGGATTTTCAAAGCGACCGATGATTTTTTTGATATATTGTTCGTGTTCAGTTTGCTTAAAGCCATACGATTTGACGAGATAGTCACCAGTTTCAAGCAGCGCCGAATGAACAACACGGCGGATTTCCGGATGATCAATTGCTTCTTTGACCGTTTTGAGTCCGCGCTGATAGCCGACATACGCTGTGACCGCGTGTCCGGTATTGACCGTAAACAGCTTCCGTTCGATGTACGGCGTTAAATCATCAACAAACAGTGCGCCGTTTATGACTGGTGTTTTCCCTTTAAAGCCTGATTCATCAATGACCCATTCGAAAAATGGTTCAACCGATACTTTCAGCGGGTCTTCATGATGCTGAATCGGGACGATCCGGTCAACGGCAGAATTCGGAAAACCTACCGTTTCACTGACGGATTTCTGCTCTGCTTCCGTTAAATGGCTGTATATTTCTTTCTTTAAGAAGCTGCTTCCGCCAATCATATTTTCGCAGGCAATGATATTCAGTGTGTTTGCAGTGTTTCTTCGTCTTAAACCTTCTGCGATAGACGGAGCAATCAGCTTCAGCACGTTCGGGCCGACAGCTGTTGTGATGAGCGCCGCCTCATTCATCAGCCGGTACAGCTCCTCGGTCTGACTGCCGCTGTTAATAGCGCTCACCGGGCCAATGATCTCCGATGAACGTCCCTCTTCCGCCAGTTCCACTGTGTATTCTTTTTTTTCGTTGAGGAGGCTGACCATCGTGTCGTTTACATCCGCAAACACCACATCATAGCCGGAGTGGTGAAGCAGCGCGCCGATAAACCCTCTCCCGATATTTCCCGCACCGAAATGTAAGGCGATCATGTCAGTTCACCTCGTTGAAAATGGCGATCAAATCTTCTTCGCTTTTAGCGGAGATCAGGCGTTCAATGTTTTCTTCTTCTGAACAGATAATGGCGATGTTAGACAAAATGTCTAAATGCTCATTATTTTTACCCGCAATGCCGAATACCACTTTTGCCGTGTTGCCTTCTCCGTACTCAACGCCCTCTGGAATTTGTATGATTGAAATTCCAGAGTGAAGCACCTCGCTTTTCGCTTCTTCTGTGCCGTGTGGAATGGCAATGAAATTCCCCATAAACGTAGAAGACGTTTCTTCACGTTCAAACATTTTGCTAATGTAACCCTCTGTCACGTAGCCGTTGTCAATCAGCGTCTGGCCTGCCAATTTGATGGCCTCTTCTTTTGATGATACCGTTTGATTGAGTTTAATATTTTCCTTTGCGAGTACTTGCATGAGTATCACTCTCTTTCTATAAGATTACTTTTTCAGCTTTTCAATCAGCTCGTCGTATTTCGGGCTGTTTAAGAAGTTATCCACTGATATGTGCGTCGCGTTCGGCAGCTTTGCTTTCGCGCGGTCTGTTAAATCTTTGTGGGTGATGACAATATCCGCATCGCTTGGCAGATTATTAATGGCCGTGTTGGTCACACTGATGTCAAGCTCCGCTTTTTTCACTTTGTTTCTTAAGATGGATGCCCCCATGGCACTTGATCCCATTCCCGCATCACACGCAAAGATAATTTTGTTCACGCTTTCAGGAGACAGCTCAGACGCTTCTTCTGCTTTGGCTTGTTCCGCCTCTAAAGCAGCTGCTGCTTGGCTTTTCTTCCCCTTCATGGACTGCATTTTTTCTGTTGCGGCAGCCAGGTCTTCTTCACTTGCTTTTGAGGATTTCAGGATCACTGCTGAAACGATGAACGATACAGCTGCAGCGACCAATACGCCCGCCAATACGCCGAAATAGCCTCCTCTTGGCGTCATTGCCATCAATGCAATAATGCTTCCCGGTGACGCTGCCGCGACAAGTCCGGCATTAAAGATCGTAAACGTTAAGAGTCCGCTTGCTCCGCCGGCAATGGCTGCGAGAATCAGGGCCGGTTTCATCAGAATGTACGGGAAGTAAATCTCGTGAATCCCTCCGAAGAAATGGATGATCGCCGCACCGGGAGCCGTTGATTTTGAAGATCCTTTGCCAAAGAACATGTACGCCAGCAAAATGCCGAGCCCCGGTCCAGGGTTTGCTTCTACTAAAAACAGAATTGATTTTCCTGTTTGGGATGCTTGCTCGATTCCGATCGGGCTTAAGATTCCGTGGTTAATGGCGTTGTTGAGGAACAACACTTTCGCCGGTTCTACAAAAACACTGGCTACCGGCAGTAAATTAGCGTGTACAATGACTTCCACACCAGCCGCCAGCAATTTATTTAGCGTCAGGACAACCGGGCCGATGGCGTAAAACGCGAGAATCGTTAAAGCCGCGCCGACAATCCCTGCCGTAAAGTTGTTGATCAGCATTTCAAAGCCTTGTTTGACTTTATCCTTGAATAATTTATCAGTCTGTTTAATGAGGTATCCGCCAAGCGGACCCATAATCATTGCGCCTAAAAACATTGGAATATCCGATCCGACAATCACCCCAATTGCCGCTGTCGCTCCGACAACTCCGCCGCGGTGGTCGTAGATCATTTTTCCGCCTGTATACGCTATCAAAAGCGGCAATAAATACGTAATCATCGGGCTGACCAGCGTGTTCAACTGTTCATTCGGAAACCATCCTGCCGGAATAAACAGCGCGGTAATGATACCCCACGCGATGAACGCGCCGATATTCGGCATGATCATTCCGCTCAAATAACTCCCAAAGCGCTGCACTTTCACTTTCATGCCGCCTTGCTGCTGTTCTTGCTGCTGCATATATAAACCCTCCCTGTTTTGTTTGTCGCTGTAAGGTGCAAAAATATGTTCAGAGAATGATGCTTCCCTTTGACTCTATGTTAAAACGCTTACAGTCCCTATACAATTGAAAGTAAAGAGGACTTTGGCACATGACTGTGACAATTTTTTAAAAATAAAAAGGCTCCTGGTTTCAGGAGCCTTTTCTCTTTCCTCTATAAATAATGTTGCCGTTTTGAATCACGTACTTAGCGATCATTCGCTCACTCACAATAAAGACGGGATAGGCGCACACAAGCGCAAAAACAGCCATTGGCACGTGCTGTACGGCCGGCAGCATTGAACCTGCCGCATTGCGGAGGAGCAGCAAAAGATAAATGAGCAGCACAATAGCCGCTAATGATACCAGCATAATCGGAGCTGATACTTTATATTCATAAAGCCGTTCCCGGCAATGTCCGCAGCGAAATTGACAAGGCACATTTGATGATCTGACCATGTCGCCTGTCAAAGGTTTGCCGCAGTTCGGGCATGGTGTTTCTTTCATAGGGTATTCCTCACTTTCTATTCCATATGTCTATTATACCAGAGTCCCTTCTGTTTCGTTTTGTTGCTGTTCAACACATTTTCACATTTTTTATCATCAGCTTACTTGTCTCTGTCTCTAAAATCCTCTACGCTTAAATAGATCTTAATGAAGAGGGTGTATGAATGCTTCCGATTAATAGACAGCAACACATACTGAAGTGGCTGAAAGAAGAAGGCGCGCTCAGAATTTCTGACATCAGCGCAAGGTTTGGCGTTTCGGAAATGACGGTATACAGAGATGTCAATCAGCTGGTTCAGTCAAATCAGGTCATTAAAACGGCCGGCGGCATCACGCTCCCCGCCCGAACACCTCAAACGGATCATATGTGCAGCTATTGCTTGAAGCCCGTCAATCAAGCTCATTCGGTTCAGCTGATTACGGTAAACCAAGACATTGAACAGCTATGCTGCGCACATTGTGCGTTTTTGCGTTACGCGGATAAAACGGAAGAGGTTTCACACTTGATTTGCAGAGATTTTCTGTTACAGACAACCGTCAGTGCCGGTTCGGCTTATTTCGTCGTAAATGCTGAATTAAACCTGCATTGCTGCCAGCCGCAGGCCATTCCGTTTGCGACACTTGACCATGCCGAACGATTTCAAAAAGGATTCGGCGGAGCCGTCCGCACTTTCGACCAAGCGCTGGAAGACATGCTTCGAGACCGAAAGAAACGCTGCACCTGCACCAAGAAATAACACAACACATACAGCGGAAGGTGGTGTCTGAGTGATGAAGCGAAACAGATGGTGGATCATCCTTCTGCTTTTTCTTGTTTTCCTGCCGAAAACAAGCTTTGCTCACGCCTATATTGTCAAATCTTCACCTGGGGAAAACAGCGAATTAAAAAGCGCCCCTGCACAGGTGGAAATCGAATTTAATGAACCGGTTGAAGAAGGGTTTCATTACATTAAAGTCTATAATTCAAACGGCGACCGTGTGGATACGGACAAGACTGAAATCAAAAAAGATAATCATCACATCATGACAGTGAAGCTGAAGAAGAATCTGCCTAAAGATGTGTACAGAGCGGAATGGAATGCCGTATCCGCGGATGGACATCCTGTTTCCGGCGTCATTCCGTTCAGTATCGGGAAAGCGGATGGCGGATTCAGCAGCCAAAAAGCAGCCGACTCAGCTCTGAATCCGGGAACAGCAGCAGATCGCGCGATTCTGTATACAGCCTTATCTCTGTTTATCGGAACGGTTTTCTTCCATCTTTTCTGGTATAAAGGGAAATCAGACCAGCTCGTCAAACGGACGAGACGTATCCTGACCGGCTCGATCGCAGCATTGGGGCTGGCGCTTTTGCTTCAGCTTCCGATTCAGACAAAAGCGAACGCAGGCGGCGGCTGGGGCAGCGCATTCCAGCCGGGCTACATCAGAGAAACACTGTTTGAGACAGCAGGCGGCTCCATTTGGATCATACAGGCCGCGCTGTTCGTGCTGCTCGCACTGTCTGTAATTCCTGCGATACGGAAAAACCGCTTTTCATCCTTTGGCTATTGGATAGCGCCGCTCATTTTCTTTTTCGGTCTCCTGCTTGCCAAGGCGTTTACCGGGCATGCTGCTGTCGTTGAAGAAAAAACGGTCGGCATTTTGATGGATTTCCTTCATTTAACTTCCGCTTCCATCTGGGTCGGCGGAATAGCGGCACTCGTTTTGCTGCTCTCAAAAGAATGGAGGCAGCCTGACAAAACGCTCGCGTGGGAGACGGTCAGACGGTTCTCCCCATGGGCGCTCACTGCAGTCGGCGTCATTTTGTTTTCAGGCTTGCTCAATGGATTTTTCATCATTCGTTCAATGGATTCACTGTTCCATACAGCGTACGGCCAAGCTCTTTTAGTGAAAAGCGGGCTGTTTGTTTTCATGCTGGTCTTAGGCGCAATTCATTTTCTGCTTACTAGAAAGCAGCGCCGCACAGGAATCAGCCGAACGTTGAAAGCGGAGTGGGCAATCGGCATCGCTGTATTGATCACAGCGGCCGTGTTTACAAGCCTGCCAAGCCCGCCTGAGCCAGCGCCGGAACCGTTCTACCAAACCAAAGCGATAGAGAACGGACAAAGCGTTTCTCTCAGCATCAGCCCAAACCAGCCCGGAAAAAATGTTTTTGAGCTGCGTGTCACCGACCATAACGGAGATCCCGTGAAAAACATCCAGCAAATCACGTTAACCGTTTATAAAACAGGCCTGTCAGGCAGCGAAAACAAAAGCACCTTTACATTAAAAGAAAAAACAAAAGGCGTCTTCCAAGATCAAAACCTGTCGATTAATGAAAAAGGAAACTGGAAGATCAAAGTCCACGGCCTGACCGGCGACTTTAACGAAATCAATATCATGTTTACAAAGACCAATTAAGGAGTGTTTACGTTGTTGAAAAAAATCGCATTGACACTATGTCCGGCTATTGTCGGCTCCCTCTTATTCTTTACGGCCCCTGCCAGCGCGCATGTTTCTGTAAAACCGGCTGAGTCTGCTGCAGGCTCTTGGGAAACGTATACAATGAAGGTTCCTTCTGAGAAAAATCTGCCGACAACGAAGGTTGTCCTCAAAATGCCGAAGGATGTTGAATTCCAGCAATATGAGCCAATTCCGGGCTGGAAGGTTTCCACTCAAAAACATGATGACAAATCAGTATCCGTGACATGGGAGGCGACTGACGGAGGCATTCAGGAAGGCCAGTTCCAGCAGTTTACCTTTGTTGCCAAAAACCCTGACAAAGCGGAGGAAGCTGCTTGGGACGCATACCAATATTACAAAGACGGCAGCATTGTTGAGTGGACAGGTGACGAGGATGCCGATACACCTCATTCCATTACAAACATCACGTCTGCAAAGCAAGTGACAGATGAGCACGGCGCCACGAAAACAGAAGACGATTCCGAAAACTCAGGTTCTTCAGCTCTAGACATTACAGCGATGGTGCTGTCTGCGGCTGCCATTATTTTATCTGTAGCAGCACTTGTAAAGAAAAAGCGTGCCTAATAAAGAAAGCGATCCAGATGTCATGTCTGGGTCGCTTTTTATGTTTAACCGCGGCCTGCCTGGAATGAAGGATATTGTGTCATACCGCCGTCCGCGAATAACGTGATGCCTGTGACGTAGCTGGCTTCCTTCGAAGCAAGCCAGGCTGCTACTGCGGCGATCTCCTCCGGTTCGCCGATATATCCCATTGGAATCATGCTTTCTACATCAGCTTTCTGTTTAGGGTCAGCGAATTTTTCAGCATTGATTGGCGTGTTGATCGCACCTGGCCCAATATTATTGACGCGAATGCCCTTCGGCGCGTATTCCAACGCTAATGTTTCTGTCATCAGCTTTATCCCGCCTTTACTTGCCGCATAGTGGACAAATAACGGCCAAGGAATCACTTCGTGCACACTGGACATGTTAATGACATTTCCCTTGATATCGTTTTCTACGAAATATTTAATCGCTTCACGGCTTCCTAAAAAGGCACCCGTTAAGTTCGTGCCGATGACTTTATCCCAATCCTTGAGCGGCATTTCGTGAGATGGCACAGGATTTTCAAGACCGGCATTATTAATCATAATATCGAGTGTGCCGAACTCCTTAATTGCCGTTTGCACGATATTTTTTACATCTTCCTCTTTCGTGACATCTCCTTGGACGACAACAGCTTCACCGCCCGCCTTGATGACCTCTTCTTTTACCTCGTTCGGATCTTGTTTATTACTATAATAGTTGATAACCACTTTTGCCTGCTCCTTGCCGAAGCGAATGGCCATCGCCTTTCCGAGCCCTGAAGCAGCTCCTGTAATAGCGACGACTTTTCCTTTTAAATCCGGATACATATACATCCTCCTCCATTTGTTATGAATTTGTTTTGGCGATTCCTAAGAATACGGCGGCGGCAATAATCAGGATAATCCCGATCGCAATTGCTATTAGCTGGCGTTTCGTTTTCTTTTCACGCAGGATGAAAATACCGCCGAGCGTAGAAATGACAATTCCCATTTGTGAAAGGGAAAAGCTCGTTGCAACGCCGACTCGCGGCTGAGAAATAAACAAAAACATATTTCCGCCTGCCCAGATTAACCCTGGGAGAATATTTCTGATCGCATACTTGTTAAAGGGTTTGTGTCTATAGGTTAAAACTAACCCCCCGACCACCATGCCAATTGCCTGTGGCAGCAGCGCGGACCAGCCGGACACATTGAATAATCTAGCCACGACTACATAAACCAAATAACCAAGAGTCGAAACAAGGAGAATCAAAATGCCCTTTTTCAAATTGCTTGGCTCGCCCTCTTTTTTATCATTCTTATCTTCCAAGGACGTGAGAATGATTCCCACAATGATAAAGATCAAAGCGAGAACGCCAAGCGTAATCGCAATCGGTGTTGACCATTCGCGGAACACGATCACACCGAACAGCGAGGTGGAAACGAGCTGCATTCCTGTGGAAATCGGCATTGTTTTCGACACGCCCATCAATTGAATGCTTTTCAGCTGGTTGGCCTGTCCAAGTGACCAAAATAAGCCGGATACGATTCCAACAATAAAAATGCGAAGGGACAGAACGGGCTGAACAAAAAAGTAAATAACGATAGAAACAATGAGTGCCCCGATCGTCGTTCCCAGTGTCTGGCTGTACGGCCCGCCGCCTAATTTCACATTGAAGAGAACAATGCTCCCCCAAAACAAAGCCGGGAGAAGAGCCAATAATAAATCCATTGTTGGGGAACCTTCTTTCAAAATGTATTTGCTGTTATTTTGGCTGGAATTGTTGTGATTATTCGCCGGAACAGAAAAAGAGCTGCCGGAAAATCCGGCAGCTCTCAGGAGCGTGCATTCTTTTATAAACCGATGGACAAATATTTTGTTTCAAGGTACGGCTCGATACCTTCTGAACCGCCTTCACGGCCAATGCCGCTTTCTTTCATTCCGCCGAATGGCGCTTGAACCGCTGACGGTCCGCCGTCATTCCAGCCGATAATGCCATACTCTAGATTCTCGGAAATATAGATGCCGCGGCGGTAGTTTTCTGTGAAGAAGTAAGCAGCCAAGCCATACGGTGTATCGTTGGCAAGCTGAATCGCTTCATCAATATCAGAAAACGTGACGATCGGGGCGACCGGGCCGAATGTTTCCTCATGCATGATGTTCATGGACGTATCGACATCGGTGAGCACTGTCGGATTCACAAAGTAGCACCCTTTGTCATCGTTTCGGTCATATGTGCCCCCAGCAATCACTTTCGCGCCTTTTTCAACCGCATCATCAATTTGGCTGACGATTTTTTCGAAGCCACGTTTGTTAATGATCGGGCCGACATTGACGCCTTCCTCAAGTCCATTTCCGACTTTCAGCTTAGACACTTGCTCGCTCAGTTTCGCAGCAAATTCATCTTTAATGGATTCATGAACGATCAGGCGGTTGGCACATACGCAGGTTTGGCCGGCGTTTCGGTATTTGGACGCCATCGCCTGTTCAACGGCAAGGTCAATGTCCGCATCTTCATCTACGATCAGCGGGGCGTGTCCGCCGAGTTCCATTGAGACGTGCTTCACGGTGTCCGCGCTGTTTTTCATAAGGATTTTCCCTACAGGTGTTGAGCCTGTGAAGGTGATTTTGCGGATTTTCGGACTGCTTGTGAACACATTTCCGATTTCTTCTCCATCGCCGATTACAACCTGAAGAACATCCTTCGGAATGCCCGCTTCATATGCGAGGCGCGCCAGTTCATAAGCAGACAGCGGTGTGTCCGGCGCCGGCTTGATGATAAATGTACAGCCAGCGGCAAGAGCAGGCGCCGCTTTGCGCGTAATCATCGCATTCGGGAAATTCCAGGGCGTGATAGCAGCAACGGGGCCGACCGGCTGGCGTGTGACAACAATTCGTTTACCCGTTGTCGGGGCCGGGACCGTTCTTCCGTACACACGCTTCGCTTCCTCTGCGAACCATTCGATATAGCCTGCGCCGTAAAGTACCTCGCCAACTGCTTCTTGGTATGGTTTTCCGTTTTCCTTTGTAATTAAATCTGCAAGTTCTTCTTTATGTTCAACAATCAGCTCATACCATTTTTTCAAAAGAGACGCTCTTTCGTTCGCTGATGTTTTAGACCACGTTTTAAACGCTTGATGTGAACGTTCAATGGCTTCTTCTACTTCTTTGGCTGATTGCTGAGGAATCGTTTTGATCTCCTCGCCCGTAGCCGGGTTGTAGACCGTTAATTGATCTGGCATATTGAACATTCCTTTCTTTTCATGATTACTTAAAATGATAGCAGACCCAGCCGTTTTCTTTCCAATGATTAAGCTCGCAGGCCCGCCTCCAAGATGCTGAGCCCTTCATTTAATAGGCTGTCTGAGATGACGAGCGGTGTCAAAAAGCGGATGATATTACCGTTAATTCCCGCTGTCAGCAAAAGTAATCCGTTTTGATTCGCATAGGCCGCGATCGCTGCTGCTTTTGCCTTATCAGGCTCACGCGTGTCAGGATCCTTGACGATTTCGATTGCGGCCATCGCCCCGAGTCTGCGGATGTCACCGATGAACGGGAATTCTTGTTTCCACTCATACGCCTTGTCTTCAATGATTTTGCCAATTTCTTCAGATCGCTCATTCAGTCCTTCTTCTTCAATAATATCCAAGACTGCCAAAGCCGCCGCGCAGCCGAGCGGGCTGCCGGCATACGTGCCGCCCAGCTCCCCTGGCGCTGCCGCATCAAGCATTTCCGCACGCCCAATCACACCGCTTAATGGCAGGCCTGCCGCAAGCGATTTAGAAACCGTGATCAGATCGGGCACTACATCAAAGTGCTCAATTGCGAAATAAGTGCCAGTTCTGGCAAAGCCGGTTTGGATTTCATCAGCAACAAAAACAATGCCGTGTTCTTTGCAGAATGAAGCGACGTGCTGTACGAACCGTTTCGAAGGAATAATAAATCCGCCTTCTCCCTGCACTGGCTCCATCACGACACACGCCACCGTTTCAGGCGCCACTGAAGCGATAAAGAAATCATTGAACGCTTGAATGACCATATCGTCATAGCTTTCATCACTCATGCCGGCCGGCTTCTGATAATAATAAGGGAACGGCGCTTGATAAACCTCTGGCGCAAAAGGCCCGAAACCGAATTTATAAGGTTTTACCTTGCTTGTCATGCTCATCGTCATATTCGTGCGCCCGTGAAACCCGCGCGTAAACGAGACAACGCCTTGGCGCTTTGTATACTTTCTGGCGATTTTCACAGCGTTTTCGACCGCTTCTGCCCCTGAGTTAAGAAAAATCGCTTTTTTCTCATGGCTGCCCGGTGCAATGCCGCACAGTTTTTCGGCTAACTCGATATAAGACGGGTACATCATGACATTAAAACCAGGATGAATCAGCTCCTCCGCCTGCCGCTTCACAGCCTCAACCACCTTCGGATGCGAGTGTCCGACATTTAACGTGCCGATGGCGCCTGCAAAATCAATAAATCTCCGGCCATCCAGATCGTACAGCTCGGCCCCTTCTCCTTTGACCGCCAGACTGCGGTTGCCGTTGCTCACACCTTTTGACACAAATTGATCCCGTTTTTGCTGCCATTGTGCAGTTGTGATGCTTACTGTTGTTTGACTCATGTGAATATCCCCCTGTCGGTATTTTCTTATCATTCTGACTTCTCTTTGGTATGATGAAAAGTACCAATTATAACTTTTTGATGGTATCAGAAGGAGAAACTACAAAATGGATATCACAATTACACTCGATCGTTCAGAGCAAGCCGATTATATCTATCAGCAAATTTATCAAAAGCTGAAAAAAGAAATCCTCAGCCGCAATCTGCTGCCGCACTCGAAGGTTCCCTCCAAGCGGGAGCTGGCTGAAAATCTCAAGGTCAGCGTAAATTCAGTGAATTCAGCCTATCAGCAGCTACTGGCTGAAGGGTATTTGTACGCCATTGAACGAAAGGGTTTCTTCGTGGAGGAACTAGACATGTTTTCCGCCGAGGAGCACCCTCCATTTGCACTGCCGGATGATCTAAAAGAGATTCACATCGACCAGAACAATTGGATATCGTTTTCACACATGAGTTCCGATACAGACCATTTTCCGATCAAAAGCTGGTTCCGCTGCGAGCAAAAAGCGGCCTCCCGCTCATACCGCACGCTCGGCGATATGTCACATCCGCAAGGGATATATGAAGTGAGAGCGGCCATTACCAGGCTCATTTCCCTGACGAGGGGTGTAAAATGCAGGCCAGAACAAATGATCATAGGGGCAGGCACACAGGTGCTCATGCAGCTGTTGACTGAGCTTTTACCCAAGGAAGCCGTGTATGCGATGGAGGAGCCAGGCTACAGGCGCATGTATCAGCTTTTGAAGAATGCCGGAAAACAAGTCAAGACGATCATGCTGGATGAAAAAGGCATGTCGATTGCTGAAATCACCAGACAGCAGCCAGATGTGCTGGTGACCACCCCGTCGCATCAGTTTCCGTCCGGAACGATTATGCCTGTATCCAGAAGAATTCAGCTGCTGAACTGGGCAGCCGAGGAGCCGCGCCGATATATCATTGAGGACGATTATGATAGTGAATTCACATATGATGTAGACAGTATTCCGGCGCTGCAAAGCCTCGACCGTTTTCAAAATGTCATCTATATGGGAACCTTTTCAAAGTCCCTTCTCCCCGGCTTGCGGATCAGCTATATGGTGTTGCCGCCTGAGCTGTTGAGGGCATACAAACAGCGGGGCTATGATCTGCAGACTTGCTCATCACTCACACAGCTCACCCTGCAGGAATTTATCGAGTCTGGTGAATATCAGAAGCATATAAAAAAAATGAAGCAGCATTATAAAGAAAAGAGAGAACGCCTGATCACCGCTTTAGAAGCAGAGTTCAGCGGAGAGGTTACCGTAAAAGGGGCAAATGCGGGGCTGCATTTTGTTACCGAATTTGATACCAGGCGCACCGAACAAGACATCCTGTCACATGCTGCCGGGCTGCAGCTTGAAATATTCGGAATGAGCCGATTTAACTTGAAGGAAAACAAGCGGCAAACGGGCAGGCCAGCTCTCATTATTGGTTTTGCACGGCTGAAGGAAGAAGATATTCAGGAGGGTGTGCAGCGGCTTTTCAAAGCGGTTTACGGACATAAAAAAATCCCCGTTACAGGGGATTGATTCACCAGCGGTCCTGGTCTACATTCAGCACGGCTTCAAGCAGGCCCGGAAATGCCTTTTCAAGGTCTTCAGCGCGAAGCGAATAATACCGGCGCTTTCCTTCTATCCGAACTTGAGCGATGCCCGATTCTCTCAAAACTTTAAAATGATGCGACAAAGTCGATTTGGCAACCTGCACATCTGCACAGGTGCTGCACGTTTTTTCTTTTGCTTCAGCTAATTGCTTGACGAGCTCTAAACGAAGCGGATCACTAAGTGCATGAAGAACCTTTGTCAGCTGCAATGTTTCTGTTTCTGGATGGTTTGGAATGTTCATGACACAAATGTATCACACAACAATTAGAATGACAATTTTACTATATAAGGGTTTTTCCTTTACCTCATTTAGAATACATGTTACATTTAGTTCGATGAAATTCGAACAATAAATTCGCATAACAACGGAGGAGATTTAAATGATCGTATTACAAGCTTACATCAAAGTAAAACCAGAAAAACGCGAGGAATTTTTGAGCGAGGCTCAATCACTTGTTCAGCATTCAAGAGCTGAGGAAGGCAACGCGCAATACGACCTATTCGAAAAAGTAGGCGAAGAAAATACATTTGTCATGCTTGAAAAATGGAAAGATGAAGCGGCAATGAAATTCCATAACGAAACTGCGCATTTCCAAGGGTTTGTCGCAAAAGGAAAAGAACTGCTGAGCGCCCCTCTTGATGTTGTCCGCACAGAGCTTAGCGAGTAAAGAAAGGGTGTTCCATATGAATGAAGTGATTAAATCTTTAAAAGACCACCGCTCGATTCGCAGCTACACAGATGAGCCTGTAGCTCAGGAGCAATTGGACCAAATCATTGAAGCGGTGCAATCAGCCCCTTCTTCTATCAACGGACAGCAAGTGACTGTGATCACAGTCCAGGATAAAGAGCGCAAAAAGAAAATCTCCGAGCTGGCAGGCGGCCAGCCATGGATCGATCAAGCTCCTGTTTTCCTGCTGTTCTGCGCAGATTTCAATCGGGCCAAAATTGCGCTTGAAGATCTGCATGATTTCAAAATGGAAATCACAAATGGATTGGAATCTGTTCTTGTCGGCGCAGTAGACGCTGGTATTGCCCTCGGCACAGCAACAGCAGCGGCTGAGTCACTCGGACTTGGCACAGTTCCGATCGGTGCGGTTCGCGGAAACCCTCAAGAGCTGATCGAACTGCTTGAGCTTCCAAAATACGTGTTCCCTTTATCCGGCCTTGTCATTGGGCATCCTGCCGACCGTTCAGCGAAAAAACCGCGCTTGCCGCAGGAAGCTGTCAATCATCAGGAAACTTATTTGAATCAGGATGAGCTGACGTCTCACATTCAGGCATACGACGAACAGATGTCTGAATACATGAATAAACGGACAAACGGAAAAGAAACAAGAAACTGGTCACAGAGCATCGCTTCCTACTATGAGCGCCTGTACTATCCGCACATCCGTGAAATGCTTGAAAAACAAGGATTTAAAGTTGAAAAATAAGCTCTTATTCGGCCTGTCGGATTTTCCGGCAGGCCTTTCATTTACCCGGTTAAAATCCATTGACTTCTATTTTGTTTATTTGGTAAAATTTTTTCATAGTTACTCATTGGTTTTCTGTGAACCAATGGGTTTTCTAATGTTCAAGAAAGAAGGAAGCCATGAGATGCTTGATAAAAAAACAGATATCTTGTTAGCCGCGCGAAAGCTTTTTTCGGAAAAGGATTTTACGTCGGTTTCCATGCAGGCGATCGCAGAAGAATGTAAGATGTCAAAAGCTTCGATATATAAGCTGTTTCAATCTAAAGAAGATCTGCTTTTGGAGCTGCTGTCATTTAACCAGAAGCAAATGGTGGCCGCGGCCTCAAGACTTCAGGAAAATACAGCACTTACACCGGAGGAGCGTTTGACGCAAAAGGTCAAAATGGAACTGGAGGGCTTCAGGCGGAATCAGCAGTTTTTCAATATGCTGACCTACGGAAACCCCAAGCTGCACAATGACCGGGTCAAACAGCATATCCATCAGACCAGATCGACGATTATCTGCTGGCACCGCGATTCGCTGATCCAGGCGTATGGAGAAACCATTCTCCCGTTTGTGTGGGATTTGGTTATCATTCTTCACGGCATGATGCGTGAGTTTTTAATGCTGATCAAAATCGAGGAAAAACCGCTTGAGCTTGACCCGATCGCAGAGTTTATCATCAGCACCCTCAATCAGATTATCAAAAACAGGGAAACCCGCCAGTCTCTTCTTCCGCCCGAAGCCATCGAGCTTTATATTCATTCAGCATCCTCCTACAAGCCAAAGGATAAATCAGTCCTATTATCGGAAAGCCTGAAGGAATTACATAAAGGCATCTCTTCCCTGTCCGCCGCGGACTATGACGTAGATGAACTGACATCCGCAGCCGCTATGCTGGAGGAAGAAGCGAAGAAGGAAGAACCCCGCGCTTTTTTACTCAAATCACTGATTGGCTATCTGGAACAAACCGGTGTTTTAACACAGCCCGTTTCCATGTTAAAAACACTGTTAATTACTTAGAGAAAAGAAGGGATATGTATTGAACACAAGTATTGAACAAAAACCTTTTAACCGTTCTGTCATTGTCGGCATTTTGTTAGCCGGAGCGTTTGTGGCGATTTTGAACCAGACATTGTTGATTACCGCACTTCCCCATATCATGAGGGATTTCAATGTCGATGCCAACCAAGCACAATGGCTGACCACATCATTTATGTTAACCAACGGGATTTTAATTCCGATTACCGCGTTTTTAATTGAGAAATTCACAAGCCGGGCGCTGCTCATCACAGCAATGAGCATTTTCACTGCCGGAACAGTCGTCGGAGCGTTCGCGCCGAACTTCCCGGTTCTGCTGACAGCGCGTATCATTCAAGCGGCCGGAGCCGGCATTATGATGCCGCTCATGCAGACTGTATTCCTGACAATCTTTCCGATTGAAAAGCGCGGCCAGGCTATGGGTATGGTCGGATTGGTCATCTCATTCGCGCCTGCGATCGGACCGACTCTTTCCGGATGGGCTGTCGAAGCTTTCTCTTGGAGATCATTGTTTTATATTATTCTTCCGTTTGCTGTGATTGATTTGATTCTTGCCAGCATCCTGATGAAAAACGTGACGACTTTAAGAAAAACACAGATTGATATTTTATCAGTCATCCTTTCAACATTTGGGTTCGGCGGGCTTCTGTACGGCTTCTCAAGCGTCGGCTCTTATGGCTGGTCCAGTTCAACCGTCTTGATTTCACTGCTGGTGGGTGTCATCGCGCTGCTCTTGTTTATCACAAGACAAATGAAGCTTGAAAAACCGATGCTGGAATTCCGCGTCTTCACATTTGGCGTTTTCAGCTTAACAACACTGCTGGGAACCCTCGTCTTTGCATTATTGATCGGTACGGAAACCATCCTGCCGCTTTATACACAAAACGTCAGAGACGTCACAGCTTTTGATACAGGGCTTATGCTTCTGCCGGGAGCTGTTGTGATGGGCTTCATGTCACCGATTATCGGAAGAATTTTTGACCGTGTCGGCGGAAGAGGGCTGGCGATTGCAGGTTTCTGCATCATCTTCCTGACATCTCTGCCGTTTATGCAGCTGACTGACCATACGTCACTCGCTTGGATTGTCGTTTTATACACCGTTCGTCTCTTAGGCACCGCCATGATCATGATGCCGGTGACAACAGCCGGAATCAACGCGCTGCCGCGCCACTTGATTCCGCACGGAACTGCGATGAACAACACGATTCGCCAAGTCGGCGGCTCGATCGGAACCGCACTATTGGTTTCCGTGATGAGCAACCAGGCGGCACATGCAGGCACGACAAATGTGAAGCACGCCGCCCTGCACGGCATGAACGCCGCTTTTATTGTGGCTGCCGTCATTGCACTTGTCGGCTTCCTTCTCTCATTCACATTAAAGAAACCTCAGCGCCCTGCCGAACAGCAGCCGGCACGCTGATTAACAAAAAAAGAGCCCCGCTACTTAGCGGGGGCTCTTTTTGGTTTTACTTTTCTAAACCGTCTTTCACTTCTTTGATCATTTGTGCCATAGACTCAAGACCGCCTCCTGATAAGTACCAAGTAGCAGAATCAAGGTAGACGACATGATCATTTTTCACTGCGTTTACATTTTTCACATAATCATTTTCAACGACTTGTTTAGTAGATGATGTTTCATCGATCGCTGTACCGCGGTCAATGACAAACAGGTAATCCGGGTTTGTTTTTGAAATGTACTCGTAAGAAACGCTTTGTCCGTGAGTAGACGCTTTGATGTTTTTATCAGCCGGTGTCACGCCGAACACGTCATGGATCAGGCCGTATCTTGATTTAGGACCGAATGCGCTGATCTTCCCGTCGTTCGCCATGATGACGAGACCGTTTTTGTTAAGCTTTTCAGCCGTTTTCTTTACATCTGCGATTGAATGATCGATTTTTGAGAGTTCATCCTTCACTTCATCTTCTTTATCGAAGATCTTACCGATTGTTTCTGCGTCAGACTTAAATGATTCCATATACTTCGCTGTGTCTACGCCAAGGTAAATTGTCGGCGCAATTTTAGAGAATTCTTTGTAAGACTCAGATTGTCTTCCTGAGATAATGATCAAGTCAGGGTCTAAATCTGCCACTTTCTCGAAGTCTGGCTCTTTTAAGCTTCCGACGTCAGCATATTTGTCATCCTTGAATTTGGACAGATATTTAGGAAGGGCTTGTTTCGGCAATCCCGCTACTTTATCATCAAGTCCAAGTTTATCTAATGTATCTAAGCTTCCAAAGTCAAATACTACAACTTTTTTAGGGCTCTTCGGTACTTTTGTTCCGTTTTTGTCCAGCTGGTGTTTCACCGTGATTTGTTCTTCCTTAGAATCAGAACCTTTGCTGCTTGTGCTTTGGTTTCCGCATGCAGAAATCACAACTGCCGTCACCAAAGCGATGAATAGTAATGCGAACTTTTTCATGCTCCTCACCTCTTCTATATATTAAGAAAAATAAACACCTATTCTTTGATTATCAATCGTCTGAATCGGGATGGTCATATCGTAGATTTCCTCAAGCACTGATGTTTCTATCATTTCTTCAGGTGGTCCTTCTTTAACGATTCGGCCGTTTTTCAAAGCGACGATATAGTCAGAATAGACTGAAGCAAAATTGATATCGTGAATGACGATCACGATCGTTTTTCCAAGCTCCTCTACCAGCCGTTTCAGCAGTTTCATAATTTCAACTGAGTGTTTCATATCCAGATTGTTCAGCGGTTCATCCAGAAAGATATAATCTGTGTCCTGGGCAATGACCATGGCGATAAATGCCCTTTGGCACTGTCCGCCGCTCAGCTGATCCAAGTATTTGTCTTGAATGTCTTCCAGCTTCATATAGCTAAGCGCCTGGTTGATATGAACCCAGTCTTCCTCTGTCAGCCGGCCCTGTGAGTACGGAAACCTGCCAAAACTGACGAGGTCTTTGATCGTGAGCCTGATATTGATTTGGTTCGCCTGCTTCAAAATGCTCATTTTCTTGGCAAGCTCTTTGCTGTCACATGCTCCAATCTCTTGTCCGTCTATGTAAATCTCGCCGGAATCCTTTTTGATCAGGCGGCTCATGATAGACAGCAGCGTACTTTTGCCGGCGCCGTTAGGACCGATAAACGAGGTGATTTTGCCCTTTTGAATCGTGACTGACGTCTCTTCAAGAACAACTTTCCCGCCATATTGTTTGCTTACATTTCTGACCTCTACCATGATTTATTCTCCTTTAACAGCAAGTAGATAAAATAAATCCCGCCGGCAAAATTAATAATGACGCTCAGCGTCGTTGAGAAGGTAAACACTTTCTCAACCACAAACTGCCCTCCGACCAGCGCAATGATGCTGATGAAAACGGAGCCTGCGATTAAGTATGAATGCTTATATGTTTTCAGGAATTCTCTCGCCAGGTTGACGACCAGAAGGCCTAAAAACATAATCGGCCCAACTAGCGCTGTTGAAACAGAAACCAAAATCGCAACCACGATCAGCATCTGCTTCACCACTTCGTCGTAGTCAATGCCCAAATTCACGGCGTGCTCGCGTCCGAGCGACAGCACATCGAAAAATTTTGTAAAACGCCAGACATAAACGCCTGTCAGCAGGAAGATGATGAACGCGAGCCATAACAAATCCGTATTGATATTGTTAAAGCTGGCAAACATCTTGTCCTGCACAACTTGGAACTCGTTCGGATCAATCAGCATCTGCATAAAAGAAGACAGGCTGCTGAACAGCGTGCCAAACACGATTCCGATAAGCAGAAGGAAAAAGATATTTCTCCCCTCACCCTTGAACATGATCTGATACAAAACAAGAGAAAACAGGATCATCAGCAGAACAGAGATGATAAAGTTGATGTTTTTATTCATGATGACCATATTCGCAGAACCGAACAAAAAGATAATGCCAGTCTGAATCAGCATGTAGAGAGAATCAAGGCCCAAAATGCTCGGCGTCAGGATGCGGTTGTTCGTAATCGTTTGAAAGATCATGGTCGAAAACGCAATCGCTCCCCCCGTCAGTACAATGGCAGCGACTTTTTTGATTCGTCTCGGCAGGGTGTAATCCCAATTGCCTAAGTCATAAAACAAAAACAAGCCTATACATACAATGGCTAAAACAACGAGCAAAGCTATTTTCATCTGGTTACGCATAGGCTTTTCTCCTTAACAGCATAAACAGGAAAATGCCGCTGCCGATGATTCCGACCATCAGGCCAATCGAGATTTCATAAGGGAAGATAATGATTCTGCCCAGTATATCGCAAAACAGCACAAAAACCGCTCCCAATAGTGCAGTATGCGGCAGGCTGCTCTTCAGATTGTCTCCTCTGTAAATCGATACAATATTCGGGATGATTAAACCGAGAAACGGCAGCATACCGACAGTCAAAATGACAAGAGACGTGATCAGGGACACGATAATGAGCCCGATGTTCACAACCCGTTTGTACTTCAGGCCGAGGTTGACAGAAAAGCTTTCACCCATACCGGCCAATGTCAATTTATCCGCATACACATAGGCAATGATGACGAGCGGAATACTCAGATAAAGAAGCTCGTATCTTCCTTTCACGACTAAAGAGAAGTCTCCCTGCAGCCATGATGACACATTCTGGATCAAGTCATATTTATATGCGATAAATGTCGCGATTGAACTGACGATATTCCCGAGCATTAGACCGACAAGCGGAATAAAGATGGTGTCGTTAAACTTGATTCTTTCAAGGATTTTCATAAACAGAAAATTTCCTGCAAGGGCAAAGACAAACGCGACCAGCATTTTGATTAAAGGACTGGCGGATGTAAACAGCAGCAAGGAAATTAAAATGCCGAGCCTCGCCCAATCCATCGTGCCCGCCGTCGTCGGTGACACGAATTTATTTCTGCTGATCTGCTGCATAATCAAACCGCAGATGCTCATGCTTAATCCCGCGATGACAATGCTGATCAATCGCGGCAAACGGCTTGCAAACAGCGTTGACGCCTCTTGTTTGCTTAAATCGAAGAGATCAAGCGGCGACAGATCTTCTACGCCGATAAATACAGATGTGACTGCTAATATGATAAGTAGAATAAATAAGTAACGTAGCTTCATGCTGCCTCCTTACATCCTTACAGCAAAAAGAACGTATCTCCTACTCCGCAAGGACTCAAAACAATATGGCCATATAGTAATTGATTATCATTATCATTTACATATTACCATTTTTTTAGGGTTAGTCAATATTCTTTAAAAATATTAACCTAGTCATTTATCCATTTTACTAATCATTCTAACCATTTTCCATCTCAAAACGTTAGGCTGTTTACCATATTTATCTTTATAACGCAGGCATACGGTCAGCAAACCTGACACCATTCCTCGTGAAAAATACAAATGTTCTCTCCAGAAAGAAATTCCCCCTTGATTTACAGTACTGAAAGAGAGATAATAAATACTAAATTTGTGTGAAAATTTTAAACATTAGGAGATGTAAACATGAAGGTCGTTAAATTCGGAGGCAGCTCACTTGCTTCAGGCGCCCAGCTTGACAAGGTGTTTCACATCGTTACCTCAGACCCGGCACGGAAAGCTGTAGTCGTTTCAGCTCCGGGAAAACGCTATGCCGAGGATACGAAAGTGACTGATCTCTTAATCGCATGTGCAGAACAATATTTGGCAACAGGCAGCGCACCTGAACTGGCGGAAGCTGTTGTGGAACGGTACGCTCTCATCGCCAGTGAGCTTCAGCTGGGGCAAAGCATTATCGAAAAAATCAGAGATGATCTGTTTACGCTTTTAGAAGGAGATAAAAGCAATCCCGAGCAATACCTTGACGCAGTCAAGGCCAGCGGAGAGGATAACAATGCCAAGCTGATCGCCGCTTACTTCCGCTATAAAGGCGTCAAAGCGGAATATGTAAACCCGAAGGATGCCGGCCTCTTTGTGACAAATGAACCCGGCAACGCGCAAGTTCTTCCTGAATCCTATCAAAACCTCTATCGTCTTCGGGAACGTGACGGACTCATCATTTTTCCCGGTTTTTTCGGATTCAGCAAGGATGGCGATGTGATCACATTCTCACGGAGCGGTTCTGATATTACCGGTTCGATTCTTGCCAACGGACTACAAGCCGATTTGTACGAAAACTTTACAGACGTAGACGCTGTGTATTCTGTCAATCCGTCCTTCGTTGAGAATCCAAAGGAAATCAGCGAGCTGACATACAGAGAGATGCGGGAGCTGTCCTACGCGGGTTTTTCGGTGTTTCATGATGAAGCGCTCATTCCGGCATTCAGAGCGGGGATTCCTGTTCAGATCAAAAATACGAACAACCCCTCATCCGAAGGCACCCGCGTCGTCAGCAAGCGGGATAACACAAACGGCCCTGTCGTCGGCATTGCCAGCGACACCGGTTTTTGCAGCATTTATATCAGCAAGTATCTCATGAACAGAGAAATCGGTTTTGGCCGCAGAGCCCTTCAAATTCTGGAGGAGCATGGTTTGACGTATGAACATGTTCCATCGGGAATTGATGACATGACGATCATTTTACGGCAGGGGCAAATGGATGCCGCCACTGAACGCAGCGTCATCAAACGGATCGAAGAGGATTTGCATGCCGATGAAGTCATCGTCGAGCATCATCTCGCCCTGATTATGGTTGTAGGGGAAGCGATGCGCCACAATGTCGGTACAACGGCAAGAGCCGCCAAAGCATTATCAGAGGCACAGGTGAATATCGAAATGATCAATCAGGGATCTTCTGAAGTGAGCATGATGTTTGGCGTAAAAGAAGCCGAAGAAAGAAAAGCCGTTCAAGCGTTATACCAGGAATTTTTCGCGGGCGTGCTAATCTCTTAATCGTACATAAATAGCGGGCGGCAGCGCCCGCTATTTTTTATATCACCTTCATATAGCCGAATTGTTCATTTTTTCTCTTGTCCACTATTATCCCTGCCAAATGGATCGGTTCAGCATATCTTATAGTATCCTTCATAGGGAGGTGAAACCTTATGTCAGGATACTCTAACGGCGGCGGTTACGGCGGCATCAGTTCTTTCGCTTTAATCGTTGTATTGTTTATTCTTTTAATTATCGTAGGGACTGCGTTTGTTGGCGGCTTCTAAGCTGCTGACCGTCTCTGCGGGACCCTGTCCGCCACAGTTTTGCAGTATATGCTGAAGCAATCTCGCAAGGAGGTGCACAAAATGTCAGGTTACGGAACTTCTTTCGCTTTGATTGTTGTGTTATTTATCCTCTTGATCATTGTGGGAACTGCATTTGTAGGAGGCTACTAAATAAACGTAATCTCCATGAAGGCGGCACCGCAAGACTATGTCTTGCGGTGTTTTTGAAAAGAAAAACCCCTTCTCGCAAATGAGAAGGGGCTTGTTCTTACGTCATTCCTCTTTCTGTCACATGAAAGTCGAGTGCTTCCGCATTAGCAGAAACGCCAGCCGCTGTAAAAATCGCGGCTGCGGCCAAACAAATAACAAACAACTTAGATTTCAATTTCATACAAACCTTCACTCCTTTGTATTTGTTTTCTTGCCTCTTCAACTTGTAGAAAGTAGGAAGCAGACAGTTTAAACCATTTCTGTTCATAGTAATATTTTGCTACTTCTAGGGCTAAATCCTCTATATCAGCGTACATATTTTTATTTTTTAAGTATTGGAAACATCGTTCGATTCCTTCTTCATTGGGCTGATCCTGATATAGGGATTGCAAAAACTCGAATTTTACGGCATAGTCTGCATCGTCTGTTTCTTTAGCATATTCATAGCCCCGCTTGTGATATTCCGAAGCTTTATCATGTTTTCCCTGTTTATAATAAATCAGGGTGATTAAAAAATAGGCTTGCGGGAGAGAATTGACGATCCTGCTGCTTTCAAATGTGGAGACCGCTTTTTCAAAGTAATCAATGGCAGGGTCTAGAAGGTCTTGATTGTAATAGCATAACCCGAGATTGTAGTATGCTCTTCCGACCAGCTGGGCTTTTTGTTCCGCTTGGGCCATGTTGAGCGCCAATTTGAAATGGCGTGCGGCTTGTTCGAAATTTCTTTCATCCATCAGGTTGACCCCGAACACGAAATGGCACTGAATGATTCTCACATTATAGGTTTCCTGCTCCACGTAAATTTCATAGGCGTTTTTTATATTAATCAATGAAAAATACGTTTGCTTCATATAATAATAAGCTTCCGCGATTTTAAAATAAAATTCAGCCCGTTCAATATGGTCTGCGACAAAGGAGAGCTTTTTCTCCGCCTGTTTATAGTATGTAATGGCAGAAATAAATTCCCGCTTATCAAATTCATACATCCCGCGAAAAAAATTCACGTAATAGTCGAGCAGCCCTTTGAGATCTGCCTGGTTGCTGTCAATGTTTCTTGATAATTCAGACAGGCTTGGCTGGTCTTCGATATTTAATTTCTCTAACGGCTCAAGATAATCCAGCATAAGCTGGTGCCGGAATTCCATTAGTGAATAATAAAGCAGCAAGTTGGAATCATGCTGCATGTGTTTCAGTTCCTGCTGGATTTCAGCTTTTAACACTTCGGCATCCGGCACGCTGAATGTCCGGATATATCTGTACCACTCGTTAATTTTTTGACCGACCGCTGAAGAAGGAATTACCCCGCTCTTCATTCCTTCACCCTCTCCCATCAAAAACTGTTTATGTCATATTTTATCATGTTTATAGATCGTCCCAACCCGAAAAACACGCAATCTTTGTTTTCGGGAGCACGCAATAAACCGAAGCGGTGTGCAAAAAAGGCGGCTGCATCAGTTGATGCGCCGCCCTGTATGCTATTGCTGTTTTGCCGTTAAAGGAAGGCGGATGATGAACTTTGTGCCTTTCCCTTCTTCACTCTGGATTTCTACTGTGCCCTGGTGCATTTCAACGAGCTGCTTGACGATCGAGAGACCGAGTCCGTATTCACCATATGCCGTGTTCGTTCTTGAAATATCTGCTTTATAGAATCGCTCCCAAATATGCTCAATATCCTCTTTTGGAATGCCGATTCCCGTGTCTTCAATTTCAATAATCGTCTCTTTATAACCTTCCATTCCGCGCAGCCAAATGTCACCGTTTTGCGTAAATTGGATGCTGTTTTTCGTAATGTTGACGAGAATTTGAATGAACCGGTCATAATCGGCATGTACGATGACGTGATCCTCTACTTGGATCATCAGCTTGTTTTGTTTTTCTTCCGCCTGCTGCTGCAAGTGCTCTTTCACGATTTCAAACACCTCGATCAGAGGAACGTCTAGCTTGTTCAATGTAATTTGCTGGGATCTGATTTTTTCATAATCCAGATTTTCTTTTACGAGCCGCAGCATGCGCTTCGTTTCCTCACTGATCAGCGAGAAGCATTTATCCTTTTTATCCTCAGGAATCGTATGACTGTTCAACCCTTCAACCAAACCGTTGATCGTCGTCAGCGGTGTTTTTAATTCATGTGACACATCAGCGATAAACTGCCTTCTCCGCTTCTCAAGGCGATCGATTTCATCCCTTGACTGCTTTAGTTTTTTCGCCATGATATTAAAGTCAGACGCCAGTATGCCGATTTCGTCCCCGTAGCTGTTTTCCAAATGGATGTCATAATCGCCGGAAGCCACTTTATCTGTCGCTTCTCTCAGCTTTTGAATCCGCTTGACATGGAATTTGGACAGAAGCCAACTCACGAGAATCGTAATCACAAGCGTGCTGATCACAGCGTAAAACATATAGAGGTTGACCTGATTGACCATCTGTTCAACACCGCTGATCGGAGAAATCAGCAGAACAGCGCCTTTAAATTCGTTCTGAACAAATATAGGCTGCGCCACAAGTGACACTTCATCATCAAAACGGCCATCTGCCCTGATCATGACAGTCTGCCCTTTTTTTAGCTTATTCCATTCTGACTTCTTCAGCTGTTCCCTTGGTGGGTGATGAAAGCCTTCAGGAAGAAAATAGGGCTGCTGCTCTTCATTAAAGATGATAAACTGCGTCTTTCTTGTGCTTAAAATGTCCTGATAAGGATAGAGCCTGCGCATGTCCACCTGGCCGGCTTGGAATTCATTTGCAATCTGCACCGCATATGATGTCAATTCCTCTACTTTGTTTTGATAGGCAAATTCCTTCACAAAGTGGGAAAACAGAGAAATGATAATGACAAATGCTAAAATCAAAATGCTGATGTGGCTTAGCAGCAGCTGATATAAATATTTAATCTTCATCAAATTTATACCCTACTCCCCACACAGTATACAGGAAAGGCTTGTCCTCGCTGGCAAGCTTTTTCCGCAGCCGTTTGATATGAACGTCAACCGTTCGCTCATCTCCGTAAAATTGATAGCCCCATACCTGCTCAAGCAGCTGTTCTCTGGAGAACACCTGCCGCGGATTTTGGACAAGGTAATAAAGCAGATCGAATTCCTTCGGCGTGAGATTTTCTACAGGCTCTCCGTTTAATAATACTTCTCTCGTCTTCTTATTGATGGTAAAGCATTCCGTTTCGATCATATCTTCATCAATAACCGCTTTGCCTGTCGCCTTGTATCTTCTGATGACGGCTTTGATGCGGGCAACCAATGTCAGCGGACTGAACGGCTTTGTGACATAATCGTCCGCCCCCATCTCAAAGCCGATGACCTGATCTGATTCAGTGTCTTTGGCAGTCAGCATGATAATCGGCACCGTGCTTGTCTCTCTTATTTTTCTGCAGATGGTCACGCCGTCCATAGATGGAAGCATGATATCCAAAATGATCAGATCCCAATTTTCTTCCGTAAAACGCTGGTACCCTTCTAACCCGTCATGAACGAATTCCGCTTCAAAACCTTCTTTAAAAAAGAACATCTCCGTCATCGTACATACACTAACATTATCTTCTATCATTAATATTTTCATTATATCCTCCGGTTGTTTTGATGCTTTTTTATATAATAGCACCATTTTAAACAGAAGGTTTTGCGTTTCACAATTGTTAGTTTTTATTTCATCAACTAGAAATAGATTGTTCATATTTTTTTCATACCTTTGGACTACAATTAATTTATCAGCAAGGGGACGCGCCCCAGAGGCGGTCTTATCCATAAAAAAACCTATACGGAGGAACATAAATGAACTTTATCAAACGGGCCTTTTGGAATATGAAGGCTAAAAAGGGAAAAACGTTATTGCAATTATTTGTGTTTACAGTCATATGTGTCTTTGTTCTATCAGGCCTCACCATCCAGTCGGCAGCACAAAAGTCAAGCGAACTGGCCAGACAGGAACTCGGCGGAAGCGTGACACTTCAGGTTGACCGCCAAAAGCAAATGGAAAAACAGCAGGACAGCGGTGAAAAACGCAGCTTCGAATCAACACCGATCAAAGTGTCTGATGCGAATAAGCTTGCAGCGCTTGACCATGTGAAGAGCTACAATTACACCACATCAGCTTCAGCCAACGCGGGAAACTTTGATGCGATTGAAAGCTCTAGTTCAAGTGATTCCAGCTCCAGCAGTTCAAGCTCAAACGCTAAAAACAGCCAAGGCGGCGGACAAGGCGGACCGCAAATGGTTCAAGCCGATCTTTCGATTGAAGGTGTCATCAGCACAGCATTAGTTGATGACTTCTCTGACGGAGATTCAAAAATCACTGACGGACGCGCGATTACAAAATCAGATGTCGGCAAAAAAGTAACAGTGATCAACGAAACATTAGCGGAAGAAAATGATTTAAGCGTTGGCGATTCGATCACAATTGAATCAGCAACGGATGAGGATACAACAGTAAAGCTGAAGATCGTCGGTATTTATAAAACAACATCTTCAGGTGATGACCAAGCCCAAAATTTCTCTTTCTTAAATCCTTATAACAAGCTTTATACACCTTACACAGCAACAGCGGCGCTGAAAGGTGACGACTATAAAAATACGATTGACTCAGCTGTTTACTATATGGACGACGCGAAAAATATGGATGCTTTCGTAAAAGCAGCGAAGAAAACATCAATTGACTTCGATACGTACACACTGAATACAAACGATCAGCTTTACCAGCAAATGGTCGGCCCGATTGAAAATGTGGCTTCTTTCTCTAAAAACGTCGTGTATCTTGTATCAGTAGCAGGCGCCGTCATCCTTGGCCTGATTGTCATGATGTCAATCAGGGAGCGCAAATACGAAATGGGCGTGTTAATGGCCATCGGTGAAAAACGATGGAAATTGATTGGACAGTTCTTGACTGAGATTCTGATTGTGGCCGTTATCGCTATCGGCCTTGCATCTGTGACGGGGAATCTCGTCGCGAATCAGCTTGGAAATCAGCTTTTATCCCAGCAGATCAGTTCATCAACCGATTCAACGCAAACCGCAAGCGGACAAATGCCCGGCGGCGGTGGCGGCATGGGCGGCGGAATGTTCGGCCACAGTTCATCAAACGTGGACGTTATCGATTCACTGAACGTCGCGGTTTCTATGAACGACATGCTTATTCTGGGCGGGATCGGCATCCTAATCGCAATCATTGCAACATTGCTGCCGTCAATTTCAGTACTGCGGCTTCATCCGAAAACGATATTGACAAAACAGGAATAGAAAGAGGCGGAACCTATGAGCTTATTAGAATTTCAACAAGTCGGCTACTGGTATAAAGACAAAAGCCAGCCATTGTTTCAGGATATTAACATCAGCTTTCAAAAAGGAAAATTCTACACAATCGTCGGCACATCAGGGACGGGGAAAACCACTTTCCTGTCTCTGGCAGGCGGACTTGACGCACCAAAAGAAGGAAACATCCTTTACGACGGAAAAGCGGTTTCTAAAATCGGCTTAACCAATTTCAGAAATCAATATGTATCAATCGTCTTTCAGGCGTACAACCTGCTCCCGTATATGACGGCTTTGCAGAACGTCACAACCGCTATGGAAATCACAGGATCTAAAGAAAAGAACAAAGAATCATATGCGCTTGACATGCTGCAGAAGGTTGGCATCAACGAAAAACAAGCCCGGCAAAAAGTGCTCACACTGAGCGGCGGACAGCAGCAGCGGGTATCAATTACAAGGGCTTTCTGCTGTGACACGGATCTTATCGTAGCCGATGAACCGACCGGAAACCTTGATGAGGACACATCAAAAGAGATCGTACGCCTCTTTCAAGATCTGGCGCACAAGGAAAATAAATGCGTCATTATGGTGACGCACGATGAACAAATTGCAAAAGTGTCAGACATCAATATCAGACTTTCAAGAGGAAGCTTTACTGTGAAGGAAAACGTCGCAGTGGTATAACAAAACGCGCCTCTGCCAGTGCAGACAGGGGCGCACCCTATATCCCCCTTTTATATAGAAGTGAACATAAAAAGAGCGGCGGCTGCATCCCCCCCGCTCTTTTTATCATTCCTTTGCTCCTGTCCCTTTTGACTTCTCTCTTCGTTTCTTTTTCCAAACAGCCACAATAAACAGAAAGAGCGGAAACAATAATTGAAAAGGCAAATGAATATACAGCGGCACCACGTTCAAGCCTTCGTTCAAGTGCTCTGAAAAGTTAGTTGCGATCGTTAAAGAAAGGATTAAGATGCCCAATCCCATCGGATAAGCCAATTGAGAGGGATTCTTTTCCTTAAAGAGCGTAGATGTCCCAACCACAGTGGCATATAAGTAGAGGCTGACCTTAAAGAAGCCGCCGATGATCAGCGCCAGCATAAAAAAGACATCGAGCCGGTCTAAAAATTCTTCGACCTTGATTGTCTGAATCGTACTTAAAAGCGGGAACTGGGATCTGAGTGTAAGATCAACATCAAGCACGATGATATTAATCGCCACGGTGAGCGCCACAACCAATCCGCTAATAGCCATGGCAATCATCCCCATTTTTTTCACATCTTTTCTGTCATTCAGGTTAGGGAAAATCATCACAAATAAAACGACTTCACCAAATGGGACGTACATGGTCTGCGTGAAAACAGAGTGAAGGATAGGAGAAATACCGTTTGCCAAAACCGGCTTTAAATTGTGCGGGTCTATAGTGCCTGAGACAATAATCAGCACGAGCCCGATCGCGCCCAGTAAATACATGACCCCGAAAAGAAGTTCGGCAGCGCGTGCGAGTACTTCAATTCCTTTTCTTACGGCATATATGCTTACTACCATTAATAAAGCATTTACAATAATGATAGGTGTATCATGATAAGCAAACGTCAGCAGCATTTCTCCAAAGTCACGCAGCACCCTTGCGGCAATATAGGCAAAGTACAATATATAGAGAAATGAAAACAGCCAGCTCAGCTTGGTTCCCAGCATATCATCCATATATTCTTTCGGAGAAGAATTCGGATAACATTGATAAATGCCTTGATACAAATAGAAAAGAAACAGTCCGATCGCACAGCCTAATAAAACTGCTATCCAAGCATCCCTGCCCGCCATTGATCCCGGTGTAATCAATAAGGAGCTGCCCAGTTCAAAAATGATAATCATGACAAACAGCTGCCTTATGCTTATTCTGGCTTTTTCCATCTGTCACTTCCCCTTTCTTCAGACCTAATCATCTTTAAACTGGTGTTTGATCGGATCGTTTCGCAATCCCGTCCTTCTGATATACGTCTCGGCCTTCACATCGATGGGCAGTTCGGGCAAATATTCTTTGTCCCATGTGTCCTTCATTTTCTCCCACTGCTCCGGATACTTTCTATATATCGTGTCACCAAAACCGATAAAATCTATTTTATTCTTCTTAATCTTTTTCACAGTATGGCTGATTTCCTTTTCAAGCTCTTTGTTGAGCGCTTTTTCAATAGCGGCCAGCACCTTGGGATCAGACAATTGGAAAGGGTATTTGACAGCATCAATAATACCTTCAACCGACACTTTCACATGGATGTACGGACGTCCGTTCCGCATTTTCGGTACCAGCTTTGTATCTTGATGGGTAACCTGCAAGCTGACCGCATCCTTCGTCTTGCCCCAGTCAGCATTAATAAACGTATGCTGGATCTTATTCATAAGCCAGACTGCCCCCACGCTTTCATCATCTTCCAGCCAATACTTTAAATATCCTGCCTTATCAAAAACCGCCAGACCATCTGCCTGAAGAATGGCTTTCGGGTCAGTCGCCTGCGTGTTTTCCATGCTGACTCCTTTTTTATCGTCACCAATCATCATATATCCGGGGATGACCGGTGCCATAGTGTTGGCGGCAAGTGTTTTCAAAACGTCCTGAATATTGGTTTTGACCACCCGCCCGTATTGCGCCTCCGTGAAATCCAAGGTTTTATTGACTTTATTTGATGGAATTTTATCAATTGGCGTCAAGATTTTCACAATATTTTCTGCTTTTGTTTTATGGGCAACGACGAATGTTGCTGTTGTCCTGAATTCTGTGTCCCGGTCAAGATTATCTAATACAAAATCCAAACCTTCTTCTTTTGCCAGCTTTTCATTGATCACGACTAGATTGGTATGGGCAAAATAAAGCCGCCGTGATACCTTCATGGAGGCTTTTCTGAGTGCTTCCGTTATATTGTTACCTTCAATCGAATAGACATATACAGGCGGCCTGTCTCCAGCACCGCCTCCCTGAAGGCCGCCGGCAACATTTCCTGGATTGATAATTTGAAGATGCAGCACGTAGTTGCTGTCGTTTGTCCGATCGATGCCAATCGCCGAGATAATCGCAAGATCCGTCAGCTCCCTCTTATCCCAGCAGCCGGGCAGCACAATGGCGCTCAAAAGCATGAGAACGGCTAATAGACATTTACGTACCATTCTGATCCCCTTCTTCCAAATCTTTGTTCACCATTCCTCGTGAAGCGGCCGGCTCTGGGCGTTGATCTTGCCCCTGCCGCACCTTATCTTCCTTGCTGACCGATTCCGGCCTTTTTTCATCGGCCCACCACGGAACCCGGAAAAGCGCGTCCTTTACGCCTTGTGAAGAAAAGGGTGCAAGCGGCGACATATATGGAACGCCGAATGAACGAAGACTGCATAAGTGGACAAACATCATAATGATCCCTAAAATCAGCCCGTAAAAACCCATAACAGCTGAGGCAATAATAAAAATAAACCGAATAAGCCGGGCTGAAATCGCCATTGCAAACGCCGGTGTTGCGAAGCTCGCAATCGCGGTGAGTGCCACGATAATCACCATTGCCGGAGAGACGATACCAGCCTGTACGGCAGCCTGGCCGATTACGAGCGCGCCTACGATTGACACTGCCGAGCCAACAACCCGGGGCAGCCTGAATCCCGCTTCCCTCAGAATCTCAAAAGCAACCTCCATCGTCAGCGCCTCCACAACAGCCGGAAACGGGACAATTTCCCGCTGGGCCGCAATGACCACTAACAGCTGAGTCGGTATCATTTCTTGATGAAACGTCGTGGCTGCCACGTATACAGCCGGAGCCACAAGCGAAATGAAAAAGACTAAAACACGAAGAATTCTTATGCTTGTCGCAATGTCAAAACGCGAATAATAATCCTCAACAGACTGAAAAAACTGGACAAATAAGGCCGGGGCAATAAGCACAAACGGTGTTCCGTCCACAATAATCGCGAATCTTCCTTCTAACAGATTACCCGCTACTACATCAGGGCGTTCTGTATGATACATAGTCGGAAACGTCGTAAAGGTTTCATCTTCAATCAGCTGCTCAATATATCCAGATTCCAAAATACTGTCAATATCTATTTTTTCCAGGCGCTGCTTCACTTCCTTCAGCACCTTTTCATCGCATATTCCTTGAATGTACATGAGAGCGATATCCGTATTCGTAACAGAACCTTTTTTCATTTTTTCAACCCATAAATTCGGATTTTTAATGTATCGCCGGATCATGGAAATATTGGTTTGCAGAGACTCTGTAAACCCTTGGCGCGGACCGCGGAATGACACCTGGGTGCTCGGCTCTTGGATGGAGCGCTGCTCTCCCCCTTGAGTGCTGCAAATCAAAGCTTCATCATGGCCATCAGCAAAAATGAGCGCATTGCCGAGCATTAACTCGGAAAAAAGCTTGTCCCAGCTCTTTTCCGCTTTCACCCCGCCCAGCGGGAGCGTTTTTTCAAGAATTTGCTGGATCGCATGAGTATTCTGGATAGACTCATCCTGTACCAATGGGTCAATTAACGACTCATGGATCGTGTTATTATCGACCAGCCCAGCAATATAGATAACAGCTAGGTGGACATGATCCTGCTCCCCGATTTTAATCTCGCGAATGATGACGTCAGAGCTGCTTCCGACTTCCTTTTTCGTTTCCGCTATATTCTTTGCCAAACTTGGAGAAATGAGAACCGGCCTTTCTTTTTCTTGCTGCTGTTCCTGGTTCCTTTCGTCTGTATTCTGCTTGTCTTTTGAATCGGTATTGTTCTTTCGCTTAGAAAATAAAGGCATACACAAATACCTTTCCTTGTCGTTTTCTCATATTCTTCCTTTTAAAATTGAGATTATGCATTAGGGTTAGATGCGGTATAACTTCTCCGCCAACGATAGACACTAAAAGCGGAGGATGATGAAGCATGAAGATATTGGGCGTGACTGGAGTCATATTAATTTGTTTATTAGCTATTTCTGTATTGATGGACATGCTTCAAGGGTTCAGTTTAACAAAAGCCGTTTATAACAATATGTCCAGCTTTAAGATGACAACATTTGCGGAATGGGTTGTAATTTTATTTTTTGTTTTAGTACTTGTGAGAGAAATGTACGTGATCTATAAATCGAAAAAAAAGAACCCCTAGAGGGGGCGCTTTTTTCAGACGATAATATTGCCGTCTATTGCATCACTGCTGTGTTTGTTGATTGTCCCTTTAAAAATGCGGTTGCCGATGATTTTGGAGTTGGTTGACGTGTTTGTTTGAATAGCTGTCGCAGTGCCCGCGGAGAGGTTATTGATGGTGTTTCCTGAGATGATAGAGCCTGCAGAGCCATTGAGATAAATCACAATCGGATTCCCGGCTGTTCTGTTGACTGAAATGGTATTATCAAAAATCTCATGCACACCGGCGCTGATATAGATGGTGACCAAAAGCGGAGATCTCTCTAAGTGGTTGCCGATAATTGAGGTTTTTGCACTTGTGGAGCAGTAAATGGGGTAATTTTTGAACTCTTTAAATGTATTGTTTTTGATGATGGCGCTGGCATTGTTTGTGACGGAAACAGAATATGATTCCGTCACTGCTTCAAACGCGTCAGGATTCAGTGTATTCCCTTCAATCACCGCGTTCCCTTGAGCAATCCAGATGCCCCGGCTGAATTTTCTCAGGAGATTATCTTTAATGATCATATTTCCGCCGGAAACGTTCACACCGTCAACGACTTGAATGAGGCAGTTATTCAGAAAAGCGATGTCATCTGACAGCACTGCGCGAAGACCGATGCTGCGCCTTGTTTCAGACAGTCCGTTTTGAATTTGGTTTCCGTCTACCTTTACGTCGGAAGACTGGTAAACCAATATCCCTGTGTTTTCAAAGTTGCTGATTTTGTTGTTGGTCACAAGAACGCTCTTTCCCCTGACATCAATTCCAGTTGAAAATCCGGTAATGAGGTTGCCAGCGATCACTGCATCACTGGTCTCTTTTCCTTGTGATACACCGAGTCCGGTTATCCCGACTCTTGGCGCAGCCGCCGCGTCTTCAGGGCGTCTCAGAATATTTCCCTTGATCACTGTTTGCGTCCCATATCCGTAGCTGATTGTATTGTCAGAGTGATTTCCTTCTATTAAAATGCCATACCCGTTAAAATTGGTCACAGAACTTGAAACGTTTCCAACAAAGTGGTTATTGCGAATTGATACATTAATCGGTTCCTCATAATCAACGTCACCTTCGCCATATCCTTCAATGTCAATTCCGAATTTCGGCGCTGTTCCATTCCCCGTTCCGGCATCTTCAATCAAGCATTCCTCCACCGTGACCATGTCACATCCGGTAATGGAAATGTTATTTCTCCTTGACCGCCGAACCTCACAGCGGCGGATGATAATTTGCTCTGACGTTTGATAATCTTGATTGGTCTTTAATCCCCTTGGGCTGACTATGATCCCATCGCCAGTAAAATCGGATATTTTCACATCATCAATGACAACATTCGAGCATCCTTCAATACATATGCCAAAGCCCCATTCATGGGTTGACCTTATCCCTGCCGAGGCATACGTATGCTCATCCCGTTCGCCGATAATTTGTCCCCCGGAAATGGTTATATTCTCTTGCTTGCCTACATAAAATGCGGAATAACCCCACGAACTATTCGGTATCACTTTCATGATACATTCGGGGTCCATCATAATCTCAAGGTTGCCGGGAACAATGATCCCCGCGTTTCGAAACCTCTGATTAAGATCTCCGCCAAGCGTTGCGTCTATTAAATATGTTCCCTTTGGAAACCAGACAGTATGATAGCCTTTCGAAACAGCTGTACTGAGGCACTGATTAATCCGTTCTGTCGAATCCGTTTTACCATCTCCAGGAACACCGAAATCCGCTGCATTTAATATGAATTCAGCCAATTGCGAGCCTCCTTCTCTATGATTACTATCATGTTACTCACAAAGGCCCGATCTGCTTGTACATTTCTCTAAAATTTTATTAAAAAAATATAAAGGAATAGTTGTGTAAGAAAATCTCACGATAAAAAGTTTAAAAATTAGGAGGAAATCACTATTTTTAGGTATTTATAATTTTTCCAATATGGAACTATTTGAAATGAGTATAAATTATATTGACACAAGTATTATATAAGAATATGATTTTTATAATACACTTTTTTTAGAAAGGGTTTGGCTGACATGGCTTCGATTGATAACGAAAGTATCATTAAAAGCGTCCCGCAAAAAGGGTTCTTTGGTCACCCGCGAGGACTATTTACACTATTTTTCACCGAATTTTGGGAGCGTTTCTCTTACTATGGAATGAGAGCAATCTTACTTTACTATTTGTATACAGAGACGGTAAACGGAGGGCTCGGCTTTGACAAGGGCACTGCGGTTGCCATTATGTCGATTTACGGATCACTCGTATACATGTCCACCATTATTGGCGGATGGCTCGCTGACCGGGTATTCGGTACCGCAAACACCGTGTTTTACGGCGGCATATTCATTATGTTCGGCCACATTGCACTCGCCTATCCGGGCAGCGCGATCGCATTCTATATCAGCATGGTGCTTATTATTGTCGGAACAGGCTTATTAAAACCAAACGTTTCAAGCGTGGTTGGGGATCTTTACACGAAAGAAGACCCGCGCCGCGACTCAGGTTTCAGTATTTTCTACATGGGGATTAACCTCGGTGGTTTACTTGCACCGTTAATTGTCGGAACACTCGGACAGAAGTACAACTATCATCTCGGCTTCGGAGCTGCCGCGGTCGGAATGCTTCTCGGACTTATCGTTTTTGCTTTGACAAGAAAGAAAAACCTCGGGCTTGCAGGTTCCAATGTGCCGAATCCGCTGTCTAAAAAATCTGCAATTGGCACCGGAATCGGTGTTATCATTGTGGCGATCGCAGTGATTATCTCTGTACAAACAGGCGTGCTGACGATCAATCGTTTTATCGACCTTGTAAGTATTCTCGGTATTTTGATTCCTGTGATTTATTTCATCATCATGTTTACAAGCAAAAAAGCGGACAAAACAGAAAAATCCCGTCTTGCCGCTTACGTTCCTTTGTTTATCGGTGCTGTCATGTTCTGGGCCATTCAGGAACAGGGAGCGACCATTCTTGCGGTATACGCTGATGAACGCATAAGACTTTCATTGGGCGGATTCGAACTTCAGTCATCTTGGTTCCAATCATTAAATCCATTGTTTGTTGTCATTTTTGCACCAATATTCGCATGGCTCTGGATGAAGCTTGGCAAACGCCAGCCGTCTACACCAGTTAAATTCTCAATCGGAATTATTTTAGCCGGATTGTCATTTATCATTATGGTATTCCCTGCTATGCAAGGAAAAGAAGCACTCGTAAGCCCGCTTTGGCTCGTTCTCAGCTTCCTGCTTGTCGTGCTTGGAGAGCTGTGCCTGTCTCCAGTCGGTTTATCCGTGACAACGAAACTGGCCCCAGCTGCCTTCTCTGCACAGACAATGAGTATGTGGTTTCTGACGAACGCAGCAGCCCAAGCGATCAATGCCCAAGTAGCCGGATTGTTTGATAAAATTCCTGAAACAATGTACTTCGGCACCATCGGTTTGATTTCTATCGTTCTTGGCGGTATTCTCCTGCTGCTCTCGCCGGTAATCAAACGCGCGATGAAAGGGGTCTTATAATCAGAAACAGCCCGCGGATGTTGATCTGCGGGCTGTTTTTTTATTGATCCAGCCATTTGCTGAAGCTTTGATCAAAGGCTTCCGGTTCTTCCAGCATCGGCTGATGGCCGCTCTTTTCAAAAATAACCTTATCCACATGGGGATATAAACCGTCAACAGCATCCCATAGCGCAACAGGCGCAACCAAATAATCATATCTCCCTAATCCGATATACACCGGCATACGAACATCAGCTAACCGCTGAATAAGGTCAAGCCGGGCAAATGTTTTGCCCCATAATTCATCCATGATCGGCATATTCGTGAATACACCGTCCCATAAGGCCGCAGCATGCGGCCGCTCTTGATAAAAGCTTTTCGCTTCAGCGCGAATACACATGTGCACAAAGCGCCTTTTAGGATCTTTGTCGATGCCCTGCGGCAAATTCGCGATGTCTTTTTCAAAGCGTTTCTTTCTCTCAAGGCTGGCTGTTTCCATGAAAAATGATTCGCTTTTTCGCTGTCTTTCTTCACTGTTATCAGGCGCAGTATTGAAGAGCGCCACCTTCCGAACTTGTTTGGGATATGTCCTGGCATACTCTAAAGCCATAAAAGCGTGCCCGGAATGTCCCAGGATAGTAACATCCTCAAGCTGAAGAAATGTTCTCATCCTTTCGATATCAGCCAAGACGGCATCAAGCCTCGAATCCTCCTCACGAAGCTCCCGCTTAGGCTTAGCAAATCCCCTATGGTCGATAAAGACCCATTGATATTTCTGTTTGATATCTGAGGAAAAAAGGCGCGGATAGTAAACCGCACTCCCGATCACAAGGATGGGTGCGCCCTCGCCCTCAATTCGATAAGCTAAATCAAAGCCGTCCGAGTGACAGATCCCCGCACGTTCCATTTCTCACGCCCCCTTTGTTTTCATTATATAAAAAAAGCCTGACGCATGGCGTCAGGCTATCGATATTACCGCTTTAAATCTTCCAGGGTCTTTTCCCATCTGCTCAGCACCTCTTCAGCGCTGTGAAGCTGTATACGGACACCTGAAGTCAAATCAGCGTATTTCGCAACGTCCTCCTTCACTGAAACGATGCGGCAGGAAAAACGGTCTCTTTCATATTCGGCATCTTTCAAAGGCGGTAAAGGCGCGCATTCAAGCTTTACATAATAGGCCGCTCCCTTCCACCACGCCGTGAACTGTGCTTTTCCTGTGCGAAGGATGTTGGCCGAAGTCATTGTGTTTTTCCACAGAGCGATTCGGATATCAGTTCGGCTCAGCGCGATGATTTCACCTGCACTGATCATAGCGGAATGCCGCCAGCCATCCTCTGATACTGTTTGCAGAACGAAGGCCTCATGCTGCTTCTCATTCAGGCAGCTCCCGTCAAGCAGCTCAAAGAGACGGTCTGACATACAGTTCAAGCGGATCAAGCCTTTCGTTCCGGCACCGCCGGAACTTCAATTGCTGTTTCTGTTTCCTTTGGATCAATTTTAAACGCTGGATTGTATTTTTCGGGATTTGTAATGCTTTCCGGTTCACAGGATCTCCATGTAAAAAAGCATGTTTGGCACTGATAAACTTCCCATGCGCCTTCTACAGGCGATTTGCTCATGACTTCTCCCTTTTTTGAGTCGCATCGAGGACATGTATGCATTTCGAACATCCTTTCCTTATTTATTCATTAAGTCCATTAGTTTTTGTTCCCATTCTTTCGTTGTTAGCGGAGAATCAAGCGGCTGTGAATAATGGCCTCTTGTTTCCGGCGCAACCGGTGTAGTGGCGTCGAGAATCATTTTGTGAGTGATTCCTGATGGATTGGATCCCGGATCAAGCGGCAGGACAGATAAGTCCGGAATGATGACCGCATCATGTTTCGGATGCATTTTGGTCGAAAGCGCCCACATGACCTGCGGAAGGTTGAATGGATCGACATCCTCATCAACGACTATGACCATTTTGCAGTAGCCGAGTCCGTGCGGCGTTGTGAGTGCGCGCATGCCGACCGCTTTCGCAAATCCGCCATAGCGGGTTTTTGTGGAAACAATCGCGATTAAACCGTGTGTGTACATGGCGTTCACTGCCACAATTTCGTTCGGATACGCTTCTTTTAACTGCTGATAAAGCGGCACGCATGTGTTAATGCCGATCATGTAATCGCATTCTGTCCAAGGCATGCCTAAGTATAAATGTTCAAAGATCGGATTGTTTCTGTGATAGACGCGTTTAATTTTGATAATCGGCATGCTGCGTCCGCCGGAATAATGGCCTGTGAATTCACCGAACGGCCCTTCATATTCGCGCTCTCCGGCAATAATCTCACCTTCAAGCACCACTTCAGCGCCCCACGGAACATCAAGATCAGACAGCTTTGATTTGACGATGCGATATGGTTCGCCTTGAATCGCACCTGCCATTTCGTATTCTGATTGATCATAGAGAAGCGGAGTCGATGCCGCCGTTGTAATGACCGGCTCACAGCCGAGCGCAATAGTGACCGGAAGGTTGATGCCGCGTTCTTCAGCTTGGCGCAGATGGATTGCAATATCGTGCTGCGGGACAGGCTGAATGCCAAGGCGGTCTTTTCCTTTGACTTGCATTCTGTAAATGCCGACATTTTGTTTGCCGAAGTTGTCAGGGTCCTCAAGATCACGGGAAATGACACATGCTTTGTCTAAATAGTAGCCTCCATCACCCTGGTTAATTCTGAAAAGAGGCAGTATATCGAACAAATTGATATCTTCTGTGATTTCATTTTCATGAAATGGCGCTGTTTCCTCACGTTTGACCGGCATCGGAAACTGGTCATAACGCTTTGCGAATTCAAAAAACTGTTCTTTTACCGGTGTGTCTTTCGGCATGCCCAGCATCATGGCATGGTTTGGCCAAGAGCCGATGACATTCATCGCAATTCGCGCGTTATGATAGCCGTAAATGTTGTTAAATAAGAGCGCAGGGCTTTTATCGCCAAGATTGCTGGCTGCCCGTGCGGCGGCCCCTAAATCCGGTTCCGGCTTTACCTCTTCATTCACTGTAAGCAGCTGTCCTTCTTTTTCAAGGGCAGCGAGAAATTCTCTGAAATCTTGATAAGCCATGATCAAGCTCCTCCTTTTTGTTTTTCAATCCCATTCCAGCGCTTCGCTTCAGGAAGCCGAATGCCGAATTGGTCCAACGTTCTAAAAACAATATGGTCAACCATTTCCTCTAAGCTTCTCGGCTGATTATAAAATGCCGGCATCGGAGGAAGAATGATGGTGCCCATTTTCGTAAGCGCTAGCATATTTTCGAGATGAATTTGGTTCAAAGGCGTCTCTCTCGTTAAGAGGACGAGTTTTTTTCTCTCCTTGAGCATGACATCCGCCGCACGTGTCAGCAGATTATCCGCCATTCCGGTGCGAATGCTTGCGAGAGACTTCATGCTGCACGGCGCAACAATCATTCCATCGGTATCAAACGACCCGCTTGAAATGGCTGCCGCCTGATCCTTATGTGAGTAAGTGTATGTGGCCAGTTGTTCTACTTCTTGTAAGGTATAGCCTGTTTCGTGTTTGATCGTGACGTTTGCCCAAGGAGACACAACGAGATGGGTTTCCACTCCGGCGGCCTTCAGCCACTGCAGCAGCCTGACCCCGAAAATGGCCCCTGTTGCCCCTGTCATTCCGACAACGAGTTTCACTTTGCCCCCTCCTTTACGCTTGAATTCTGCTTTCATTTCAATCATACTCCTGATATATCCATATGAAAAATATCTATTAAATCTATATTTCATACCTAAAAGGTATGATAAGGAGGCGCTTTCTTTTGGACATTCGCCAGCTTCGATATTTCATTACCATTGCCCAAGAACAGAAAATCACGTCCGCAGCCAAAAAGCTTCACATGGCGCAGCCGCCTTTAAGCAGGCAGCTCAAACAGCTGGAGGACGAGCTTGGTGTTGTTCTGTTCGACCGGAACAAGAAAAAACAAATGACTCTTACATATGAAGGAGCTGTTTTTCTAAAAAGAGCAAAAGAGATTCTGCATAGGTTTGAAGATGCAGTCATTGAGGTACAGGAGCTGAAGGAGGAAGTAGCCGGCACACTTGCCGTGGGATCAACAATTTATTGCGCGGCTCTGATGCTTGAAAAAGTAACACAGATCAAAGAGAGATACCCCCATCTCACCTTTAATATTTGGGAAAATGAGCCCGCGACACTGTTGGAGCTGCTGGAAAGCCGGCAAATCGATGCGGCGGTCACGACAACACTGATCAAAAGTGACACAGTACAATTCAAGCAGCTTGATGACATTCCATGTGTGCTCGTGCTTTCAGATGAAGCCGGATATCCGTGCGGAGACACCATTAAGATGGTGGACATTCCTTCATTTCCGCTGATCCTGCTGCGGCCTGTCAACGGAAAAGGCGTCTATAATCAGGTCATGAATGAATTTCATCGTTTGAACCTGGAGCCGCGCATTGTTTGTGAATGCCACGACTCTGCAACTTTGCTCAGCCTCGTGTCATCCGGATTCGGCGCGTCTATTTTGCCTGTCACAATGATTCCCGTTCATATGAGAAATCACGTTCACACCGTCCATATCGAAAATAATCCCTTCATTATGACACCGGCTGTCATGTGGAGAACGGACAGTTATTTGCCTAAACCGGCACAGCAATTTTTGGATTTATTTTAAAAGATTTCGCCTTATGAAAACCAATTACTTGACTCATACTAAAAAAAAGTTATCCTTTAGATTTGTAAGCTATTTTTTTATTTCAATAAAATCAACCAGAAAAGTGGGGAATAAGATGAAAAAAGCATTATTGGCTTTATTCATGGTCGTAAGTATTGCAGCTCTTGCAGCTTGCGGAGCAGGAAATGACAATCAGTCAAAAGATAATGCCAAAGGTGGCGATCTTTGGGCTTCAATTAAGAAAAAAGGTGTGCTCACAGTCGGAACGGAAGGAACATATGAGCCGTTCACTTACCACGACAAAGACACTGATAAACTGACTGGCTATGATGTCGAAGTTATCACAGAAGTCGCAAAACGCCTCGGGCTTAAAGTCGACTTTAAGGAAACACAGTGGGACAGTATGTTTGCCGGCCTGAATTCCAAACGGTTTGACGTTGTTGCCAACCAAGTCGGAAAAACAGATCGTGAAAATCAATATGATTTCTCAGATAAATACACAACATCAAGTGCCGTTGTCGTAACGAAAAAAGACAACAACGATATTAAGTCTGAAGCAGATGTAAAAGGAAAAACGTCAGCTCAATCACTGACAAGCAACTACAACAAATTAGCTACAAATGCCGGCGCGAAAGTAGAAGGCGTTGAAGGCATGGCGCAGGCCCTTCAAATGATCCAGCAAGGCCGCGTCGATATGACATACAACGATAAGCTTGCCGTATTGAACTACTTAAAAACATCTGGCAATAAAAACGTGAAAATCGCGTTTGAAACAGGTGAGCCTCAGTCAACATATTTCACGTTCCGTAAAGGAAGCGGCGAGGTTGTTGATCAAGTCAACAAAGCATTAAAAGAAATGAAAGAGGACGGGACTCTTTCTAAAATTTCTAAAAAATGGTTCGGCGAAGATGTTTCTAAATAATCTGCCGGCATTGACGCTTGGCACGGCGATCCCGTGGGATCTGGTGCAGCAGTCATTCTGGCCGATACTTTCAGGGGGAATCTACTATACGATTCCCCTTACGATTCTTTCCTTTATATTCGGAATGATCCTGGCGCTGATTACGGCGCTTGCCAGAATGTCGAAAGTGAGACCTTTGAGATGGGTGTTCAGCGTATACGTATCCGCAATACGCGGCACTCCTCTTCTCGTTCAATTGTTCATCATTTTCTATCTGTTCCCGGCCTTTAATGTCACATTAGATCCATTTCCAAGCGCAGTTATCGCCTTTTCATTAAACGTCGGCGCCTATGCATCTGAAATTATTCGGGCATCTATTTTATCCGTTCCGAAAGGGCAATGGGAAGCCGGCTACACAATTGGCATGACACATCAAAAAACGCTGTTCCGCGTCATTTTGCCGCAGGCGTTTCGTGTGTCGATCCCGCCATTATCCAATACCTTTATCAGCCTGATTAAAGATACATCCCTCGCCTCTCAAATTCTGGTCGCTGAGCTGTTCAGAAAAGCCCAGGAAATCGGCGCGCGGAATCTTGATCAAATTTTAGTGATCTATATTGAAGCAGCCTTTATTTATTGGATTATCTGCTTCCTGCTCTCACTCGTCCAGCATGTCATCGAACGGCGTCTTGACCGCTACGTGGCCAAATAAGGAGGTTCCGAGTATGCTTACCGTTAAAGGATTAAACAAATCATTCGGTGAAAATGAAATTTTAAAAAAGATAGATATGAAGATTGAAAAAGGAAAAGTCATCGCCATACTTGGGCCTTCAGGTTCAGGGAAAACGACGCTGCTCCGCTGCCTGAACGCTCTGGAGATCCCGAATCGCGGAGAACTTGCATTTGATGATTTCTCCATCGATTTCTCCAAAAAGGTGAAACAGGCGGATATCCTAAAGCTTCGCCGAAAATCCGGAATGGTGTTTCAGGCGTATCACCTGTTCCCGCACCGCACAGCCCTCGAAAATGTGATGGAGGGCCCTGTTCAGGTGCAAAAACGGAACAAAGAGGAAGTCAGAAAAGAAGCGATTCAGCTTCTTGATAAAGTCGGATTGAAGGACAAAATGGATTTATATCCATTCCAACTTTCCGGCGGACAGCAGCAGCGCGTCGGCATCGCCCGCGCACTGGCGATTCAGCCTGAGCTCATGCTGTTTGACGAACCGACCTCAGCGCTTGATCCCGAGCTTGTCGGAGAGGTGCTGAAGGTTATCAAGGACTTGGCCAATGAAGGCTGGACCATGGTCGTCGTGACCCACGAAATCAAGTTCGCGCAGGAAGTTGCGGATGAAGTCATCTTCATCGACGGCGGCGTTATCGTGGAGCAAGGACCGCCGGAGCAAATTTTCTCCGCACCAAAAGAAGAACGGACACAGCGGTTCTTGAACCGGATTTTGAACCCGCTGTAATAAGAAAAACAGGGCGTCAGCGCCCTGTTACAGATTGTTGACAAAATCCTAAAACGATTTTCGTTTTAGGATTTTGTGATTTTCAGCGTGATTGAAAACCTTTGAAGTCTAGGAAGGGCGAGCATTGGAGCACAGCGAATGTGAAATTCGTGAGCACCGAAGCGCAGGCCTGACAACGAATGCAAGGGATTTCCAACACACTGAAACAGGGCGCCCGCGGCGGCCCTGTTTTTTTGTTGAGCCCCTTTCGCCTATTCCGCCCTTCTGTCAGATGTGCTACAATGACAATCGACTGATTTTTACGAAAGAAGGGACCTCACGTGAAGCAAGAACTTGTTCTGCGCTGGACATTTTATTTTGCCGGTTTGATCATTTTGGCTTTTGGTGTATCCCTGACGATAGAAGGAAAAGCACTCGGCATTAGTCCGTGGGATGCATTTCATTACAGCCTGTTTCAGCACTTCGGGCTTACCGTCGGCCAGTGGTCCATCATTATTGGAGCGCTCATCGTCGGATTCACGTCATTGTTTACGAGAGCTTGGCCGAAAATTGGGGCCCTCCTGAATATGGTGCTCATCGGTGTATTTATAGATTTTTTCAATTTCATTCTGCCTGCCCCCTCGACCTACACAGGCTCGATCATCGTCTTCTCTCTCGGCGTAGTGCTGATCGGTTACGGCGTCGGTGTTTACGTATCAGCAGGCCTTGGTGCGGGGCCGCGTGATTCACTGATGATGCTGATTACAGAAAAAACCGGCTGGAATGTGCAATGGGTGCGGAACGGCATGGAAATAACCATTTTGTTTGCGGCATGGGGCATGGGCGGCCCGATCGGTTTTGGCACCATTTTGACCGCCATCCTCACCGGACTTATTTTGCGCTTTTCATTGCCCCAGTCAATCCAGTTGCTGAATTATGCTGTGGCAAGGCGGACAGCCGCTGTGAAAGCATCTCCGCCTGTACACTAAAACAAAGCCGCCTTGGCTTTGTTTTTTTATTTTCTCCTCTATATGAGTCTTGTGGAAGTATGATAGGATGGTTTTGACAATCTTTTGCAGACGGAGGATCTAGAATGAAGATTTACGGAATTTATATGGACCGCCCGCTTTCACAGGAAGAAAATGAACGGTTCATGTCTTTCATATCACCTGAAAAACGGGAGAAATGCTGGAGATTTTATCATAAAGAAGATGCTCACCGCACCCTGCTGGGAGATGTGCTCGTTCGCTCAGTCATAAGCAGGCAGTATCAGTTGGACAAATCCGATATCCGCTTTAGCACGCAGGAATACGGGAAGCCGTGCATCCCTGATCTTCCCGACGCTCATTTCAACATTTCTCACTCCGGCCGCTGGGTCATTGGTGCGTTTGATTCACAGCCGATCGGCATAGATATCGAAAAAACGAAACCGATCAGCCTTGAGATCGCCAAGCGCTTCTTTTCAAAAACAGAGTACAGCGACCTTTTAGCAAAAGACAAGGACGAGCAGACAGACTATTTTTATCATCTATGGTCAATGAAAGAAAGCTTTATCAAACAGGAAGGCAAAGGTTTATCGCTTCCGCTTGATTCCTTTTCAGTGTGCCTGCATCAGGACGGACAAGTATCCATTGAGCTTCCGGACAGCCATTCCCCATGCTATATCAAAACGTATGAGGTCGATCCCGGCTACAAAATGGCTGTATGCGCCGCACACCCTGATTTCCCCGAGGATATCACAATGGTCTCGTACGAAGAGCTTTTATAAATGGCTCATCAACAGCTTGACACCGCGCTCAATATCTTCCGTTTTCACATTGGAAATATTGATTTTTAATAGATTTTCTTTCGGATAATCTGATAAATAATGACGGTCTATCGCCTCAAGGAGAACCCCTTGTTTTTTCAGTCTATGAATCACTCTTGAGGCGGGCAGATCCTGAGGAAGCACCAGATGGGTGTGCATACAGGGTGCCTGCCCGCTGGAGAACGTAAAGCGTCCGCTTCCCAGCTGCCTGTGAGTTCGAATGGCTTGATGTAGCCTCAGTGACCGCTCTTTATAAGAATCTCTGATTTTCTCCTTATGCCTGCCGTACATACCGCTTTTCAGGTAAATCTCCAATGCCGCTTGAGAAATCATCGAACAGTCGATGTCGTTCAGCTTTTTGTACGCATAGAACGTGTCAGTCAGCGCTTCGGGCAAAACAGCCGCCCCCACGCGAAGGCCGGGGAACATCATTTTCGAGAAGCTTTTCAAATAGATGACATGTGAGGACAGATCATATGCGTACAGCGGATCTGCCTTTTTATTTTCCTCCAGATCACCGAGGTAATCATCCTCAACGAGATAGACATCATACGCTTCTGCCAGTCTCACAAGCTCCTGTTTATCACGCTCTGACAATGAGCAGCCAAGCGGGTTATGGAAGCGCGGCATCGTATAAAAAAATTTAATCGATTCTGTTTGAAATAACCGCTCAACCTCGGCTATATCAAGCCCTTCTTCCATTCGTTTCACCCCGATGGCGGGAATCCCGAGCGTCTCAAGCTGTTCGACCATCAAATGGTAGCCCGGCTGTTCAATGGCGATCTTCTCTTTCCCATTTGGGAACGGCATGGCACAAAGCAAGGATAACGCCTGCTGGACACCTGATGTAATGAAAATATGCCGTTCATCCGCAAATACCTGTTGAGTGGCCAAGAGCTTTCGGAGTACACGGATGAGTGATGGAAGACCCTTTGGCGTCCCATAAATAAACAAATCGTTCTTGTATGTATCAATCGCTTTGTTGATACAGTGCTGAAAATCAAGATACGGAAACACATCTGGGTCCGGCGCAGATGTGGCAAAGTCGATGGGGTCAGGCTGCCCGCTTTTTGATTTCCCTGTCTTTTTCACAATATAATAGCCGCTTTTCGGAACAGAATAGATAAGGTGGCGTTTTTCCAGCTCCTGCAACGCGCGGATCACTGTGCTTTTGCTAACTTGGTAGCGGGCGGACAGCTGACGGATAGATGGAAGCCTGTCTCCTTCTTGATAGGCGGGGCTTTGCATCATCTCCTCTATCCTCGTTACTAGACTCATATATTTCTCCATGCCTTCTCCCCCTGTTTTGTACCGGTACAGTTCATTGTTTTTCTCATTGTACCGTTCTGACCGCGGCCATACAATAAAGGGAGCGACCGGCGCTGCAATTCAGGTAAAGGAGCACTTCCCATTATGGTTAAACATCAGCAAGCCCCCGCTTATATAGCGGCTACTTTATATTCGTTCATTATCGGTTTATCCTTTCTATTCGTAAAAATCGCACTGCAAACAGCAGAGCCGTTTGATATTTTGGCGCATCGGTTCACCATTGCGTTTGCTGCGGCCACTATACCGATCTTATTCGGCTGGGTAAAGCTATCAATCCGCGTAAAGGACGTCATTGCCATTTTGCCGCTCGCCCTGCTGTATCCCGCGTTATTTTTCAGCTTTCAGGCATTCGGCCTTGTGTACTCGTCCTCCTCTGAAGCGGGAATTATTCAAGCAGCCATTCCGATTTTCACGATGGTCTTTGCCGCTTATGTTTTAAAGGAACGCCCAACGTGGACGCAAAAGGGGTTCACGGTTTTATCCGTTGCCGGCGTCATGTTTATTTTTGTGATGAAAGGCGTTGACGTGGAATCAGCCAGCTTAAAAGGGTCTTTGCTGATCCTATTATCCGCTTTGTCTTCAGCGATGTACAATACTGCTGCCAGAAAAATGACGCAGCGGTTCAAGCTGACAGAGCTCACCTACATCATGTCAGCCATCGGCTTTGTCGTCTTCAACGCCATCGCCCTTGTGCGTCACGGAGCGGCGGGAACAGTCGGCACTTATTTTCTGCCGTTCCGGGAGCCCGGCTTCGTTCTCGCCATTGTGTATTTGGGCGTGCTGTCTTCACTTGTCACTTCATTTCTGTCTAACTATACGCTGTCGCGAATTGAGGCGTTTAAAATGAGCGCTTTTAATCATGTATCTACCATTGTGACGATGATTGCAGGAGTTGTGATTCTCAACGAAAGCCTGGCCTGGTATCATCTTGCCGGGGCTGTTTGTATTATGATTGGCGTGGTGGGGAGCAATATCAATCTGGAGAAAAAAACAAAGCGCCCTGGTATGCCTGCAAAAAAATGAGAAATTATGCTAGACTGAAAGGAAAAACATGGTTAGAGGTGTAGGTTTACCGTATGATTCAATATGCTAGTGAAAGTATCAATCTTCCAGGAGAAATCGCTTTTAAGGATGTAAGAGAAATCTTTTTTTATCAAATCGCAAAAATATCATGCTTTTACTTTCTGTTGTTTTGCGCCATATTTGCTGCAGTTAACTTCATTAACGGATGGCCCCGTATCGTTTATGGCAGTGACGCGCTTAACTTGTTTATGAACAGTATGTTGATTATCGTGATGTCCGTTCTGTTTACACTGCTGCTCCTCCTTCTTCTATATGTGAAGTTTTCCAGAGCATACAAGAAGAACGAACGGATGAAATCGAAAAGAACATATACTCTGAACCAAGAAGGAATTCGTATATGTTCTAAAAAATATGACCTCATTTTCAATTGGAATGAAATCACAGCTGTTTTCGAATATAAAAATATCTTCAGGGTCAATACATCAAGTGGACAATATATTGCGATCCCAAAACATTTTTTCCATTCCGAAGTGGAGATGAACAGATTCAAGGAGATTATCCTTAAAAATACCGAAAAAAAAAAACTCAAATTTAAAAAGGATCAGCATTGACAGTGCTGATCCTTTTATATTGATTGGTGGGTTTCTTTTGCCTTTTGTTTATCTAAAAACGGCACCAGCTCTATTACAGCTGATAAACCCACAAACACGATGCACACAGCGACAATCAGCAAATAACCATGAGTCATGTCAAAAAACAAACCGCCCGCATACACGCTGAGAGCTCCGGCAACCTGATGGATAAAGAAATTGATGCCTAACAGCGATCCGATCAATCCTGTTTGATAGCTTTCCGAAATTGACGCCGCGGTCAGCGGGATCACGCCTGTGTAACTGAGCCCGAATAACAGAATAAAGCCAAAATACCAAAGGTCGCTGTGATGAATTCCGAGAATGGGAATGAACAGGCAAATTAGGCTGAGCAGCCGAATGAAAAATAAGATGGATAGCATGACGCTTCTGCTGCCGAGGAGATCGGACAGCCAGCCCGCCAATAATCCGCCAATGATGATAAACGCCCCGAACGCGGCCATCATTCCGTTGACATGAGAGACATGCGCATCCTTCAGTATCGGGACGAGGTGAGCATCAATAATTCCCATCGTAAATCCGCAAGTAAACACGCCGAAGTACAGGATATGAATGAGGCGGGATTGCTTCATTACGTTCCAAAATCCCCGCCAATCATAAGATTTTTTCACAGACTCCGCTTGCGCATGTGGCGGGTGCTTCATCCCAAAGACGAGGAGCGGCAGCAGAACAGCCGCCATGACGATTCCCAAAATCGTATAGGTGCTCTGCCAGCCGGCATGATACGGAGCCGCAGCCCAAATGGGCGAGAGAAGCAGCAGGCCCGCAGAGTTGGCATTGGTCAAAATAGCAAGCGCCAGACCTTTGTGTGTGTCAAACCAACGGCTGATGAAATACTGGGTCGTCACGCCGACCGCGCAGGAATAGCCTATTCCGCCAAGCACACCGTAAATGGCGGAAAACACATGAACATTCGGTGAATAAGGAAGCACCAAAAAGCTTGCGCTGATGCAGACAGCTCCAAGCGCCATAATTTTTCTGACACTGAAACGGTCGATAAAAAAACCGACAAAAAACTGGACGATGCCGGTTGTGATCATAAAAATGCTGACAGAAACCGAGATCAGCGACCTGTCGGCATGGAAGGCATCTGCCATTGGCAGCATAAAAAATTGAAAGGAATTTCTGAATGAGTTCATTCCGATGGCGAAAACAAACGTAAACAGCAATACAAACCATTTCATCCTGGGAGACGTGCGCATGTTTCGACCTGCCTTTATTTGAGTATTTCGACTATTATACCATGCAAAAATTGGCATTCAACACAAAAAAAGCGGAACAGCCGAAGCTGTCCGCTTTTGATCACGGTTGAATGATCGGATGCTGATTCAAGATCGCAAAAATCCGTTCTGCGACTTCTTCCGTTTGTGACAGCAGGAACATGTGCCCGCCGTCAAATTGATGGAATGTGATGTCTTTTGCCCACTTCTTCCACCCTTCCGCATCTCGTATGCACTTTTTATCATCAAGCCCGTTAAAGACATGAACAGGCGACTGGATCTGGGCCAGATCGTAAAGCTCAAATTGTTCAAGAGCCCGGTAATCTGATCGGAAAGAAGGCAGGAAAAAGGACATGACCTCCTTATTTTCAACAAGCTCTGCGGGCATTCCGCCTAATTGGATAATATGATCGAGAAACTGATCATCAGGCAGGTGGGACACTTTCTTCCGCTGAATATGAGGCGGCTGGATTGCAGAAATGATAACCGCCTGCGGAAAGATGCCTTCACGCTCAAGCTTTTGTGCCAGCCTGAAGGTGATCATTCCGCCCATACTGTGTCCGAACAGCACAAACGGCCGATCAGGGCGAAGGTTCAGTTCTTGCTTGTACAAATCTGTCAGCTCTTCGAGATCCTCAATGGCTGACGTTTGATTCGTGCCGTGTCCCGGCGGCTCGGCAGCGAGCATCTCGCACTCCCCCTGCAAAAAAGCATGGAGAGGGCGAAACGACGCCGAGTAGCCGCCGGCAAACGGAAAACAGATGAGCTGCGTTTTTTCCGACGCATCAAATGATTTGAAGAGTTGGCTCATTGGCTGTCTCCTCCTTTCATCACTTCATTTATGAAACCGTTACGGTTTGTGTATTAAGAAATTCGAGCAAAATCCCCGCATTCCTATCTAGCGTTTCGCCCTGCAGCATTTCTGCGTGTGTTCCGAAGCCTCTTTTCACACGGTAAGCACCTGTTGTAGCTTCTTCCCATGATGCAAGCCATTCCGGCATGTCAAAATCAGTGCCGGAAGTCAACAGATCAATATCTGCTTTCACCTGGCCTGTGCTGATCAGGCTGACGTAGTATGAGTAAAAGGCATGTGTTTTTTGCTTGAGGCCTTGTTTGACGGCTTCGCTGTTGAGCGCTTCATTGTCCCGATTGACATTCATCAACGCTTCGACATCACTTTCAACCGTGCGTCCGTCCAGATCACTGACACCTTGTTTTTTATAGGAATCGACCATGATGATCCGCTGAACAATACGGCCTTGTTCCTCAAGCTTTTTCGCAGCTTCAAACGCCAGGCTGCATCCCGCTGAATATCCAAACAATGTTAAAGGCCCTTCCGGCTGCAGCTTCTGGATCAAATCCGCATAGCGGTCAAGCCGGTCTTCCTCCTCAATAAAATCAAAGGCGCACAGCTTGTATGACGGCAAGCGGCTGGATAGATTTTGGTACATAAGGCCATAGCCCAAGACCGGCGGGAATGCGAAAATGATCTGCTCCTGATCCTGATTCATTATCGTTACATCCTGCAAGCCATCAGGACCCCCGTTTTTCAAATACGCTGAAATGCCGGCGATCGTCGGCGCTTCAAACAAAAGCTTTACTGGAAGATCAATCCCGAGCCCTTTCTTGATGCGGGACGCGGCGGTCATGGCCTTCAAGGAATGCCCTCCGAGCGCAAAGAAATCGTCATGAATGCCAATTTGCTTTCTGCCGAGAACCTCAGACCATATTTGTGCGATTGTTTCTTCCATCTCGTTCCGCGGTCCAATCCATTCTTCCGCCAGCTGATCCTGATCAGGTTTTGGGAGCAGCCGTTTATTGACTTTCCCGTTCGTCGTTAAAGGAAGCTCATCCAAGAAGGTAAAGGTTTGCGGCACCATGTAAGCAGGAAGCTGTTTTTTCAGGTGCGCCTTCACGTCTTCAGCTGAAAGCTGCGTTCGGTTCACAAGGTAGGCATTGATTGATGCATCGCCAGACTCATGGCGGTCCGCCACAACGACCGCATCTTTCACACCTGGGTATTCCTGCAGCTGCTTTTCGATTTCTTCAAGCTCAATCCGGTGTCCGCGTATTTTGACCTGGTCGTCAATACGGCCGGCGTATTCAATCGTTCCATCCGGCAGCCAGCGCGCTAAATCCCCTGTGCGGTAAAGCGTTTCTCCCGGCTTGAACGGGTTCTTGATAAACTTTTCCTTCGTGAGGTCAGCACGATTTACATATCCTTTTGACACGCCCATTCCGCTGATGCACAGTTCACCGATCGCCCCGAATGGCTGGAGCTGGCTTTGCTCATTCATAATATAAACACTGGCATTGCTGATTGGCTTTCCGATCGGCAATGAGGAGATGGAATCCGGTATATCATGCATGACGTGAGCAGTCGCAAACACTGTTCCCTCGGTCGGCCCGTAGCAGTTAATCAGCTTGCCCGGCCCCATGACCCGCAGCGCTTTTCTAACATGAGGCACTGACGCGCGCTCTCCGCCGAATAATACACAGCGAAGCCCCTTCATCCAATCCTCTCCCGCATCTGTGAGAAGATTAAACAGCGCAGTTGTGGCAAACATGACATTGACATTCTCCTGCTTGATCAGATCAGTGAGCCGCTCTGTATCAAGCAGCGTATGTTCATCTGCGATAATGAGCCGTGCCGCATTCAATATTGAAGCGTAGAAATCAAAGGTAAATGCGTCAAAGGCGTAATTGGAAACAGATAAGAATGTATCTTTCTCAGAGAATGCCATGTAGTCTACATGCTTGACCAATCCTTGAATATTGGCATGAGTGGTGATATTGCCCTTTGGCTTTCCGGTTGTGCCGGACGTGTACATGATATATGCCGGATCATTAGGATCAATCGCGGTTGCAGGATCGCTTGCCTGTTCTTCAAACCGTGTTTGATCATCAATGAAGAGCGTTGTGCCTGTATACGGCAGCTCAGCCGCTTGTTCTTTCATCTCCTGATGCGTCAGAAGACAGGCTGCCGCACTGTCAGCCAGCATATACGAGATTCGGTCCTCTGGCAGCTTCGGATCAACCGGCAGATAGGCTGCTCCCGCCTTTAATACACCGAGAATGCCGATCACCAGTTCAAGTGAGCGCTTCGTGTACAGCGCTACAACAGAGCCTTTGCCCGCACCGTGTTTTTGCAGCCGGCGTGCAAGGCGGTTCGTTTCCTCATCTAATTCGCGATAAGACAGGGTCTGGTCGGAATACGTAAGCGCCGGTGCATTCGGATTGACATTCACCGCTTCCTTAAACCAATCGGTCAGAGGCTTTGTCTCATGAGTTTGAGCCGGCGGGTTTAAGCCGGTAAGCAAAAATTCTCTCTCCATGTCGTCAACGAGGTTGATCGTGCTGACAGGCTGATCCGGATTCTGGATGAGCTGCTGAATTGCTGTGAGAAGCTGAGATTTCAAGCGCAGGATAAACGCTTCATCAAACACATTCTCATTATAAGCAAGCTTAATCAGCATCTCTTCACCTGGAGAAGCCATCAGGTTGAGATCATAATTCGACTTCTCAAAAACATGAACATCCACCATATCAAAGCCGTTTTCACTGCTTTCTTCATTTTTCGCATCCTGAAGCGGATAGTTCTCAAAAACAATGATGTGGTCAATCAGTTTCGGCTGATCGGCCTGGCTTTGGATGTCATAAAGCGGCACATATTGATGCGGCTCGGACTGCAGCGATTGCTCCTGCAGCTGCTTGAGCAAGCCGGTAAATGTGATATCCTTAGACAGCTTCACACGTCTCGGGACAACGTTGATAAACAGTCCGACCATATGTTCAACGCCTTTGATTTCCGCGGGACGCCCGGAAACGACTGTACCGAACGTTAAATCGCCAGACTGCTGATAGCGGCTGATCAATACGCTCCAGACTGCCTGCAGCGCCGTGCTTAAAGTGGTATGCTGCGATTTTGCAAGCTCGGTTAAGGCCTTTGTTTCCGCCTTCGGCAATGAAAAGAGCAGCTCCTTCGGCTCATAGCCGTCCTTTTGTTTCTTTCTTTGCTCCGCAAACGTCGTTTGTCCCTCAACATCCTTTAAGTACTCGCGCCAGTAATGCAGTGATGCGTGTTTATCCTGCTTTTCAAGCCACTTGATATAGTCTTTATACGGTTTGACTGGCGGCAGGCTGTACGGCTTTTGTTCACGCAGAGCATTGTATACTTTAAATAGATCCTGGACGACGATGCCAAAGCACCATCCGTCCAAAATAATGTGGTGGTAGCTCCACACCCATTCAAAGCTTTCTTCAGCTTTTTTAAAAACAGCTGCCCGCATCGGAATATCCCGCGTCAAATCAAAACCCCTGATCTTATCCTGTTCTTTGTACTCATTGATTTTGGCTGTTTGCTCGCTGCCCGTTAAGTGTGTCAGATCGATTTCTTCTATATGGAACTGCCGTTTTTTCAATACGACTTGGACAGGTCTTTTTACTTTTTCGTGAATGAACACGGTACGAAATACATCGTACCGGTCCATGATCACATTCATGCTTTCTTCTAGGCATTTGATATTCAAGCTGCCTTTTACTTTCATCGTGATCTGTTCAAGGTAAAAGCTTTGGCCGGGATTCAGGATGGCATGAAACAGCATCCCTTCCTGCATCGGCGATAGGTAATACATATCTTGAACCTGATCCTTGCTAAATTGACTCATATGTTTCGCTCCCGCCTTCTGTAATTCCCTTGCGTTTTATTTTAAATTCTCCTCAAGCATGTCAAAGATATCTCCCATCTCATCCATTTCAAGGTCTTCGGCGCTGAAGTCGCTTGGTGTGAATTCCTTGTCTTCTTTTTCCGTGCAATGGCGGATCAGCATCAGAAGATTTTCTTTAAACCGTTCCATTCGCTCTTGAATCGTGGCTCTCTCAAACTCCTTCTCATTGTAGGAGCAGGAAAGCACAAACCGGCCATTTCTGATCATGCCGCTGAAGCTTAAAGCGTACAGCGCCTCTGATTCTCCGCTTACTTGGCGCCCCATATCGAAAGCGGACGGTTCAAAGAAATCGGTTTTGACTTCACTGTCGAATTGGCCCAAATAGTTGAAGCTGATCTCCGGTGTGAAGCCCTTTGTTTCCGCTGTTTCTGTGAAATAACGAAGAATGCCGTAGCCAACACCTTTGTCCGGAATGCGGCGCAGGTTTTCTTTGACTGTTTTGATCACAGCTGAGGCATCTGCTTCAGACATGTCGAGCACAACTGGGTATTGTGCCGTAAACCAGCCGACCGTTCTGGAGATATTCACATTCGGGATGATGTCCTCCCGGCCGTGTCCCTCAAGGTTAATGCCGATTTTGGCACCGTCTGTCCATTCTTTCATTGTCAAACCAAGCGCGCTGAGAAGTATATCGTTGATTTCAGTTCCATATGGCTGATGAACATCTGTTAAAAGATGCTTCGTGTCTTCTTCCGTTAATTCGCATAGGACAGATGATGTATCCTTGACGATCCGCTGCTCTGTTTCACAATCCTTCGGTAAAGGAGAAACCTGCTCAGCGGCAATTTGCGACCAGTATTCAGCCTGCTGTAAAAGATGTGCTGATTGGCTGAATGCCGCCAGTTCTTCCGCCCAGTCCTTGAAGGAGTTTGTTTTTTGCGGGAAGACAAGGCTCTCTTCTTTCTCAGCCTGCATGTAGCCTGAAGCAAAATCTTCAAGCAAAATCCGCCATGACACACCGTCGACCACAAGATGGTGTACAGCGATGAGCAGGTGATCCCCAGCTTCCGTGCGGTATTGCTCCGCCTTTAGAAGGGGCCCGTTTTGCAGGTCGATACTGCTTTGCAGCCTGTTCGCCAGAATCTTAATCTGGTTTTTCAGCATCTCTTCATCAGAGCCGTATAGATCCACGATTTCGAAACTTACCTTACTCTCACCGATCGGTTGATACGCCTGAATGATGTCCCCGTTTTCCTCACGGTAAACCATGCGAAGTGCGTCATGATGCTTGATCAGCGCCTGCAATGTTTTCTCCACCCGTTCAGGATCAAAGCCCTTCTTGGCGTAAAGCATCACCGATTGGTTCCAGTGGTGCTTGTTCGTGAAGTTCTTTTCAAAGAACCAGCGCTGGATCGGCGTCAGGATGACTTCGCCCTCTACCGGGCCTTGGTCTGCCTGTTTGCCTTCGGCACGCTCTACGTATTGGGTCAGCTCCTCGATCGTCGGATGCTGGAAGAGATCTTTCATTTCCAGCTTCCAGCCGTGCTGGTTCAAGCGGCTCGCCATCTGAATTCCTTTGATAGAATCTCCGCCAAGCGAGAAGAAATTATCGGTGACACCGACTTCAGCCATTCCAAGCACGTCCTGCCAGATGCCGGCAAGCAGCTCTTCCATGTCGGTCGTCGGCGCTTTGTATTCTCCGCTTCCCGCTTCGATGTCCGGCTCAGGCAAGGCTTTGCGGTCCACTTTGCCGTTTGCCGTAACCGGAAGCTCGCTCAGTGTCACCCAGAATGCCGGGATCATGTAATCAGGCAGGGTTTCCTTCAGTGCTGATTTCAGTGCTTCTATGTCAGCTGATTCCGGTGTGACATACGCCGCGATCGCTGTATTGCCGCCTTTATCCTTCACGGCTGTCACTGCCGCATCCTGCACCTCAGAAAGCTGCGCGAGCTGGACTTCAATTTCTGAAAGCTCGATCCGGTAGCCGCGGACCTTGACCTGCTGGTCGATCCGGCCGATGTATTCGATGCCGCCGTTCACCCACTTCACCAAATCACCGGTGCGGTACATGCGCTCACCCGGCACAAACGGATCAGCGACAAACCGCTTCGCGGTTTCGTCTTCTCGATTCAGATAGCCTCGCGCCAGTCCGCGTCCCGCCACGCAAAGCTCTCCGGCTACGCCTTCCGGCTGCACCTGATTGCCCTCGCCAAGAATGTACACTCTCGTATTGGCGATCGCCTGTCCGATGGAAAGCGAGCCTTCCTCCGGATGGATTTCCGTGCTTGTGGCAACGACCGTGTTTTCTGTCGGCCCGTAGTTGTTGACGAGCTTGTACGGCTTTTTCACGGCACGCTTCAGCTTGTCTCCTCCAGTCAAGAGGACACGGAGTGATGTGTTCTCAAGCTCCATGAACTGTTCCGCCAGCTGTGTCGGCAGGAACGTAATCGTTACGCCGTTCGTTTCGAAATAATCGTTTAGGCGGACAATATCGAGGCGGATCGCTTCATCAATGACGTGAAGCTCAGCGCCGATCGTCCAGGTCGGGAACATTTCCCAAATGGAGGCGTCAAATCCAAAGCCCGCGTACTTCGCACTGCGGTCCTCCGCTGTCATGCTGAACGCGTCGTGGTGCCAGAAGCACAGGTTCACAAGCGCATGGTGCTCGACCATGACACCCTTCGGCTGTCCGGTCGTTCCTGACGTGTAAATCATGTACGCCAAGTTCTCAGCGGTTACAGCGGTCTCTGGATTTTCCTCGTCGTTTTCATCAAGCGGCAGGCTTAGAATCGTGCGGCTTCCGTCGAGAAGAATGACATCTCCCGTAAAGCTGTCCGGCACTGAAATCCCCTCTTGCTTCAAGAGAAGCTTCGCGCCGCTGTCCTGTAAAATATACTCAATCCGCTGATCCGGGTAGTCAGGATCAATCGGCACAAACGCCGCTCCGGCTTTCAAGACGCCGAGCACCGCGGCGGACATTTCAAGCGACGGCTTCGTGAGAATGCCGACGCGGTCATCCGGGCTGATGCCGCAGTCCATCAAAATCCGCGCAAGACGGTTTGCCTTCGCATTCAGCTCGCCGTACGTCCAAGATTGGCCGTTGTATGTGACAGCCGGACGGTCTTTGTGGCGCTGGACAGTCTCTTCGAATAGCTGATGAACCGTTTTGTCTGTCGGCACAGGCAGCGCTTTGCCCTTCCATGCCTCAAGAAGCGCTTGCTTTTCTGTCTCGGTGACCAGTGACAGGCTGGAAAGCGGCTGGTTCGGGTTATCCGCAACAGCCTTTAGTAGCCGCAGAACGTATTCGCTCCATTTTTCAGCTGTTTCTTTCGCGAACAGATCTGTCGCATATTCGAGCTGCAAGCCAATGCCATTTTCTTCAGTAAATCCGCCCAGTGTCAGATCAAACTTAGAAGTTCCCTGATGAGCCTCATAAGGTGAAATGCTCAGATTTTGCAATGTAAGCTGTTCTTTATCAGGGTTTTCTGTCGTCACCATCACATTAAACAATGGGTTTCGGCTCATATCCCGAGGGAGATCAAGCTGATTAACCAGATCTTCAAACGGATACTCCTGATGCTCAAGCGCTGACAGATTCGTCTGCTTTGCTTGCTCCAAAAGCTCCGCAAATGTTTGCTGTTCTTTCGCTTCCATTCTCAGGGCAAGTGTATTGACGAACATTCCCGGCATGTCCTGAACATCAGCATTCGTCCGGCCGGCAGTAACGGAGCCGATGACGATATCCCGCTGTCCGGAAATTTTGCTTAAAAAGACGTGGAAAACAGCATGGAGCACCATGTGCAAGGTCGTTCCGGTTTCCGCAAGCAATTTTTCTACCGCCTTTGCCGTCTCACTTCCCGTACGGAAACGGATCGTATCTCCTTTAAAGCTTTGCACAGGCGGACGGGCATAATCGAACGGGAGATCAAGCTCTGGCAGCTCGCCTGAAAGAACTGACATCCAGTACGCCTCATGCTCCTTCATCCGTTCTTTTTGCTCAGCTTCATTTTGCCAAACGGCGAAATCTTTATAATGAAGCGCCGGCTGCGGAAGCTGCTCTCCTTTGTAAAGCAGCGCCAATTCTTTTACAAAAATGCCTCTTGAGACGCCGTCTGCGATGATATGATGCATATCTAAAAGCAGCAAATGTTTTTTCGCTTCTATTCGAAGCAAAGCTGCGCGAATGAGCGGTGCGTCGTTTAAGTCGAATGGCCGGATAAATTCCTTAATCTTTTGGTCCGCTTCGTCTTCTTCAGCTTCAAACACATGAAGATCAACCTCTGCCTCCTCAATGATGCGCTGAACAGGCTCACCATTAGCTTCCATAAATGACGTCCGCAATGATTCGTGACGGTTCACGAGCTGATTGAGTGAGTCGCGCAGGCGCGAAATATCAAGCTCTCCTTCCATTAGAAGAACAGATGGCATGTTGTAGCTTATCGTCTGGCGGTCAAGCTGATTGAGCACGTACATCCGTTTCTGTGCGGATGACAATGGATACATAGCCTGCTTGTCAGCCGGTTTGAGGACTTGATGGCCGCCTGAAACAGCAGACGCCTCCATATAAGCCGCCAGCTGGCGAACAGTCGGCTGCTCGAACAGTGCTTTAAGCGGTACGCTTTTCTCCAATTCCGCCTGAATGTTGGCAATCAGCATCATCCCTTTTAATGAATGGCCGCCTAAATCGAAAAAATTGTCGTCAATGCCGATGGCTTCTATGCCAAGCGTTTTCTGCCAAATGCGGCATAAGCTTTCTTCAAGCGCTGTCTCCGGTGCAGCCAAGGCCTTTCCTCCGGATTGTGCCGCGTTCGGCTTCGGCAAAGCGTTTCTGTCGGTTTTTCCGTTTTCCGTCAGCGGAATCGCGTCAACCTGCACAAAGAAAGCAGGAATCATATGAGACGGCAGTGTTAGGGAAAGCTGCTTCCGGAGTTCTGCTTTTTCAATAGCTTGTTCCGACGTATAATACGCGCAAAGCTCTTGAAGACCGCCCTCGGAAACCGCTAGTACAACCGCTTCTTGAATTCCGCTGAGGCTGAGAATGACCGTTTCAATTTCTTTCGGCTCAATGCGGTAGCCGCGGATTTTCACCTGATCATCAGCCCGGCCGATAAATGCAAGCGTACCGTCAGAAAGTCTCCGTACGACATCTCCGGTTTTGTACATGAGGCTTCCCGGCGAATATGGATTTTCTACAAATCTCTCGGCTGTCAGCTGAGGCCTGTTGAGATACCCTCTCGCAAGCCCCTGTCCCGTGATATAGAGCTGTCCGCTCGCTCCCGGCGGCACAAGCTTCAATGCTTCATTTAAGACAAGCGCGCCGGCATTCGCAATCGGCCGTCCGATTGTCGGGCGTTTCGCAAATGCATCCGGCTCAGACAGATCAACCCGCCCGGCGATGGCGCCGATCGTTGCTTCTGTCGGGCCGTAGTGATTGATAAATTCAGTATGACCATACATCTTACGGAAGGCGAGAACATCAGTCGGGATGATTTTTTCTCCTCCCAAGACGATCAAGCGCAAGGATTCAAAGTTCGCATCTTTTGCAAAACTGGCGGTGTTCACTATTGTATGGAACAGAGACGGTGTCAGTTTGATATATGTGATCCCATGCTCCTTGATATAGTGCGCTATTTCATCTGGCGCCGTATAGGTTTCCTTCTGTACGATATGGAGCTCGCCCCCGCCCAGAAGTACAGGGAACATGCTCGTATAGCCAAGGTCAAATGCGTAAGATGAAAGCAATACAGTCTTATCATTTTCCGTCAGGCTCGCCTCTTCACTAAACCAAGAGACATAGTTTGTCAGATTGCGATGCTCAATCTGCACGCCCTTTGGCTTTCCGGTCGTACCGGACGTATAAATGACGTATGCAAGATTGCGAGACCCGGAAATGGATGATGGGCGCTCCTTGCTTTCATTTCTCCATTTACCGTCATCAAGGCTGACGATTATCCCTTCATATTGCCCAATAGCCGTCATGTTTCTTTCATTCACGACCGCAAATTTTGCTCCGCTGTCCTCTAATGAATAACGGATTCGTTCTTCAGGTGTATCAGGATCAATCGGAAGGAAAGCTGCCCCCGCCTTCATGACACCGAGAATCGATACCATGACTTCAGCTGACCGGTCCATAACAATCGCGACAATGTCTTCATTTCCTGCCCCTTGGGCACGAAGATGATGCGCCAGCTGGTTCGCCTGTTCATCAAGCTCGCGATAGGTCAGCAGATTTCCGCCAGCCTTCACCGCAGGATGGTCAGGTGTTTGCTGGGCCTGTTTTTCAAAAAGTGCTGCAAAGGTTGCTTTGGTAATTTGAGTCATATGTCTTTCTTCTAGCAAAGCAGCCGTTTCTGCAGATGAAAGCAGATCTACATCAGACAGCCGAACGTTTGGATTAGCCGCGGCCGCTTTGATGATATTGACAAAGTGGCGGCTCCAGCGGCGGATCGTCTCGTCCTTAAACAAGGCAGTCGCATAGTCAAAGCTTAGGCCGATATCCTCTTCACGCTCGACCGCTTCCAAGGAAAGATCAAATTTCGCAACATGATGAAGCATGGAATACGAGGAAATCTTCAAATCTCCTAATCTTAATAAAGGAATCTCCATATTCTGCATGTTGAACATCACGCTGAACAGTGGACTTCTGCTTGTATCCCTTGTAAGCGGAAGCTTTTCAATCAGCTCCTCAAGCGGATAGCTCTGGTGCTCGAATGCTTGAAGGCTGGCTGTTTTGACCTCTTCAAGGAATTGCGCGAAGGTTTTATCTCCCGCTGGTGCCGTTCTGAGTGCCACCGTGTTGACAAACATACCCGGCACACCTTGCAGATCAGGATGTGTTCTGCCAGCTGTCGGCGAGCCGACAATGATATCATCCTGTGACGCGTACTTGGAAAGGAGTACATTGAACGCCGCCAGCAAAAACATGTACATTGTCGTATCTGTTTCTGCCATGAGCGATTTGATTTGAGCCGTGATTTGCTTATCAAGCCCAAACATCACGCGCTCTCCCGCAAAGCTCCGTTCAGCTGGCCGCTCGAAATCCGCGGGAAGATCCAGTATTGGCAGTTCGCCTTTAAAGACATCGAGCCAGTATTCCTCATCTTTTTGATAATTAGTTTGTTCTTTGTGCCAAACTGCGTAATCTTTATAGTGAATTTGTGGCAGTTCCAGATCTGCGCCTTGATATATTTTGGCAAGATCACCGATTAGAATGCCTGTTGAACTTCCGTCAGTAATAATATGATGCATATCAATGAGCAGCAGGTGGCGTTTTTCTTCCAGCTGGACAAGCTTCGAACGGACGAGCGGCGCGCGGTTTAATTCAAACGGCTGAACAAATGCTTTGATGATCTCTTCCGCGTCTTCTTCCCGTCCCTTGGCAGCCTCCAGCTGGAACGATATGTTTTTATGAACGGTTTGCACAACCTCTCCGTCGATCATGTCAAACGATGTTCGGAGGATTTCGTGCCGGTTGATTAATTGCTGAATCGCGTTTTCAAGCCGGTCTTTATCTACTTCTCCCTCCAGCAGAAGTACAGCGGGGACGTTGTAGCTTGTGTTTGCTTGTCCAAGCTGATTGAGGATATACATTCTCCGCTGGGCCGGGGATACAGGATAATGCTGCTGATAAGATGCTTGCCTGATCGGTTCAAACGTCTGCTCCTCCTTGCTTTCGTTCTCTTCCAAATACAGTGCCAGTTCTTGAATAGTCGGCTTTTCAAAAAGCACTTTTATCGGAACTTCCTTATGAAAATGCTCTTGAATTTTCGCCGTCATCATCATCGCTTTCAAAGAATGGCCGCCGATCATAAAGAAGTTATCGGTAACGCCTGCTCTGACGCCGAGTATTCCTTCCCAGATCTCCGCTAATTTCTTTTCACTCTCTGTTTCTGGTGCTGCGTATTCCGGCTGCACGGCTTCTGATTGCGGTGCAGGCAGTTCTTTTTTGTTGATTTTCCCGTTTGGCGTGAGCGGCAGACTGTCCATTTGAATCAGGTGGGCAGGGACCATATAGTCAGGCAAAGACTGAGACAGTGTTTTTCTCAGCTCGCTCACAGCCACTTCACGGTCCGCCGTAAAGTACGCGCAAATTTCATTTTCATCCGCTTTGTTCTTGCGGATGATCACCGCAGCCTCTGTCACATGCTCAGCCATGTTCAGTTTTGTTTCAATTTCGCCAAGCTCAATTCGGAAGCCGCGCACCTTCACTTGGTTGTCGATTCTGCCTAAAAATTCGATATTGCCGTCCGGCAGCCATCTTGCCAAGTCACCAGTGCGATAAATTCTCTCACCCGGTCTGAACGGGTCTTCGAGAAATTGCTTCTCCGTCAACTCAGGGAGATTCACATATCCTCGCGCTACACCGATTCCGCCTACGCAAAGCTCACCAGGCGCGCCGATTGGCTGCAGGCATTGCTGCTCATCCAGGATATAGGCAGTGGAATTTCCGATCGGCTTCCCGATTGGGATAGAGCCGCCATACTCGCGGTCGATCAGAAAACTGGTTGAAAACGTCGTGTTTTCTGTCGGGCCGTACCCGTTCCACAATGAAAGCGACGGCGATGCCTGTTTTACTTTGCTGACAATATGCGGGACAAGGGCGTCACCGCCGATGATTAAATGGCGCAGTATGCCGAACATACCCGCATCCTTTGCAGCAAGCTGGTTGAATAAAGGTGATGTCAGCCACATGGTTGTGATGCTTTGCTCACGCAGGAATGCAGCAAATTGTTTCGCATCAAGCAGTGTCTCTTTTTTGACCGGATAAAGCGCTGCGCCATTCAGCAGTGCGCCGAATACCTCAAACGTTCCGGCATCAAAGCTGACTGCCCCCGTTTGCGCCATGCGGTCCTCTTCAGTAACAGGAACGTACCCGGCATTTTTGACGAGGCGCAGAATGCTTTTATGTTCGATCATGACGCCTTTCGGTTTGCCCGTTGAACCGGATGTGTACATGATGTATGCCAAATCAGACGGGGCGGATGGCAGGTTGAGATTGTCAGCTTCGCTCTCTTCAAAGCCTATGTTCAGTGTAAGAACCGGCACTTGCAGCTGATGTGCCTGCTCTGTATAAGAATTTCCGGTCAAAACCATTCGAACGGAGCTGTCCTCTGCCATGAAACGAAGACGATCCCCAGGAAGCGCTGGATCAAGCGGCACATATGCGGCACCTGCTTTTAACACAGCCAGCATGCCGACAACGGTTTCTACTGAGCGATCGTTCATAATCGCTGCTGTTTCCCCTTTTTGAAGCCCTTGTTCGACAAGCTTTCTCGCCAGACGGTTAGCCGCTGCATTCAGCTCGCGGTACGTCAGCTCGGTTCCTTCATATACGACGGCAGTGCTCGCCGGCGTCCGTTTCGCTTGCTCTTCAAACACTTGGTGAACAGCCATTCCTTCAGGGAGTTCGGCTTTCGTGCTGTTAAACACCTCGACAATTTGCCGCTGCTCTTCGTCTCCCACAAGCCCGTACTCACGCACAAAAGCGGCCGGCTGATTGACAGCTGCTTCCATCATGCGGGTAAGGTGCTCCGCTGTCCGTTCGATAAAAGCGGAATCAAAGGCGGCTCCGTTATATTTAATTTTGACGGTCCACGTTTTGCCCGGATACACAATCAGGTTGAAATCGAAGCTCGTTTGTTCAAATGCGCTTTCTACCTTAATCGAAAACCCGAGGCGGTCTTCCATGCTGCCGTTTTCAAGCTCTTGATCAAGCGGATAATTTTCAAATGCAACCAGATGGTTTAAGAGATTGCCATCAAGAGCTGAGCGTTTTTGAATCTCATAGAGCGGCACGTAATCGTAACGCTCTGCCTCTACTGCATGCTGCTGAACAGCTGTGAAAATATCAGCGAATGCAGCATCTCGTTCAACTTTCACCCGCACTGGAACGGTGTTGATAAACAGCCCCGCCATCGTTTCGATTCCGTTGATTTCAGACGGTCGTCCCGAGACGACCGTTCCGAAGACAACATCATCCGTAAAGTTATATTTGCTAAGAACAATGCCCCAAACGGCCTGAAATAGGTTAGGTCCTGTCACTTGATGGAGATTTGCGGTTTGTTGAATACGGGCAACCAGTGTTTCGTCCCATGTAAATGAATATTCTTTATTGACGTATTCGTCTTTTTTTACAGGCAGGCGGCCCGGGAGCACGCTTGGCTGTTCAAAACCCGCCAAGCGCTCGCTCCAGTAGCTCTCCGCTTCTTCATTGTCCTGTTTTCCAAGCCACTTGATGTAATCGGAATAAGGCTTGCCCTGACCGTTTGCCGGTGTCCTGCCTGCTCTGAGCGCTTCATAGTTTTGGAACAGGCTTTTCATGAGGACGCCCATGCTCCAGCCGTCCATCATAATATGATGATTGCTCCAGACAAGATACAGCTGATCTGCAGCAAGGCGGAAAACCGCCACCTTGAACAATATGTCTTTTGCCAGGTTAAAGCCTTGGCGCTGAACGTCTTGTTTGTAACGCTCAATGTGCTCCTTCTGGCGATTCTCGTCTGCATGACTGATATCCTCATAATGCACCTTTGTTTTGCGTTCCGCTAACACGACCTGACGCGGTTTTTGCAGCTGCTGATGCACAAATACCGTACGGAGAATATCGTATGACCGAATCAGTTCATTGACGCTTTTCTCAAAGATTTCAAGATCAAAAGCGCCGTGAATCCCAAGCTCTAATTGTGTGAAGTACGAGGAAGAATGCGGATCAAGCATCGCATGATACAGCATTCCCTCCTGCATTGGTGTCAGTGCGTACACCTTTTGAATCGATTTTTTGCTCATATGCCACCTCTATTAGAAAATTTCCATTAATTTATCCAGCTCATCCAGCGTCAAATCGTCGTCACCAAGATCACTCGGGGTCAGTTCCGTACCGTCTTGAGATAGGCAATGTTCAATGATTCTGAGAAGATGCGCTTTAAAGCTGTCACTGAATGTTTGTACTGTTTTTTCATGAAATTCAAGAGAATGATAGGCCAGTGACATCGTCAGTTTTCCGTTTTCGATATATCCGACAACATCCAGCGCATTCGGTTTTTCTGTTTCAGGGCTTAATGACTGTCCTGATGGCAGCTCTGATCTCGTAAACAAACCTGCATCCGACATTTCGTCAAACTGACCTAAATAGTTGAAGCTGACATCCGGCTGAATCGAGAACGCCACATCTTCTTTATGTTCCGATGCCGTCAGATAGCGCAGAATGCCGTATCCGACTCCCTTATTCGGCACATGTCTGATATCTTCTTTCATTTGCTTCAGCTGGTAGCCCAGATCATCCGCATGCTTCATATCGAGCACCATTGGGTACATACTTGTAAACCAGCCGACTGTGCGGGAAATGGTCAGGTCTTCTATGATTTCTTCACGTCCGTGCCCCTCTAAATGAACATTTACTCGATCCTGACCCGTCCACTCCTTCATTGCCAATCCGAATGCCGTCAGCAAAATATCATTCATTTCTGTGTGATATGCCTCATGCACCTTTGTGGTGAGCTGTTCTGTCTCTTCAGCAGTCAGCGAGAATTCAATTGTCTTTGTATGTTTCATTCGCTGATCACCAGATTCGCGGTCTTTCGGAAGCTTTGCCGCGACAGCTTGTTCTTCAAGCTGTCTCCAATACTCTTTTTCTTTCAAAAAGGCTTTGGAGTTCGCGAAGTCTTGCAATCTCTCTGCATACTCTGCAAATGAATGTGTTTTCTGCGGGAGAACCGGTTCATTGCCTTGCTCAAGCTGTGTATATACTGCGGCGAAATCCTCCAGTAGAATCCGCCACGAGACGCCGTCAACCACTAAGTGGTGAATGGCGAGAAGCAAGTGGTCTCCGTCTTCCGCTTGGAACAAGCCTGCTTTTAACAAGCCGCCTTCCTGCAAGTCGATGCTGCTTTGCAAACGCTCTGCTTCTCTCTCTATACGGTCTTCGTAATCTGCAGCTTGGCCCTCAATCTGGATGACCTCCAATTGAGCGGAAGCAGCTTCAAGACCTCTGTTGTATTGAATGACGTCTTCCTGTCCCTCACGATAGACCATACGGAGCGCGTCATGATGCTCGATCAGCGCCTGCAATGTTTTCTCCACCCGTTCAGGGTCAAAGCCCTTCGCGGCGTGAAGCATCACCGATTGGTTCCAGTGGTGCTTGTTCGTGAAGTTCTTTTCAAAGAACCAGCGCTGGATCGGCGTCAGGATGACTTCGCCCTCTACCGGGCCTTGGTCTGCCTGTTTGCCTTCGGCACGCTCTACATATTGGGTAAGCTCTTCGATCGTCGGATGCTGGAAGAGATCTTTCATTTCCAGCTTCCAGCCGTGCTGATTCAAGCGGCTCGCCATTTGAATTCCTTTGATGGAATCTCCGCCAAGCGAGAAGAAATTGTCGGTGACACCGACTTCAGACATTCCAAGCACGTCCTGCCAGATGCCGGCAAGCAGCTCTTCCATGTCGGTCGTCGGCGCTTTGTATTCTCCGCTTCCCGCTTCGATGTCCGGCTCAGGCAAGGCTTTGCGGTCGACTTTGCCGTTTGCCGTGACCGGAAGCTCGCTCAGTGTCACCCAGAACGCCGGGATCATGTAATCCGGCAGGGTTTCCTTCAGTGCTGATTTCAGCGCTTCTATATCAGCTGTTTCCGGGGTGACATACGCCGCGATCGCTGTATTGCCGCCTTTATCTTTGACAGCTGTTACCGCCGCATCCTGCACCTCAGAAAGCTGGGCGAGCTGGACTTCAATTTCTGAGAGCTCGATCCGGTAGCCGCGGACCTTGACCTGCTGGTCGATCCGGCCGATGTATTCGATGCCGCCGTTCACCCACTTCACCAAGTCGCCGGTGCGGTACATGCGTTCACCCGGCACAAACGGATCAGCGACAAACCGCTTCGCGGTTTCTTCTTCTCGATTCAGATAGCCTCGCGCTAATCCGCGTCCCGCCACACAAAGCTCTCCGGCTACGCCTTCCGGCTGCACCTGATTGCCCTCTCCGAGAATGTATACTCTCGTATTGGCAATGGCCCTTCCGATGGAAAGCGAGCCTTCCTCCGGATGGATTTCTGCGCTTGTGGCAACGACCGTATTTTCTGTCGGCCCGTAGTTGTTGACGAGTGTGTACGGCTTTTTCACTGCGCGCTTCAGCTTGTCTCCTCCGGTCAAGAGGACGCGAAGTGATGTGTTCTCAAGCTCCATGAACTGTTCCGCAAGCTGTGTCGGCAGGAACGTGATCGTTACGCCGTTCGTTTCAAAATAATCGTTCAGGCGGACGATATCGAGGCGGATCGCTTCATCAATGACGTGAAGCTCGGCACCGATCGTCCAGGTCGGGAACATCTCCCAAATGGAAGCGTCGAACCCAAAGCCCGCGTACTTCGCACTGCGGTCCTCCGCTGTCATGCTGAACGCGTCATGGTGCCAGAAGCACAGGTTCACAAGCGCATGGTGCTCGACCATGACACCCTTCGGCTGTCCGGTCGTTCCAGACGTGTAAATCATGTACGCCAAGTTCTCCGCGGTTACAGCGGTTTCTGGATTTCCCTCGTCGTTTTCATCAAGCGGCAGGCTTAGAATCGTGCGGCTTCCGTCGAGAAGAATGACATCTCCCGTAAAGCTGTCCGGCACTGAAATGCCTTCCTGTTTCAAGAGAAGCTTCGCGCCGCTGTCCTGTAAAATATACTCAATCCGCTGATCCGGGTAGTCAGGATCAATCGGCACAAACGCCGCTCCGGCTTTCAAGACGCCGAGCACCGCGGCGGACATTTCAAGCGACGGCTTCGTGAGAATGCCGACGCGGTCATCCGGACTGATGCCGCAGTCCATCAGAATCCGCGCGAGACGATTCGCCTTCGCATTCAGCTCGCCGTACGTCCAAGACTGGCCGTTGTATGTGACAGCCGGGCGGTCTTTGTGGCGCTGGACAGTCTCTTCGAATAGCTGATGAACCGTTTTGTCTGTCGGCACAGGCAGCGCTTTACCCTTCCATGCCTCAAGAAGCGCTTGCTTTTCTGTCTCGGTGACCAGTGACAGGCTGGAAAGCGGCTGGTTCGGGTTCCCAGTAACTGCATCTAAAAGCTTCATCCAATATTGCTTCCATCGTTCAATCGTTTCCTGCTTAAACAGAGCTGTATTGTATTCGAGTACGAATGTAAGCCCTCCGTCGGTTTCGTCAGCCGTCAGCGTGAGGTCAAACTTGGCTGTTTTCCGTTCAAACGGATGCGGCTCAAGCTGAATCCCTTTCATTGTTAAATCCTTTATATTCGCATTTTGCATTGAAAAAACTGCATCGAATAACGGATTTCTGCTTGTGTCACGCTGAACCTGAACATTTCCGATCAAATCCTCAAGCGGGTAATCCTGCGCATCAAAAGCGCTGAGTGCCGTTTCTTTCACTTCGTTAAGATAGTCAGCAAACGTCTTTTCACCCTTCGGATACGTGCGCAACGCTAATGTATTGACGAACATTCCGATGACGCGGCTGACGTCCGCTTGAGATCGTCCGGCCACAGGTGAACCGACGATGATATCGTCTTGCCCGCTCAGTTTTGATAAAAACGCACTGTATGAAGCCAGAAGCACCATGTAAAGCGTGGAATCCATTTCTTTTGCAAGCCTGCGCAGAGCATCAGCTTTGCCTGCTTCTAATGAAAATGCAATGCGGTCTCCCTCAAATGTTTGAACGGCAGGCCGACTGTAATCAGTCGGAAGCGTCAGCACCGGCAGCTCTCCGTCCAGCTCCTTCAGCCAATGCTCTTCTTGCTTCTTGTAAAGCTCAGACTGAATGAACTGCTTCTGCCACACGGCATAATCCTTATATTGAATACGGAGCGGCTCAAGGTTTTCTCCGTCGTACAGCTTTGAAAGCTCCTCAATCAGCACACCGACAGATGCACCGTCAGAAATAATATGATGCATATCGAACAGCAGCACATGCTCAGTGTCTGAATGCTTGATAAGCCCTATTCTGAACAGTGGAAGTTGGTCGATTTTGAAAGGCTTAATAAACTCAGAAACGATCCGCTCTGTCTCTTCTTCCGGGGCTTCGAAATAGGCTATCTCACACTCAGCCTTTTCCCAGATCCGCTGCACCGTTTCTCCATCTTTTATTTCAAACGTGGTTCTCAGAGCTTCATGACGCTGCATTAACTGCTGCATGACGCTGTTAAGCCTTTCAACATCAAGCTCACCTGTCAGGCGCAGAACCGCCGGCATGTTATAGCTCGTTTGCGCATCCTCAAGCTGCTGAAGCACGTACATCCGTTTTTGCGGTGAAGAAACAGGATACGTATCTTGTTTCTCTGCCGGGCTGATACTTGCGGCTGTCCCTTTTTCAGCAGAGGCAATCACCTGTGCCAAGCCCTCAACCGTCGGTGACTGGAAGAGATCCTTGAGTGACAGCTCAACGCCCAGTTCCTGATGAACCAAGGCAAGCATCTTCATGCCTGCTAATGAATGTCCGCCAATGTCAAAGAAGTGGTCATAAGCGCCGACTTGTTCAGCCTGAAGCACATGTGCCCAAATGTCCGTGACTTTTTGTTCCGTTTCATTGCGTGGCGCAACATATGAAACACCTCTTGAAACGTTGGCATCAGGAATCGGCAGCGCTCTCCGGTCAATTTTTCCGTTCCCTGTCAGCGGCAGCTCGTCCATTTGGATAAACACCGCAGGAACCATATATGCCGGCAAGTCCTTCGCAGCATGCTCTCTCATCTCTTGTGATGAGATGTCTCCATCTCCGACATAGTAAGCGCAAAGCAGTTTATCTCCCGCTCCTTGATCAACGGCAAGCACAACACTCTCCTGAACACGATCATGGGTTTGCAGCTGATGTTCGATTTCTCCAAGCTCGATGCGCTGTCCGCGAATCTTCACCTGATGGTCGATTCGCCCGATAAATTCGATGTCGCCATTCGGCAGCCATCTCGCAAGGTCTCCCGTTTTATACATGCGTTCGCCGGATGTAAACGGATGGGGAACAAATTTCTCCTCAGTCAGTTCTGGACGGTTGTAATAGCCTTTCACGAGTCCTTCGCCGCTGACGCAAAGCTCTCCGGCAATCCCGGCAGGCTGCACGTGTCCCGTACGGTCAAGAATGTATACTTCCGTATTGCTGACCGGTTTTCCAATCGGAACAGACAGCGTGTGCTCCTCCAATTCATCAACCGGATGATACGTCGCGAAAACCGTGCTTTCAGACGGTCCATACATATGAAGGAGCTTGCCCTTTCCAACCGTTTGCAAAGCTTTTCTGACATGCTCAACCGAAGCCCGTTCCCCGCCAAACATAATCTTGCGAAGCGTTGACAAGCATGCCGGATTCAAGTCCACAAGCAAGTGGAACAAAGCGGTTGTAATCATGAGAATGCTGATGTTCTCCCGTTCAATGACGCGGGACAGGCGAGCCATGTCCAAAACGGTTTCCTTCGGTATCAGCACCAGCTTGGCTCCGTTTAACAAAGAGCCGAACATATCGAACATAAACGCGTCAAACACGTAATTAGAAAGACCGAGAATCGTATCCTGTTCTGTAATGCTGAGATAATTCGTTTCCTTTACCGTGCGGAGGATATTGGCATGTGTCACGATATTCCCCTTAGGTGTTCCAGTCGTTCCGGAAGTATACGTCAGGTTGGCCATTGCTGCAGAATCAAGAGGCAGTGCGAGATTTCGCGCATCGGCATGATAGCTTTCTTCCTCATCGGCTAGCACGATAACGCCCTTAAATTCCGCTTCTTCCGCCAAAGCCTTTAATTTCCTCTGAGTGAGAAGCACCTTTGCTCCGCTGTCACGGAAGAAATGCTGCATCCGCTGAATCGGATGTTCCGGATCGATCGGAACATAAGCCGAACCTGATTTTAATACTGCCAAGATCGACACAATCATATCCATTGACCGCTCGCATAAGACAGCCGCAGTTCTGCCTTCGCCAGCTCCAAGAGAAAGAATGCCGCGGGCTAAACGATTGGCCCGTTCATTCAGTTCACGATAAGTGAGTGATTCGCCTTCATATTGAAGCGCAGTGTGGTCTGGCGTATTCGCCGCTTGCTCCTCAAACAGCTGAACAATTGTTTTATCTTTCGGATAAGGTGTTCTGCCCGGGTTAAACTGCTGAATTTGCGAAGCGGCCTCCTCTTCAGAAAGAAGCTTATACTCAGAAATCGGCTTCTCTGGATCAGCCGCAGCATCTTCAAGCAAACGCGCAAAATGCGTAAGCAGCCTGTTTGCCGTGCTTTGTTTAAACAGCTTTGTGCTGTAATCCAAATCAAGCTCAATGCCTTCATCGGTTTCTCTCGCCTGCACGGTCAAATCAAATTTGGCAATCTTGAAATTGGTCTCATGAACAGACAAGGACAGATCGCCGACAGCCGGAATGCCTGCTGTCGCATTTTGAAGGCTGAACATCGTGTCAAACAGCGGATGCCTGCTAACATCACGCGGGATGTTCAAATCTTCAACAAGCCACTCAAACGGATAGTCCTGATGAGAAAAGGCATTCAGCACCCGTTTGCGGACACGCGAGATCAATTGGGTAAACGTCTCATCTTGCTTCACCTCACTGCGAATCGCAAGCGTATTGACAAACATCCCGATAATGCCCTCTGTATCGGAGTGATTTCTGCCCGCTGACGGTGTCCCGACAATGATGTCATCCTGCCCCGTATACTTTGACAAAAGCGTATAGTAAGCGGACAGCATCACCATATATAAAGTGGCGCCGTTTTGTTCAGCCAAACGATTGAGGCGATCCTTTACCCCCGCATCCAGCTTGATTGACACCCGATCCCCTTCAAAGCTTTGAACAGGCGGTCTTGGGTAATCGGACAGAAGCTGAAGCACCGGGAGCTCGCCTGCAAAGACTTCCTTCCAATAAGCCTGGTCCTTCTTGTACCCTTCAGCAGCCTGTCTGCTTTGCCATACAGCGTAGTCCTTATACTGGAGACGAAGCTCAGGAAGCTGTTCGCCTTTATAAATGCGTGCTAACTCCTCCAGCATAATGCCAATGGATACACCGTCAGAAATCAAATGGTGCATATCAAACAGCAGCATATGACGGTTCTCTTCAAGCCCCAGCAAACCGATTCTGAACAGCGGAGCTTTCGCCAAATCAAATGTCCGAACGAATGAAGCCATAATTGCCTCATCTGAGCGGCCGCCTCTTTCAATCATTTCGATGTTGAAATCAACGCTATCGTGAATGTTCTGTCTCGGCGTGCTGTTTTCAAGAACAAATGATGTTCTCAATGACTCGTGGCGTCGGATTAACCCCTGAAATGCGCGCTCCAGTTTTTGAATATCTAAAGGCCCTTCCAGAATTGCTGCCGCAGGCATGTTGTAGCCGACTCCCGCATCCTCGAACTGGCTGACGATATATGTTCGCTGCTGTGCCAGAGAAAGCGGATAATGCTCCTGTTTTTCAGCAGGTTCAATCACCGAAAATGCCCGGCTTTCTCTGTGATCAGCTTCCTCTGCAAGAGCCGCAATCGTCGGATGCTCAAACAAAAATTGAAGCGGAATCTCGATGCCTGTTTCCTTATGAATCTTTGTTAAAAGGGTCATGGCCTTCAATGAATGCCCGCCCGTTTCAAAGAAATTGTCAAAAATCCCCGCCTTCTCAACGTTCAGCACGTCCTGCCAAATGGCTGCGATTGCTTTTTCAGTCTCATTTCGCGGCGCTGTATAGGCAGTGCCGCTGACAGCCTTCACCTCTAGTGCAAACAGCTTGCGGCGGTCGACTTTGCCGCTTGGCGTAAGCGGAATTTCTGTCACTTCTGTAAAGTAAGCCGGCACCATATAGTCAGGAAGCTGTCTGGCCGCATGCTCCCTCAAGCCGGCTGGCGCAAATTCGCTTCCAGGCTTCTGCACAACATATGCGCAAACCTCAAGATTTCCCTGTTCGTCAGGGCGTGCCAAAACAACGGCTTTTGCAACGTCTGGCGCCTGCTGAATCACGGCTTCAATTTCCCCAAGCTCAATCCGGTATCCGCGGACTTTGACCTGGTCATCCTCTCTGCCTAAATATTCGATTGTTCCATCTGGAAGCCAGCGCACCACGTCCCCGGTCCGGTACATGCGATCGCCCGGCACGAATGGATCTTGTAAAAACTTCTCTTCCGTTAATTCAGGCAAATGCAAATAGCCTCGGCCCACACCGTCTCCCGCGATATAAAGCTCACCCGCCACGCCTTCAGGCTGCAGCCGGCCTTTTTGATCCAAAATATATAAGCGGTTATTCCCCAGCGCTTTCCCGATCGGCACATACGCTGATTGAACTGCATTCTCAGGGATAACCGGATGAACAGACGCGTCAACGCACGTTTCAGTCGGCCCGTACACATTAGTCAAACGCGGCGCTGTGCCGGCTTCTTTAAACAGCTTCAGCAGCTTGTCCGCAACAACAGATGACAGGCCTTCTCCTCCGATCAGCATGTGCTTCAGTTTTAGGCCTTCAAAATCGCCCGCTGCTGCCAGCATTTGCAAATGAGCCGGTGTTCCATCCGTCGCCTCAATGCTGTTTCTCCGATAATATGCAGTAAGGGCGGTCCCGTTCGTCACTGTTTTCTTCGGTACGATATAAAGGGTTTGTCCCAAAAGAAGCGACGCGAAGATCTGCTTCACTGACGCATCAAAGTGGAACGGCGCAAGCAATGCCATCCGCAGGGTTTGGCTGCCGCTTTGGTAAATCGTCTGCTGCAGAGATTCAACCAAATGATGAACCTGGCGATGCTCGATCATAACGCCTTTCGGACGTCCGGTTGTTCCCGATGTGTAAATAATGTAGGCAAGATTCCGCGCGTTTACATCAGCCTCCGTCATATCGTCTGCACCTTCCGCAATTGCCTGATCTAAGTCAATCAGCTCAGCATCGGCTTCAGGCGCTGCAACCTTCGATTCAGTCAGGATGAAGTCCGCCCCGCAGTCCTCCAAAATATATTGAATCCGCTCTGCAGGAAAACCCGGATCAATCGGCACATAGGCTCCGCCGGCTTTTAAAATTCCCATGATAGCTGTAATCATCCGTTCAGAACGTTCAATCAAAACCGCGACAGGACTGTCCGGGCCAACCCCTTTCTGTTTCAGCACATTGGCGATGCGTGCGGATTGTTCATGTAACGTTCGATAGGACAATGTACGATCTTCGAATACAACCGCTGGATGATCTGAAAGCTGCTCAGCCTTTTCTTGGAACAGTTCCGGGATCGTCATGTCCTTACGGTAGCTCACAGATTTACCGCCGGCCCTCGCAAGCAGCTTCTCTTTCTCCGCATCAGAAATCATCGTTAATTCATCAATGGTATGCTCTGGATGCGTTAACGCGTTCTCCAGCATGGTAATCATGCGCTCACAAATCATGTTGATTTCTTCACGAGAAAATAAATCAGTGCGGTAATCAAAATCTATGGTGAGTTTCCCAGTATCCCATCGATCCTTTACATGAATTGAGACATCATTTAATCCGCTGCCGCTGAAAATCGGCTCAGTCAAAAAGGCAAGATCCTCTTCTTTCTGCCACTGCATCACTTGATATTCAAGAGAAACAGTAAACAGCTTGGTCAGAGAGCTCTTTGTTTCACGCAAATCGTTGATCAGGAGATTATACGGGTACTTTTGGTGGCGGAGTGTCTTCATGAGATCCTTCATCCGGTCTTTGACAAATTCTAAAAACGCCTGCCCGCCGTCAATGTTTGTCCGAAGCGGAACCGTAGAAACAAACATGCCAAGCATCTGCTTCTCTTTCGCATTTGTCCGGTTGCCCATAAAGGTTCCCGTCACAACATCATTCTGGCCGCTGACCCTGTACAAGTAGGCGGCGAGCAACGATTGAAATACCGAAAGAACACTGACTTTATTCGCCTCACAAAACGACAGAATCTGCTGATGAAGCGCTTCAGGCACATCTTTAGAGAACCTCTCAGCATCTAAACTTCCTCCTGCGGAAGCATTCCGTTTCAGGGAAACAAGTTCAGGCACCGATTCAAATTGCTTGTTCCAAAACGCCTTGTCCTTTTCAAATCGCTTCGATTGAGCATAGTCCTGTTCAGATAAAACATGATCGATAAATGAATGCGAGATTCCTTCTTTTGCCTCTGAGCCGCTGGCTAATTCTAAATAAATGTGCATGATCGCATTCCCGAGAATATTCATGGAGATACCATCAGAAATCACGTGATGAACATTTGCGTAAAACCATACTTCATTTTCCTTTATGGTGAACAAGGAAAAACGGAACAAATCACAATCGTACAACGGCAAAGGTTTTTTCGTTTCCTCCCGGCTCCATTGTGAAATAAACTCTATCGCATTCGGATCTTCAGTAGTGTCAGTATGTTTTATATCAACAGGCCGATACTCGCTAATATATTGTACAGGCTCCCCGTTTTCATCTAGCCGCAACCGAAGGCGCATGGCGTCATTTCTGCGAATAAACTCTTGAATCGCCTGCTCAACAAGCACATAATCAATCGCATCAGCTGAAACCAGCTTACCAATCCCCGCAAGGTTTGAAATGCTCGTGTGAGGATAGAATTTTTCTGTATACCAAATTCGTTTTTGTGCATCCGTTAAAGGATAAAAAGTTATTTCCATATTTTCATACCTCCCCTAGTCTTCATAAGCAGTGAACTTGTGCAGAGCATTTTCTCTTTTTTATCCATACCAGCTTTTAATTCTTATGAACTAACAACCGAAATAGCCCAAAGTACTACACTTAAAAAGCAGTGCTTCCAAACAAAAAACAGATTGCCGCTATTAAAACGGGCAGCCGTCAGTCAGCATTGCGGCGTTTAACATAAGCGGATAAAGACCGCAAGAACCCCTATCCTAACAGGAAACAATTTTGGCTATTTATTCATTGTTTTCAATATTTTTTATCTTACTACCGTTCACTTTAAATGAAAAAAATGTTTTTATCACCGAAAAATGGGTGAAAAGTTTCATGCGGGATGCCGAAAGATTCCAGTTTATTTACAGGGATATTTTTGCGGGATGCCGCAATCATTTCCACTAAACATTATTTACAGAAAAATAAAAATTTTTAAACCAAACTGCTGCGTTCAATTTTTTTTTATTGCTGAATGCAATTTACAATCTTTACATGACTATGTGTACCGCGCAAAAACCGAAAAAAAGGCAAAAAAAAGACACCCTTGCGAAGAGCGTCTTACAACGATTCTTTCATGACATTTTTGTCGATATCAATCAATTCCATATAGCCTTTCCCCCACTCATACATGGCTTCAAGAATAGGCATGAGGCTTTCTCCGTGCGGGGTCAGAGAATATTCAACCTTCGGCGGGACGACCGGATACACTTCCCTGTGAACAATCATATCCTGCTCAAGCTCTCTCAGCTGATTCACGAGGATCTTCTGCGTAATATCAGGAATCAATGTTTTTAATTCATTGAACCGTTTTGTGCCTTCTTTTCCTAAATGCCATAAAATGAGCATCTTCCATTTACCGCCAATCACTGCAAGCGTTAATTCCTTCTCACAATTAAACCTTTTGTCGTCCATCCGGCTCAATAGAATCCCCCCTTAGTAATCTTTTTGTATGTTAGATACGTATCATCACTTACTTACTTTTTTGCAGACTCTTTTTTCATTATACTCACTCATAAAATCAAGCGAAAGAAATCTGATTGTCTCTCCTCACAGTATCCTCCAAGTAACTTGTTGACTTCAAAGTGCCTACTTCTCATCAAATAAGAGAACCTATAGAATGAAAAATAATTCGAAAAAGGGAGTGAATCAACAATGGAATTACAGCTTGCATTAGACCTCGTCAACATCCCGGAAGCCATTGAGCTCGTCAAAGAGGTAGAACAATACATCGACGTAGTTGAAATCGGAACACCGGTCGTCATCAATGAAGGCCTAAGAGCCGTTAAAGAAATAAAAGAAGCATTTCCTCAATTGAAGGTTCTTGCAGACCTGAAAATCATGGATGCCGGAGGCTACGAAATTATGAAAGCGTCGGAAGCAGGCGCTGACATCATCACCGTTTTAGGGGCTACAGACGATGCAACGATTAAAGGCGCAGTAGAAGAAGCCAAAAAACAAAAGAAGAAAATCTTAGTGGACATGATTAACGTGAAAGATATCGAATCCCGTGCGAAAGAAATTGACGCACTAGGCGTTGACTACATCTGCGTCCACACTGGCTATGATCTTCAAGCAGAGGGCAAAAACTCTTTCGAAGAATTAACGACAATCAAAAATACCGTAAAAAACGCAAAAACCGCAATCGCGGGCGGCATCAAACTTGATACACTGCCAGAAGTGATCAAGCAAAACCCTGACCTTGTCATTGTTGGGGGCGGAATTACAAGCGCAGCTGATAAGGCGGAAACAGCTTCAAAAATGAAGCAGCTGATTGTCCAAGGATAACTCCTATGAAAACGACTGAATACGTAGCGGAAATTCTCAATGAGTTACACAATTCAGTAGCTTATATTTCTAATGAAGAAGCTGACCAGCTTGCCGATCACATTCTTTCATCCCACCAAATTTTCACCGCGGGTGCGGGGCGGTCTGGCCTGATGGCAAAATCCTTCGCGATGAGACTGATGCACATGGGCTTCAACGCCCATATTGTAGGTGAGATTCTCACTCCGCCGCTCGCCAAAGGAGATCTAGTTATTATCGGCTCAGGATCAGGCGAGACAAAAAGCTTGATTCATACCGCAGCAAAAGCAAAAAGCTTACACGGAATTGTTGCCGCTTTAACCATCAATCCGGAATCAAGCATCGGAAAACAAGCTGACCTCATCATCAGAATGCCTGGTTCTCCTAAAGACCAGTCAAACGGAAGCTATAAAACCATTCAGCCAATGGGATCATTATTTGAACAAATTTTGCTGCTATTCTATGATGCAGTGATTTTAAAACTCATGGAGAAAAAAGGACTCGATTCTGAAACTATGTTCACTCACCACGCAAACCTTGAATAGCATCACACAACCGGCCTGAAGATCAGGCCGGTTTTATTTTTTCTAAAATAAAACTTTAAACCCAAAAACCCGATAAGTAATATGACCTACAAATCATAAAGGGAGGAATTATGTTGATAAAACGACTTGAGATGAAGCTAGGAACTAAAATTCTTTGCCTCGTTTTCGTGGTGATTCTTTTGTTTTCGGCATCAGTTGGCACTGTGATGCTTAAGGAAATTACAGAAAGCATGAAACAAATGGCAACTGAAAAAGCGAAAGGTGATCTCGCTTTAAGCAGCACTTATATTGATGATGTCATGTCAGGCGACTGGCAGGTGAAAAACAATAAGCTCTATAAAGGGCAAACACAAATCAATGGAAATGAAGATATTGTTGATCTGCTTGGCGAAAAAACAGGTGATACCATTACCATTTTCCAAGGCGATACTCGTGTTGCAACCAATGTCATGAAAAATGGCGAAAGAGCTGTCGGCACCCAGGCTTCTTCTGAAGTTATTGCCGCTGTTTTAAAGAAAGGAAAGCGTTTTTACGGACAAGCAGATGTAGCAGGTTCTTCTTATCAGACTGCATACATGCCGTTAAAAGATCAAAATGGGAACATCATCGGCATGCTGTATACCGGAGCTAATCAAAGTATTTTAGCATCACTTACACAATCACTTTTCACTCAATTCGCTATCGTTCTTGTTATCGTCATTATGGTATCAGTCATCCTTGTCTTGGTTTTCACCAGAAAAATCAACAAGCGGCTGAACGCTTTAAAAAGTGCCTTTGAAAGTGCCGGAAACGGAGATATGACAATAGAGGTGTCAGACAAAACCGGTGACGAGCTATCAGAACTAAGCGTCTATTATAATAAGATGAGAATGAAGCTGAACGATACCATACAAACCGTACAACAATCAGCCCTTCAGCTTGCGTCAGCCTCTCAGCAGCTCTCAGCCGGAGCAGAGGAAACAAATCAAGCTTCAGAAAAAATCACAGAAGCTGTACAGCAGATTGCAAATGGAGCCCAAGATCAGATCACCCGAATTGAAAATAGTGAAAGCTCATTAAAACAAGCTTCAGCAGACATCCGGGATATTTCTGCAAATACTGCCGCTATCGCTGACAAAGGGCAGCTCGCTCAATCAAAAGCAGACATTGGACAAAAGGAAATTGCAAATGTACAGGCGCAAATGGATGCGATTCACCAGTCAATTCAGAAAAGCGGAGAAATCATACACCAGTTAGACGGCCGCTCTAAACAAATTGAGCAAATTTTATCGGTCATCACCCAAATTGCCGATCAGACAAACCTGCTTGCGCTGAATGCAGCGATTGAAGCTGCCAGAGCCGGTGAACAAGGAAAAGGCTTTGCTGTTGTTGCTGATGAAGTACGGAAATTAGCGGAAGAGTCTCAACAGTCTGCGGGGCAGATTTCAAAACTGATCATAGAAATACAAAAGGATATGAACCGGTCTGCAAGATCTGTTGAGTATGTGAAAACAGAAGCTGCAGAAGGAGTCACCATGATCCAGCGCACCAGAGATGCATTTAAGGAAATTGCAGCTGCAACAGGTGAAATCAGCGCCGAGATTAGTGATTTATCAGCATCTGTAACAAACATTTCAGCCAGTGCACATCATATAAATGATTCCTTTGCAGCCAATACGACCGACATTAAAGAATCTACTAAAAATACCCGGCAAGCGGCTGCATTAACAGAGGAGCAATTTGCTGCAATGGAGGAGATTACCGCAGCTTCTGAAACACTTTCTCAATTAGCTGAGGAGCTTACCGGTATCATAAGCCAATTTAAAATGATTAATCAAGCCGAAAACGGCTGATGACTTACTATCATTATTGTAAATTGGCAATCGTATTTTGCTGAAAACAAATATTTCGATCTGCTAAAATTACGATTTCTGCAATAAACTGAGCGTAAAACATAAAATTTAAACCTTTACACCAAATGCTTTCTGGATTACTCTTGTGTCAGTTTTAAAAGCGGGAGGTGAACATCACGACGGACATCATAAAAACGATACTTCTCGTCATCGTCATCATAGCAGCTGCAACTGTCGGTCTGATAAAAGGAGACTTTTTCTCAACTGATCAAAAAACGTCTCAAACGAAAGAATATGATGAAACAATCGCCTTCCCATCTGACCGGTATCCCGAAACTGCCAAGCATATTAAGGATGCGATAAATGAGGGACACTCAGAGGTGTGCACTATTGACAGAGACGGAGCTGAGGAACGCCGCGAGCAATCATTAAAGGACGTACCTTCCAAAAAGGGGTATGACAGAGATGAATGGCCAATGGCCATGTGCAAAGAAGGCGGTGAGGGAGCTTCTGTAGAATACATTTCTCCCGCTGACAACCGCGGAGCAGGCTCTTGGGTCGGGCATCAGCTTACCGATTACCCAGACGGCACAAAGGTTTTATTCACAATTCAGTAAACAGTACATAGAGGAGGAACAGCACATTGATCAAATCATGGAAGCCGCAAGAACTTTCGATTTCATATCATCAATTTACTGTATTTCAAAAGGATTCTACACCTCCTGTAATGGATTGGACTGACGAAGCGATTGAAAAAGGATATGCTGCGGCAAACGGAGCCATTTCCTTTGAGGCACAGCGAAATACAAAGGCCTTTATTCTTTTGCGCCTGAACAGTTCAGAAACAGTAAACTCCTACGAAAAAAAAGTGACTGTTCCTTTTCATGTCACAGAAAACGGAATTCATATTGAAAGCATCATGTCTAAAAGACTGTCCTTTGATCTGCCTAAAGGAGACTATCAATTGACATGCTGGACTGTGTCGGCTGAAATGTCAGATTTGCACGCCGACACTTATATTATTGATGCTGTTTCTGTGTAATGAAAAACCCCTGAGAGAATAACTCTCAGGGACTCTTTATAAACTTTCTCCGTTCGTCTTGATGACATCTTGATACCAATAAAAGCTTTTTTTCTTCAAGCGTTTTAAATCGTATGTGCTTTCTTCATCACGATTGACATATACAAATCCGTATCTTTTTTGGTAGCCGTTCAGCCAGCTTAACAGATCAGTAAACGACCAGCTGCAATAGCCGATTAAATCGACACCGTCACTGATGGCTTGTCTGCATTGCTCAAGATGCGAACGCAAATAATCAATTCGATAATCATCCTGTACAGTGCCGTCCTCAACTTTATCAAATTCACCCAAACCGTTCTCTGTTATAAACACTGGAAGCTGATAGCGGCTTGTAATTCGGCGAAGACCGATACGCAGCCCAATTGGGTCAATTGTCCAATCCCAGTTGCTCGTTGTCAGATGCGGATTTTTTTTCGTTTTGAACACTCCGGGTATCCCCGTCTCCTGATTGGTTCCCTTTTGGCCTGTCGTATTCATTTTCCCTTCTGACACACCATCAAGCGGATTTCGTTCATAGGTGATCGTCTGATAATAATTGACACCTACAAAATCAGGCTTCCCTTTGGCGAGCAGGTCCATATCTCCTGCTTCAATTGTCGGCGCCCATCCCTGTTTTTCCAAGTAGCGGAATGGAATTTGCGGGTAGGTTCCCCTGCAATACATGTCAAGCCACCAATTGTTCGTAAATTCTTCGGCGTTTTCAAATGCCAGTATATCCTCTGGATGGCTTGATAAAGGGTAAGCCGGAGAATAAGCAAAGCTAGGACCTATTTTGCCTTCAGGCACATATTCTCTAAATGATTCGATGGCTTTTGCATTAGCCAGAAACGCAATATGGTTTGCTTCGTAAAATCGTTTTCTGTCTTTCACTCCAGGCGGATGCATGGCTGTAATAAATCCGTGATTAAAATTGTAGTTCTGTTCGTTTAACGTAACCCAATATTTCACCCTGTCTCCAAAACGTTTATAAAGAGTAATACAGTAGTGATTAAAATCCTCTATGATGTTTCTGGATTCAAACCCGCCGTATTCGTCCATAAGCGCTTGAGGCAAATCCCAGTGATATAAAGTCAGAACCGGCTCGATGTGATGAGAAAGCAATTCATCAATCATACTATCGTAAAACGCTAGACCTGCTTCATTGATCTCTCCTTTTCCTTTTGGAAAAACCCGTGGCCAGCTGACGGAAAATCGATATGCTTTTAACCCCATCTCAGCCATCAGAGCGACATCTTCTTTAAATCGGTGATAATGGTCAACCGCAATGTCGCCATTGGTTCCTTTAAACGTTTTGCCCGGTATTTTCGTAAACACATCCCAAACAGAAGGGCCTTTGCCATCTTCATTCCAAGCGCCTTCAATCTGGTACGCTGCAGAAGCAGAGCCCCACAAAAAATGTTTCGGAAAAGATTCTGAATGCTGGTGGATCATAGTGTTTATCACTCCTGAATTATTGATAAACCTATCATAGGCTATGAAACGCGTTTCATATCAACTCGATGTTAGTCGCGGAACAGCTCAGCTAATATTGCCTACCTGTAAATAACGCAAAAGCACCCAATTCCAATTGGATGCTTACCATTTTAATGTCTTTTTTCAAATTTATGCGGATGAGGATGGTGCTTTGGAACAAAGCCGTTTTGTTTCATCATTTCAAAGTGTTTGTCCAAGTGATTTTTGATGTGTTCTCCTCTTTCTTTAGGCAGGATACCGTATTGTACATACTTTGAGATCACGTCTTTGCGCTTTTTAAGAATCTCTGCTTCCAGTTGTTCAATCTCTTTCTTTTGCTGATCTGTCAGTGTAACATTTGCGGGAGGCTGCTGCTGTTTTTCAGCGGCCTCAGCTGTACCGGTCAGAGAAATGACAGCCGCTGCAATGAACATTGTGATGATGTTGATGGTTATTCGTTTCATCCAGTTTATTCCTCCAATCCTATTTTTCATATGTTTTGCTGCCTTGTATTTTTTATGCATAAAAATAAAAAGAGCGAACCATTATTCGCTCTTTCTAATCTCTTCGTCAGCATTAAGTTCCTCTTCACCTAGTGTCGCATAAGTGACATATGTTCCCGCGATTAAATCATGCAGGGTCCGTTTGTCTTCTCGTACGGCAATCAGAATCAGGCTGGCGATCAAGCCGAGTCCGAAGGTTATACAGTAAACCAGGCCGGCTACAATAACCTGTTAAAACATTGTTAACAGACTAACCTGTGATCCGTCTTTTTTTACGATTCTGATTCCGCAGATCCTTTTTCCGATAAGATAACCGCGCCAAAACACCGGCAGCAAAATAGAATACAGCAGAACAAACAGGCTGGTTTGTAACTATTCATTTGACTCCCCATTATGGTTTAAATGTTTCCATTTTCTTTCTCATCGAATATATCATATGCCTTAGGGGCATCAGCAAGACTTTAATTTATTCTGAAGATCGATTTCATGCTTCTTGACCATTTCTTACGGTATTGGCATAGATGAGTGACGGGTCTGCGGCATCCTTCACTTTCACATGCGTTTCCTTGGTACGTCTGGCATTCATCCTTGGACAACTCCTTTTTTCATCACCTCTTCCCTTCATAGACGCTTTTAAATACCCACCCATGCCTTTTGTATACACAATTCGAACTTTTTGAAAACGCGATCAACATATTGCAACCCCTTATGTTCAATGCTATCTTTTTAGTTGATTAACAGATTGGGGGAACTATAGGTGAAATCATTCATGCAATCCAAAGCCGTTATATTCAGTTTCACAATGGCTTTCTTTCTTATATTGGCAGCCTGTTCCGGCAAAAATGAAGCCGATTCCAAGGATACAGGCTGGGAGCAAATCAAGGACAAAGGGAAAATCGTAGTCGCTACATCAGGTACGCTTTATCCCACTTCTTATCATGATACCGACTCTGGCTCCGATAAGCTGACGGGCTACGAGGTTGAAGTCGTTCGTGAAGCGGCAAAACGCCTGGGACTGAAGGTTGAGTTCAAGGAGATGGGCATTGACGGGATGCTGACAGCGGTGAACAGCGGACAGGTTGACGCAGCCGCGAATGACATCGATGTGACGAAGGACCGCGAGAAGAAGTTCGCATTTTCTACTCCATATAAATATTCATACGGTACGGCAATTGTCCGAAAAGACGATTTATCAGGGATTAAAACGCTTAAGGATTTAAAAGGGAAGAAAGCGGCTGGCGCGGCTACGACCGTCTACATGGATGTCGCGAGAAAATACGGCGCCAAAGAAGTGATTTATGATAATGCGACGAATGAGCAATATTTAAAAGATGTTGCCAACGGACGCACTGACGTCATTTTAAACGACTATTACCTGCAGACACTTGCGCTCGCGGCATTCCCGGATCTCAACATTACAATTCATCCTGACATCAAGTACATGCCGAACAAACAGGCCCTTGTCATGAAAAAAAGCAATGAGGCACTTCAGAAAAAGATGAACGAAGCATTGAAAGAGATGAGCAAGGATGGCTCTTTGACTAAACTGTCGAAACAATTCTTCAATAAAGCAGATGTATCAAAAAAAATTGATGCCGACGTTCAGGACGTTGATTTATAATCGGACGCCATGATCAATAGCATTCAATGGGAATATATTTTCAACACGAAGCTGGCTATTGAATCGTTCCCTTATGTCATAAAAGGCATTGGGTATACACTGCTCATCTCTTTTGTAAGCATGTTTGCAGGAACTGTGATCGGCCTGTTCATATCACTCGCCAGAATGTCTAAGCTTGCTTTGTTAAGATGGCCAGCGAAGCTCTATATCTCATTTATGCGGGGCGTTCCGATTTTAGTGATTTTGTTTATCCTTTATTTCGGGTTTCCTTATATCGGCATTCAATTTTCCGCGGTCACGGCTGCTTTAATCGGCTTTAGCCTAAACAGCGCCGCCTACATTGCGGAAATTAACCGTTCAGCCATTTCATCCGTCGAAAAAGGACAGTGGGAAGCCGCATCCTCGCTGGGTCTTTCCTATTGGCAGACGATGAGGGGCATCATTTTGCCGCAATCGATACGTATTGCGCTGCCTCCGCTTGCCAATGTGTTGCTCGACTTAATCAAGGCGTCATCTCTCGCTGCGATGATTACAGTGCCGGAATTGCTCCAGCATGCGAAAATCATCGGGGGCAGAGAGTTTGATTATATGACCATGTATATTCTGATCGCTCTCATTTATTGGGCCATCTGCTCCATTGCCGCGGTCTTTCAGAATATCCTTGAGAAAAAATACGCTCATTATGTTTAAACAAACGTTTCATTAAAAAAAGCCGCTCCCCAGGGGACGGCTTTTTTTCTATTGATTCAGCTTCCATTTAAACGGGTCCTCAAACAGCGACCAGTCGGAATCAAATTCATATTCAGTCAGCAGGCATTGATCAAGCTCTTTCGTGATCGTTTCTTCATCCAGGTCAGTTCCGATAAAAACTAGCTGCGTTAGGCGGTCGCCGAACTCCGGGTCCCACTCCTCCAGGATTTCCGGCTCCTGCTGTTTGACTTGCTCCTGCTCAAGCTTCGGCAGCGCCGCCACCCAATAAGATACAGGCTCAATCGTAACCGACGGACCTGCTTGCGACATCAGCAAAGCGAGGTTGTTATGAGATGCGCACCAGACAATTCCTTTGGCCCGAACCACGGTCTTTGGCATTTGATCCATCCATTGATAAAACCGTGTAGAATGAAACGGCAAACGTCTCTTATATACAAATGAAGAGATACCGTATTCTTCTGTTTCCGGGGTGTGTTCCGCATGGCCTGCCGTCAGCTCTTGAATCCAGCCGGCCGATCCGCTCGCTTCCTCGAAGTTAAATAACCCTGTATGCAAAATCTCCTGCGGTTTTACATTTCCTTTGACGGAACGAATGAACTTGGCTCTTGGCTGCAGTTTACGAAGAACTTTTTCAAGCTGTTCGAGCTCTTGCTCGCTGACTAAATCACATTTATTTAAGATCAGTACATCGCAAAACTCAATTTGATCGATCAAGAGGTCGGCGATTTCTCTTTCATCCTCTTCCCCCAATGCTTCTTTGCGGTCCAGAAGGCTTTCGCCTGACTGATAATCATGCCAAAAACGGTTGGCATCAACCACTGTCACCATCGTATCCAGCTGACAGAATTTTGTAAGATCGATTCCCATCTCTTCATCGATATAAGAGAAAGTCTGGGCCACCGGGATCGGTTCACTGATTCCTGTCGATTCGATGACGATATAATCAAACCGTCCGTCTTTTGCCAGCTTCTCAACTTCAATTAATAAGTCTTCGCGAAGCGTGCAGCAAATGCAGCCGTTTGACATTTCCACAAGCTTTTCATCTGTTCTGGAAAGGCCCCCTTCCTGCTTAACCAAGCCCGCGTCAATGTTCACCTCGCTCATATCGTTTACGATAACCGCTATTTTCAAGCCTTCGCGATTTTGCAGAATGCTGTTCAGCAATGTTGTTTTTCCCGCACCGAGATAACCGCTCAGTACGGTAACCGGAATTTTTTTCATAATAATGCCTCCATTAAAATAGAATGATTACGATTTAAATTGTATACTTTGCCATATGTACAATGGTGTAGAGCAGCTTTTCGCGCTCATTTCTCGCTGCCGCCCGATTTATAAATCAGTAAAGGCTCCAACCGCGTTTAATCCTTTTCCCCATCGCAAATCCCTGCCCTTGCCGACAGCAAGATCCTTAATCGATGCCTTTCCGCTTTTCACAGATGCACAGACAATGATAAGCCATTTATCATAAAACGTAATTGTTACGATTTAAATTGTATGGTCTTTTTTCCTTTTTGTCAACGGTTTTCAATTCAGCTGATCACCACTTTTGTATGTTCAGGGATATTTTCATATACCCATTTCGCATCTGGAATGGTCAGCCTGATACATCCGTGAGATGCTTTCGTTCCTAGTTTTTCTGCTTCCGTTTTGATGACTTTTTGATCCTTAGTCATTGGCACACTATGAAATAAAAATTCACCGTGATTTTTCCATGATACCCAGTATTCTGCGCCTTCCTGGTATCCTTCGGAGAAAAACCATTCTCCCCGTTCAGGCTCTACATAAAAGGAGCCCTTTGGCGTAGCATCATCTTTTGTTTGATCAAGACCAGAAGAGATCATCATTGTATAGATGGTGTTGCTTCCTTCCTTGATGTAAGCCTTCTGCTCCTTCACATTCACATCAATCCAGACATGCTTCTGTTTAATATCCGGGTATTCTCCGCCCGAAGGCTTTGTCCAATCAATGCTTGTTTTTTCTGGTTTTCGGGCGGCCGTCATGTGCTCGTCCGTTTTCTTCGTATTTAAACTTGCGTGTTCTTCCGTATGATAAGAACACGCTGACAGCAGGCTGGCCGGCACAAGAACTGCAATAATGAATAATGAGCGTTTCATATTCTATCCACCTGTTTCGAAAAACGCAGCTTCGCGCAGGCATCGTGGAGATGGATCGATTCTTCATTGCGGCATTCAATCTCAAAGGCCGACACCCATTCAAGCTCAAACAAATCAGCAGCAATCAGCCGGACGAGATCCTCAACAAATCTCGGGTTTTCATAGGCCGTTTCTGTCACGGCTTTTTCATCAGGCCGCTTCAATACCGGATGCAGTCTCGCAGAAGCATTTGATTCTGCGGCGTGAAGCAAATCAGCTTTAACATCACTTGGCAGCGATGCGGCCGGGTGAATATCCGCCCAAATGCTGACCGTTCCCCTCTGATTATGGGCACTGTATTCGCTGATTTCCTTGGAGCAAGGGCACAGAGTCGTTACTTTTGCTGAGATGCCGGCACGCTGTTTAAACGGCTGATCTTTGCGATAGGTGACAGACATGAATATATCAGCATGCATCAAACCCGCTTTCTCAAGCTTCGGGCTTTTCCGTTCGAAAAACCACGGAAACCTCACTTCAACTGTGGCAGATGATGTGTCCATGTTTTCTGCAAGCTCTTTCGTAAATTGCTGAAGAGAGGAAAATGAGAGAATCCAACCATTTTGATGATAGACTTGCAGCAGCTCTGTTAACCGGCTCATGTTAATCCCTTTCTGATTTCTCGGCAAATTACAAGTCATTGTAAAGTTCGCAGCCGTTGTTTGCTCGGCAGGCATCATGGCAGAAGTGATTGTGACTGGATGGGACACATTAGCGACACCTACATGCTGAATGTCAAAAAAATAATCCTTCCTGATATTTTGCAGGTCCTTCATTTTCTCTTTTTCCACTGGTTTCTCGCCTTTGATCGGACTGACCGATCCAAAGTATTGAAGACGCTCCGTTTTTTTCGGGAGCAGCGTATGTTGATTCATTCAGAAAACTCCTCTCGCTAACAAATCGTAATAATTACTATTTATTTTGATCTTTTCACTGTTGAAAATCAAGAGAAAATAAAAAAGACACGCACAAACGCGTGTCCGTCAAAATCCTAAACATCCGCCGGGCTGCTTTCCGCGCTCCAGCTTTTCCGCCAGTAATAGCCTGCGGCAAGCACAAGTGCAAACGCCAGCAGCGCGATACAGGAAAACGTGATAAAACCGATAGCATATGTGCCTGTCATCTGTTTGAGAGATCCTAAGATGTTCGGCAGGAAAAACCCTCCGATTCCTCCGGCCGCACCGACGATTCCCGTCACCATGCCAATTTCTTTGCGAAAACGCTGCGGTACAAGCTGGAATACTGCGCCGTTTCCCATTCCGAGCCCCATCATTCCGACAAACAATAGAACAATAACCATTGAAAGAGATGGCAGGCTGCTGACTCCGGCCATACACAGTGCCACGATGACAAACAATACAGAAAGAACTTTCGTGCCGCCGACACGATCCGAAATCAAGCCCCCGACAGGCCGGAAAAAGCTCCCCGCCGCCACACATAATGTAACGAAGTCCCCTGCGTGAATTTTTGACAGCTGGTATTGATCAACAAAGAAAATAGATAAAAAGCTTGAGAGCCCGACAAATCCGCCAAATGTGACGCTGTACAGCAGGCAGAAAAACCATGTTTCCTTTTGCCCGAACACATGCAGATAGCTTTTGAGCGGCTGCGGAGCCGGCTGTGCAGGAGAATCCTTTGCCATGGATACAAAAAGAATAAAGACGATCAATAATGGAATTAGCGCAATTCCCATGACAATGTGCCAGCCGAACTGCTCTGCCAGACGAGGGCCAAACAGGGTTGCAAACAACGTGCCGCTGTTCCCCGCTCCGGCAATCCCCATCGCAAGTCCCTGCAAATGAGGCGGATACCAGCGGCTGGCCATAGGCAGCGCTACAGCAAAGCTTGCCCCCGCCACGCCAAGCAGAATCCCGATGGCATACAGCTCAGTCAGGGAACGGCCGCCGAATGTCCCCCAAAGCAGCGGAATCATCGTCACCAGCATCCCGATCACTGCCGTTTTTTTCGGTCCGATTCTGTCCGTTAAAATACCAAGAATGATACGAAACACAGATCCAGATAAAATCGGCACAGCTACGACAAGCCCTTTCTCAAAAGGAGACAGGCCAAAATCCTGAGAAATATAAACACCCAGCGCCCCAAGCATAACCCATATCATAAAACTGACATCAAAGTATAAAAAGGAACAGAGCAAAGTGAGTGGATGACCGCTAGTTTTCAGTTCCGACAGCTTCATAAGATTCCCCTTTCTAGACCCTCATTATTTTACATTTTCTGAATCAAGGATATAGGACCATTATTTTCTGGAAAAGACATGTGTAAGTTTTTGTGACACGTTTAATGCGTTAACAATGCATTGTGACATAATTTTTAATAGGAGAAAACTTACGAGCTTCGCCAAAGGAGGTCTGATACATGAAGAAACAAAGATTGGTGTTAGCGGGAAACGGCATGGCCGGAATCCGCTGTATTGAAGAAGTATTAAAGCTGAATCGCCACATGTTTGAGATTGTCATTTTCGGAAGCGAGCCGCATCCCAATTACAATCGCATTCTCTTATCCTCTGTATTGCAGGGTGAAGCGTCACTCGATGATATTACACTGAACAGCAAGGATTGGTACGACAAGCACGGGATCACGCTTTACACAGGCGAAACGGTTATTCAGATTGATACAGATCAGCAGCAGGTCATCACAGATCGGAAACGCACTCTGTCGTATGACAAATTAATAGTGGCAACAGGCTCCTCCCCTCATATTCTCCCTATCCCCGGGGCAGACAAAAAAGGTGTCTATGGATTTCGGACAATAGAAGACTGCCAAGCGCTGATGAACATGGCCCAGCACTTTCAAAAGGCTGCGGTAATCGGAGCCGGCTTATTAGGACTGGAAGCTGCAGTAGGTTTACAGCATCTCGGTATGGATGTCAGCGTCATTCACCACTCCGCCGGCATTATGCAAAAACAGCTCGATCAAACAGCGGCGCGGCTGCTGCAAACAGAGCTGGAACAAAAAGGCCTAACCTTTCTTTTGGAGAAAGACACCGTCTCCATTTCCGGCGCCACGAAGGCAGACCGAATCCATTTTAAAGATGGCTCTTCATTAAAAGCAGACTTGATTGTGATGGCGGCCGGCGTCAAACCGAATATTGAATTGGCTGTATCCGCTGGAATCAAAGTGAACCGCGGGATCATCGTGAATGACTTCATGCAGACAAGCGAACCGAATATCTACGCCGTTGGTGAATGCGCTGAGCATAACGGAACGGTGTACGGATTGGTGGCTCCGCTTTATGAGCAGGGAAAAGCGCTCGCCAGTCATATTTGCGGCGTTCCATGTGAGGAATATCAAGGCTCAGCACTATCAGCGGCGTTAAAAATAGCTGGAATCGATGTGTGGTCAGCAGGAAAGATCCAAGAGGATGAACGCACGACGAGCATCAAAATCTACGACGAACAAGCAGGAGTTTATAAAAAAGCGCTTTTTGTAGATGAAAAACTGGCCGGCGTTATTTTATTCGGAGACACCCGTGACAAGCAGCGGCTTCTCGACAGCCTCCTTAAACAACGAGACATCTCCATTGTCAAAAAGCAGATCATCGAACCGGAGACAAGCGGCCCTTTATTTGAATCCATGCCTTCCAGTGAAACGATTTGCCAATGCAACACAGTGACGAAAGGCGCGATTGAAGAAGCGGTGCACACGAATAGCTTAACAACTGTTGAGGAAGTCAAGCACTGCACCAAAGCCACTGGGTCCTGCGGAGGATGCAAACCGCTCGTTGAAGACCTTTTGAGGCACATGACCAACAGCGAATATACGAAGCCCGCCGGCACACCTTCGTTTTGCAGCTGTACTGATTTTACAGAAGACGACATCATCGCTGAGCTTCAGCGCAGGCCATTCACTAATCCGGCAGAAGTGATGAACCAGCTTGACTGGAAAACAAAAAACGGATGCAGTACTTGTGTTCCTGCGATTCAATACTATCTGGAAATGCTGTACCCTGGGTTTGTCCAGCCTGAGCCAGCCACTGAAGAGACATGCATCCTGATCCCGCAAATGTACGGCGGGCGGACAAACGCGGAGCAGCTAAGAACCATCGCCAACATCATTGAGGCATACAGCATTCCCGACGTATCCATCACTCACGGCCAAAGGCTGAAGCTTTCCGGGATCAAGCCTGCGGATCTCCCGAACATAAAAAAAGACCTGAAGATGCCCGTTTACACTAATGAACACCGACACGCGCTGCAAAGCATCAAAGCATGTACATGCGGGCAAAATCGATCAATTCAGCAGCTGGCAGCCCAAATCGAAAGACAACTTGAGATGCTTCCCTTACCCGCTCCCATTTCTATCAGCTTATCATGTGAAACAGACTGCACCGATGCCGCCCTGCAAGATGTCGGCGCAATTCGGAGACAAGCTGGCTGGGACATTCACATCGGCGGCGTCCGGGGAACTCATGCCCGTTCAGGAGCTTTGTTTTGCGTGACTGAGAACGAAGACAGCACTGCCGGCATGATCAAAGGACTGATCCAGTATTATCGGGAAACGGCTCATTACTTAGAAGGTGTTCATCAGTGGATAGACCGTCTCGGGATCGTTCATATCAGAGAAGTGCTATTCGAAGAAGACCTAAGGGCACAGCTGCTGGAAAGCCTCCAAACAGATCTGTCACTGATTCAAAACCCGACTGTAGAGACGGGTGCATATAAGAAAGGATGAGGCATTTTGACTGAACGACTGCTTAGATATTTCCGTGATAAACAGCAAGACGTCCAATCAGAAAAAACATATGACACTCAATGCCCGTTTTGCAGTATGCAGTGCAAAATGCAGCTCGTGGAACAAACCATCGTCACGCGCAAAAAGTATACTGCAATCGGGATTGATAATCCTACGACACAGGGCAGGTTATGCATGAAGGGCATGAACGCCCACCAGCATGCCCTGAACTCCTCCCGCATCACCCGGCCGCTGCTGAAGAAAAACGGCGAGTTTATGCCTGTTTCCTGGGAAGAAGCACTGAATCATATCAAAGACCAAGTGACAATGATCCAAACTGAACACGGACATGACGCCATGGCGGTATACGGAAGCGCCTCGATTACAAATGAAGAAGCGTATTTGTTAGGGAAATTCGCACGGGTGGGCTTACAGACAAAATACATCGACTACAACGGGAGGCTTTGTATGTCCGCCGCAGCAACCGCAGCCAACCAAACATTCGGCGCAGACAGAGGCTTAACGAATCCTTTATCAGACATTCCCCACACCCGTGTGATCATTCTGGCCGGCACCAATATCGCGGAATGCCAGCCTACGATTATGCCGTATTTTGAAAAAGCGAAAGAAAACGGAGCTTACATCATTGCTATTGATCCGCGTGAAACAGCGACAACAAAAATCGCCGATCTTCATTTGAAAATCAAACCCGGCACAGACGCCGCTCTTGCCAACGGTCTCGTCAAAATCATCATCGACGAACAGCTTATAAACGAGGATTTCATTCAATCACGAACAAATGGATTCGAAGAGCTGAAGCAGCATACTGACTCGTTGGACCTGAATGACATCGCCGAACAGACGAGTGTCCCCCTGGTGGATATAAGAAAAGCGGCTGTAAAGTTTGCCAAGGAAACGTCCGGCATGCTGTTTACAGCCCGCGGGATTGAACAGCAAACCGATGGAACAGCGGCTGTGAAAGGCTTCTTAAACATGGTGCTGATCACAGGAAAAATCGGCAAGCCTTACTCAGGTTACGGGGCGATCACCGGACAAGGCAACGGGCAAGGTGCAAGAGAGCATGGCCAAAAAGCCGATCAGCTTCCGGGCTATCGATCTATTGAAAACGAACAACACCGGGCACATGTTGCGAAAGTGTGGGGAATCCATCAGGATGATCTGCCGCGAAAAGGTGTCTCAGCCTATGAAATGATGGAAAAAATCAACGACGGCGACATCAAAGGATTGTTCCTCATGTGCTCCAATCCTGCTGTCTCCAGCCCAAATGCGAATCTCGTGAAAAAGGCTTTAAGGAAACTGACATTCTTTGTTGCAATCGATTTGTTTATTTCTGAGACTGCGAAATACGCAGATGTGATTTTACCTGCCTCCTCTTACTTAGAAGATGAAGGCACCATGACAAATGTAGAAGGACGCGTGACATTAAGAGAAGCAAGCCGGCCATGCCCCGGCGAAGCAAAGCATGATTGGCAGATCATTTGTGATCTCGCATCCGCTCTCGGCAAGGGCCGCTACTTTTCTTATACGTCAGCGGAGGATATTTTTAATGAATTGAGAGAAGCGAGCCGAGGCGGGATTGCCGATTATTCAGGCATCTCATACGGCAGGCTCAGACGTGAAGGCGGCATTCATTGGCCGTGTCCGGAATCTGATCATCCCGGAACTGGGCGCTTGTTTACAGAATCATTTGCTCATCCGGATCAAAAAGCGGCATTAAGTGTGATTCCAAACGAACCACCTGTTCCAAAAGAGAAGCCGACAGCCGATTATCCGCTTTATTTAACGACAGGCAGAGTCATGTCTCACTACTTAACAGGCGTCCAAACAAGAAAAAGCGCCGCCCTTGCCGCGAGACATTTTGAATCGTTTATGGAAATCCATCCGCAAACAGCAGCGACCTACAATATCGAGGACCGTGTACTGGTAAAAATAGAATCGCCGCGGGGAAGCATCACCGTCCGCAGCAAATTATCAGAACAAATCAGAAAAGATACTGTTTTTGTTCCCATCCATTGGGCAGACGCTCAAAATGTGAATGATTTAATCGGGGAAGCCTTAGATCCAGCCTGTAAAATGCCCGGTTTTAAGGTATGCGCCGTCCGAATCAGACCTATTTAAATTTTTCATAAAATTTTTAGAACTTTTCGTATATTTTGTTACATTTTATAACATGTATCTTAAATATTCCTTTTTGCTGTGCTACGCTGGAAAAAACATTGATAAGGAGCGGATCATCTGATGGGAAAAAAACAGCTAGTTCTTGTTGGTAATGGAATGGCCGGGGTAAGGGCCATTGAAGAGATACTGAGTATTGCTAAAGACGAGTTTCAGATCACAATTTTCGGTGCCGAACCGCATCCCAATTACAACCGAATCCTTTTGTCAAAAGTGCTTCAAGGCGATACAGATATTAAAGATATTACGTTAAACGATTGGGACTGGTACGAAGAAAACAACATTCAATTGTATACAAATGAAACAGTCATCAAAGTGGACACGGAAAACAAAACAGTCATCACAGATGCAGACAGAATCCAGCCTTACGATGAATTGATCCTGGCGACAGGCTCGGTCCCTTTTATCCTTCCGATTCCGGGCGCAGACAAAAAAGGCGTCACAGCTTTCCGGGACATAAAAGATACAGACACAATGCTCGCCGCGTCAAAACAATATAAAAAAGCTGCCGTCATCGGCGGAGGACTTCTTGGTTTGGAAGCAGCTCGCGGACTGCTGAATCTTGGCATGGATGTGTCCGTCATCCACCTTGCCCCATTCCTGATGGAGCGCCAGCTTGATGCAACGGCAGGACGCCTGCTGCAAAACGAGTTAGAAAAACAAGGTATGACCTTTTTACTTGAAAAGCAAACAGAAGAAATTGTCGGTGACGACCGTGTCGAAGGCCTCCGATTCAAGGATGGCACAAGCATTGAAGCTGATTTAGTCGTCATGGCTGTCGGCATCCGCCCAAATACAACGCTCGGGGCCGAGAGCGGCATTCCGGTTAACCGCGGCATCATCGTCAACGATTATATGCAGACTGAAATCCCGCACATTTACGCGGTCGGCGAATGTGCCGAGCACCGAGGAATCGCCTACGGGCTTGTGGCGCCGCTGTATGAACAGGCAAAAGTGCTGGCAAAGCATATGTGCGGCATCGAAACAAAACCGTATGAGGGCTCCGTTCTCTCCACACAGTTAAAGGTATCAGGCGTCGAGGTCTTCTCTGCCGGTGACTTTAACGAATCAGAGGAGAAAAAAGCGATTAAAGTCTTCGATGAGCAGGACGGCATCTATAAAAAAATAGTCCTGAGAGGCAATCAAATTGTCGGTGCTGTTTTATTCGGCGACAGCAGCGAAGGCAATCGCCTGTTTTCTATGATTCAAAAAGAAGCCGATATCTCTGAAACCTCTAAAATATCAATCTTACAGCCCCTCAGCCAGGAAGCAGGCACAAGCATAACCGCAGCGATGAGCGACGATGAAATCATCTGCGGCTGTAACGGCGTGTCAAAAGGTGCGATTATTCAAGCCATACAGGAAAAGGGCTGCTCGTCAACGGACGAAATCAAAGCATGCACCGGCGCATCCCGCTCATGCGGAGGCTGTAAGCCACTCGTAGAAGAAATCCTCCAGCATACGCTCGGATCAGACTTTGATGCGTCAGCGCAAAAAGAATCCATTTGCGGCTGTACCACATTGTCGAGAGATGAAGTCGTAGAAGAAATCAAAGCCAAAGGGCTGTCACATACAAGAGAAGTCATGAATGTGCTCGGCTGGAAAACGCCAGAAGGCTGTTCCAAATGCCGCCCGGCTCTGAACTACTACTTAGGCATGATCAATCCAACCAAATACGAGGATGACCGGACATCCCGCTTTGTTAATGAACGAATGCACGCCAATATTCAAAAAGACGGAACATACTCAGTCGTTCCTCGGATGTACGGCGGCGTGACCAACTCCACAGATTTGCGCAAGATCGCCGATGTCGTTGACAAATATGAGATCCCGCTCGTGAAAATGACAGGCGGCCAGCGAATTGATCTTATCGGCGTGAAAAAAGAAGACCTTCCGAAGGTATGGGAAGATCTTGATATGCCATCGGGCTACGCGTACGGAAAAACGCTCCGCACAGTGAAAACGTGTGTAGGCGAGCAATTCTGCCGCTTCGGCACACAAGACTCCATGGCACTGGGCATTGCGCTTGAGAAAAAATTCGAAGGGCTGAACACGCCTCACAAAGTCAAAATGGCCGTGTCTGCCTGCCCGCGAAACTGTGCGGAATCCGGCATTAAGGACCTTGGCGTTGTCGGCATCGACGGAGGCTGGGAGCTTTATGTCGGCGGAAACGGCGGAACCCATTTGCGTGCCGGCGATTTGCTGATGAAGGTGAAAACAAATGAAGAAGTCTTAGAATACGCAGGCGCTTACCTGCAATATTACAGGGAAACCGCAAACTATCTGGAGCGTACGTCCGCATGGCTTGAGCGCGTCGGTTTATCCCATGTCCAATCCGTGTTAAACGATCCGGAAAAGCGGCAGGAGCTGAACGGCCGAATGAATGAAACACTCTCTGTCCACAAGGATCCGTGGAAAGACTTTTTAGAGGATAAACAAACCTCTAAAGAATTATTTGAAAATGTCGTGACCACATCATAATGACAAAAACAATCATTGAGGAGGAATGGACATGGTAAACAAAGACGTAACAAAAGTATGTATCGGAAAAATTGAAGAATTGCCTGAACAATTAGGCAAAACAGTGTATATTGAAGATAAGGAGCTCGCGGTTTTCAAGCTTTCAGACGGAAGCATCCGCGCCATCGAAAACCGCTGTCCGCATAAGGGCGGCGTCCTGGCAGAAGGCATCGTCAGCGGTGAATATGTTTTCTGCCCGATGCACGACTGGAAAATTTCCTTAGAAGACGGAATCGTCCAAGAACCTGACCACGGATGCGTCAAAACATATGAAACGCTGATCGAAGGAGAACATGTTTATCTCGTATATTGATCAAAAGACCGGATCACTTTTCTAGTGGTCCTTCATTTTTTACAGTGACGGAAGGATGACATGATCATGAAGAACGGAATCGTATATTTCGTGGGAGCCGGACCCGGCGACCCAGGACTGCTCACCATCAAAGGAAAACAGGCGCTCGAGGAAGCAGATGTGATTTTATATGACCGGCTCGCCAACCCGAAGCTGCTCGAATTTGCATCACCGGACTGCCAGTTTATTTATTGCGGAAAACTGCCAGACCGCCATTTTATGAAACAAAAAGAAATTAACGCCCTGCTGGTTGAAAAAGCATTAAATGGGTTAACCGTCGTTCGCTTGAAGGGCGGAGATCCGAGCGTATTCGGCAGAGTCGGCGAGGAAGCAGATGCTCTTCATGAGCACGGCATTCGCTATGAAATGGTGCCGGGAATCACCTCTGGAATTGCAGCGCCGCTATATGCGGGCATCCCCGTCACGCATCGGGATTTTGCATCGTCTTTTGCCATGATTACAGCGCATGATAAATCATTAAAAGGCACGCCGAACCTTGACTGGGAAGGGCTGGCCCGAAGCGTTCAAACCCTTGTTTTTTACATGGGTGTCAAGAACTTGTCTTATATTTGCCAGCAGCTTATTTCATACGGGAAATCGCCTTCTGTCCCTGTCATTGTCATCCAATGGGGAACGTGGGGCCGCCAGCGGAGTGTGAAAGGAACACTTGAGAACATTCAGCAAAAAGTGCAAGAACACCAGATTACAAACCCTGCGATTATCGTCATTGGAGACATCGTCAACTTTCAAACACACAGCTGGTTTGAAAGCAAACCGCTCATCGGCCGGCATTTGATGGTTGTGACTCATGGCGAAGATGAAGACCAGCTTGCAGACAAGCTGCGCGATTCCGGCGCCGATGTCATCGAGTGGCCGAAATGGCGGACCGAAAACATGCCTGTCAATGAAGACATTCTTCGAAAGATTGGCACCTTTGAAGACATTTTTTTCACATCGCGCCGGGCGGTTTGTGAATTTTTCAGAGCACTGGCTTCTCAGAAAATCGACATCCGCCAGCTGACAGCCGAACTGAGTGCAGCATCTGAGCAAGCAAAGACGGAGCTTGAAAAACGGGGCTTTCTTGTCACCGCCATTCAGCCTGATTCAGAAAAACGTCTTGTTGTCGGGAGCCGCCATGCAGTGGAATTCATGCAAAAGCATGAATCCTGTTCGTTTTATATCACTCATGAAAACGTCATAGATGACCGGTTCACCCACATGATTCAGCGTACCATCAGTGAATCCCCGCTGCACATGGTCATTTGCCCAAACAAGCTGTCCGTTCAGCAATTGATCAATGGTGGCGAACAAATTGGCATTTCGCCGGAACCGTCAGCAAGCCGGCCCCCTATCGTCTGTATAGGCGATGACTCAGCTGCCGGGGCTTATGGATTCACAGCCATCCAAGAACAGGATGAATTATTTGCTTTCATCCAAAATCAACAAGCGGAAAGAAAACTCCTTCACAGCTGATGGCAAACAGCCCTTTCCCCCAAGGGCTGTTTTATTTATGTACCAATTTTTTATGATGGGTTGAATACATCGCCATATTCTCAGCCTTAGGATCCAAATAAGCCTTTGCGCTGTTGACTGCTGTCGGGCCTTCGGTAAAGCCGCCGGCAATTAATCTCAGCTTGCTTTCATAAAAAGCCGCATCGCCCGCCACAAACACGCCCGGAAGATTCGTTCGCATATGTCTGTCAGCTTTCACCCTTCCTTCTTCAATCTCCAGCCCCCACTCCATCATCGGCCCGAGATCAATTTTGAACCCATGATTAATGATCAGCTCATCAATTTCTATGTCTTTCCTCTGGCCAGACTCAGTATGACAAACGGTCACGCTTTTGATGCCCTCTTCATCTCCGTTCAACTGCTCCAGCCGATAAGGAGTAAGCACCCGCACCGATGATTGTTTCATTTTCGTCACGCTGCTTTCCATTCCGCCGAATTCCTCACGCCGATGAACGACAGTCACAGACGCCGCAATCGGTTCAAGCTCATTAGCCCAATCGACCGCAGTATCTCCGCCGCCTGATATCACCACGCGCTTGCCTTTAAATGCATCAAGCTTTTCTACTCCATAATGAAGATTTTTGCCCGCATATCGGGCCGCATCCTCGCTGTCAAACTCATTGACCTCAAGTGTACCCATGCCGCAAGCCAAAATCACAGTTCTTGTATAGTGCTTTTCCCCTTCAGAACCCGTCAGTACAATGGTGCCGTCATTCAGGCGTTCAAACCCGGTCACACGCTGATTCAATACGATATCAGGATCAAACGTTGCCGCCTGCTCCTTCAGCTGCTCGATCAGCTGCTTTCCCGCAATCCCCGGTATGCCGCCGATATCGCGAATGATTTTCTCAGGAAAGAATAAAGACACCTTCCCTCCGAGCTTCGGCAAAAATTCGATTACCTTTGTTTTCAGCTCCCGCATCCCGCAGTAAAAAGCAGTAAACAGCCCGATCGGCCCGCCCCCTATTATCGTAACGTCATATACCTCTTGATTCTCAGCCATCCGTCCTGCCTCCCGTTCACATCTATATCAAAGTTTTAATTGAGAATGAATATCAATACAAAGTATATCATATTTCACGAGCCTGTGTTTATTCATTTCTTCACCTTGTGATCAATTGTTGAAAACCCTATAATAGGCAAAAAAACAAATGGGAGTAACAGATGAAAAGACGAGTCGAAACGATCACCTTCGAAGGACATACACTAGAATATTCAGTGGCTGGAAAGGGTGCCCCCATCCTTGTCATGCATGGCGGGCATTCAAATTGTTACGAGGAATTCGGATACACAGCGTTGATTGAGCAAGGGTATTCCATCATTACGCCTTCAAGGCCCGGCTATGGACGAACGTCAAAAGAAATTGGAAAAAGTCTTGCCAACGCCTGCCGTTTCTATGTGAAATTATTAGATCATTTACAAATCGACAGTGTCCATGTGATCGCCATCTCAGCAGGAGGGCCGAGCGGCATATGCTTTGCCTCACATTATCCGGAAAGAGTAAATACATTGACCCTGCAATCCGCGGTCACCAAAGAGTGGCTCACCCCAAAAGACACTGAATATAAATTGGGGAGAATTCTCTTCCGCCCGCCGGTGGAAAAGTGGATATGGAAGCTGATTTCTTCTTTGAATAACGCTTTCCCACGTTTGATGTTTCGATCTATGAGCCCCCAATTCAGCACGCTTCCGTTTCAGCGAATCAAGTCCTTGATGAATGAAAAAGACATAGAAGCATTTCGGAAAATGAACAGCCGGCAGCGCTCGGGTGAAGGATTTCTGATTGACTTGTCACAAACCGCCGCTGTCTCTTTAAAAGACCTGCAAGCCATCATATGTCCCGTGCTGATTATGCAAAGTGTTTATGATGGATTGGTTGGCTTGTCACATGCACATCATGCAAAAGAGCACATTCGTGGCGCTGCTCTCTGTTTGCTTCACTCATGGGGGCACCTGATTTGGCTCGGAAAAGAAGCTGCAGAAACAGACAGTATCCTACTCGGCTTTTTGGAATCCTAACCAAAGTGAAACGATCCTTTCCCTTCCTCCGTCAAACAAGCAGTGCCTTTTTTTCTGGTATCATAAGAAAGGCAGCTTAACATGAGCGGAGGTTTTATTGTGACAGCACAATCATCTTTTCTTCAGCTGAATTCTATTTTTATCAGCATTTTAATAGAAGCCATTCCGTTTATTCTGATTGGCGTCATACTTTCCGGAATCATTCAAATGTTTGTTTCTGAAGAAATGATTGCAAGAATCATGCCGAAAAACCGTTTTCTCGCCGTTTTATTCGGTGCGCTGGCCGGCGTTTTATTTCCCGCCTGCGAATGCGGCATCATCCCGATTACGAGGCGGCTTCTGTTAAAGGGAGTTCCTCTGCATGCGGGCGTTGCTTTCATGCTGACCGCGCCTATCATTAATCCTATCGTTTTATTTTCTACTTATATTGCGTTCGGGAATAGATGGAGCGTGGTCTTTTACAGAGGCGGACTGGCTCTCGCCGTTTCGCTGATCATCGGGGTCATCTTATCCTATCAATTTAAGGATACCCAGCTTTTAAAGCCTGATGAACCCGGGCACCATCATCATCACGGCACCTTGCTCCAAAAACTGGGCGGGACCTTGCGGCATGCCATTGATGAATTTTTCTCCGTGGGGAAATATTTAATCATCGGCGCCTTTATCGCAGCCGCTATGCAGACGTATGTCAAAACATCCACTCTGCTTGCGATCGGGCAGAATGATGTATCCTCTTCCCTCGTGATGATGGGTCTGGCGTTTGTCCTGTCGCTTTGTTCAGAAGTTGATGCGTTCATCGCGTCTTCCTTCAGCAGCACGTTTTCATTAGGATCGTTAATCGCCTTTCTCGTCTTTGGTGCAATGGTGGATATTAAGAATCTATTGATGATGCTTGCGGCCTTCAAAAAACGATTTGTTTTCCTGCTGATTACATACATTGTCGTGATTGTTTTAGCGGGATCACTACTGGTAAAGGGGTGATTGGATGTTTCGTTTATTGGTGCTGATGGGATTTACGTTTTTCTTTTATCATCTGCATGCCTCAGGAAATCTAACAAAATATATCAATATGAAATATGCCTATCTTTCCTTTATTGCGATCTTCCTGCTGGCCATTCTGACCGCCGTCCAAGCATATCTATTTATCAAGTCGCCTGAAAAAAGCGGACATCACCATGACCATGATTGCGGGTGCGGCCATGATCACGAGCATGACCATGAACAAAACAAGCCATTTTATCAGCGTTATTTGATTTATGTTGTTTTTCTTTTTCCTTTGGTGTCAGGCATCTTCTTCCCGATTGCAACGCTTGACTCATCCATTGTCAAAACAAAAGGGTTTTCGTTTAAGGCGATGGAGAGCGGAGATCACTACTCCCAAACACAGTATTTGCGGCCTGATGCCAGCCTTTATTACGCGCAAGACAGCTATGACAAACAAATGAAACAGCTGTTTAATAAGTATTCCAGCAAAAAAGAGATTTCTCTGACCGATGACGATTTCCTAAAAGGAATGGAAACCATCTATAACTATCCGGGTGAATTTCTCGGACGGACGATAGAATTTCATGGATTTGCTTACAAAGGAAACGCAATTAACAAAAATCAGCTGTTCGTATTAAGGTTTGGCATCATTCACTGTATCGCTGATTCCGGCGTGTACGGGATGCTTGTGGAATTTCCGAAGGACATGGACATCAAGGATGATGAATGGATTCACATTAAGGGCACTCTGGCCTCAGAATATTACCAGCCATTCAAGTCAACTCTCCCTGTCGTCAAAGTAACTGACTGGAATACCATTAAAAAACCTGATGATCCGTATGTTTACAGAGGATTTTAAGTGAAGACGAAACCAGTACAAGTACTGGTTTCTTTTTTATTTCTTTTTCATCAGCATCAAATCGAGATAGAGCTGGCACCGCGTTCTGAAATCGCTTAAATCGATCGACGTCATCTCAGTAATCTGTTTGATGCGGTAATTCAATGTATTTTGGTGAATAAACAGCTGTTCCGCCGCTGGTTTTGTTTTGCAGTTGTTGAGGAGATAGATTTCCAAGGTTTTGAGCAGCTCAGTGCTGCTTTCTTCGTCTTTTGCTTTTAATAAAGCTAAATCTTTATTCTCGTATTCTAAAAATTCATTTTTCTGTTCGATGCTTTCTAAATAGCGGTAAATGCCGAGTTTGGCATATTCATATGGAATGTTTTCCTGATTGCCGGTGATTTCTGCGGCTTTGATGACTTCAAGTGCTTCTGTGTAGCTCTTGCCAAGTTTTAATAGGTGATTATATTCGTTTCCGATACCGATATAAATAGGGGTAGGTATTTTCTGAAAGTGAAAATGTGTTAACAGCTTGTTAATAAACTCAGAAGCTGCTGAGGAGACGGAGCTTTTTTGGGAAAAACTCGCTACGACGATGACAATATTTGATTCGATCGTTAAGACATGACTGACCTTATCCCGTAAATTCAGGTACGACCTGATATTTTCCTTTAAATCCTCTACCGCTTCCCCATCCCCATTTGCGGCGTGCAGGATAACAACTGAAAACATGGAAGGCAGCACGGTGTTGATCCTTTCAGCTTCCCGTCTGAGTTCCTTCTCAGAGGTAAATTGCTGATAGATCGCCCGTTTGATGAGATCCTCTGCTTTTTCTTCCTTTTCCTGTTTCAATTTATTCGTTTTATAAATAATTTTCCCGACATGGAAGGAGGTCTCGTACAAAAAGTCGAGCTCTTCATCCGTCAGATTTTGGTCCAGCTCCTGAATCCAGATGTAGCCCATGACTTCCCCTTTGTGCTTTGCACTCACGACCACCCTCTGGTTTAACCCAATGCTTTCAATTTTATTGACGCGAAAAGGCTCAGGCTCTGTTTTCAATTTTTCAATAATTCCGTCCTTCAGAAACCTCTCAAAAATCTGGACCGGACACTTTTTCGAAAAAATAGTCTGCTGGTTGGCAGAATCAAAATGGTTAATATAGTAAGAATTATAGGCTAACAAAAAGAAATCCGCGCTTTCCAGTATCACTGGCTTTTGCAGTTCATAGCTAATAAAATCAATCAGCTTATCAACATCTGAAAATGAAAAAACTCTCTCTAAAAGCTCTTCCATACCTTTTTCTCCTATACTTTTTTTACTTTAATCATATCCATACGGGGTCTTTTTGTATAGAAAAAAATACGTTTGTTTCCAAAAGAAAAAAATGGCCGCTTAAAAGGAGAAAAGAGGAAAAAGGGACAGCCCCTTCCTCCTCCTTTCGATCTTTATTGCGACATTGTATCTTGGTAGTCGTTGAACTGGTCTGTGACAGCTTGTGACGGAGCCTGCGTCAATATGCTGACAAAAAAGACAGATAATAGACTCGCAGCAAAACCAGGTATCATTTCATACAGAAAGTCCGAAAGACCGGCATTCGCCCAAATGATTACAGTCGCTGCTCCCACAATCATGCCGGCGAGTGCCCCCCATTTGGTCATTCGTTTCCAAAACAGACTGAGCAGTACAACCGGCCCGAATGATGCACCGAAGCCCGCCCACGCGTAGCTGACCAATCCAAGGATGGTGTTATTTTTCTCCCAAGCCAGAACCAACGCGACAATTGAAACAGCCAGAACAGCCAGTCGGCCTAAAAACACCAGTTCTTTATCTGAAGCTGAGCGTCTGAACATCGACTTATACAAATCTTCTACTAGAGAGCTTGATGTCACAAGCAGCTGGGAAGAAATTGTACTCATAATCGCGGCCAAAATCGCTGAAATCAGAAAACCCGTGATAATCGGATGGAACAAGATATTCCCTAATTGAATAAAAATCGTCTCTGGGTCCTTCAGTGTCATGCCGCGCTGATGGTAATAAGCGATTCCGCCCAAACCGGTCAGCACTGCGCCTACTGCAGACAAAATCATCCAGCCCATCCCAATTCTGCGCGCTCTTTTGATCTCTTTGACAGACGTGATCGCCATAAAACGCACAATAATATGCGGCTGGCCAAAGTATCCCAGCCCCCAGGCAAACAAAGAAATAATGCCAAGGACGCTCGTTCCTTTGAAAATATTAAACATATCAGGATCTACAGAGCGGATTTCAGCAACTGTATCACCTGCTCCTCCCGTGTGGAAAAACGTAACGATCGGCACAAGAATGAGTGCGGCAAACATAATGATCCCCTGAACAAAATCTGTCCAGCTGACTGCCAAAAAGCCGCCAAACAGGGTATATGCCACAACAACACCCGTCACAATCCACAGGCCGGTGTGATAATCCATCCCCAAGATGCTGTTGAATAAGACGCCGCCGGACACCATTCCGGACGATACATAAAACGTGAAAAAGACTAAAATGACAATTCCCGAAAACAGTCTGAGAAGCTTTGTTTGATCTCCGAAGCGATTTTCCAGGAATCCGGGAATTGTAATCGAATTCCCCGCTTTTTCAGTATAGGTTCTCAGCCGCGGTGCGACGTAAAGCCAATTCGCCCACGCTCCAAGGCAAAGTCCGATGACGATCCAAGCGCCGCTCAGACCAGTAGAAAACATGGCGCCCGGAAGCCCCATTAGCAGCCAGCCGCTCATATCGGCAGCGCCGGCACTGAGAGCGGTTACTGCCGGACCCAAAGAGCGTCCTCCCAGCATATAATCCGTCAGATTCGACGTACGCTTGTAAGCAAAGTAGCCGATTAGCAGCATTCCCGCCATATAAATACAAATCGAAATAATCAGCTGTGTGTTTTCTATGGCACTTCCTCCTCTTTTTTATAGTATATGGATGAAATGGACACCCCCGCAGGGAGGATGCCCATTTAGTCCCGCTTAGAACATTTCACTGATTGTTTTTGCTTGCATATGCAGAGCCAAGTAATCCGGCCCGCCTGCTTTTGAATCCGTTCCCGACATTTTGAAGCCGCCAAACGGATGGTAGCCGACGATAGCACCTGTACAGTTGCGGTTGAAGTATAGGTTTCCGACATGGAATTCCTGTTTCGCACGCTCGATGTGCTTGCGGTTGTTTGTGATAACCGCGCCTGTCAAACCATATTCAGTATTGTTTGCCACTTCTAAAGCTTCATCAAAGTCTGACACTTTACAAAATGCAACGACAGGTCCGAAAATTTCTTCCTGCATGAGTCTTGCTTTCGGATCAAGGTCAGCGAAGATCGTCGGTTTGATGAAGTATCCTTTCGAATCATCACCAGTACCGCCGCTTACTAAACGCCCTTCCTGTTTTCCGATCTCAATATAGCTCATAATTTTATCATAAGAACCTTGGTCAATGACAGGTCCCATATAAACATCTGCACTGTCAGGTTTAGATGTTACTTTTGATTCCGTAATTTCAATGACACGCTCTAATACTTGATCATACACTTTTTCATGAACTACTGCACGTGAACCTGCAGAGCATTTTTGTCCCGCAAAGCCGAATGCTGAAGTAAAGATCGATTGAGCCGCTAATTCAATGTCCGCATCCTCATCAACAACAACCGTATCTTTCCCGCCCATTTCAGCGATGACACGCTTTAAATGCTGCTGGCCCGGCTGAACCTTCGCCGCGCGTTCGAAAATTCTCGTACCAACTTCTCTTGATCCCGTAAATGTGATAAGGCTTGTTTTCGGATGGTCAACAAGATAGTCGCCTACTTCCGCTCCGCTTCCCGGAACAAAGTTGACTACGCCTTTTGGCAATCCGGACTCTTCAAGCACCTCAACAAATTTTGCTGCAATAACAGGTGTAGCACTCGCAGGTTTCAGAACCACTGTGTTTCCAGTAACGATCGGCGCCACTGTTGTGCCTGCCATGATCGCAAACAAGAAGTTCCAAGGCGGGATAACGACTGTCACTCCAGTCGGCGTGTATACATATTGGTTTTTCTCGCCTTCACGGCTGTTGACCGGTTTGCCTTTTGCCAGTTCGATCATTTGGCGTGCATAATACTCCATGAAGTCAATCGCTTCAGCCGTATCGGCATCCGCCTCGTTCCAAGGCTTTCCTGCTTCTTTCACAAGCAAAGCTGAGAATTCATGTTTTCTTCTGCGGACTTTAGCAGCAGCGCGGAACAGGACAGCCGCTCTCTCTTCAGGAGACGTATATCTCCACTCTTCAAATGCTTTTGCAGCCGCTTGAATCGCTTGCTCAGCGTGCTCTTGAGACGCTTTTGACACTCGGCCGACGACTTCTTCTTTATCAGCTGGGTTGATTGAAACGATTTTCGCTTCCGTTTCCACTCTCTCGCCGTTAATGACAAGCGGATAGTCTTTTCCTAAATATTCGCTTACTGTCGCAAGCGCTTTTTTAAACGCTTCCACGTTGTTTTGATCTTGGAAATTTGTGAATGGCTCGTGTTTGTAAGGTGTTGTCATGATAATCTCTCCTTTTTTACTTCTTTGTCATTCCTTTGAAAGCAAATGCAATGTTTGACGGACGTTCTGCAAGGCGTCTCATAAAGTAGCCGTACCAATCCTCGCCGTATGGCAGGTAGACTCTCATGTTATAACCTTCTTTTACGAGGCTGAGCTGGGTTTGCGACCGCATGCCGTACAGCATCTGAAATTCAAACTTGTCATTGGCAATGCCATGTTCCTTGGCAAGCTGCTTTGTAAAGTCGATCATTTTGTCGTCATGTGTGGCAATCGCTGTATAGTGACCGTTTAAGAGCTGCTTTCGGATGATTTTTTTGTAATTTTCATCGACATCGCTTTTCTCCGGGAAAGCTACTTTTTCTGATTCTTTATAAGCTCCTTTTACAAGGCGAAGGAACGGGTTTAAAGAATCCAAATCGTCAATGTCTTTTTCCGTCCGGTACAGATAGGCTTGCAGCACTGTGCTCACATGCTCGTATTTCTTTCTGAAATCTTTGAAAATATCAAGCGTTTTCTGGCATCTGACTTCGTCCTCCATGTCAATGGTGACCATGATTTTATGTTTCTCGGCCGTCTGAAGGATTTTTGTCATATTTTCATACACCAAATCCATATCTATATCCAAACCTAAAGACGTCATTTTTAAAGAAACGTGTGAGTTCAGCTCCTGATCCGCGATGGTCGCAATGGTTTGAATGCACTCTTCCGTACGCTCCCGTGCGACCTCGGCGCTGTTCACAAACTCGCCTAAATGATCGACAGTAACTGACAAGCCTTGGCTGTTAAGCTGTCGAATGGTCGGGATTGAACTGTTAAAGTCATTCCCGCCGATAATTTTACCCGCTGCTACCCGACTTCCCCAGTTCCTCGCCATTTTATTGAGAAAGCCGCTTTTGGATAAAAATAAGAAAAAATCTCTTGTGATCACTTCCAACCTCAACACCCCGCAATCTAAGAAGTATTTGTATGAGTTTATTGTAAATGGACAAAACCACCGTTCACAATATTCTCAAAATACAAAGATTCTGATTATTTTTGTGGGTTTGCCACAATCAGATAGTTAGAAAGTCGGGGGGGATTCTGTCGAATAAAGGAGAAAAGGAAGCGACAAAAAACATCAGCTTCCTCCATCCTTCCACACTTCTTCAACCGTATTCAAAAGCAAACGGTTCAATTCAGATGTCATATCTTTTTTCTCTGCCTTCAGTTCTTTTGCCGCTTCCATGATTCTTTCGATTTCCGTTTCAATGAATTGGTGAATAACATCGATTCTTGCTTCGAGGTCAAGCTCTTCCCCTCTTCTTTTCCGTTCAAGCAAGGTTTCCATTTCAGCCTTCAGCTCGGGTTCAGCAACAAGTTCATTCATCAAAACAGTAAAGTCCATTGGCGGTATGGTTCCGTGCTTTTCAATCCATTGGCAGGCCAAAATAGGCCGAAGAACGTAGAAGTACTTTTTAATTTTGACCTCTTGTCCTTGTAGATAATCCTTGACGTTCCTTCTCGCCATATTGATATAGTGATACACGCTTGCTTCAGGCTTAAATGCCTCCGTGCGCAGTTTTCTTAACTGCTCTGCGGTCGTAAATGCTTCATAATACACAATGTCTGAGGACAGCCATTCGAGTAGCGGAGGGTTTGACTTTTTGAAAAGCCGAAGCGTTTTTCTCAGCTCCCAGCCGCTGATATCCAGCAAATCGTGAATCGGTTCCTCAATGACATCACGCTCCTGCTCAATTGAAAAGTACCACTCCTTTTTCGGAACATAAATAAAGCGGACGTCGTAATCACTATCCTGCGAGGGAAATCCCCATGCGCGGCTTCCTGACTCGACGGCATACACGATTTTGACTCCGTATGACTGCTCGATCCGTTTTAATTCATCAATGATTCTTTGTTTCATATCTATTCGTCTCCAGTCTGTTCTCATTCCGGCAGTTTGCAGAAAAAAACCGCCTGATGATATGCGGCGGCTTTTCACATTTTATCAGCCTTTAAGATGCTGCTTAAAGAAAGCAAGTTTTTCCGTTTGAAAAGCAGGGATATACTCATGTCCGAAGTAGCGGTACACCTTCAGCTCTTTCTCTGTTTCCAAATGATTGTAGGCGGCAAACACGGTGGACGGCGGCGTGACCTTGTCAATCAGGCCGATTGACATCAGGACAGGCACCTTCACTCGGTCAGCGAGATTCATAATATCGAAATATGAAAGTGTCTTCATCGCCTGCACTTCTGTTTCCGGACTGCCATTTCTTCTGAAGAAGGAATTGATTTCAAGATACGGCTGTTCAAGCGCCACATCAATGGCCCGTTCGAAGTTGCTTAAATAAGGATAATCGGCAACCGCGGCTTTTGGAATGTCTGACAGCGCCGCTGCGGCAATGGTTAAACCTCCGCCTTGGCTTCCTCCTGTCACACCGATCCTTGTTTCGTCAACCTCGTCAAAGCTGCTGATAACCTCAAGCGCGCGGACGGCGTCCAAATAAACACCGCGGTAATAGTATGTATCTTTATCAAGAATTCCTTTCGTCATCCAGCCCAAAGCGTGACCGTGCGGTGAAATACTCGTATCCTCGCTGCTCTGCTGGCCGCGGACAAGCATGCCGAATGCGGCGTAGCCATGGAGTGCCCAGTTTACCATTTCATGAATCTCACCATCATAGCTTGCATTGTAGCCATGATATTTCACGATCGCCGGATGCGGGCCTTCCTTGTCAGGCACCGCGTACCATCCGGTAATGCGGGCGTTTTCGAAGCTTTTATATGTGAGACGGTACACTTTTACTCCGTCAGCAGGATAGTCAACCGGCTGTAAATCAGGTTCTGCTTGGACTTTTGCAAGTTCCTCCAAAGATAATTTCCAAAACTCAGAAAAATCTTTCGGTGCTGTTTTTTCAGGCTTATATGTTTGCAATTGGTCGAGCGGCAGATCGAATAGTTGCATTTCCGATTATTCCCCTTTGTTTTATAAGATTTAGTTTGTATTCCTATACTACCACGTTTCGTCTTTGTTTTCTAAATATTTTCATCTTTGTTTCCCAGACAGCCTTCATCAAACGTTTGTTTAAGACTTTCCCGGCTTAGTTCCATAAAGGCCTGGGCCGTCAGACTGACATAGCGGTTCTTTAAAAAGACAAAGACGAGGGTTCGTGATGGCGCGGATTGAATCGATAAATAGATCACACCTGGATCTTTATCCCTTCTGACCATATTCGGTGCCATAGTCACACCTAATCCATTAGCCACAAGAGATTGGGCGGTTTCAATATGGCTCGTCTTAAAGGCAGCATTCGGCTTAAAGCCGCTTTCCGCGCAGAGATCGAGAACTGTCCTGCGAAAGCCGAAGCCTTCTTTTAACAGAATAAAGGGCACGTTCCTTACCATGTCAATCGGCACACACGGCTGGTGTCCCTCCTTACCTTCCAGCGCTTTCTCAATCAGCGCGACCATTTCCGGCGGCATCCACCTTTGTTTTTCCTTCGGCATCGCGAGAACAACCGGTTCCGTGAGCAAGGGTGTAATGGAGAGCCGTTCATCCTCGATGGGCAAGGATAAAACAGAAAGGTCAACTTCTCCCTTTGCCGTCATCTCCTCTAATGAAACCGGATCTTTTTCAACAAGCTGAACCTCCACATGAGGATAGCGCGCCAAAAACTGCTTCAGCAGCGGGGGAAAGAGATATCTCCCTGTTACAGCAGGAATCCCGATGGATAATTTATGACCGATTCCCTGTGATCGCTCCTGCATTTCCCGAAGCAAATCATCTCTGGAACGAATGATGTCCTCGGCTTTTTCAATGAAACGCCTGCCGTGAGGTGTCAGTGTAACAGAGCCATGGGATCTGTGAAAAAGGGTAAGCCCCAGCTCAGCCTCAAGCTTTTTGATTTGCTGGCTGAGAGACGGCTGTGCGATATGAAGATGTTCCGCCGCCTTTGTAAAGCTTTGGCGCCGGGCAATTTCCGCTGCATATTCCATCACTTTAATATCCATTTCAGCCTCCATAGGTTGAACCTATCATTTTCATCATTTTTATATCTTGGACGAATCATAACAAAAATTGCTAACATAATCCATATCATCATTTACGAAAAGAAGGAGCTGGTTCAAATGACAAATGAAACACCGTTTTCTAAAAACGCCGAGATGTATCGGGATGAAAAGGTATTTGCCGAGGGGGAAGATTTGGGGTTGATGATCAAAACAGCGGAATGCCGGGCAGAGCATCGGGTGCTGGATATCGGAGCGGGCGCCGGCCATACGGCCCTGGCATTTTCTCCTTATGTACAGGAGTGCATCGGTGTTGATGCGACGAAAGAGATGGTTGAGGTTGCGTCCTCCTTCGCGCAAGAAAAAGGAGTTGAAAACGTACGCTTTCAGCAAGGAACGGCAGAGTCACTCCCCTTCCCCGACGATTCATTTGACATCATCACCTGCCGATACGCAGCCCACCATTTTTCAGATGTCCGCAAAGCTGTCAGCGAGGTTGCACGCGTACTAAAACAGGACGGACGTTTTCTCTTAGTTGATCATTACGCGCCTGAAGATCCCATTCTTGATGAGTTTGTCAATCATTTGAACCGGCTTCGAGACCCTTCCCATGTTCGAGAAAGCTCATTATCAGAATGGCAGTCGATGTTCAGCGCCAATCAACTGGCCTATCAAGACATCCAAAAGTGGAACTTGCCGATTCAATACGATAGCTGGATCAAACGAGGCGGAACCCCCGCTGACCGAGAAAAACAAATCATTGCCCACTTGAACCACGCATCAGACGAAGCACGCGACACGTTCTGTATTACATTGAACCAAAACGGACAGCCCATCTCCTTTTGTTTAAAAGCGATTTTGATACAAGGGATAAAACGATAAAAAAAGCCGTGCGCTGCGCACGGCTTTTTACATCGGCTGATAAAGATCCCAGCCAATTTTTAATGTCTCAACAATGTAATCGGCAACCTCTTCCGGGGAAAGGTTGTCTGTTGCCACTTTTGAATTGTGCTTGTCATAAATGACTTTTCTTTCGTTAAACAGCTGTTCCATTTCATCCATTGAACGGTTATGCAGTACAGGGCGGCTTTCGATCAATAAATCCGCGCGCTGCTTCCAGTTCTCCCATGACAGGTCCAGATGAAGCACGAGACAGTTTTCCAGACAGCAATTTCTGATTTCTTCTTGTTTAAAAGATCCCCCGCCCAGAGATACGATTTTGAATCGTTTATGATGGCAGATGTCTAAAATATATTCCTTCTCCGTTTTCCGGAAAAAGTCTTCTCCCTTTTTCTCAAATATCTCAGGAATTGTCATATTGAAATCCTTTTCGATCTCTTGGTCAATATCAATAAAATCTCTATATAATTTTTTAGCGACCAATTGGCCGATTGTTGTTTTTCCTACACCCATGAATCCGATCAGGACGATATTTCTTTCTCTTACTGGGATGGCTCGTTTAGCGTTCATCTTCGGCGAAATCCTCCTAAGGAATGAAATTTTATATTCATTATATGCTTATTTAACGAATATTTATATAGATACCGGCTTTACCGGTCAAGCTTATAGTGCGCTTTGTTGTTTAGCCATTTTTGCCTGAATGACATTCATTGTACAACATTTCTGCAGGTATTTTAATACTTCGACGCAAAAAAGCGTTAAAACCTTCCGCCTTTATTGTTTTTCCAAATGACTCTTCGATGGAAGGGTCTTTTTCTGTATGATGAATAGGAAGGGAGAAATGGCGATGATCATTTGGATAAAAGGGGCATTCGGTTCCGGAAAAACACAAACAGCCTTCGAACTGCACAGAAGGCTGAACCCATCTTACGTGTATGATCCCGAGAAAATGGGTTTTGCGCTGCGCTCCATGGTGCCGCAGGAGATCGCAAAGGACGATTTTCAAAGCTATCCCTTATGGCGGGCGTTCAATTACAGTTTGCTAGCTTCTCTGACAGATACATACCGCGGCATCATTATTGTGCCTATGACGATTGTACATCCTGAATACTTCAATGAGATCATCGGCAGGCTCAGACAGGAAGGCAAGATCGTTCACCACTTTACACTAATGGCTTCAAAGGAAACCTTGTTAAAAAGGCTGCGCACCAGAGCAGAAGGAAAAAACTCATGGGCCGCCAAACAAATCGACCGCTGTGTTGAAGGATTATCATCACCCATTTTTGAGGACCACATTCAAACAGACAACCTGTCGATTCAGGATGTGGCAGAGAACATTGCCGCGAGAGCCGAACTCCCATTAGATCCTGATACGAGAGGCAGCCTCCGAAGGTTCACCGACAGATTAATGGTAAAGCTGAATCATATCCGCATCAAATAAAGCTCCTGTACACGACAAAAGCCCGCTCCGAGAGCGGGCTTTCTTCAACTTATTTCCACCAGTCATCAAACATAGACGCCGGAACCTGGCGTTTATGTTCAGTCATGCTGTAGCGTTTTTCCAGCGCTTCTGATACTTTCGCTGATACTTCTTTTCCTTCGAGATAATCGTCAATCTCGTCGTAGGAAATGCCAAGCTCTGTTTCATCCGACTGCTGCGGTTTTTCGTCGAGCAGATCGGCAGTCGGTTCTTTTAAGTATAAGCGTTCCGGTGCACCCAGCTCTTTCAGCAGGGTTCTTCCCTGGCGCTTCGTCAAGCCTGTCAGCGGCAGGAGGTCTGCTCCGCCGTCACCGTACTTCGTAAAGAAACCAGTCACTGCTTCAGCAGCATGGTCTGTTCCTAACACAAGAAGACCTTCCTGGCCGCCGATCGCGTATTGCGCGATCATTCTTGTTCTTGCTTTTACGTTTCCTTTATTAAAGTCCGTCAGCTGATCGCCTGTTTCCTGCTGATACTGTTCAGAAAAAGCGCTGACTGTCGATTTAATATCAAACTTCCATGATTTATCCGGCTTAATAAACTTCAAAGCAAGCTGGGCATCGTCTTCATCCTGCTGTGTGCCATGCGGAAGACGGACAGCGATAAATTGAGCGTCTCCGCCCTCCTCGCGAATGCTCTCCACCGCAAGCTGAGCGAGCCTTCCCGCAAGTGTTGAATCCTGGCCGCCGCTGATTCCCAATACAAAGCCTTTAGCACCGGTTTTCTTTACATATTGTTTTAAAAAATTGACTCGGTCCTCAATTTCTTGCTTTGGATCAATTGAGGGCTTCACATGTAACTCACGCATAATCTTTTCCTGCATGCTCATCCCAATCATTCCTCCTGTACATTTTCCCTTGTTACTGATCATTTCCCCAAATCAATGAAAATGAATCATGACTGTTATGTATCCCTATTTAATATAGCACAGGTCTTCATTCACAGTGAACAAGAGAGATCAGCTGACTTCAACCCGTATGGATGTCACACTGTCGCCATTGCATTTCCCTTTTTCAATCGGGCAGGAAGAAAACGCGACAATTAAATCCATCTCCGCCCTGAGCCTTACATAATCTCCGGCATTCGAAAGCGGCGTTTCCACAGACAGATTCCCTTTCTCATCAAGGACAGTATTCATAAAAATCGCAAATGGGTAATGCATGTGAGGCTTCGGTACGCCAAACTGCTCAAGCGCACGGTTCATATTGTCATAGCACGTATCCTGAAACTCATCCTTTTGCTTCCCATATAAGAGCCTGTTCATATCAGGACGGCAGGCGGGCAGCAGCAGATCATGCTTGCCGACCGTATCTTCAATCAGGGTTAACATCGGCTTATACAGGTTGGAGTAGAGATGGTCGTTGACCTTCACATGAATGGAGTGATTGGCGTCTATCGTCGCTCCCTGATCAAGGTGTTCATAAAAATCCTTGGCATGGTATGCGACAAAATCAGCCACCTGCTGCCCTTCTACATCAACCACCTTTAAAATCTGACCCTTTTTCAGCTTCAGCCCAAGCCCTTTTTTCGGCTCCACAATATATTGCTGTGTCATTGGTTTGCTCCTTTTTTCATTAGTATGAGCGTCCGCTTCCTTCTCCATGTAAAAAGAGGCAAAAATCCGATGTATATAAGCTTTGGACAGATCACAATCTAACCTTAGATAAAAGGGGTTGAATAAATAATGAGCCAAACAAAAAAAGACCAGCCAAAAGGGAATCTGGCTTGGTGGCAGCTGTCACTGATCGGAGTCGGCTGCACGATTGGAACAGGCTTTTTTCTCGGTTCCAGCATCGCAATTGTAAAAAGCGGTTTTTCCGTTCTCCTTTCATTTCTGATCGCAGGGATCGGTACGTATTTTGTCTTTGAACAGCTCGCCAAGCTGTCGGCGAAGCAGCCGGAAAAGGGCTCGTTTTGTGCGTATGCCCGAAAAGCATTCGGCAAATGGGCAGGCTTCAGCAACGGCTGGGTGTACTGGACATCAGAAATGCTGATTACCGGAAGCCAGCTGACAGCCATTTCGCTCTTTACGAAGCATTGGTTTCCTCAAGTGCCGCTATGGGTGTTTGCCTCAATCTACGCAGTACTTGGGCTCCTTATTATTTTCACCGGCCTGTCCGTCTTTGAAAAAACAGAAAACGTGCTGGCAGTGATTAAAACAGCTGCTATTTTTATGTTTATTGTCATTGCCATCCTGGCTTTATGCGGTATCCTGTCCGGCGGAAATCATGGCATACATGTTCCAAATAAGACGATTGAGTTTTTCCCATACGGCGCCATGGGGCTGTGGACAGGTTTAATCTACGCGTTTTACGCTTTTGGCGGAATTGAGGTCATGGGGCTGATGGCGGTTCACTTAAAAAAACCTGAGGAAGCGTCTAAATCAGGGAAACTGATGCTGGCAACGCTGGCGATTATTTATATTATTTCAATCGGGCTGGCTCTGCTTTTGGTTCCGTTACACGCGTTTACTGAACAGGACAGTCCGTTCATTACATCATTAAAAGGATATAACCTTGAGATCATCCTTGATATATTTAACGGGATTTTCATCATCGCCGGGTTCTCGACCCTTGTCGCTTCGCTTTTTGCCGTTACGACATTGCTTTGTACAATGGCTGATGACGGCGACGCGCCGAAATGCTTTACTCTAAAGGAAGGCAAAAAAATATGCTGGCCGGCACTTGGGCTGACGTTTGCGGGGCTTGTTCTCTCCATTATTCTGTCGTTAGTGCTGCCTAAAAACATTTATGAGCATATGACAACAGCTGCGGGGCTTATGCTTTTATACACTTGGCTGTTTATCCTGTTCTCCAGCAAAAAGCTGACTGATCCCGAGGGCATGGGAAAAACGCAAATTTATTTAGCGATGGTTCTGATTGCTGCGGCTGTGTCCGGTACATTGTTTGAAAAATCAAGCCGGCCCGGTTTTTTCGTCAGCATAGGTTTTCTCGTGATCATCGCCATCGTTACCATGATCTATCAAAAAAAGCAGGGTCATAAAGATCGCCCTGCCAGTCCTTGATTTATTTCATTTTGTTGAACATGTTCTTTAAATAAGAAAACGGGCACTTCGATACCTGTTTTTCGTCATCACGGAGGAAATACTGCTTCCATTCACGATTATCCTTTCCTCCGTACCAGCCTAATTGCGGGTGAATCGGAGCCTGATCATAGGCCTCTAAACGAGATCGGATCAGCCTGCTCATGTTACGGCCAAATGCAGTTGATCCATTTAGGTCATCAAACACCCACCTTGGCTGAAACGTGACCATAAAAAAAGGAAAGCTCCGGCTTCTTCTTGCCTCGTGCCCCGGTGTAGCGCACAGAATGAAATACGGCTCGCCGTCAAAACAAAACTCCCATTTATAATGCTCAGGATCGGCCGGAATGTCTTCCGGCCATTCTTTTTCGTCTTGATGACTCAGTCTATTTAAAAAGCGCCAAAACAGCTCTTCATACGCTTCAATCGAATAATGCTCCGCCAAATCTTCCGGTGTATCAAACAACACAACGAGGGATGCATATTTTCCCGTGTCCCGCGATATCTTGCCGTACTCCGCAAGCAACGGAGCCAGTTCCTCCGCTGTACAGTTTTCCCGCGGATCTCCGGCAAAAGCAATCCGAAGCTGATCAGTCAGAAACGCCTGGCGTCCGGGAATGCACGGAAACGTATCCGCGTCGTCCCCCAGAGTTTCTGCCAGCAGCTCAAAAGCGATTCTTTGCCATTCAGGAAGCTCTTCCTGAATACGTTCCAGAAAACTTTTGGTGTAAATCCCATTCACCATTGATCCACCTCCAGTATCATCTGGATACTATATTAAAACTGGAAGCGGCAGGTGACTGTCCTTCATGAATCAGCCCAATAACTGTTGGATGCCCTGATAACCAAAGTAAAAGCCAAACACAAGGAGGGATACACCGGCGATTCCGGTCAATCCTCTCAATAGCTTTTCATGAAGCAGGTTTCTGAACGTACTGGCTGTGATAGCCATGCAGAAATCCCAGATTAAAATGCCGATCATGATGCCGGAGCTATAGATTAGAAGCTGATTCATATTGTAGGCCTCTGCTGTTTTCGCAAGAATGCTTCCGTAAATTCCAAGCCAAAAAAGGATGCTCAATGGGTTTGACAATGAAATGAGAAAACCCGATGCGAATGTTTTCCTGTATGACGGTTTCCCCCGCGAGCTTCGCACATCCATCGGTTCTCTGACGTTTTTCAGCGTTTCAATTCCGGTATAGGTCAGGACAAAAAAGCCGAAGAGCCACAAAAACGTTTTCACAAATGGAGCGGTCAAGAACTGCGACAACCCGAAATAGATAAAAAGCATGTACAGCCCATCCGCTGTCATGGCGCCTAAACCGAAAATCCATGCATGCCAAAAACCGTTTTTAATTCCTTTGTCTATTTGCGCCGCATTCACTGGCCCCACAGGCGCAGACAAGGACAGTCCCAGCACAATATAGCTCAAAAAAATGTTCACCGGCCCGTACTCCCTTCTCTTATGTAACTTGTACAATTTATTCGGGAACGGGCCAAGCTATGCACAAATTCACTTACTGTTTCAGACGTTCAAGCTCTTCCTCCATAATATCGGCGGCTTTGCCTACAAAACTGAAAATGAGTTCCAGCTCCTCTTCCGTATATTCGCGGCACAAATCCATCGTTGACTCAGACAGAGGACGGAACAAATCCTTTATATGTTTTTTCGAAGCAGTCAAAGGGACGATTACGACTCTCCTGCGATCGTTCGGGTCCTTTTCACGAGCCACATACCCCGCTTTTTCCAGCCGGTCAACAAGCGCCGTGACGGAACCCGTGCTGAGGCCGGTTTTTTTCCCCAACTCTCCGGCCGTCATCGGCCCTGCTTCATTTAAAATGTCAGCTGATTTCAAATCGGTGGGAAACAGACCGAGAGCTTGAGCGGCTGCCTGATGAAACAGAACCGTTCTTGTGCCCAGTTTTCGAAAAAGCTGAACAGCAGTCTTTTCCAACTCACTTCTGGAATTTCTTGTTGACAACTGACAGTCCTCCCTATAAAATCGAGTTTATCTTGATAATCGAGATATTCAACAATCAAACTATTATCATGATATCAGAACTTACATAGAAAAGTAAGAGGAGGTAGAACAAATGGACACAACAACAGCAAAACAGGCTTCCACCAAATTTGTGGTCCTCGGTCTCCTGCTGGGCATCTTGATGTCTGCAATGGACAATACGATTGTTGCCACCGCGATGGGCAATATCGTAGCCGATCTTGGAAGCTTCGATAAATTTGCCTGGGTGACGGCATCCTATATGGTGGCGGTTATGGCTGGCATGCCGATTTACGGCAAGCTTTCCGATATGTACGGCCGAAAACGTTTTTTCCTGTTTGGACTTATTTTTTTCTTAATCGGTTCTGCTTTATGCGGGATTGCCCAGACGATGAATCAGCTGATCATCTTCCGGGCCATTCAAGGGATCGGAGGCGGCGCGCTCCTGCCGATTGCCTTTACCATTATCTTTGATTTGTTTCCGCCGGAAAAACGCGGAAAAATGTCCGGCATGTTCGGTGCTGTATTTGGATTATCCAGTGTTCTTGGTCCGCTCTTAGGCGCGATCATTACAGATTCGATCAGCTGGCACTGGGTGTTTTACATCAATGTGCCGATCGGCGCATTGTCATTGTTTTTCATTATTCGCTACTACAAAGAATCTCTGGAGCACAGAAAGCAGAAAATAGACTGGGGCGGCGCGATTACCTTAGTCGTATCCATTGTATGTCTGATGTTCGCCCTTGAGCTTGGCGGCAAAACATACGATTGGAATTCCATTCAGATCATCGGGCTGTTTATTGTATTCGCCGTTTTCTTCATTGCCTTTTTTATTGTGGAGAGAAAAGCAGAAGAGCCGATTATTTCTTTCTGGATGTTTAAGAACCGCTTGTTTGCCACAGCGCAGATTCTCGCTTTCCTGTATGGCGGAACATTTATTATTTTAGCGGTATTTATTCCGATTTTCGTTCAGGCGGTCTACGGCAGCTCGGCGACAAGCGCGGGCTTCATTCTGACGCCGATGATGATTGGATCAGTCATCGGAAGCATGATCGGCGGGATCTTCCAAACGAAGGCAAGCTTCCGCAATTTGATGCTGATATCTGTTATAGCTTTCTTTATCGGCATGCTGCTTCTTTCCAATATGACGCCTGACACAGCACGGGTATGGCTGACAGTCTTTATGATGATTTCAGGCTTTGGTGTAGGCTTTAACTTCTCCCTGCTGCCGGCGGCATCGATGAATGATCTTGAACCTCGCTTTCGGGGAACGGCAAACTCTACAAATTCATTTTTGCGATCATTTGGCATGACCTTAGGCGTCACCATTTTCGGAACGGTGCAAACAAACGTATTCACGAACAAGCTGAGCGACGCCTTCAGCGGTATGAAAGGCTCAGCGGGATCAGGTGCTGCGCAAAATATTGGCGACCCGCAGGAGATATTCCAAGCGGGAACACGTTCCCAGATTCCTGATGCGATCCTGAATCGCATTATTGACGCGATGTCATCAAGTATTACGTATGTGTTTTTGCTCGCTTTGATTCCAATTGTCCTCGCGGCGGTTACCATTTTATTTATGGGGAAAGCCAGAGTGAAAACAACAGCCGAAATGACAAAGAAAGCAAATTAACATAAAAAAGCAGTACATGCTGGGCATGTACTGCTTTTTTATATTACACTCCTAATCTTGCAAGAATAAACGTCCATATACAAATGATCAATAACAGAATCAGGCTGTACGCCACTGTCCTTTTAAACAGTTTAGATTCCTTGCCTGTTTGGCCGACCGCTGCGGCAGCGATGGCGATAGATTGAGGAGAAACAAGTTTCGCCATGACACCGCCCGCCGTATTTGCGGCTAACAGCAAGTCTGAACCCGCACCGATCTGCGCTCCCGTGACAACCTGCAAATGGCCGAACAAAGCATTATTGCTGACAACAGAACCGGTGATGAACACGCCAATCCAGCCGAGAACAGGACTGACAAACGGGAACAGGTCTCCTGTTTTCGCCAATGCTAACCCAATTGAAGAGCTGAGCCCTGCGAAGTTGGCCAGATTGGCAAACCCCATCACGAAGCAGATCGTGATAATCGGCACCCACAGCTCTTTTCCCGTCTCCTTCAAGGAAGCAAAGGCATCCCGATAAGAGAAATTTTTGCTGAACAGCCCTGTCACGATGACCGCCGCTAAAATCGCTGTTCCAGTCGCTGACAGCAGATCAACTTTAAAGATTGCATCTAACGGCATGGCAGATGGCGCAATCGGCGGCATTTTCATAATTTGCTGATGCAGAAAAGGCATTTTGAACAGGAGCGTTGATTGATATAACAGCCCGCCTTCTTGGAAAAGCGCTTTGAAGGCAGGAAGGCTCCAGATGGTGATCGCCGCAGTTAAAATGTAGAAAGGAGACCACGCTTTCACAATATCAGCAGCACGGTATGCCTTTTTCTCACCAGCATCGCCGGCCCCTTCCTCGCGGTAAATCTCTTTCGGCTGCCATTTGCGGAGGAAGAGGGCAAGCCCGCCCATGCTGAATAAGGCCGCCAAAATGTTTGCTAATTCCGGCCCGAGCACCGCCATTGTCAGTGTCTGAACCGCTGTATACCCACCGCTCACAACCAGAAGAGCGGGCCATGTCTGTTTGATTCCTTTCATTCGGTCTAATAAGAATACAAGCAGGAATGGTATTAAAAATGAGATCATCGGCAGTGTCCACATTAATGTCCGTGACAGCTCAAGAGCAGACAAATCACCAATCTGCGCCCCTGTGATGACAGGAATCCCGATCGCCCCAAAGGCTCCGGAGGCGGCGTTTGCAATCAAGCAGAGCGCTGCCGCTTTTAACGGTTTAAAACCAAGTTCGACGAGCAGCGCCGCACTAATCGCAATCGGAACACCAAAACCGGCCGCGCCTTCTAAAAACGCGTTAAAACAAAAACCAATTAATAATAGCTGTAATCGTTGGTCAGGCGAAATGCCGGCAATGCTGGACCGAATAATGGTAAATTTCCCGGTTTTCACTGCGATTTTATACAGCCACACCGCCATCAGGACGATGTAGCCAATGGGCCACAGCCCGCTCCCGATTCCTAACAAAACAGAAGAAATCGCTTTTTCAACCGGCATATGAAATGCCCAAACGGAGACGAAGAAACTGACGGCTAGGGTAAGAAATGCCGCAAGAATGCCTTTCATTTTCAAAACAGTTAAAGCCAAAAGAAAAAAGAGAATCGGAGTGAGCGCCACAAGTGCGCTCACATACTCGTTTCCAAACGGATCATACAACTGCTCCCACATTGACAATCAGCCCTTTACTCTAAAGTTGCGGTTAGTTGACTTTTTGTTCTGTAAAATGAGGTTTTAAAATGTTTTTAAGGACGCCGGCGCTGTGAAGGAACTGTTCTTTTTCTTTCTCATTTAAGTTCAGCTCAGTGATACCTGCGATCCCTCCGCGATTCACGACAGCCGGCACACCGATGTACACATCATCTGCACCATATTGCCCGTCCAAATATGTGCTGACAGTTAATATGCTGTTTTCATTATGAAGAATGGCTTTTGTAATGCGAGCAAGACTCATCGCAACTCCATAATAAGTCGCGCCTTTTTTCTCAATGATATGGTAAGCTGCGTTTTTCACATCATCTACAATTTGGTCCAGCTCCTCTTGTTTGTACGCATCGTTTTTCTCAACGAGTTCACTGACCGGCACACCGCCGACATTCGCGTGGCTCCAAACAGGAAGCTCTGTGTCGCCGTGCTCTCCGATAATATGCGCGTGCACGTTTTGAGGCGCTGCGCCAAAGTATTCGCTCAGCATGAAACGAAATCTCGCAGAATCTAGTGTTGTGCCGCTTCCGATCACCCGCTCTTTTGGCAGGCCGCTGAATTTCCATGTTGCGTAAGTCAGGATATCAACCGGATTTGTCGCGATTAAGAAAATACCGTCAAATCCGCTCGCCATGACTTCATTAACGATGCCTTTGAAAATCTTCAAGTTCTTTTCTACTAATTCAAGGCGTGTCTCACCAGGTTTTTGGTTTGCTCCGGCGCAAATGCAGACAATATCAGCATCCTTGCAGTCTTCATATGTTCCGTAAGATGTTTTGACCGGTTGTGGCGCAAACGCCTTTCCGTGGTTTAAATCCATCACATCGCCCATTGCTTTTTCTTTATTTACATCAATGACCACAAGCTCATCTGTGATCCCTTGGTTAATTAACGCAAATGCATAACTGCTTCCAACAAAACCCGCTCCGATTAAAGCTACTTTATTTACATGTTTGTTCATCATTAATCATCCTTCCAGGGTATGTTTCTCTTTGATGTCTTTTTGTTTGTGAAGTATTTCACATTTATATTGTGCAACACTTCACAAACTTTTGCAAGAGAAAAGTTTTGTCTGATTTATGAACAAAAAAGAAACCATCTATGATGGTTTCTTTCGGTAAGTCCCGTCTAGCCTTGCCCTCAATGGGGAAGAGAACCGCTTAAACCCGAGTCATTATATAAACCATTTTGCACGTAATCAAATCCAGGCTGATTCTGACCGGGCACTTGGGCGCTGCCATTATTAAAAATCACTTTGGCGTTGGTTGTATCCGTGTCCGCAGGCAGCGTCAGCGTGTAAATTCCATCTGCATTTTTAGTCATTGGTTTTCCAGGCCAAGATCCGGTCAATTCAATTACTCGGCTCCCATCATGTTTATAGATATAAGCATTTACCTGGCTCCAATGATTCGGATTTTGATAGCCGATGGTTTTGGCCGAAGCTGGATCTCTTTTAACAAAACTGTATTCCTCGGTCCTCGTTACACCATCACTGTTCGTTCCTTTTAACAGGATGGTGTATGTTTTGCCAAATGGATCTCCTTTTCCGATTGTGAATTGATCTCCATCCTTAAACGCCGTCTCTGGTCCATTATTGATTTGATAAACGGCCTTTGTTGTATTCGCATCTGCACGCAAGGTAATCGTCAGTTGATCATTGAAAGAATGTGTTACACCTGTTTTGTAATTCTCAAGGAAAACATGAGGCGCTTTTGCAATATCATCAGGATAAAGCACAGCTACAGACCTGGCATTGATCGTGCCTGTCAGTTTACCATCGTTCACTTGAAATGAACCCGCTCCAGCTTTATTGTCATACCTGCCATCAGGCAATTTTGTTGGCGTATTGATAGAAACAGAGGATGAACCTGCATTTGCCAGCACAACGCCATGTGAGCCGCGCTGATTCATAAATATCTGGTTGTTTCCATTTGGGTTCGAGAGTTCCTCAGGCTGTCCTACCATCACATTGTGAAATCTATTGACCGCAGTGATAGCCTGATCTTCAAATAAAGCACTCCCGCGATCGCCTATTTGGCTTTTCCCCGAGAATCTCACACCATTTCCGCCTCCCTCAGGCCTGGAAAAGAAAAGAGGCGTACTGCCTGAACGAGAAGCTATCACCGCCCAGCCTAAACGGATATCATCATCGCTCATCCATGTCGACTCTTCATCATCATTGGCATACGTATCATGCGACTCTACCCATGTCACTAGCTTGTCCGCAGACACATCAGATGCATAGTGGGAGATATTCGACACACCCAGATTACGATTCTTTAAAGCGGACCTTATGGAATGCCCATAGTTAGACGCTGTCACATTCATATAATTCGCATATGCAGCATCTCTTGAGGCACTATCCTGCAGGATTTCTCCGTATTGGAACTCTGCAGATGTATTTGTGATATTCGGCCAAAATTGACTGCCGTAACTCCCATCATCCGGAAGCTCTATATGTTTGGCGGCATCAAATCGAAAACCGTCTGCCCCGTCATTCAATGCCCTTTCTAAGAACCGTTTCAGATAGGACTGTACTTGTGTATTTTGTGTATTCCAGTCATACAGCCCGAGCAATGAATTCTGCGTGACATCCCATCGATCAGACCAGTTTTTAATTTGTGTGTTTCCATGTGTCCAGTTTGGAATACTCTTAACCTCATTGGAAATCGCGGCATAATCACTGGTGGTATGATTGATGACCGCGTCAACAATGACCTTTATGCCATATTCTTCAGCGGCTGCACACATTTCTTTAAATTCTTGTTCAGTACCTAAGTAACGGTTGCCAATTTGATACGATGTCGGCTGATACAGCCAGTACCAGTTCGACATGCTTTTATCTCCTTGATTCCCTTCCTTTACTTGGTTAATCGGAGATGTCTGAATGGCTGTATATCCTGCATCATGAATATCCTTCATATTGTGTTTTAACGTATTGAACGACCAATTCCATGCATGAAGAATGGTTCCGCTTTTGATCGACGGTGCTGTAAGCTCATTCGATTTGTTCGCCGTTTCAGCACTCGCAGCCGCCGGTCCTGCCAGAACCAAATGAAACAGCAATAAAAATCCAGCGAATAACGGCAGTAAAGAGGTTTTGAATCGTTTTGCAAACATTCTTGACACTCCTTATTTGATTTTTTGAAGACTTACTTCGGAGTCAAAAATCCCTCTTACTTCATTCTTCCGCTTCCTCCTTTCAAACCGATGTGAAGACTGGAGAATTTTGTTAACGCTTACATTTAAAATTATCACAATCACTCTATCAAAACAACTTGGCAGAGTGAATACAAATCAATGTTCCTATAAAAAAAGCTGCCCGAAACTGTGAACGCTTCCCTCGCTTTCCAAACAAAAAAAGAAACCATCTATTTTTTAAGATGATTTCTTTTTTATTTCTTCTTTTACCGCTCTTCTGTAAGCCAGCTTCACAATCACATACCGAAGCAGAAACAGAACGCCGCCGCAGACGCTAAAAAGAAGAATCATTTTCAGCCAAGCGAAGAATGTATGGGGAATCCCCCTGTCGTACATCGTAAGCACCACTACCGCAAAGGCGACCGCAATTGATTCTATTCGCTGCTGCTTCACCCGTTTTTGCAGTTCTTCTTTGGTGTCTATTCTCGGCATGAGCATTCCGGATGCCGCAGCCCTGATGCAGTAATATAAGATAATGATGAACAAAAACACAAGGCTTGCAGCCCATTCTTTAAACGGAAATTCAAACATAATGCCGCGGATGATCACATCAAGCAGCGCAAATGCTCCCGCTATCATCCCAATCTCCGACCAGATTTTTTGTTCTTTTTCTTTTACTCTCTTATTTTTCCCATTCACGCCTGAAAGTCTATTACGCAGATTATTCATGACCTTCCTCCCGCACTTTTACGAATGGCTTATGGCTTACATGTTACAATAACAGCCTGCGCTTCTGCAATGAATAACTCAAAAGCCCGCCGTACAAGCCGGCGGGCAGCAATCGTTAAAACGGCCCCCAATTGATCATGACGCCGATCACGATAAAGACAAGCCCGATCAAGAACCAAATCAGAGCAAGCGGCACCATAAACCGCAGCCACTTGACATACGGAATACCGCTGGCGGCAAGCACCGCCATGAGAACGCCGGATGTCGGGTTCACACAGTTGACGACCCCTTCTCCAAGCATAACCGCTTCAACCGCAACCTGTCTCGTGATTCCCATCAAATCAGCGAGCGGCGCCAGGATTGGAATAAATACAACGGCTTCGCCAGAACCTGAAGAGATGAGAAAATGAAGCAGCGCACTGGCGATATACATGCCGATTGCCCCAGCAATCGGGCTGAATCCATCCAAAAGTGAAGCCAAAGCATTGACGACAGTATCGAGAAGCTTTCCATTTTCAAGGATAACGGAAATGCTTCGTGCCATCCCGACAATCAGCGCCCCGTATACAAGACTTTGGCAGCCCGTAATGAAGGTTTTGGCAATATCGTTCGCCGCAAGCCCGCCTATTAAACCGGCAAGGACAGAAATAAAAATAAATGTCGCAGCCATTTGGGAATCTGACCAGCCAAGCTTCAAAGCGCCGTATAAAAATCCGACAAGTGAGAGTCCCGCCACAGCCAAAATCAGCTTATGGCGAACGGTAAACGGCACTGACTGATCTTCTTCTTTACCGGCTTCGCCCATTCCTGCCGCAGGGAACCAATCTGTTCCTAACACACTGGCATCTTTTGATTTTTTTAATTTTCTCGTATACAAATAGATATAAATAATAGAAGACAGCAAAAAGCATATGTATATCACAACTCGCAGGCCGATTCCTGAGAAAAGAGGGAGCTCCGCGATTGATTGTGATAAACCGAGCGGTGACGGTGATAATATGGTGGAGTTAAATCCAGCGTAGCAGCCGATGTATATAACAGCGGCTCCCGCGACTGCGTCCCATTTTAAGGATCGTGCCACAATGAGGCCGATGGGGATAAAACCGATAACTGAATTCACGACAATCCCGGTTGTTCCGAGAATGGAGAACAATGCGCCGACAATACAAATAAATAATAATTGCTTTGTGCGGAATTTGCTGATGACATTGTAAATCAGGCCATTGATGGCACCCGTTTTTTCTAGAATAGCAATGGTGCCGCCTGTGAATAAAATCAGAAAGATGATGGGTGCTGATCCAACCATTCCATCCTGTAGAGAAGTAAAAAAGCTGATCAAGCTGACCGGAGACTGTTCAATTGAATGATAGCTTCCCGGAACAGCGGTCGTGACATCCCCCTTTGTCACGCGGTCAAATTCACCTGCCGGCACAATATATGAAGCGATTGCGCAAATGAAAGCAATCATAAATAAGAGGACATAGGCGTCAGGCATTTTAAATGTCATACGTTTTTTCTTAGGCTGTGTTTCGGCTGCTGGCATACTCATATTTCGATCCATCCCCTCTATTTGAAAATATTAATTATTCTGAATAGTAGCAATATGTGCTATATTATATACAGCCTCTCTTCCTGTTTCAATATAAATAAAGTAAAGAAGGTAAAAATTCATTCTGATAGAAGGAGGTATTTCTTACCATGCAAAAGCTTTCAGAAGACATGAAACAAACCATTATGGACATCTTCGAGCATCTGCACGCGAACCCTGAAGTCAGCTGGAAGGAATATGAGACAACTTCATTTTTGAAACAAAAGCTTGAGGATTTAGGGTGCCGGACGCGCACGTTTTCAGACTGCACCGGGGTTGTCGGCGAAATCGGCTCAGGCTCACCTGTTGTAGCGGTACGCGCTGATATTGACGCGCTGTGGCAGGAGGTTAACGGCACATTTCGCGCCAACCATTCCTGCGGACACGATTCACATATGACAATGGCATTGGGCACGTTAATGCTGCTCAAAAAACAACCTGAGCTTCCGAAGGGCACAATCCGTTTTATCTTTCAGCCGGCAGAAGAAAAAGGCGGCGGCGCCTTGAAAATGATAGAAGAAGGCGTGCTTGATGATATCGACTATTTGTATGGCGTTCACGTCCGTCCGATCCAGGAAACACAGAACGGCCGCTGCGCTCCGTCTATTCTGCACGGATCAAGCCAGCACATTGAGGGAACGATCATCGGGGAAGAGGCTCATGGCGCCCGTCCGCACCTCGGGAAAAACAGCATTGAAATTGCGGCATTTCTTGTACATAAGCTCGGACTCATTCATATTGACCCGCAAATCCCGCATACCGTCAAAATGACAAAACTTCAAGCCGGCGGTGAAAGCTCTAACATCATTCCAGGAAAAGCATCGTTCAGCCTTGATTTGCGCGCACAGACCAATGAAGCCATGGAGGCGTTAATCGCCGAAACAGAAAGAGCCTGTGAAGCGGCCGCCGCTGCATTCGGCGCAAAAATCGAGCTGCAAAAAGAACACAGCCTTCCTGCGGCAACACAAAACAAAGAAGCTGAAGCGATCATGGCAGAAGCCATTACAGATATCATCGGGGCTGAGCGGCTTGATGACCCGCTTGTCACTACCGGCGGAGAGGATTTCCATTTTTACGCCGTGAAGGTGCCGAATCTGAAAACAACGATGCTCGGACTAGGCTGCGGGCTCCAGCCGGGGCTCCATCATCCGCACATGACCTTTGACAGAAATGCGATGTTCAACGGCATTCACATTTTAGCGAATGCCGTGCTCAAAACATTTCAGAAGGCGGAATCACTTGCTGCCGCTAACGCTTCTTAACGCAAAAAAAGCAGCCTGGCTACAGGCTGCTTTCTTCATTACTTCTTCAAATCTTCAATTGAGTTGACGTTTTTCATATATTGAGGAACAACAAGCCCCATCTTCACACCAGTCATACTGGTGCCAATATCGTCATATTTGCCTTTATATTTAGCGGCGTATGCTTTATGGGTATTCGGCAGCCATGCGGAAAGTGATGCATCCGCACTTCCCGTCGCAATTGCAGTCCACATCGGCCCAGCCTCTACCTGAGTAAGTGTTACCTCATAGCCCAAGTCTTCTAAGACTTTGCCTATGACGTTTGTACTTGCAATCTCACTGTCCCACGCCACATAGGCAAGGTTGATTTTGTCTCCCTTCACCTTTTGAACGCCTTTTGTCCATTCGGCAATCTGATCCTTGTGTTTATTGACGTACTCAGCAGCAACTTTGGCTGGTTTCTCGCCTTCTTCCACCTTGATCATGATTTCGCCCATTTCGTCTTGCGTCCATTTAAACTGGCTCAGAAGCTTTGCGGCATTCGGCTGTTCTTTGCTGAAGCCTTTGCGTGTGATCGTATGGATTTCCTCTGCGCTGCCATAAGATTGTTTCGGATCATCGAGATATTTCAGCTTATATCTAGAGAACATCCAGTGCGGTGTCCATCCTGTAATGATAATCGGTTTCTTACGGTCGTATGACTTTTTAAGCGTAGCGGTCATCGCAGCACTTGACGCTGAAATCAATGTCCAGTCATTCAGGTCATAATCCTTCATCGCTTTGTCAGTCAGGGACATAATCCCTGAACCGGGGTCAATCCCGATGATGGTCTTATTCACCTGTTCTGCTGCGGATGCATTTTTATCGTTTTCTGAACCGCAAGCCGCAAGTGAGAGCGCCAGCATGGCGGAAACGCCGATGCCGATGATTTTTTTAAGCATCAGGCATTCCCCCTGCTTTTCTTCTTCACTTTAATATTTTGAGTAATACGGTCCAGCGTAATGGCAACGATAACGATGGCGATACCGGCCTCTACTCCGACCCCGGTTTTCAGCTGTGTAACGGCACTGTATACTTCAGAACCAAGTCCCGGTGCACCGACCATTGCGGCGATAACAACCATTGATAACGCAAGCATGATGCTCTGGTTAATTCCGGCCAAAATCGTTTTTGTCGCAAGCGGAAGCTGAACTTTAAACAAACGCTGAGCTGTTGTAGAACCGAATGCCTCAGTCGCTTCAATCAAATCCGCCGGCACTTGTTTAATACCGAGAACAGTCATGCGGATTGTCGGCGGCATCGCGAAGATAACAGATGCAACAACACCCGGCACAACACCGATGTTAAAGAAGAAAATCGCCGGCAATAGATATACGAAAGCAGGCATTGTCTGCATTAAATCAAGAATTGGCGTTACAATACGGCGAACCGTTTCTTTCTGAGACGCCCAAATTCCGATCGGAACCCCGACCACAATCGAAATAATCACAGATGTCAAAACAAGCGCCAATGTTTGCAGCATTGGGTCCCAATATCCTAAATAATCGATCAGGAGGAATCCAATCAACGTAAATAACGCAATTCCCCTTGTACTGATCCACCAAGCAAGTGCGGCGAAAATAATCGTTAACAAAATAGATGGAATAAATCCAAGACCGGTGACAATTCCATTTACAAAAGCGGCCAATCCGTTTGCAATTCCGTCGAAGAATCCGCCAAACGTCATCGTAATCCAGTCAACAAAACGGTCAATGATATCTGCTAAAGGTATTCTAGGCAGTCTATCCATCTTACTTCACCTCCTGTACAGAAGGATCTTGTGTTTGTTCGCCAGTGCCTTCAGCATTGATATACTCGTTATTGCCGGCAAGTGCGCCAATCAGCGCGCCTCTTACGACAATTCCTTTCATTCTTTGCTTGTCATCCACAACCGCAATTGGAATATTCGCATCGGACACAACGTCAAAAATCTCAGTCAGATACGTATTCTCTGGTACAGTCGTAAATTCTGTATTCAAGATGTCTTGAAGTGACAAATCAGACTCAGCCGCTTTTTTCGCATCAGACGCATAGATAACACCTAACAATTTCTTTTGTTTATCCACTGCATAAATTGAAGAAATTCCAAGGTTTTTCATCAGTGTCAATGCTACGCGAGGCCCTTTATCAATCCGCACTGTTTCAGCGCGTTTCATAATGTGGCCTGCTGTGAGGACTTTAGACAAATCAACATCTTCGACGAATTTCTCAACATATTCGTTAGATGGATTCATCAGGATTTCTTCAGGCGTGCCGATTTGAACGATATTGCCGTCCTTCATTAGGACAATTCTGTCGCCGATCCGCAACGCTTCGTCCAGGTCATGCGTAATAAAGATAATTGTTTTTCCGACATTATCGTGAAGATCAAGAAGCTCATCCTGCATATCTTTACGAATCAGTGGATCAAGCGCACTGAACGCTTCGTCCATCAGAAGGATGTCCGGATCATTTGTCAACGCGCGGGCAAGGCCGACACGCTGCTGCATCCCGCCGGAAAGCTGGTCTGGATATTGGTGTTCAAATCCTTCGAGCCCGACGAGCTTAAGAGACTCAAGCGCTTTTTGCTGCCGCTCTTGTTTGTCTACACCTTGAAGTTCCAGTCCGTATTCTGTGTTTTCAAGTATCGTTCTGTGCGGGAACAGAGCGAACTTTTGGAAGACCATGCTGATTTTTTTCCGGCGGACTTCCCGGAGCTGGTCTTTAGACATATTTGTTATCATGTCACCATCAATGTAAATATTTCCGGCAGTCGGTTCAATAAGCCGGTTTAACATCCGTACTAAAGTTGATTTACCGCTCCCTGATAGACCCATGATGACAAATATCTCACCATCATATACTTCAAAATCTGCCTGATTAACCCCAACGGTTGATCCGGTTGCTTTCAGGATCTCTTTTTTTGTCTTTCCGTTGGCAAGCATTTGAACTGCCTTCTTTGTTTGTTTCCCAAAAATCTTAGAGACTTTCTCGACTTTTATCTTAATTGGTTTCTCATCTACACTCATATTTTCCCTCCATATTAAGCAATCTTTATTACCGTAACATTTATGTAACTTCCCACACAAACAGCATATTCTCTTTTATTCTGTACCATTTCTTTATAAACATCCATGTGACCACATGATCTTATTTATGCTTCTAAATGCTCTGTAATCCTCCTATATGATTGTATTTTACGGGTGATTTTTCGCCTATCTTTAGTTGAAAACGCTTTTATTGGAATTGAATTCCTTCTTCCTCTTATGACTTCCTGCTCCTTTACTGGAAAAATAAGTTGCTTTTTCAACATCAATTATGTATTATAGTTTCATGACTATGAAACAATCAGATGATCAAATCAGAGCGCAAATTTTTAAAGCACTGTCTGATGAATCAAGGCTTGCCATTATTCGTACGCTTTATGTCAGCGGAAAAGAACTCAGCTGCGGTGAAGTAGGTGAAAAGTGCAATATTGTCAAAACCACGGCATCTTATCATTTTAAAACGCTGCGTGAAGCGGGATTGACGTCAACCCGGAAAGATTCGCGGACAAAATACGTCAGTCTGCGTGAAGACACCTTTCACACATACCTGCCTGGCTTTTTGGAAACCCTCTAACAAAGGGTTTTCTCTATACATATTTGTTTCATAGTTTCAAAGTTATAAAACAATAGGAGTGATAAAATTTGAATCGCATTTGGCTTTTCTTCAGTGTCATGTTTGTCATTGGCACGGATACCTTTTTGCTTTCGCCGCTTCTCCCCCTTTTACAGAATCAGTTTCATGTCTCTACTGATTTGTCAGGCTGGATGGTCAGTGCTTATGCACTCGGTTATGCGCTCTTCGCTTTCATTGCAGGCCCAATCTCAGACCGGCTGAACAGGAAAACAGTCATGCTGTGGGGACTTGCAGGCTTTATCGTATCCACGTTTTTATGCGGCATCGCTCCCTCTTTTGCCGCCATGTGCCTGTTCCGTTTTGCCGCAGGCGTTAGCGCTGCGTTTGTGACGCCTCAAATTTGGGCGTCCATCCCAGTCATTGTCCGGCCTTCTCAGATCATAAAAGGCATGGGGATTGCGACAGCAGGTTTGGCCGCTTCACAAATGCTCGGACTTCCTATTGGAGGGTTTCTCGCTTCCTTTACATGGCATACGCCATTTTTCGTTTTGTCAGCGTGCTCGCTTATTCTTCTATTGATCCTGGCGGCGGTCATGCCTGGCATCCGGCCTTCTGAACCATTGGCGCGCCCATCAATTGTCAACCCCTATCGGGAGCTTTTTTCATTGCCGAAAATATCGGTCATTCTGCTTGCCTATTTTCTGTTTCAAACCGGAAACTTCGCATCGTTCAGCTTTCTGGGTACTTGGCTTTCCGCGGATTATCATTTAACCGTGTCACAAATTGGCGCAGCTATGCTTGTACTCGGACTGGGAAATATGCTCGGGAGCCTTATCGGCAGCCGGGTTTCAGAAAAGCTGGGCATGTTTAAAACACTGATCAGCGGGATGCTGCTAATGGGCGCTCTCTATTTCGCTCTTCCGTTCTTTCCAAACTTGTTTTTAGTAGAAGCCGGCTTTTTTCTCACGTTCTTTACAGCTGGCATCATCTTTCCGTTAATGATGGGTGTCTTTCAATCCATTGCACCAAATGCGCGAGGAACCATCGCTTCCCTTTCCAATGCCGCTATGTATGCCGGAACCACTGTCGGTACAAGTATTGCAGGTTTTTTATATCAAAGCACACAGCATTTCGGAGCTGTCACAGGATTTACTGCCATTCTGTTCATACTTTCTATGACGCTCTACCAGACAATCAGTAAAACCGGGAAACGCCAATCCACAGCCCGGGCGCAATTGTAAAAAAGCACCTCATTCAAGAGGTGCCTCAGATTGTTGACAAAATCTTTTCAGCGTGATTGAAAACCCTTGAAGTCTAGGAAGGACGAGCATAGGAGCGGACATTCACAGGATGTGATGACGACGGCGTTTAGGCAGGACGCCTGAGAATTTAGCCGTTGATCCACTTCGCATTGAGCACCGAAGCGCAGTCCTGACAACGAATGCGAGGGTTTGTCGACACGCTGAAAGCACCTCTTTCAAGAGGTGCTTTTCCTATTCTAGCTCAGTTTGTTTCGTTTCTGTCCCCATAATCAAAATACAAGCAACCGCGAGTAAGATTGCAATGCAAAAGATTGAAAAGATGACCGAAAATGAAATATGACGGGCTGCCAGAGTTCCGACGAGCAAAGGCCCGAAGATGCCGCCGATTCTTCCAAACGCTGCTGTCGTTCCTGAACCTGTTGCTCGAATCGCAGTCGGGTATTGCTCCGGGGTATAAGCATACAGCACGCCCCATGCACCGAGATTGAAAAACGATAACAGCATTCCAGCCGTAAGCAGAAGACTTAAGGAATCCGCCGTTCCGAAGAAATAGGCGCTTCCTGCTGTGCCAATCAAGTAAATGACGAGTATCCACTTCCGGCCCGCTTTTTCAATCAGCCATGCGGCAGAGAAATAGCCCGGTAGCTGAGCAAGCGTCATCAGCAGGACATATTCAAAGCTTTGAATCATGCTGAAGCCTTTCAGCAGCATGACACTCGGGAGCCATAGGAACATGCCGTAATAAGAAAACACCACACAGAACCAAACGAGCGACAGCATCACGGTCGGCCGTATATACTGTCTTGCCCAGACGCTTTTTACATTCTCCCACACCGACCTCTTTTTGGCAGAAAGCGATTCATATTTCGGCGAATCAGGCAGACTCGTCCGCAGGTACAGCGCATAAAAAGCAGTCAGCGCAGTTAACAGAAGTGCAGCCTGCCAGCCGAAGCTTGGTATCACAAAGTAAGAAATCAAGGCCGCTGCGAGCCAGCCCACGGCCCAAAAGCTTTCCAAAAGCACAATCACTCTGCCCCGCTTTTCAGGCACAACCGCTTCCGAAACGAGTGTTGAAGCGACTGGAAGCTCGCCGCCAAGTCCCATACCAATCACGAAACGAAGGATTAGAAATGCCGATAAACTTGTCACAAAAGCGGAAATGCCGCTTCCGATGGAAAAGCATAAAAGGGTGATGATAAACACTTTTTTGCGGCCGATTCGATCAGCAAGCAAACCAAACAAAAACGCACCCGCAGCCATGCCGATGGAATTGACGCTTCCGATCCATTTCATTTCTTCGGGCGACAGATTCCACTCTACATGGAGCGCGGCGATAATAAACGATAATATTCCGACATCCATTGCATCAAACAGCCACCCCAAACCGGCGACGCCCAGCAGTTTACGCTGGGATATAGGCTGTTGTTTTCCCATTGCCAACACCTCTGATATGCAAAATGATTACCGTTTAAGTTTACACCTGTCTTTACACATTGTCATTAACTAAATGATGTAATTGAAATACCCCGCTTATGTTCCACAAGCGGGGTTTTTATTATTGCTGCAATGCTGCTTTTTTAATATTATCCTGAAGCTGGGCAATTCGTCTCGCGCCGTCTTCGCGGAGGCGCTTGTTTTCTTCTTCGATTTGTTTTGTTTCCTGCATGCCGCTGACAATCGTGTTCCAAGACGATTCAATCGTTTCAATATCTATGCTCGGTCTGCCGGCCATTCTCGCAATTTCAACACTTTGGCTCGAGATGTTTTCAGCATTTCGTTTCAGCATCTCGTTTGTCCGGCGGTCAAGCTCGCTCATGGAATCAGCCACAAGCTTTTGCCGCTTTACCGTAACAGCCTGAATAATGCCGTTTTTGAAAATCGGAATGGTAATGATAAACGCGGAGTTGATTTTCCCGATCAGCTTTGCATTTCCTCGCTGCAGGAGACGGATTTGAGGTGCAGTTTGAAGCGCCACCATCCGTGCCATGTCCAGATCATACACCCGTTCCTCAAGCGCCTGAATGCCGTTGCGCAACGTATCGAGCTGCATTTGCGCCAGCTGGTTCCCGCTTGCCGCTTTTTCCTCATATGAAGGAAGGATCGACTGCATCTCTTCCAGTTTCATCTGCCCGGCAACGACGTATTTTTCAAGCTCCATATAGTATTTGATATTGTTTTCATACATTTCATCGAGCGTGTAGTTCGTCTTCGTCATCTCATCTTTGTATTTAGAAATCTCAACGTGGATTTTTTCAATCTCTCCGCCAAGTGTCTGATACTTTTTAAAGATTTTTTCAATCATGCTGCCGCCGCGTTTGAAAATCTTCGCCATTAATCCCTTTGGCTCATCAAAATCATTTTTGTCGAAGCGGTCCATGATTTTCCCAAGCTGAGTCAGCATTGTGCCGGAGTCTGTCACGCTTGTTGTTTTCATCATCCCTAAGATGCGGTCAGAGAACTTGGATATTTCAACGGCCGGCTCCTTGCCGTACTCAAGCAGCTCCATTTGGTTTTTGACGTCAATTTGTTGAGCAAGCCGCTTCACTTCTGGTTCCTGACGGAGCTGAAGACGGATATCGTCAGCTTTTTGCTGGGAAATCTCTTCATTTTTATCGAGAACAAGCGGATTTTGATTTTCTGTTGTCATGCTTTTCTTCTCTCCTTATTTTTGGGTAATAGTTCTGAAGAGCCTTTTCACAAGCGAAGGCTCTTTGTAGTCCTGCTGAAACACCATGTCATCCAGCCAGTGGATATCATACTGATCCTCTTCAATAAACTGCTCAATATCTTGGTGTCCGGGCGGATTATAAATGATGATATCGATTCCGATTTCATTCAGGAACAGCAGGGCGGCAGCATCCGAACGCGTGAGTCCGCCGCTCATTTCCGTATGATATAAAACAAGTTTCGGAACGGTTTGCGCATAGTCGAACATTTGAATCAATTTCAGCAGATTAGCAGGCAGGTTTGTTGTTTGTTTAAACAAATAGATTTGAACATCCTTGACTTGTTCCTGATGCAAAGCCTTAAGCCGCGGGTGCCTGCACATTCTCGAAATCGTTTTGGCAATGGCAGTCTGAACGCCTGCCGGCAGCTGTTTGTACTGCCACACATTGCTTGCCATCAGCTTGTCCGGATCAATGTTCCCTTCTTGATCAAGTGCGTGGCTGTAGTGAAATTGATAGTTCGACTTTATTTCTTCTGTAAATGGAAAGCTTCTTACCATTTCTGTTTCCTGATAATCCGCTAGAGTATGAAGCCTGTTCCAATATTCCTTATTGTCTTTCGACACGCCCATAATTTTGGCGAATACATTCGGAATCTCAATGGAATTTTTATCTGCTTTGAAATTCGGCCGAATAAAGGCGCGTTCTTTCGTGATTAAAAACAATTCATCATAGGTCGTTTTCAGCGTAACGGACACCGGTGTGTGATCTCTGAACTGCCACGGCTTATACAGCATGGATTCCTCGTGATTCAGCACATGTTCAATTTCCTTTGTTGAGCGGTAAGCCACTGTTGATTTCCGGTCTGGTTTTTCTTTCGGAAACGGCTGAAGCTCCGAAACATCCGGGAGCTTTTCCGTAAAACTGAGATCCTGCTTCGGATCGACAAGCGCCAGCTGATCGGTTCCCGCCGGATGGAACAGTAGTACATCACAGCCGACTAGCATCAGATAATATAAGAAATAGAGCTGGCTTTTCGTCGCATCTCCATACCAAACAACCTTCGGCATCTCCCGCTCTATATCGGTTTTTTCCAGCCAAGGGTTCAGATGGTTTAAGGAAAACTTCGAGACATCAAGCAGCACTCTGCGAAAATCAGGATGATTCAGCCCCTTTTCATGACTGTCCGCAAAGGTATGTAAAAGCGTCATCAACGCTTTTCTTAAATGGCGGTGCATCAAGGGATTTGAGTGCTTCGCAATCAGCTTTTCCCCGTCCAGAAAGGCAACAAAGCGGCTGACTGACAGCCCTTTTTCTTTCTGATTGATGGAATGAATATGCTGAAGCTTTTGAAATGTTTCCGGTTCGATTGTTTTATCAAGCGTTTCACTCAAAATCGTTATGCGGTCGTTTACAGACAGCTCATACAGCTCGTTATAGTAGTCCGTCTCATCAATAGGCGTGCCCAATATCTGTCCGGCAAGACGAGAAAAAGAAAGGCCTTGTGCAGTTTCATAGTGATCCCGCTCCGGCAATGGCTGAAACAGCAGGCTTTTCCAATCGCCATCAGCCGGAAGTGCTTTATGAATGGTTAGTTCTTCTTGTCTCATCATATCCTCCTTTCCGGTTTGTCATTGAACGATATTTCGGTAACAAAAAAGGAAGGACATTGAACCTCCCTCCTTGTTTTGTTTTATTCTTCTTTTGAAGCGGCTGTTTGTTCGCGCACCTGCTTTTGTTTATTGATGTAGTGAATGATCAATGTTACCGCAAATGCAGCGATAATGATGATGAAGAATACAGAGTGCGGCATTTCGTAATGGAAAGCGCTCCCCGCCATTTTCAGCGCGATAATGCCGATTAAGACGAATGCTGTGTTTTCCAGCTCAGGAATTTTATCAATCAGCACAAGGAACACTTTTGCCACTGTACGCATCATTAAAATACCAAGCATACCGCCGATCAGAAGCACCCATACTTTTTCAGATACTGCAAACGCGGCCAGGATGCTGTCCACAGAGAAGGCAAGATCCATTAATTCTACTGAAATGACAGTCGCCCAGAAGATCCCAAACGTGCGGACCATCCAAGAGTTTTTCTTGATGCCGTCCGCTTCCTCTTCTTTTTCGCCAATCCAGAAGTGCTTAATGACGAGCCAAGCCAGGTAAAGCGCGCCAAGCACCTTGATCCACCAGAATTTAATGAGAAGCATACCGAGCCCGATGAAAATAAACCTGAAAATATAAGCTCCAAACAAACCATACGTTAACGCTTTTTTCCGCTGTTTTTCCGGCAGGTGTTTAACCATGACCGCAAGAACAAGCGCGTTATCGGCCGATAAAAGGCCTTCCAGAACAACAAGGGAACCGATCAAACCCCAGGAAACAGGATCAGTCAGAACTTCCCCCCACATTTTCCAATCGAAAAATGAAGCATACGTAGACAAAATATGATGTAAAAAGTCCAAGTTTTTTCCTCCTATTAATTTGAAACGGTGACTTCTCTATTTGGTCACTCGCTTACACTTGCAAACCGTAATTCCGGCACAATGCAGCCAGCCCGCCGGAAAATCCGCTGCCGATCGCATTGAATTTCCACTCGCCGCCGTGTCTGTAAAGCTCACAAACGACAACAGCTGTTTCAATGGAGAAGTCTTCTCCCAAATCGAAGCGAAGAAGCTCATTCTGCGTTTCTTCATCCACAACGCGGACAAATGCATTGGAAACTTGTCCAAAGTTTTGGCTGCGTGCTTCAGCGTCGTGAATGGTCACTGTGATGCCGATTTTCTCAATGTGAGCAGGGATTTTTGAGAAATCAACGATAATCTGCTCATCATCTCCGTCGCCCTCACCCGTGCGGTTGTCACCCGTATGGATGACACCGCCGCTCGGATGTTCAAGGTTATTATAGAAGACGAAATCGAGATCATTTACGCAGTTATCATGCGCATCAACTAAAAAGGCCGAAGCATCCAGGTCAAAATCGTGTCCGCCGGAGTACTTGTTTGTATCCCAGCCTAAGCCGATCATCGCTTTAGTCAGTCCCGGATTTGTTTTTGTTAAATCAATGCGCTGTCCTTTTGATAATTGAATGGCCATACTGCCTCTCTCCTTTCTGCTCTTCGTATTTGTCTTAACCGACTTGCAAACCGTAGTCTGTTGCAATGCGGGCAAGGCCGCCTTGGTAGCCTGAGCCGATTGCTGAGAATTTCCACTCGCCGTTATGTCTGTAAAGCTCCCCTGCAATGATTGCCGTTTCAATAGAGAAATCTTCTGCAAGATCGTAACGGATGAGCTCTTCATTTGTTTCTTCATTTACGATGCGGACAAACGCGTTTGATACTTGTCCAAAGTTTTGGCTGCGCGCTTCTGCATCGTGAATGGTAATAACAAATGAGATTTTATCAATGTTTGCCGGTACAGCGCTGAGATTTACTTTTACATTCTCATCGTCGCCTTCGCCAGCACCAGTCAGGTTGTCGCCTGAATGAACGACTGAACCGTTGCCGCCTTCAAGCTGGTTGTAGAAAATAAAGTCGTTTGGTGACGCGCATTTGCCTGCGGCGTCTAACAGAAACACACTTGAGTCAAGATCAAAGTCGTGTCCGCCGTCATACTTGTTCGTATCCCAACCTAAACCGACAACAACCTTTGAAAGACCCGGATTTGTTTTTGTTAAATCTACTTTTTGTCCTTTTGCCAATGAAATTGTCATGTTTCATCCACTCCTTTTCTTTTATACATATCGGCTGATAATATCTTCTAATCTCGTATCGTTTGTGCCTTCACCGATCGCCGCAAACTTCCACTCACTGCCGCTGCGGTAGATTTCTGCTGTAATCAGGCTTGTTCTGCCGGCGTAATTGTCTCTCAAATTGTACTTGAGCATTTCCTCGTGATTAGATTGATCAACTACGCGGATAAACGCATTTTGAATCATGCCAAAATCTTGTTTTCTTCTGACACAATCGTAAATGTTCACTACAAATACAAGCTTATCAATGTTTGCAGGCACTTTATCTAAATCTATCATAATTTGCTCGTCATCGCCTGCACCGTCACCCGTCAGGTTGTCGCCTGTATGCTGTACACCGCCGCAGCGGCTTTTCAGGTTGCCGAAATAAATCAGGTTTTTCTTATCGGTGAATTTTCCGTTTTCCAGCATCAGCACTGAAGCGTCACAGTCGATATTCGGACCGCCTCCGCCAAGCAGTTTGCTGAAGAATCCTCCGCCTGAGGACACTGGGTCCCAGCCGAGACCGACCATCAATTTTGACAGACCGGCTTTTCCTTTTGTTAAATCAATTCGTTGACCTTTTTCTAAAGAAATTGCCACACGATTCACTCCTACTCATCAAAATGTGAAGATAGTCACATTTATTTTTACGCTCACAAGGAAAATAAGCCGTAAATTACTAATATATACGTTTGTTATTATATCAAAGTTTCGTAAAAGTTAAGAATAATTGACGAAAAACCTCGAAAAAAAACTTCCATATTTGATATATGATTTGCAAATGCTATAAAGTGCGCTTCTTAAACAAACCATTTGACGCGGGCAAGTCATTTTGCCTATTCTTGTGTCACCATCTAAAAACAGACAGAAAGGAAGCGGCCTTTTGATTCATTTAAGCATACTTGATCAGGCACCTGTTTCTAAAGGAGAAAGCCCTGTGACAACTCTCCAGCATTCGGTTGAGCTTGCCCAATTAAGCGAACAGTGGGGCTATAAGCGTTATTGGTTTGCCGAGCATCACAGCACGAAAGGACTGGCAAGCACAGCGCCTGAAATCATGATCGCCCGCATCGCAGCACAGACAAACACCATTCGTGTCGGATCAGGCGGCGTGCTTCTGCCCCAATACAGCCCATTTAAAGTGGCTGAAACCTTTCGCCAGCTTGAAGCCCTGTATCCAAACCGGATTGACCTCGGCGTCGGTCGCTCCCCCGGCGGCACGACAAAAACCAGACTTGCATTAACGGACGGGGTGAAAAAAAGCTTAACCGAATTTAACAGACAGCTGCAGGATGTCTCTTATTTTCTAACAGATTCCCTTCCTCCCGACCATCCGTATGCCGGAATCAAAGCGGCGCCCCTTATTGGCACGGCACCCGAGCTATGGGTGCTTGGTCTTGGTGAAAACAGCGCAAGACGCGCGGCGCACCAGGGGATTGGATATGTGTTTGGGCATTTCATTAATCCCGAGCGAGGAGAAAATGCATTCCGCATCTACCGGGAAAGCTTTCGGCCCTCAGCCCATTTTTCGAATCCATCCGCACTTTTTACGATTTTTGTCATTTGCGCGAAAACAGATGAAGAGGCAGAAGAACTCGCATTAAGCCAGGATTTGTGGCTTCTTCGCGTCGGAAAAGGCTTGGACAGCCGCGTGCCAAGCATCGAGGAGGCTAAAGCCCATCCCTATACAGCGTCCGATAAAAAACTCATAGAAGAAAACAGAAAGCGGATGGTGATCGGTTCTCCAACCACTGTCAAACAACAGCTGTTAGACCTCACAGGCCGCTATGAAACAAATGAAATCATGGTTCTGTGCAATGTGTTTAATTTTGAGGCGAAAAAAGAATCGTATGAGCGCCTTGCTGGATTGGTTCTATAAAAAAAGCAGTTTTCCCTAGGGAAAACTGCTTTTCATGTTATCGGTGCCTTTTTTTGCGCTGAGCTTCTTTTTTGATAAACGTCCAAACTCCCTGAACTGCAAATCCGATTAATAGCAAAACAATCAATAGCAGGGTAATAGACGGACCTGGCGGCGTCCCGAGCTGATAGGATGATGTCAGTCCCGTAAATACGCTGAATAACGAAATGAGTATGGCTGTAATGAAAACCATGTTAAAGCCTTTTGCAATTCTGATGGCGAATGCTGCCGGCAATACGAGCAGGGCTGATACAAGAAGGACCCCGATGATCGGAATAATGACTGAAATCGCAAGGCCTGTGACAATACTGAATGACAACGAGAGAACGTTTGTATTGATTCCCGATGTTTTGGCTGTTGCTTCATCAAACGTCAGCAGGTAGAGCGGCCTTCTCAGTACGATAAAATAAAGCAGGATCAGCAGTGTGATAATACTGATAATATAGACCTGCTGCTGGTTTACTGTCACAAGCGATCCAAATAGGTATTGATCGATGCTCATATTGGCTGTGCCTTTGGAAAGGCTGATTAAAAACATCGCGAAGGACAAACCAGCTGCCATTAAGATGGCAATGGACACTTCTGAATAAGTCCGATACGCCCGCCGCATGTATTCAATTCCGATCGCGCCAATGGTCACGACGACTATGCTTGCTGCGGTTATATTGGTGCTGAGAAAAAAGCCGATGGCAACACCTGACAATGAGATATGTGAAAGTGTGTCAGCCATTAAGGCCTGTCTTCTGAGAACGAGATACACTCCTAGTATCGGAGCCATAACGGCGATCATGCCGCCTGCTAGAAAAGCTCGTCGCATGAATTCCAAGTCAAACATTTCCATCCGCCTTTTTCTCCTCTCTCTAATCGAATCACTTTATCTAAAAATTGCTGTACTTCGTTTTGTTCGTGAGTAACCATCACAACTGTGCGGTTGTGATTTTTCACAAGGTGATGCATAAATTCGTAAAATCCTTTTCTGCTGTCGTAATCAACAGCTGTCGTCGGTTCGTCCAGCATCAGCAGATCCGGGTTGCTGGCGAGCATTCTGGCGATACAGATTTTCTGTTTCTGTCCGCCTGATAAATCACCGATTTTACGATGACGGAGCTCCCACATTTCCACCATTTTCAGTGCTTTTTCTACTTCAAGATGATCTTCTTCATTTAAACGTTTAAACCATTTCCCTTTTGTATAGCGGCCTGACTGAACAAGCTCCAGCACCGTGCTCGGAAAGCCGGCATTAAATGAAGAAATTTGCTGCGGGACGTACCCTATGGTCAGGCGTTTCCCTTCTGTATTCCTTTTACTGATCGTCACTGTGCCTTCCCACGGTTTCAGCATGCCGAGCATTACCTTTATGAGCGTCGATTTAGAGGCGCCGTTTGGTCCAGTGATGCCGACGAACTCACCGCTTTCAATATCAAGTGATACTTTATCTAAAACAGGCGTATGGGAATAGCCGAAAACGATATCTTTCAATGAGACGAGATTCATGTTAATCTTCCTTTCTCACAAAGAAATAGTGTGCACCCTCCGGCGCACACTATCTTATGATTTAACCAATAGTGAATCTTTCAGGGCATCGAGGTTTTGTTTCATAATGTCGATATACCCTAAACCTTTATCCTGTTCTTCTTTGCTCAAGCCTTCCAATGTATTCAGCACTTCTGTCTTCGCGCCGATTTCACTGGCGAGCGTATCTGCGACCTTTGAGGATGCAATTTCTTCAAAGTAAATGACTTTTACATTATGTTCTTTGGCATATGTTTTCAGCTTTGCCAAGCTGGCTGCACTCGGTTCTTGGTCAGGTGACAGCCCTGCAATCGGAACCTGCTTCAAGCCGTATTCTTTTGCCAGATAGCCAAAAGCTGTATGCTGCGTGATAAATTCTTTTTTCTCCGCTTTTTTTGCGGTTGTACGATATAGTTTATCAAGATCCTGCAGTTTTGCAATATATTCTTTACTATTTTTCTCATAGTATTCTTTGTTATCCGGGTCCTGCTTCACGATTTGAGCCGTAATATTTTTAACTTCCTTCTGTGCCAGAACAGGGCTGAGCCATACGTGAGGATCCATTGCATGACTGTGCTCATGCTCCCCATGATCATGCTCTTCGTGTTCTTCTTCAGAGCCTTCCATTAAATCAATACCTTTGCTTGCATTAACGAAAACGGCATGGCCTTGGCCCATGCTTTTTTCAGCTGACGGAACCCATGTCTCCATGTATTCACTATTATAAACGAACAAATCAGCATCCTGAATGTTAGCAATGTCTTTCGGCGTCGGTTCCCAATCATGCGGTTCAACGGAAGATGGGATTAACAGATCCACATCGCCTTTGTCTTTTACAATTTGTTTTGTGAATTCATACATCGGGTAGAACGTTGTGACAACGTGCAGTTTATCACCCTTTGAATCCGCCGACCCTTTTGTTGATGAGTTGCCGCATGCTGCAACCAATAAAAAGCACGCTGCAATCACAAACAAACCGCTCCATTTTTTAAACATATCGTATATCCCCTCTTTTTCAGTAACTTTAAATCAAAATGATAACGATTTTGTAATCCTATATCATAATAAACCGAAGTCATTACGTTTTGCAAGAATAAATTTCATTTTCATTTATTCTTCCCGCCTGCAGAGCGAATATATGTACTAAAAAAACCCGGCTAAAAATGCCGGGCTACTTCAATCATTAGTTTGTTTTGTCCAGAAGATAGACCCTGCTCTCATAAGGCCGGAACACCATTTCGTCATCAAGATCATCGTTGTTATAATTGCTGAGAAGCAGTGAGGCCTGAGCTTTGCCGCAGTTCTTAGGCCACTGAAAAACAGCCTGCTCTTTTGAAAAATTATTGACCGACAAAAGCTGTTGTTTACTGTTTTCTCTCATGTATACAAACAACTGCGGATCGTCCGGAAGCAAAAGATCAAAGCTCCCTTTCATGAGGTCAGCGTACTGCTTTCTCAGGCTGATCAGCTTTTTGTAATAGTTTAAGACAGAATCAGGATCTCCCTGCGCTTCCTCCACATTGATTGCGGTGAAGTTCGGATTGACCTTCAGCCAAGGCGTGCCGTCAGTAAATCCGGCATTTTTGCCGCTGTTCCACTGCATCGGGGTCCGGGCGTGATCCCGGCTTTTGGCTAAGATCGATCTCATCACATCATTTGGATCATAGCCTTTTTCAAACACCCGTTTATGATACATATTGATCGTTTGGATATCTTTGTAGTCTTCAATCCGGGTGAACGGCGCGTTTGTCATCCCGATTTCTTCTCCCTGATAAATATACGGCGTGCCCTTCATAAAATAAATTACGGCTGCCAGCATTTTCGCTGATGCTTTGCGGTATTCCCCATCGTCTCCGAATCTGGACACAATCCGGGGCTGGTCGTGGTTGCACCAAAACAATGTATTCCAGCCTTGATGTTCAAGCTTCTTTTGCCATTTTGTCAAAACCGATTTTAAATCAGAAAGCTCAAGGGGCTTCAAATCCCAATGTTCTTTTCCGGGCTGCTGATCAAGCTCCATATGCTGAAAGTGAAAAATCATATTCAGCTCATGCTTATCTGTTCCCGTATATTTCAAGCCTTCTTCCGGTGTGACACTGCCGACCTCTCCGACAGACATGACATCATAATGAGAAAACACTTCATCTGTGATTTCTTTTAAATAGTCATGGATTCGTTCGCCATTTGGCTGAAAGGGCTTCGGCTCTGCCTGCTGATTGATATAGTCCTCATACGAAGGAAGATATTCTTTCTTAGAAATGAGATGGAGCTGATCAATTCGCAAACCGTCGACCCCTTTATCGAGCCAAAATTTCATCATGTCATACACCGCCCGGCGAACTTCGGGATTTTCCCAGTTTAAATCAGCTTGTTTGACGGCATTCATATGGAGATAGTATTCTCCGGTGTGCTCTTCGTATTGCCAGACCGGGCATCCATAGTTTGAGAGCCAGTCCGTCGGCGGGCCGTTCTTTGTGCCGGGACGCCAATAATAATAGCTACGGTATTTGCTGTTTTTGTCCAGCTCCGCTTCTTTAAACCACGGATGCTCGACCGAGGTGTGATTTAACACAAAGTCCATCACCAGCTTTAATCCCCGCTGATGCACCTGGTCCAGCAGCTCGTGAAAATCGTCCATTGTTCCGTAAGAATCCATAATCGCCTTATGGTTTGTCACATCATAGCCGTAATCAACATTCGGAGAAGGATAGATCGGGCAAATCCAAATCACATCTGCCCCGAGCTCCTTTATGTAGTCAAGACGGGAAATAATCCCCCGCAAGTCCCCAATTCCGTCTCCATTGCTGTCCTGAAAGCTTCTCGGGTAAATTTGGTACACCACTGCATCCTTCCACCAGTCTGTTTTCATCCCGCAATCCCCCTGTTTTGTGTTCTATTCAAGCTGAGACGGATAAAGTGTCATCCCGCCATCGACGAAAAGTGTTGTGCCGGTCACATAGCTTGCTTCCTCAGATACGAGCCAAGCCGCTGCTGCCGCCACTTCTTCAGGCTTTCCGAAGGCTTTCATCGGGATTTTTTTCAATTGTTTTTGCCTGCTCTCTTCCTTTTTCGTATCAACATTTGATTCTGTGGCAATGGTGCCGGGCGCTATCGCATTGACGCGGATTCCCTTATCCGCATAATTGAGCGCCAGCGTTTCCGTCATCATCTTGATGCCGCCTTTGGATGTGGAATACTGAACGTTGACAGGGCGCGGAATCTGCTGATGAACACTTGAGATATTCAGCACATTGCCCTTGATATTGTTTTTCATCATGTGGTTAAGTGCTGCTTTCGCTCCCAGAAAGGTTCCGGTAACATTGACATCAATCACTCTCTGCCAATCTTCAAGACTCATCTCATGCGGCATCGCCTCAACGCCGTTAAAACCGGAGTTGTTTACCATCACATCGAGCGTGCCGAAATGCTCTAAAGCTGTGTCCAAGAGCGCCTGAATCCCCTCTTCTTTTGACACGTCCGCCTCAACTGCGACGGCTTTCCCTCCGTTCTGCTTAATGATTTCCAGGGTTTCATCGGCTCCAGACGGGTCGCTGTGGTAGTTTACAACAACATTCATTTTCTCCTGTCCGAACCGTTCCGCAATGGCTTTCCCGATTCCTTTTGAAGACCCTGTCACAATCGCTGTTTTTCCGGTTAAATCTTTGTACATACTTGATATCCTCCTCTGTTTCTCACTATGCAGTGGAAAATACCCTGTTTTTCCGAGTTGAAAACAGCACAAAAAAAGCAGAGAACCTGTAGTTCTCTGCCATTTCCTATTGAAAACGCTGCTCGGCAAGCTTCTTTTTAATATTCATCAGCCTGCGGTAAAAGAAAGCGGCGGACTCGTAATGTTCCAGTTGATTGAAACGTTCCGCTGTATCATGCAGCAGATCTTCGGCGTCGGCAAGAAGCTGCCTGGATTCCAGCAGGTCAAAGCATTCTGTAAGCACGTTCAGGTCGCCGCTTCCAAGATACAGCTCATGAATGAGGCGGAATTTCGTCAAGTACATGTCATCCTCCCATTCAGCCGCGCTCTTTATCCCGCGGTCATACGCCTCTACTGCCTTGTCGTATTTTCCCTCTTTACAGTAGATATGGGTCAGTGAAAATACAGCTTGAACAGCTTGCTGAAAGTTGTGCTCCTCAAAAATGGCGGCGGCTGTTTTGAAATAGCCCTCCGCTTCTTTGTAATCACCCAGACTGTACTTACAGTGTCCGACATTATAATAGGCAGCGGCGATCATGTACGCTTCTTCAAGCTGCCTGGCATGTTCTAAAGCGCTGCACAAGTGGGTCAGTGCTTTTTCATGATGATACACATCGGTCAAATTTCCGGCGATGATAAATTCACACTGAACCCGGCGGCGACCGTACAGTTCATATTTCGTATAGATATCAAGCGCCTGGCTCGCATAATTCATGGAAAAATACGTTTGTTTGATGTGATAATACACTTCTGCGACTTTAAAAAGAAACTCAGCTTTTTCGATCTCATCCTCGACATACTCGAGCTTCTCCTCGGCATGTTTATAATGGTCAATCGCTAATATGAAATTTTTCTGCTTGAATTCGTACATTCCTCTGAAATAATAAAAGTAGTATTCCAGTAAGCCCGTGAGTTTTTGCTGATTGCTTTCAATTTCGTTCAGCATATCAGAGAACGGAGGCTTGGTGTCGCTGTCTTTCACCGGCATCAGCTTATCAAGCATGATTCGATGCCGGAATTCCATCAAAGAAAAATATAAAAGCAAGTCCTGGTTCTCTTCCATATCTTCTAAATCGTATTCAATCTCCTGCTTTAACGCTTCTGCTTGATCTGCTTCAAATGCGCGAATGAGCTTGTACCATTCATTCAGCTTTACTGCTACTTCTTCTGATGGAATCTTTGCTCTCATCGGTCTGCCTCCTTCCTCCTGCTACTATTTATGTTATATTTTATCATAGCTGTTCGCTTTTAGAGAGAGTCAATCACTTAAAAGCGTTAACATTCAGCACATCTTGAGAAAGTGAGACCGATATGAAGTTACCCGCAAAAACATTTGTTATCTTATGTATTCTATTTCTTCTAGATCTTTGTTTTAGTTATATTCGGCATGAATGGCATTCTCAAAACGCCTTGCAGGACATGCCTGTCCCCTCGGATCTTCATCCGATTGTGAAGCAGAATGCCGATGCACTCAAAGCCGCTGCAGCGAATAAGGGCATTGACGTCGTCATTACTGAAGGATTCAGGTCCTTTAAGGAACAAGATGAATTATATAAACAGGGACGTACAAAAAAAGGGAATATTGTCACCTATGCAAGAGGAGGGGAATCGTATCATAACTATGGTTTAGCGATTGATTTCGCCCTTCAAAAAAAGGATGGCAGCATCATATGGGATATGGAATATGACGGCAATCAAAACGGAAAATCAGATTGGCTGGAGGTTGTCGAGATCGCTAAGACACTCGGTTTCGAATGGGGCGGGGATTGGAAACGATTCAAGGACTACCCCCACTTGGAGATGATTCCTAACTAGACACCCCTCACAGCCTTTTCTTTTTCCTTATGTGCGCATCAATATAGGAAGGGTAAACCGGCTTATAGACAAGTTTGCAGTGCTGGTCACTGCCTGCTGTAAAATCAGGCTGCCATTCCAGTTTCACATCAAAAGCGGCTAAAAACGCTTCTCTTGCTTCTTCAGCGGAAACATCCGGCCTGTGATTTATCGCTTCCAATTGTTCAGGTTCAATATCAGGCGCCATAAAAGCGTCAATCAACCCAGTTTCCGGATTGACAATGATGCGGGCAGCGCCGAACCGCAGCGGCACTCCTTTATACCAGACAGAAAAATGGTTGCGGACTCTCCCTCTTTCATCAATTCGGACGGGATTCACCCTGAAAAACTCAGCCGCTCTCGGATAAAGGGCATACAAAAATTGAAGCGCTATCTCTTGGCATTCTTCCGTGGAGCATTGGCGGTTGTTCGGCCGCTCCATAAAAGAAAGCGCTGCTTTTAATTTTCCTGTTCTTTTATCCGTCTTCATTTTGATTGTGTTTTTATTTCTCGTTTCAAAATAGCTTCCTATGCTTAAATCCTTACGCTCCGGCGCAGCGCCTCTGCGCCACGTGCTTCCAATTTGTTCTCCAAAGTCTCTTTCACTGACTTTCTGCATATCAGAGGTAAAACCCAGCAAGGCAAATATATCAACTTCTTCCTTGTACTGAAGCGGCGGTAGTGGCGCCGTGTTTTCTATTCTTTCATCTGCGATATGCTGGTCGGGCACAATTTCGTCTACATCTGCGGGATAGCTGTATCCCGGGAGAATCGGTTCATAAACAAGCCTTGGTTCCTGTTCGCCATCAATGACATCGTACATCAGCTCAAAAGACATTGTGTTTAAGTAATGGGACACAACCTTCTCTTTTGCTACAAATTCCGTCGGAACTTCGGCTTTATGCCCTTCCCCGTAATATAGAAAGTGGACAATCTGACCGTTGCGTGTCATATCAATTAAAAAGCCTGAATTGGGAATCGGAAGCCCCAGCTCCATTTTGGTATAGACAAACCGGATGTGCTGCCCCCGTTCTTCCTTGCCTTGAAAATGAAAATTCATAAATGTGCCGGGATGATTCGCAGCGGCAAACTGAAGAGCCGTCAGCTTCAGCTCGGCATCTGGAAGTTGTTTGTCTGTCTCGGAGCGGACAGTTGTTGAAAAGGTGAGCAAAGCGCCGTCATTTCTAAGTTCAACTGTAATGTGCTTTTCCGGATCTTTAGGGTTCTTCCAGATAAAATATGCCTGCCCGTTCTTCTTTTGCTTTTGGCCATAATCTTCTATCTCAAGCTCATAATGCGTCGGTACATTTCCGATCTCCTGCGCCTTCTTTTTCAGCTGTTTATTAACCAATGAAGTCATCCCTTTCAAAGAGTCTACGACAAAGAGAATCCTGTTTATTATATAAAAAGACCTTTCTTCTTTTAAAGTGAAGAAAGGTCCTTTTCTATTATTGTCATTGTTTTTCGAGATTCTTTCTGTTACTTTCATCACGCACTCTCTTCTATACCTGAGGCAATTGCGTGACTTTTGGCTGTTTTACCATGAGCTGAAGACAGGCTCTCCTGTATGTGCATCGATAAAACGCGGATACACCGGCTTATAGACGAGCCGGTAGCTGTGGTTCTTCATCATCTCCGTACTCTCTTTCCCAGCCAAGCTCAACTTTAAAATGCTGCCAAAAGATAGCCTTGGCTTGTTCAACTGAAATGGCCGGAATGGGATCAATGGCTGCCAGCTTATTTGGGTCAATATCCGGTCCCATATAAACAGTGATATCCCCTGTCTGGCGGCTGACACAAATTCTGATCTGCCCAAATCGGATCGGAACCCCGTGACAATGCGCTTCAAACGTAAAACCAGCGACTGCGTTTTCTTCTTCATCCTTTTCGTCGTATCTGATCCTAAAATATTGATCGGCATTCGGAAATAAAGCAAACAGAAAGCGAAGCGCGATTTTTTCGCACTCTGCCAAAGTTACTGTCAGCGGCCCTTTTTCCTCCATAAATGACATGACGCCTTCGAGTTTTCCGGTTTCTTTGTTATAGATGGTTTTCAGCACTTGATGAGTCCGTCCCTTAAACCAGCTGTCCATGCTTTTATCCGCCGGCTGATACACAGGGTCATCCGGATTCCGCCAAACGATTCCGATTCTCCCATCTCCCAAATCCGCTTCCCGCTCTTTGACAAACCCATTTTCAATACCAATCATGCTGTCAGGATCGGCCTTTTCGCGGATGCCCTCGAATAAAGGGAGAGGAAAGCTCTCCGGCTCCCTGTAATCATCGTCATCATCAACTCCTCCTTGTTCTTCTTGAACCAAATCCGCAGGTACGGTAATCGCCCTACATTCAGGCTCATACACCAAATGCGGCTGATCATCTCCGTTTTTGTAAACAGAACGATGGAGAACCTCAAACAAAAGGTCGAACTCCACGTCCTTCTTGATAAAGGCAAGTGCCTCTTCAACATCCGCGACCCTCTTTGGCTTGATGATGCTGCCTGCTTCGCCGTAATAGCGGAAGTAAACGATCTCACCTGATAAGGAAACATCAGCCATAAATCCGCTCATGGGGAGAGGAAGCCCAGCCTCCATTTGAACATATGAAAATCTCACTTTATCGCCGTATGCACGGTCATTTTCTTCACGAACAAAGGCAGAGAGTGCCCCCGGATGATGAGTCTCGACAAATTGGCGCATGATATCCTCTAGTTTCTCCTCAGACAGCCTTTCTCCGCTTTCAGGCTCAATATCACGGGAAAGGGATTCCAGCTCTCCGTCCGGTCCAAGCTCCACGATAATGCCGGTATTCTCATCCTGAGGATCTGCCCAACAAAAATGAGCTCTTTTATCATCACCGCCATAATCTTCAATTTCCAGTTTTAAGTGTGTCGGCACCCGGCCGATTTCCAGTGCTTTTTGTTTCAGTCCCTCTTTCTTCACAAAGGCGGCCCCTTTCATCCTTCTTAAGTTCCCTCCAACTAATCAAAAAGTAATAGTCTAAAATACACAGTTTTCTGAGTTTACCAGTTTTACCAGAACATTTTTCACCAAAAATAGGATGATGAACCTATTCAATATAAAAGCTAATAATCTTAAAATTAATTCCGTTGTAACTTTTTATAGGTCCATTCATGACAAAGGAGGGCGGAGTTTCCAGAAAATCCGGTGAAAACCGTGAGAAAAGAACTGATTTTTTTGGTTATATGATGCTAATCCATTCAAAAAGATCCATTTCTCAAAGACAAAAGACTCCCCTTTCCTAAACCATTTGAGGAGGAAAAATGAATGTTTCAGAAAAAAACGTACGCTGTTTTCCTAATTCTTCTGCTGATGATGTTTACAGCTGCTTGTTCCGGCAGCAAAACAAGCGCGGAGAAGAAAGAATCAGAAACAGAAAAAAGCTCAGATATAGCTCAAGTCAAAATCAAGGATGTCTCTTACACACTTCCGTCTAAATATGATAAGTCCACTTCAGATGACCAGCTTGTGTTAAAAGTCAATGTCGCGGTGAAAAACACAGGAAAAGACCCGCTGAATGTAGACAGTATGGATTTCACATTGTATCAAGGTGATACCAAAATGTCTGACACAGACCCTGAAGACTATAGCGAAAAGCTTCAAGGCAGCACGATTAACGCTGACAAATCCGTTGAAGGAAATCTTTTCTTCGTTGTAGATAAAGGCAAGCAATACGAGCTCAACTATACGCCGGAATCTTACGGTGATAAAAAGCCAAAATCAGTTACTTTTAAAATTGACGGAAAAGACAAAAAAATCCTGGCGACGGCAGATAAGCTTCAAGATTCTGCAAAAGCGTTATCAGCTTATGTTGATGTCCTTCTTTTCGGCAAAGATAACGCCGATTTCGAAAAAATCACCGGCGCTAACAAAAATGAAATTGTAAATGATTTCAATGAATCAGCCAAAGACGGTTATCTCTCAGCTTCCGGCCTTTCCAGCACATATGCGGACAGCAAAGCGCTTGATAATATCGTGAACGGCATTAAAGAGGGATTAAGCAAAAACTCTTCCATTCAAGCAAAAACGACTTCAATCTCTAAAGACGAAGCAATTGTTGAAGCCACAGTTAAACCTGTAGATGCATCTTCTCTTTCAGACCGTATCGAAGACAAAGTGAAAGACTACTACAGTAAAAACTCTAGTGCCAGCTATGAAGAGGCAGTGAAATACGCGCTTCAAGTCTACCCTGAGGAATTCAAAAAGCTTGGACCTGCTTCATCTGAAAAAACAGTTGAAGTGAAAATGAAGAAAAATGACATCGATCAATGGCAGCTTGATATGGATGATTACAGAGCAGCAGAATTAGTCGAAGCATTCATCAAAGAATAAAACACCAAAAGGAAATAGCCTTGACGGCTATTTCCTTTTTATTTAAAAATGTCGCTGATGAAATTCACTTCGTCTTCGGTGAGTTCAATGTTCAAGGTTTTCAGGTTATCCTGTAATTGCTCAGGTCGTTTAGCTCCTGGAATAATGGCATCAATCGCCGGTCTCGTTAACAGCCACGCCAAGGCGACATGTGCCGTATCCGCTTGTTTTTCCTCCGCTACTGCTTTCAGCTTATCTACTTTTTTGAGATTGTGGATAAATGTTTCACCCTGAAATTGAGGTTTATCCTTTCTGAAATCATCAAAGACTGTGTCTTGCGTGAATTTTCCTGTCAGCAGTCCGGACGCAAGCGGAAAGTAAGGAATAAAGGAGATGCCTTGTTTTTCACAGTATGGAAGAAGCTCTTTCTCGGCATCACGCTGTATGAGAGAATATTCGGTCTAGAAGACCTCCAAATAGCCGTCAGCATTAAAATCCTGCAATTGCTGATAATCGAGGTTCGAAGCGCCGATTGCTTTGATTTTCCCCTCATCCTTCAGCTCTTTCAAAGTGCCCGCCACTTCAGCGAGAGGTGTTTTTCCATCCGGAAAGTGAACATAATACAAATCAATGTAATCTGTTTTCAGCCGCTTTAGGCTCTTCTCGACCTCGCTGCGAAGAAACTCCCGGCTATTGTCTAATTCAATGCTGCCGTTCACTTCTTTATGAGCTCCTTTGGTGGCGATGATGAGCTCATTCCGCACGCCGCGTTCCTGTACGACTTCGCCGATTAATTCTTCAGATCGCCCCAATCCATATATAAAGGCGGTATCGATAAAATTGACGCCGCCATCCAATGCCGTGCGCACTAAATCCTTCCCTGTTTCATCATTTAGATTTGGAAATAGATTATGCCCGCCGACCGCATTCGCGCCGAATCCGATCCGCTTCACCTTCAGCTTCGTTTTGCCGAGTGTACGTGTTTGATCCATTGTTCCTTCTCCTTTGAAACCAATTTTGATGAAAAATAGTGCAGGGTCACTTTTTGTATTAGATATCCTTTTTCTATTTTCCTTCTTTTTTCAGGATATACAAAAAGGAGAAAGTGTATTTCTCCTTTCGCAAGTTTATTTTGGGAGAACCCATTTGTCTTTCAGGAAGCAGGCTCTGGCTAGTAAAAAGAAGATGGCGATCAGCACGGCGATGGTTCCTGACGTAGACAAAATGGCAGCCGGATCAACCATCCCGAATAAGAGCTGTTTAAATAACGCATGCAGGTTCAGAAACGGGATGAGAAAGTATGATAAGTCAAATTGGTTCGGTGCCTTGCTGAAGATGAAAAACATCGGGAATACAGGCAAAAAGACGACGAGAGACATATAACTTTGTGCTTCTTTTACCGAGCTGGACATGATGCTGATGAAAAGCTCCATCGCAGATATCAGCAATGCAGAGAGCACAATGATTAGCGCTGAAGCGCCGATTACACTCCACATATGATCTCCCAGCTGGAAGGCCGTTTTTAAATTTTCGGTAAATAACACGGTGGACAAAATCAAAAACACCAAAGCCAATACACCTGAAGCCACGCCAAAAGTGGAAACCGCAAGCCACTTGCCGACCAGCATTTTGTTTCTGCTGACTGGCGTTAATAGCAGCGCCTCGATTGACTTCCGATCCTTTTCACCGGCCATGATATCAAGAGCGATCGGCATTGCGCCGGAAACAATGGAAGTCAGAATCAGCATGGGCAGAATGGCGGAAAGCATAATAGCGGAAGTCCCTTTCTCCTCATCCGCTTCCTTTTGCTGAATCGTAAATGGCTGGATGACCGATTGATCAATGCGCTTATTTGTTAAACGTTGCTGCACAATTTCATTTTTGTACTGATCTAAGGCAGACTGCACAAGCTGCATGGCATTTGAAGACCCTTGATCGATTGAATTGCCGTAAACATCAACCTTAAAAGGTGTCATGCTGTTGACATATGAGTCGAACTCTTTCGGGACGTTCAGATAGGCATCTGCTTTTCCTTCATCAACTGCCTCTTCAGGCTTTGCAAATGTTTTTAAGCTGATTTCGTCAATCTCATTAAGCTTGCTTTCCAGTGCGGGCGGAAGCGAATGGCCGACAGCCAGCGTGTACTGCTCCCCTTTGTCGGACAGCATGCTTTCATAAAAAAAGACAAGTCCAAGCATCATAATCATCGGCACTAAGATTGTAAGTAAAATCGTTTTTCTGTCGCGCAAAGCGTCGATCATTTCTTTTTTATAAATATGGCTCAGCATTTAAGAAATCCCCCTGACAAGCTTAGACATAAAGATGTAATTCAAATCCTCACTGCGCTCGCTCTCGTATAGTGATTCAAGCGCCCCTCGGTAAATCACCTCTCCGCTGTGAATCATGATGACACTGTCACAGAGCGCCTGCACTTCCTCCATAATGTGGCTGGAGAAAAGAATCGTTTTTTGTTCTCTTTTCAGCTGCTGTATAAATTCGCGGAAGATGTTGCTTGACGTAATATCAAGCCCAGTTGTCGGCTCATCAAATAAAATGATGTCCGGATCGTGAATCAGCGCTCTGGCAATGGCGACTTTCTGCCTCATGCCTTTCGAAAACCCGCCCACTCTCCGGTTCATATAATCGCGCATGCCGAACCGTTTCGATAAATCTTCTATTCTTGCTTTGATCTCGTGGCGGTTCAGCCCATACAGCCTGCCGAAGTATTGGAGATTTTCTTTAGCGGTCATCCTGTCGTAAAGCCCGGTTTCTCCTCCGAATAAGACACCGATTCTTTTTTTGACTTCAGCCGGCTGCTTGACCGTGTCAAAGCCGTCTACTGTGATTACACCCTGTGATGGTTCAAGCAAGGAAGCAATCATTCTCAGCATCGTCGTTTTGCCGGCACCGTTTTCTCCGAGAATGCCGACGACTTCTCCTTTTTCAATTGTTAAGCTTACATCTCGCACCGCTTTGACTACTTTTTTCTTATCCTGAAACCTGCGGCTGCAATCGGTCAGTGTAATCATGTCACAATCTCCCTTATCTTTATTTCTAGTAATGACTATATACGAAAAGCTGGATTAGTTGGATAAAGTTGTCGCGAAGAGTTCTTTTTATGTCGCGAAATGGGATAGAATAAAGATGATTCTATGTAACTAGGGGAATGATAATGGTAAAAGTCGGACTTGTAGATGATTATCGAGTAGATTTAGAGAAGCTGGAAGCGATCGTGTCCAGAATGCAGGACGTCGAAATTGTCTTTTCCACCGATTCAGCGAAGGAAGCCTACAGGCGGGTAAAGAACGGAGACATTGATCTGCTGCTTGCCGATATCGAGATGCCCCATATGTCTGGCTACGAGCTTGCTGATTTGATCAAATCCCATTCACTTGATGTGGATGTGATTTTTGTTACCGGCCACGGCGGTTATGCGGTTCACGCCTTTGACCTGAACGTCCATGATTATATTATGAAGCCGTACTATGCCGACCGTCTGGCCGCTTCCTTCGACCGGTACTTGAAAAAGAAAACGGAAACGAGTTTGAATGGGCGTATATTGATAAAGCAAAAGTCTGAAATGCACGTCCTGCAAAAGAAGGATATTATTTTCGCAGAACGGACGGGACGTTCGACGACGATTGTGACAACCGCCGAAGAGGTGCAAACGTATCAAACATTAAATGATATTAAAGGCGACCTGCCCGAAAAGGATTTTCTTCGTTCGCATCGTTCCTTTATTATCAACATTCATTACATAAAGCATTTTTCCGCTTATACCAAGCATTCATTCACAGTTTCCTTTGAGGGAACGTCTAAAAAAGCGATGATCACTAAGCAGCAGCTTGATTATTTTCAAAACTACTATTTTTGAGGAGTTCGGAACGTGATTACCCTTTTTCAATGTCTTTATCTGGTTTTATTTAGTTTCATATGTTATCAGGGAGCTGCTGCTCTTTCACACAGCACAGCCGTCTCTTGGCTCACCGCTGCTTTAGGCGCAGCTGCTGCAGGATTGTACATTTGGAATACGAAGCGGGTGTGGAAACACTGTTCCTCAGGGCTTTGTGCGTGGATTGCGGTGATTCAAGTGATGTCGGCGGGAGTAGTGTTGATTGGCACAGACATCATGCCGGTATTATGTGTAATCGCGATATTTGCAGGGTGTGAAGGGCTCCGTATCGGACAGTCTGCTTTACAGGCAAGGCTTTCTGATCAAATTGATAAGCTGACTCAAGCTGAACAGCACGCCAATCAAATGCTGATTGATGTCAGAAGCCGGAATCATGACACAATGAAACATATCACTGCAATCAAATCAGCTCAGCCCAAGGCAGATACACAAGCATATATTCAAAACTGGGCGGATCAATTCAGGCAATATGACCGTTTTTTGAAAGGAGAGAACGCGTACGTTGCAGGGGTGCTTTATGATTTTTTAGAAAAAGCCCGCGCCTCGAATGTGAGTGTTTCGCTGCATATGCATACACCGCTTTCTTCCCTTCCGTTTTCGCCTGCTGATCAGGTCAGCTTGGTCGGCAACATATTAGAAAATGCGCTCGACAGCGCAGCGGAGGCCCGAGAAAAAGCAGAGATTAAACTGGAAACTTCACTGCGCAGCGGACTTTATGTACTGACTTGTGAAAACAGCACTCCCGGGATGGACCCAAAAGTGCTCGATACAATTTATCAATCGTTTGGCCGCTCAACGAAAAACGGCGCTCATGAAGGCATGGGCACATATATCATTCAAAAACTGGTGAAGAGCGCTTTTGGCAGGCTGGATTTTACCTACCGCCACCCCGTCTTCCGGTTAGAAATCAAAATTCCGTTTCAGAAATAAAAAAACCTTGAAAAGCCTGGCTTTTCAAGGTTTTTTCCATTATGAGGATAACGCTTGTGCAAAACGATCTGCTTCATCTTGCAGCGTGCTTTCAATTTCTTTGTAACGGCTGGAAATCGTTGATGCGCTAACGCCGTATTTTTTCGCCAGTTTAGCCTGGGAAACGGACGCGCCGTTAAGAGAAATTGCGTTTACATAATATTCAACTGCCGCCGCAAAAGCTTCCGGCTTTCTGATGACAGGTGATTTTTTCTCGCAGAATGTTTTCCAGATGTCAATAACAGCTGGGATCAATTCAGTCGGATACTCTTCCCCGCTCATGCCTTCTTCAATAGCCGCAGCGGTTTCTTTCTCCAAGTCGTTTGCCCACTCAACAGTGCTTACTTCCGCTTTCTCTGCTTGTGGCTCTTCATCTTTCTCAGCTAACAACGCGAACAGAACGTTGTTGAATTCCTGCTTCATGAAGTCCTCCGGCGTTTTGCCGTCCTTCACAGCGGCATCCGCATATTTCTTCACCTTGCTGATCAGCGCTTCTGTTCTCTTCACCGGGAAGATCGTGAACTGCATGAAGAATTCTGCTTTTTCCGCTTCGTGGATTGGGTATCCAAGAATCAGGCTTCCCACTGGAGGAAGGTCTTGATTGCTGGCGTCCATTTCCACTTCGAATTGTTTTGCCGTAATGACATCTTCAAAGTGAATGATGCCTTCCTTCAGGTCCTTCAGCAGCAATAAAGCAGGCGTCATGCTCTGCCATGATTCTACGATCTCACGCGTTTTCGGACGAGTGATCGAATCGCCTTTTTTCTGAAGGTACTCTTCGAAGATTGTCTTCTCACCAGCAAGCGGGTGGAAGAAGATTCCCCAGATTCCTAAGTTAAATACGCTGATGTCTTTCGTCTGTCTGTCCATAGCAGAAAGAAAATCATGCTGGTTGATAAAGCCTGAAATGCTTTCTCTATGTACTGTGAAGGCATACTCCACTAAGTCTTCCTGAATTTGTTTCGCTTCTTTTGCCGCTAGTTCCGCCGGGAAGTCGACAACTTTACTTCCGCAGCATTTTTTATATTTCTTGCCGCTGCCGCATGGGCAAGGGGCATTTCGTTTCACTTTTCCCACAATAAACCCTCCGAATTCTGTTGTAACTTTTCTATTTTAACAAAAATAACTTCTGAGGGCTTGGTTTCGGGCTAAAAAAGAATTTGGTAATGTGATAAGCTGGCTGATTATGCCAATTTACCTATGACATTTTCACCAACTTTTGTGATTTAAGGCTTATCACCTATTCCCACTTTAGGCCCTTCTTTTTTACAATCATTAGGTGTTTATTTAACATTTTAAGGAGTGTTTCTATTGGAACTAGCTGGTTTCATGCTGCGCGCCTGCGCTCTTTTACTTGATGTAATCATTGCCGCAGCAGTGATTTTGGCAGCCGGATTTACGTTTGGCGATGGGTCCGCTGGTGTCATTATTGTCGCCATATTGATGCTTATTGTGTACCCTTTGCTGATGCCGCTGACAAATTGGAAGGGCACACTGGGCAAAAAAATCATCGGGCTGCAAATCGTGAGGGACGAAACACACGAGAAAATTTCTTTCCTACAGGCGATTGTCCGTTACATCATAGCGTGGGTGCATGTATTCTCCCGCCTGATCTATTTGACAGCCGCATTTACGAAGAAAAAACAAACCGTTCATGATATGGCGGCGAAAACCATTGTGCTGAAAGCAGAATAACCTTGAAGAATAGGGCTCTTCAAGGTTATTTATCTCATTAGTTTGTATTCTGGCCCCCGCCGTTCAGCCCTTCTTTAATCAGGCTGTTGACTTGGCTGCTGTACAGAAGGCCGATGTGTCCAACGCCATGGATTTGAACGTTTCTAGCACCGTCTAATCTTGATAAATAATTCATGACAATCATATCGGCACTGCTGTAAATGGATGTGTATAAAATCTTTTGATTTGGATCTGTTCCCGGAAGCGCCTTGCCTGTCGTCAAACGGTTCGCGCCGCCAAGCGTCACGACGTTTGCAACTTTATTTCCGCCGTCCAGATTTTTTATGTAGTAAAGTGTGTTCGCGCCCCCCATACTGTGAGCGACAATATCCACTTTTTTCGCACCCGTTTCATCTAAAACCTTTTGCACAAATCGTGATAATACCGGGCCATTGTTATAATTTGTGCCTGTCTTGTCCCAAAAATCAACTGCATACAGCTTGTCCCGCGACCAGCCCTGAGATACGAGATAGCTCTTAATTCCCGCAAAATTGAATGATGCCCCTCCAATGCCGTGAACCATAACGACTGGATTGTGTTCAGCGGCTTTTACTGACGGCTGCAACGCAAACAGCGATGTAACAGACAGCATCAAAATTGTTACAAGTGCAATGATCCTTCTTTTTACAAATTTCATAATATCCTCCTTTTTTTGTAACAAATTCTTCAATTATATTACGTTACCAAATTAATTAAGTAAAGGGTAATTTTGGCTTATTTTTAAAGAAATTTTAAGATTCAGAGGTCATTATTGGTCCTAAAAAGCCAAAAAAAGAAGGCTTATTCGCCTTCTTTTCTTCAATACTCATTGAAATAAGCTTGGATTTTTTGAGGATCATTTGTTTTGGTAAGCGCAAGCATCAGCAACATCCGTGCTTTTTGGGGATTTAAAGAGTTCGATGCCAGCAAGTCCTTTTCCGCATAGTCTTGGTTTGGTGTGACGACACCATTTCCCGTGCGGGTAGAGCGCACCACTGTGACGCCTTTTTTGACTGCGCTGTCCGCCCCTTTTTCGGCTGCGTCAGATAAAGACCCGTTCCCAGAACCGGCAAATACAATCCCCTTTGCTCCGGCTTTTACAGCAGCGTCAAACAGGTAGCTTCCGTCATTTTGGTATCCATAGATAATGTCAACCTGCGGCAGCTCATCAAGATTAGAAACCGAGAAATCCGTGTCCTTCGTATGCTTACGGGTAATCTCATTATTAAAATAGATATCATCTGCAATTGTTCCGACGAAGCCCATTTCTTCTGATTTAAATGTATCTGTTGTGGTTGTGTTTGTTTTGGTGACATATCGGGCTGAGGCAATCCGGTCGTTAAGAACAACAAGCGTCCCTTTCCCTTTTGCCTCAGGGGCACCTGCCACTTTCACTGCATTGTACAGGTTAGAAGGCCCATCAGCGCTGATGGCTGTGGAAGGTCTCATCGAACCGACAATAACAACCGGTTTATCACTTTTCACGGTGAGATTCAAAAAATAAGCGGTTTCCTCCAATGTATCTGTTCCATGAGTCACGACGATTCCGTCTACATCATCTGAAGCGAGCAAGTGGTTGATGCGTTTCGCCAGCTTCAGCAATATTTTATTATCAATATTTGTGCTGCCGACGTTAACAATCTGCTCGCCGCTGACGTTTGCAATGTCCTTCATTTCTGGAACTGCCTCGATCAGTGATTCAACGCCGACAACACCTGCTTTATATTCAGTTGTTGAGGTTTTCGATTGATCGGCACCAGCTATCGTGCCTCCTGTCGCTAAAATTCTAATGTTTGGCAGATCCTTTTTTTCAGAGGCAGAAGCCGAAGAGACTTTTTGTGTCTGCGTTTTTTCTTTCGGGGATTCTTTTGTTTCAGGAGAATGTGAACATCCGGTAAAAACAAACAATAGTGCGGTAAAAAGTACGAGCATTCGTTGTTTTTTCATCTATTTCTCTCCTTACATCCATATGATGATTAATCATTGTACATTTTATCTATTCAGTCAAAAGATCAGTCAGCTTTTCTCTCAGTATTTTTTGTTGTCATATCCTTCTTTTTTTGTCTTTTCATACAATGAATTTTTCTTGACAATTGATGATTGAATCAAGATAATAGACCAGTCACTATATTTTTGATTGCAATTCAGTAAGGTGGGAATGTTATGAGTTATGGAGATTCCCGTGAGAAAATCCTTTCGGCAGCTACCCGGCTTTTTCAGCTGCAAGGGTATTACGGCACGGGGCTGAACCAGATTATAAAGGAAAGCGGCGCGCCTAAAGGCTCTCTTTACTACCACTTTCCCGGGGGTAAAGAACAGCTTGCGATCGAAGCCGTGAATGAGATGAAGGAGTATATCCGTCAGAAAATCGCGGACTGCATGGAATCCTACACCGATCCAGCGGAAGGCATTCAAGCCTTTTTGAAGGAGCTCTCCTGCCAGTTTTCATGTACAGAAGACATTGAAGGCTTGCCTGTGGGCTTGCTAGCGGCTGAGACGTCATTGAAAAGCGAACCGTTGCGCGAAGCCTGTCATGAAGCCTACAAAGAATGGGCCTCTGTGTATGAGGAAAAACTGCGGCAGACTGGCTGCAGCGAGAGCCGTGCAAAAGAAGCCAGCACTGTGGTTAACGCGATGATTGAAGGCGGCATCCTTTTATCTTTGACGGCAAAAAACAGTACGCCGCTCCTTCATATCTCCAGCTGCATTCCTGACCTGCTGAAGAGATAAAAAAACGACATACTACATGCAGTTGATAGAGAGGGGAAATGATTTTGGAAACAACAGCTAAAGCATCTCAGCAATACAAAGTGATGCCGATTATGATTTCCTTGCTGTTGGCCGGTTTTATCGGCATGTTCAGTGAAACAGCGCTGAATATTGCGTTAACCGACCTTATGAAGGAATTGAACATTACAGCGGCAACCGTCCAATGGTTAACGACGGGCTACCTGCTTGTACTCGGTATCCTTGTTCCTGTTTCAGGACTGCTGTTGCAGTGGTTCACAACAAGACAGCTTTTTACCGTGTCACTTATCTTTTCAATTTTAGGTACATTCATTGCGGCGCTTGCGCCGAGCTTCTCGTTTTTATTAGCGGCAAGGATCGTTCAGGCACTTGGAACCGGTCTTTTACTGCCCCTAATGTTTAACACAATCTTGGTGATTTTCCCGCCTCATAAACGGGGTGCCGCAATGGGAACGATCGGGCTTGTCATTATGTTCGCGCCCGCCATCGGCCCAACTTTCTCAGGATTGGTTCTGGAGCATCTCAACTGGCACTGGATTTTCTGGATCTCTCTTCCGTTCCTTGTGCTGGCGCTTGTTTTCGGTATCGCATATATGCAGAATGTATCTGAAACGACAAAGCCGAAAATCGATGTATTGTCTATCATCCTGTCGACGATTGGCTTCGGCGGCATTGTGTTCGGATTCAGCAACGCGGGTGAAGGTTCCGGGGGATGGTCCAGCCCGACTGTTATCGTGTCGCTGATTGTCGGCGTTGTCGGCCTTATCCTATTTTCAATCCGCCAGCTGACAATGAAGCAGCCGATGATGAACCTCCGTGCGTTCAAATACCCAATGTTTATTTTGGGTGTGATCATGGTGTTCATTTGTATGATGGTCATTCTGTCATCTATGCTGCTTCTGCCGATGTATCTGCAAGGCGGCTTAGTCCTGACTGCATTTGCATCTGGTCTTGTTCTCTTGCCGGGCGGTATTTTAAATGGATTTATGTCCCCTGTTACAGGCCGCTTGTTCGATAAATACGGGCCGAAATGGCTTGTCATTCCGGGATTTGTGATTGTCACCGTTGTACTATGGTTCTTCTCAAATGTCACGACCACTTCAACAGCTGTGCTGATTATCATCCTGCACACCTGCTTGATGATCGGGATTTCTATGATCATGATGCCTGCACAGACAAACGGTTTAAACCAACTGCCGCGTGAATTTTATCCAGACGGCACCGCCATTATGAACACGCTGCAGCAAATGGCTGGCGCTATCGGAACAGCGGTTGCGGTCAGCATTATGGCTGCAGGCCAGCATGATTATATGAGTACAGTTAAAAACCCTGCCGATCCGGCAGTCATCCCACAAGCTTTGACAGCGGGTGTACAGCACGCATTTGTGTTTGCAATGATTGTTGCCATTATCGGTTTAATTGGCGCTTTCTTTATGAAGCGCGTGAAGGTAGATCATTAATATGAAAAGCCCCTGACTAATGTTCAGGGGCTTTTTTTATGTTTACTTGTGGATCGTTTTCGCCGCGATTTCATCAATCGCGCGCCGCATTTCCTCCTTCGTATTATAAAAATGGGGAGCGAGACGGATCACATTTTCCCGCGGCGCGCAAATCACTTTTTTCTTCTTCAGCAACGCCGCCGTTTCCGATGCCCGCTCATCCCGGATCGCAACCATGCCCGGCTGATCCCCACCTTGTGCCGCCGCCAGCTGCAGGCCTTTTTCAGCGGCATATTGAACTGCATCGGCACAGATCGTTTTCACATGATCCCTGATATGAGAAACCCCAATATGATTCAGCAGCGATAAAGCCGCTGCAGCTGCGTATACGCTGATAAAAGCTGGGGTGCCCGTTTGAAAACGGCGCGCGTCTTTTGCATAAGCCCCATCAAATCCGCTCTCTCTTCCGAACCAAGCTGATGCTTTCGGCTTCAGTGCGTCAGCCAGCTCCTTTCTCACATAAAGAAACGCCACACCCGGTATGCCGAGCAAATACTTCCGGGTGCCTGCTGCCAGCATATCTACGCCCCATTCCTTCACATCAATGGGAATATGCCCGGCTGATTGATAAGCATCTACAAACAATAAAGAGCCCTTTCTCTGAGAAATCTCGGCAATCGCTTTTATATCCTGAACATAGCCGTCACGATAATGAACGTGAGGAACACACGTCAGTACTGTTTCATCCGAAATATGCGTTTCATATTGTTCAAGCGGCAGCACGCCGTCTATTGATGGAATGACGGATACGGTATAATCGGAGTGTGCCTGCCAAACATGAGGCACCGCCGGAAAATCCATATCTGTATATACAACGTGCTTCTTTCCAAATGCAGTTAAGGACGATGCTACAGAAACCAGCGCATCAGAAACTGACGGCACAATCGCCACTTCATCCGGTTCAGCCCCGATCAGCTTTGCAAACTCGTTTCTCGCAAACTCTGTTTTTTCGATCGCTTCTTTCCAGTTCGTCCCCATATACAACAGGCTATCATGATAATCCTGGATCGCCCTTGATACAGGCTCTGCCAAAGCGCTCTGAGAACAGCTGGCAAGCATCGTATGCGTCTGCAAGGTTGGGAATAAATGACGATACTGCTGCGGCAAATGCTCCATTATGATTCACTCCTTTACATTATTTTGATGAAAAACCCATAAATAAACAATAGAATAAAAGAAAAAGGAGATGGGAGAATGAGAAAAAAAGTGCTGATCACTGGCTTTGACCCTTTTGACAAAGAAACCGTCAATCCATCATGGGAAGCGGCGAAACGGCTTAATGGCTTCGAGACGGAAGAAGCCATTATTACAGCGGAACAAATTCCTACTGTCTTTAGATCCGCTCTGGACACTCTGCGCCAAGCCATTCAAACACATCAGCCGGATATCGTGATTTGTGTCGGCCAAGCAGGAGGACGGATGCAGATTACACCGGAACGGGTGGCGATCAACCTTGCAGATGCGCGAATCCCCGATAACGAAGGACATCAGCCGATTGATGAAGAGATTTCTCCAGATGGGCCCGCCGCTTACTGGACAGGGCTTCCCGTGAAACGAATGACTGCTAAGATGAAGGAACACGGCATTCCAGCTTCGGTTTCCTACACAGCGGGGACCTTTGTATGCAACTATTTGTTCTACGGGTTAATGGATCACATTAGCCGGACATCCCCGCACATTCGCGGCGGTTTTATTCATATTCCTTACATTCCGCAGCAAACAATCGACAAAACAGCGCCGAGCCTCAGCCTGGACACGATTGTCCGGGCATTGAGAATCGCCGCTGTTACGGCCGCACAATATGATGAGGATGTGAAGTCACCGGGCGGTACGCTGCACTAAGCGGCCGCCGCTGTTTCTTCCCTCAGCCTCTTTTTGTAGACAAACGCCGATAGGGTGACACTCACTTCAAACAGGACAAGAAGCGGGATCATCACGAGAAAATCAGAAATAAAATCAGGCGGTGTAATCAATATGGACACGACAATCAGCAGAAAATAGGAAAGCTTTCTCGCTTTGGCCAGTCTGTAAGGATTTAAGATGCCCAGCCTTGTTAAAAACATCACCACCAAGGGCATCTCAAACAAGAAGCCGAACGGCAGGCTCAAATTCACCATAAACCTAAAGTAGCGGTCAGCCGTAAACATCGTTTCAAAGTGGCCGGAGGATAAATGAGTCAAAAAGCTGAGCACGATCGGAAACAAGACAAAGTATCCGAAGGAGATGCCCGCCAAAAACAACGCAAATAAACCTGGTATGTACATGAGCGTCACCTTGCGCTCCGTTTTAGTCAGCGCCGGTGCAACGAAACGCCACAGCTGGTACGCGGCAACAGGGATAGAAGCCGCAATGGCACAAATGCCGGAAAGCATCATATACACCCAGAGGATTTCACTCGGCCCAAGCACAGCCAGCTTTCCATCCAAATCCCTGATTAGCCAGTCATAAATGTCCTGTACGAACAAAAAAGCCGTGATGAGAAATAGAAAAAATGCCGCGAGGGTGAAGATAATCCGGCGGCGAAGCTCTTCTAAATGCCCGATCAGATGGGTTTCTTTTTTATCCATTCAAAAAAGCCCTCCCTTTCATAAAAAAAGAGGCAGACCCGGTGTCTGCCTCATCAGCATTCAGCCCGCGTTTTTGTCCTGCTTTACCGCTGTCAGCTCAGCTGATTTCTCTTCTTTTTCATCACCAGACACAAGTGATTTTGTGGCGCTTTTAAATTCCAGCAGTGTCCGTCCGGCGGCACGCCCGATTTCCGGCAGCTTGGAAGGGCCAAAAATAATGAGGGCGATGACGAAGATCAGAATCAAGCCCGGTATTCCAATGTTTGAAAACATAATTTCCACTCCTTAATTCGTGATTTTTGCCCGCTTCTTAATCATTTGTTTTTCGTGGGCTTTGTTGTGCGCAAAGAAACGATCCTCTTCGACCTCATCGGATTGCTTCACCCCGCCTTGGATTGTTGTGGATGATACCTTTCTCAACCCAGTTTGGTCTTTCTGGTAAACGAATGAAGCCCGCGTGGAAATGGCTGCGCCCGGCTCGGTCACAAACGGCATCACCCGATAATCGGCTTTCCACTGGTGAGGCGTCACTGTACAGCGGACATATCCGCGATAGTCGTTAAAGAACTTGATGTGCGGATTTTCTTTTAAAATTTGGTCCGTATCCGCCCGCTTATCGGCGCCGTTTCCTCCGGATGTGATCGAGGTTCCGACAAATTCGGCTCCGAATATTTTTGAACTTGTCTTCTCGAAATCGACATGCAAATTCGATGCCCAGCTTGCGTGTACATCACCTGTCAGTACGACAACATTATTCAGATTTTTGCTTTTAATGAAATTGATCACCCGTTCGCGCTGAGCCGGGTAGCCGTCCCACGAATCCATGCTGTAGATCGGGCTTGCGCTTGTCCCGAAATTCCACTTGGCAAAGAAAATCTGCTGCGCCAGCACATTCCAGTGGGCAGTCGAGCTGCCCAAATTGTTGAAGAGCCACTGCTCCTGTTCTTTTCCAAGCAGGGTCCGATTCGGATTGCGCGATTCATCAGAAGGCGGCTTATTGCCGTCGTTATTGGCTTGGTCGTCCCTGTACTGGCGGGTATCAAGCACATTGAAGGACGCCAGGTTTCCGTACGTAAAGTGCCGGTACAGCTGCATATCTGGGCCATTCGGCAAAGAGGAAATGCGGAGCGGCATATGTTCATAGTATGCCTGGTATGCTGCCGCGCGGCGGAGCACGAATGCTTCAACCGACTGTCCTTTTTCAGGTATTTTATTGGCATAGTTGTTTTCAACTTCATGGTCATCCCAAGTTACAACCCAAGGGAATGCCGCATGTGCAGCTTTAAGATTGGCGTCAGAACGGTATTGAGCGTGACGGTTCCGATAGTCTTGCAGCGTAATGATTTCAGCGCTGTTGTGCGTGCGGACATTGCCTGTTTTTGATACATATTCATTTGGCCCGTATTCATATATGTAATCACCGAGATGGAAGACAAGATCAAGCTTTTCCTTTGCCATATGCTTGTAGGCCGTATAATATCCGTGCTCATATTGCTGGCAGGAAGCAAATGCAAAGGTCATTTGCGACACATTGGCGCCAGGGGCAGGCAGTGTTTTTGTTTTTCCGACAGGGCTTAGTTCATGGCCGGTTTTGAAACGGTAATAGTACACTTTGTTTGGCTCAAGCCCGTCCGCTTCCACATGAACGGAATGGGCAAGACTTGGTTTAGCCATTTCAGTGCCTTTTCTTACGATTTTGCGGAAATGCTCATCCTTTGCGACCTCCCATTTGACAGGCACTGCTTGCTTCGGCATTCCCCCGCCATTCAGCGGATCTGGTGCCAGACGTGTCCAAAGCACGACACTGTCAGAAAGCGGATCACCTGACGCTACCCCTAATGTAAACGGATAGCTTGAGAATTTAGGCGCAGCATTTACTTCAAAGGCCCCAACCGACTGGGCAATCGTTAATCCAAGAGAAAGTCCTGCAATCTTCCCCGCTCCTTGAATAAATTTGCGGCGGTCAAACGTATTGTTTTGAAAGCTTTCCTCTTTCAGTTTCTGTACCCATTCATCAAAACGACTGTCGTATGCCATTCAAGATCCCCTCTCTCCTCATTGATCGTCTCCATTATAGGAAATCATTGTTAAACGACTGTGAAGAAGTGTGAACTGATTGTAAGCGCTGAACATTAAAAACAGGTCTTCCCTCACAAGCCTGCTGCTGAAACATGCCGAAAGCTGGCTGAATGACGCGTTTTCTGCATATCCTGTCGTTTGCAAACCGCCCATTCGGCCTATTTTTCTTCACATGATCTTAAAAAAACAAAAACACCGAGCCATTTCGCAGAATGACTTAGTGCTCTTTATCAGTTATTTCGAAAACAATCTGCTGAAAAAGCCCTTCTTTTTCGGCTTTTCAGCAGGAGGCTCTTGTTCTCTTACAATCCCTTTTTCCTTCGCTTCTTTCAGCCAAAATGGAAATTCAGCAAGCAGAGCATCATAAAGCTCATCATCAGAAATGCGGTCAATCTCTTCGATATGCAGGAAGTTCGTGTTATCAATGACACGCCCTTCTAACGTATCCAGTTTATTGAGAAAATCAAAGTTTCCGTTTCCGATGCCGACAAACTGCCAGAACACCGGTTTATCAGAAGAAGCTTCAATTATCGGTTTGATTGACTTTTTACAGCCCCCGTCATTGATAAAAACAATGAAAGCAGGATACGAGCTCGGTTCCTCCGTAACATATTTGCGCAGCACGTCCTTCATGACTGGCGGCTCATCATTTCTGCCGAATTTATGCAAGCGGTCATTATTTAAAATTTCACGATCGACATAGCCCGAAAAATCCTTTTCTGAAACTGGCTTTAATCGGGAAAATTCATTATCATACACCCATACATCCAGCAAACCGTTATCATCAAACTGATCAGCCACTGCCAAAATCCGCTCCACCACATTTTGAACCGTCCCGTTTTTGTAGAGCGGTCTCATCGATCCCGTAATATCAAGAACCAGTCCAACACGAGCCGTCACCTTCGTTAACTGCTTTTTCTCCAGTACGATCTTTACACTTTTCTTTTGCAGGTCAATTGTTGCCATTCTGTCATCTCCGTCAGCTCTTTTTTCTTTGATTATCTCACAGGAATATTTTGCATTGCATCTTTTCAAAGAAAAACACCGTTCAATTTGAACGGTGTCCTGTCTCTAAAATGTGTTATATACATTTTCACACGTCTCCGCCGTCGGCTGATAAAAGCAGTGTGACTTAAATCTGGCCACAAACGGCTGGTTATACCACTGGGCTGGACAGTCCCCCTGCGGCCTGAAGTACCATAAACTAAATTTTGCAGGCCAGCGCCTTTCACCATTAATCGACCGGCGTGCAAGGGCACGCTCGCTATCTCGCGCCCTTTGATAAAAATATCCATGAGTCACAGCCTCAAACGCGTGTGGCTGATAAATCATCTGCCTGATGGTGCGGAGGCCTTTAAAATCTGAGCAATTCGCCCGCAGCCGATTAATTCCAACGTTGCCGACAAGCAGCATCCCCTGCTTGCCTTCGCCTTCCGCTTCCGCTCTGAGCAGCCTTGCCATCAAATCGACATCCGCACTCGTTGCTCTCACGACCGCCATCACGTCACCTCCCCTTGATCTCTTTTCATCATATTTCATTACTTCAGAAGTGATGACGGAGGGACAGGAGAAGTTTTTAAATTTATTCATCTAAAAACAGCAAACATAATGGGCTGTTGGGCATCAAAGCAGCGTCCGGTGCAGTACAAGCTTCACGTTTCCGCTGTCGAAGCGCCGCAGCCTCAATTCCTGGATTCACATCATTGACCCCTCCCCAGCAGATTTGCACCCGCCTCCGAAAAGAAATAAGGTTTAACTTTTTACATTTGAGGAATTATACATAACAAATCAAATGACAAAAGGAGGAATTGTAATGACACATGTGAAAGCGCTCGCGATTAAAGGTATTATGACGATTATTGTGTTGTATCTGGTGCTTGGTCTGGGCTTTGGGTTCACGTTTGGTGATACGCTGCTAATGACGATTGTGTTAGGGGTTATTTCTTATTTGCTGGGCGATCTTTATGTATTGCCGAGATGGAATAATATGATTGCAACTTTGGCTGATTTTGGCTTGGCCTTTCTTGTGATCTGGCTGATGGGCATGCCGCTTTCCCTGGGGATGACTGGCGGTGAAGTTGCGTTGGCGGCTTTATTCGGCGCGATCGTCATGGCAATCGGTGAATATTGCTTCCATTTCTATATGATGAGCAAAGAGATTGGCAAGAAGCATTATCTTGAAACAAGAACAGACTCATAATGGAAAGGCCGGTGCTGACAGCATCGGCCTTTTATACATATTGGGCGCCTTTGTTTACGCATCCTGCTTGTCCGCATTCCTGATCGCCATGTAGGAAAAGAACAATCCGAATGCCGCTAACGATAACGGGATATACACAACAGATGAAATCGAGAAGCCCGGACTTGTTGAGCTGATGAGCATCACAATTACTACAGATGAAATGATGGTCGCCGGAACCGAGTGTCTACGCATCCCAAAAAAGATGGGAACTAAACTGGTTCCAGCGGCGCCAAAAGCGAAAACCGCCATTTTGACCGCCTGTTGAGAAATGATCTCGGAAGTAAGCTCTCCCGGTATGAAATGGTAGATCGAGTTCAGCCAAAAGAAACCGGCGGCTATGAGTATATTTGAAAGTAAAATCGTGATAAACGTCAGTCCGCCCGCGATCATGAGCTTAGCGGTGAGCAGCTTTTTACGGCTGATCGGGTACGTGAACATCACAAGAATGGTTTTGTTTTTATATTCCGAAATCACCAATTTTACGATCAGCACAGCGCCAAATACGATAAATACCGCTCTGACGAAGGTGCCGATGATGAGGAATGCTTCATCCGTACTTTGGAACGAAACCCCGCCATCGGCTTTTTCGGAATAACTGATCAGCCACATAAAACCCATAATGATCACGTTGGCAATGAGGGCACCTCTGATATACCAGCCCATTTTCATTTTTCTTAATTCGATTCTGATCAAATTCATCAACGTGTCTCTCCTCCTTTACGCACTGATGCTATTGCCGTTGATCAATTTGATAAAATAATCCTCCAGCGACGTATACTTTTTGTTCATTGATTCAATGTCTACATCATTTAAAATCAATGCTTTGGATATGGCAGCCTGAGAGGCTTCAGCCTCGTAAATTCGAATCGTTTTCTCATTTAATATTTTAAAGTTGGTTAATTGCAGCTCTTTCTCCAGCACAAAGCAGGCCCTTGTCTGATTCGGCGTGACAAGCTCGATGTATTCAGTGTTCTGGCCCCTGACATCCTCCATTGATACCTCTTCAAGCAGCCTGCCGTCCCGAATGACGCCGATTGTGTCCGCGATTTGTTCGATTTCACCCAGCAGGTGGCTTGAGATCAGCAGCGTCATACCGTACTCTTTGCTCAGCACTTGAAACAATTGCCTGATCTTTTTAATGCCGAGAGGGTCAAGACCATTCACCGGCTCATCCAGAATAAGCAGGTCCGGCTTCGTGAGGATGGCACGCGCAATTCCAAGGCGCTGCTTCATCCCGAGGGAAAAGGTTTTGACGGGTTTTTTATCGATTTGTTTTAAATTCACCATATCCAGCACTTCTTGTATGGCTTTTTTATTGTGGTATCCCATATATTCACAATGCAGATCTAAATTTTCTTCAGCTGTCAGGTTTTCATAAAAAATCGGATATTCAATCATGCTGCCGATGTTCCCCAGCACCTCATATGACGTGTGGGTGAACTTGTTCCCAAGGATGATGATTTCACCGCTTGTCGGTTTGACAAGGCTCGTCAGCATTTTCATGATGGTTGTTTTCCCCGCGCCGTTCGGGCCGAGAAAGCCGTAGATTTCACCTTTTTTAATATGCATGCTGACATTGGATACGACCTCTATGCCCTGATACGTTTTGGTCAGCCCGTTTGTTTGTACGATATAAGTCAACTTTGTTTCTCCTTCCCTCTCTTTTCCTGTTTTCTATTGTAGCGGCGAGCCCTGTCATTTTTATTTCTCAAACCTTAAGAAATTCTTACGATTAATATGTCATACGTTTCAAGGTGATCGTAAATGCAGTCCGTTCGTACGGCTTGCTTTGGACGGATATGGTGCCTCCCATTTTTTCTGTAAGCCGTTTCGTGATGGTTAAACCGAGACCGCTTCCTTGAAATGCTTTATTTCTGGATTCTTCAAGTGTGTACAGCCTCTCAAACACCCGCTGCTGATCGGTTTCACTAATCCCTTTTCCGCGATCCCATACGGTGATGGCGATGTTCCTCTCATCATAAGACAGCGTCAGTCCGATTAACTTGCCGGCCGCGCCATATTGAATCGCATTGGACAATAGGTTTTGCAGGATTCTGTCCAGAGCCTCTTCATTCGCCTGCGCATACACCGGCGTATCCGGTATATCGATGGCTGCTTGAAAGCCTTTTGACTGAACAACGTCATAATAGTGCAGGATATTTCGTTTGCATATGTCGTTCATATGTACTTTGGTGATCGGGATCTCTTTATCTTCAGATTCTAATTTCGCTAAATCAAAAAAGGAATTGATCATCTGAATAAGTTCATTTGTTTTCTGGCGGAGCTTCCCCAACAATCTTTCCCGCTCTTCTTCCGGCATGTTCGGGTCACTTTGAATGGCTTCGATATAACCGAGAATGACCGTTAACGGCGTTTTCAGGTCGTGCGACATATTGGTCAGCATCCGCTTCATGGATTGCTCTGTTTTGGCAAATTGGGCGCTGATCTGCTGACGATTCTCAACGAAAAGATTAATGTTAACAAGCAAGTCTTTGAGCGCATGATCGTCTGTAGGAAGCAAAATTTGTCCTGCCGAATCCCGGCTGAGCATGTAGCTAAGCTGGTCAGCCGTGTAAGCCAGATTCCCGTCCCGCTTCTTTTTCATTATGAATTGAATCACATTCAGACACGCCAGCGCGATGACAGCGGCCACCCATAGCACTGTCATTCTAAAACTCTCCTAATTTATAACCGATGCCCCATAACGTTTTAATATATTGAGGGGAGGAGGGGTCATCCTCAATCTTTTCTCTGAGCCGCCGCATATGTACGTTAATGATGTTCTGATCATCAAAGTACTCTTCATTCCAGACGGAACGGTAGATTTGTTCTTTCGTAAACACTTTTTTAGGATTTGATGCAAATAAGCACAGCAGCTGCCATTCTGTTGACGTCAGCTGGAGCGGCTCTCCGTTTTTCAAAACGGAAACATTGTCTATATCTATCGCAAGCTGGTGAATCCGGATCACCTTATTCACAGCCGGCTCCTCTGCCGAATATTGCGTCGCCCGCCGTATCGCGGCTTTTACTCTGGCTGTCAGCTCAATCATCGAAAACGGTTTGGCGATATAATCATCCGCCCCAAAGCCCAGTCCCAATGCCTTGTCCACATCTCCGTCTTTTGCCGAAATCATTAAGACCGGAACGTTGCTTTTTTCCCGGATGATTTTCAGAAAATCCATGCCGTTCAGCTTCGGGAGCATGATATCAAGGAGGACCAAATCGTATGAACCCTGCTGAAACAGCCGGATGCCCTCTTCTCCGTCGAAAGCATGCACAATTCCAAAGCCTTCTTTTGTTAAATAATGATCCACCATTTCACTGATTGAGTGGTCGTCTTCTACAAGCAATATGCGCTGCATCTTCTCACCTAACCTTTACAAAATCAAAAAACACACACGTAATTACACTTATTGTAATTGAAAAACGTGTGTGTTTTATATAAATTATTCTTTTTTTCCTGTTTTCAGCTTCCTGTATTCCATGCCCGTAATGACAAAAAATACGCCACCGCATCCAATGACTTGAATGAGCCCGAGCCGTTCACCGAGAAATAAAGCTCCATAGAAAATCGTCAGGATAGGCCCTGCCATTGAAATGGCGGCGGCTCGCTGTGCCCCGATTCGTTTTATGCCCTCAAGCATTAGCACAAATGGAATCACTGTGGTAACGACTGCAATTACTGCGAACAAACCATACATAGAAAGCGGATATGCTGCCATTGGCGTATTCATGCCAGCCGCCGATTTTATCCCTGTGTAAAGCATCATGGCAGCTCCAGCAGCTGTCATCCCGTATGCATTGAGACGGATCCCTCCGATTTGATGGACGAGATGCCCGGAAAGGACAAGATAACCAGCATAGACGGCCGAAGATAACAAAATGAATACAGCTCCAATCATATTCGCCTGGAAAAGCTCAGCATTCCAGCCGCCCAGCGCCAAGAAAAGCCCAAACATGACCGCCAGAACTGCGAAAAGGTCCTGAATTGAGGACATTTTCCGGTCACGACACGCGGTGAATCCAAACACAAACAACGGATAGCTCATCAGCAATATACGTTCAACCATTGCGGATACATGGTTCAGCCCGATAAAATCAAGCAAGGGAGACAGAAAAAAACAAAACACTCCCGCGCCACAAGCCTTCCATAGGTCTCCTTTTTTCTTACCGTCTGGCATTGGAGGACGGTATATTAAAAAAATCAGCCAAAACAGCGGAACAGCCAGCAGCTGCCTGTATAGCAGCACGGCATCTGGCTCAGCACCCATTTGGTATGCCCATTTTATCCAAATCGATTTAGACGCAAAACAAACTGTTCCGATCAGCAAAAAAATCGTACCTGCTGCGGCCTCACGAATCTTACTCTGCTCTTCTGCTCTCATCTCAGCTCAGCTTTTCTCCTTTACTTATTCAAATGCTTTTGGATAAAATCGAGAAGCGTATATCCTTGAGCAGTCAGAATAACACCTTTTCCGCTGCAGGCCGGGCAAGGTGTTCCTTCGATTTCTCCCGCTCTTTCACATTTAGGACATGCGACCTCAAGATCATCAGTTGCAATGACCATTTGATATCCTCCTTTCTAACTCATCTGCTATGCCACCACCAGCCATCGTCCATTGGCCGTCACCTCCTTTAAGAAACACAAAAAACCCCCGTCCTATGCAAAGGACGAGGGTCTCGCGGTACCACCTTTATTAACAGCTATACAGCCGTTCACTCTAAGTACAGAAAACCTATGTTTCGATACTCCTCTCTTGGTAACGGGGAGAGAAACCCGGCATCGCCTACTATCCGTTCAGCAAAGCAATTCAGAAGCCCATTCGGCATCAGGGGAGGATCGGTTCACACCTGCCACCGACTCTCTGAACCTCCATTCTGATGCGTACTTGCTCTTCCTCACGATTGTTAATCCGTTCTATTATTTGTAGAGTTTATAATACTCGGTTCATGAAACGAAGTCAATTCTTAATCCGATGTTACACCAAGTGCTTCCAGCGCCATATTGATGTGTTCCTCCTGCTGTGTTTGCAGAGCTAGCTTGGCGATTTCCACCGGATACGCCGCCTGCATCTCTGAGATGTGTTCCTGCATTTTTGCCCATATTCGGCCGCCTGCTTGATCATAGTATTCAAGCAAACGGGCAGTTTCTTTTTCTCCGAAAATGGTTTGATAAAGAACAAAATCCTTGGCTGGGTCAGCAACCTTCGCTTCTGTCCAATCCAGAAGTCCTGTGACACGTCCATTTTGATCGATAAGGATATGCGGCGGGTGGAGATCGCCGTGTATCAAAGAAGAGAAACCCGGCCAGTATGCATCATCATCTACCCATTTTTGCCATCTTTCCCAAAGCGTCGTAGATACGCCAAGCTTATTCTTCACATCAACCATAGAGTCTGCTGTCATTTGCCTGAAATCTTCTGGCCTTATCACTTCTATTCCGGATTGCCCAGCAGATATTTGATCCGTGCCATGTAATTCAGCCAGTATGCCAGCAAGTGTACGGACAAAATCGTCTGATGGCGGCTGATGATTCATATTCCAAACATATTGCTTTTGTTCCAAATCAATTCCAGCAGCCGGCGTTCCTTTTAACATTGGGTAAGCGATCAATTCCGGTGTATGAATTCTCCAATCCGGCACATCAGCAGTCAGATTCGCGCGGAGAAAGGCAAGCGTTATGCCTTCTGCAGATGCTCTTTCCACAACATCACTTCGCCGCGGTTTTCGCAGCACCCATGGCATACCTGTGTCGTCCTTGGCAAATACAACTTGAAAGTCCATTCCGGTTTCATTCAATTGCGCGTTCTCAGAATGAACCGTCAAACCTTGGCTGCGTGCAAGCCCGACAATCTCCGTGATCATCTGTTTTTCGGTAAGGTTTGTCATCCCATTTCCCCTTTCTCATGCTCCGCCCTGAAGGAGAGAGAGGGGATGTTTGGAGGCAGAAAAAAGAAGGCAGGCATCGCCACCCTCTTTTTTAATAACCATATAAGGGCTCATACATAGGCGGATTCATCCCGATTCTCCCGCATTCAGGCGAGAGTTGCTCACTATTGAATTCGTGTCACTCGGAATCTAATGAATGCCATGCTGTAACCCCTCCGTTTCCTATACGTTAATTGTATTTTACATCATATTCCATCTAATCGCTATAAAAAAATGAATCAAGTCACTGGAGCAGGATTGAACAAGCACAAATCATTATGAAGGCCCCAACGGTCAGCCCACGTTTGTTTGCGGCCGCTTGCCACATCCAAAATCGTCCTGAAGATTTCCCAGCCTACGTCTTCAATACTGGCCTCTCCTGTCGCGATTCGGCCGGCATTGATATCGATTAAATCAGCCCAATGCTCTGATAAGGAATGCCGCGTCGATACTTTCAGCACCGGCGCAGCAGCCAGGCCGTATGGTGTTCCCCTTCCTGTCGTAAACACCTGCAGATTCATGCCCGCAGCCAGCTGCAGGGTACCGCACACAAAATCGCTTGCCGGTGTCGCCGCGAACAGCAGGCCTTTTTGCTCTGCTCTTTCACCAGGGCCGAGCACGCCGGAGATGGGGCTTGTGCCTGATTTCGCTACCGAGCCTAACGCTTTTTCCACCACATTGGATAATCCGCCTTTTTTATTGCCTGGTGACGGGTTTGCGCTACGGTCTGCGTCTCCCCGCCGAAGATAGCTGTCATACCACTTCATCTCTTTGATCAGCGATTGTCCGACCTCTTCACTGACAGCCCGCGGCGTTAATAAATGAATGGCATCCCGCACCTCTGTCACTTCAGAAAACAAAACCGTTGCACCTGCGCGAACCAATAAATCAGCCGCATACCCCACGGCAGGGTTCGCCGTCACGCCGGAAAACGCATCACTGCCGCCGCATTGCAGGCCGATTACCAGATCCGAAACAGGGCATGACACCCGGGTTCTGCTGTTCAGCCTGATTAACCGTTCCTCCGCCATTTCCAAAATGGATTGGATCATCGCCGCAAAACCTCGGTGATCCTGGAGCGATAGAATGTCATCATCATTTTCGGAGGCAATTCTTTCCGGGAGGAGCTTTTCACATCCCAATCCGATGACCATTACTTCTCCGCCGAAGTTCGGATGCTTCGCAAGATTTTGAATCGTGCGGATCGGAATGACAGCGTCGGGCGCATTGATCGCCACGCCGCATCCGTATTGATGATGCAGCGGCACAACGTCATCGACATTTGGGTATTTCGGCAGCAGCTCTTCTTTTATTCGTTTGACTGCATAATCCAAAACGCCAACAACACATTGAACACTTGTCGTGATGCCGAGGATATTTTTTGTCCCCGCACTGCCATCCGCATTACGGTATCCTTCAAAAGTGTAGCCTTCAAGAGGCGGCCGCGGCTGCGGCACCCTGTTTGCGAGAGGAAGATCGTCTAACGCCGGAGGAGCGGGCATTCTCACGAGGGCTTCCCGTATCCAGCTCCCGCGTTTGATCGTCTCATCAGCAAATCCGATCACCTCTCCGTAACGCACGATCTCATCCCCTTGATTGAGATCGGTGAGGGCCACCTTATGGCCTTGAGGAACATCCTCTTCAAGTACGAGCCCGCATGAGAAAACAGTGCCCTTTGGCAGTCCTCCATCATTTACAATAATCGCGGTGTTATCTATTTCATGCACTTTGATGTAAAGGGGGGCTTGGTTCTTCCTGAGGTTCATCGCCATATGAAAATCACTCCTCATATTTTAGTAAGCGTTTTCTAAATTGGTTTAAAAAAACCGCAGCTCTTACGTTTCAACTGCGGTTGCTCACCATTATTTTTCATCCATTCCTTTTAGAATTTTGTCACGGACAAATTTCAGATGCTCATACATGTGGTAATGTGCTTTGTACGGATCTCTTTTGGCAAGGGCGTCGTAGATTTTTTTGTGATATTCGACCGTTACATCTCTCTCCCTGTACGGAATTTGGCTGTCAATTTTCGCATGGGTGATCAGCAGGGACTGAATCATCCCTTCAACGACGGGGTTATTGGCGCTTAACGCAATAATTCGATGGAACTCTTTATCCGCTTCACCATAATGATTGTCAGTGCTGTTGGCAATATCGTCGATCGTCTTCTGCAAACGCTGAAGCTCTTCCTCATTGATTTTTTCCGCTGCAATTGTCACGAGTCCGAGTTCTAGCGCCATCCGCGCTTCAATGATAGCCGGAAGATTATCAGTGGCCAAAGCAAGCATGACGGAAAACGGCTGCATGCCGATTTTATCGTTGAAATATGTGCCCCCTCGTGTTTTTCTCGTAATGACGCCCAGCGTTTCAAGTGAACTGAGTGCCTCCCGAAGCACCGGCCTGCTGACATGCAAAATGTCCATCAGTTCCATTTCTGTCGGCAATTTGTCTCCGGCCCTCAACTGTCCGCTCGATAATAAATGGACAATCCGTTCGATGACCTGCTTGGCTAATGTTTTCCGATTGACTGTATCGACTTTCAAATCCTCTAAACCTTCGTACACGAACAACTCTCCTTTCAGTTGTTCAATTGTAAGACAAAATAGTGGATATGACAATATTTACAATCAAACTTATCGCACAAGACATGGACGCTTCCGGTCAAATTCCCAGTTGCTGATCAGGAACTGCATTGGGATCGCGTCATTCCGTGCGCCTAAATTCATTTTCCGATAGATCTCATGCGCTTTTTCCACTTGTTCCATATCAATATCGACGCCTAGTCCAGGCTTATCCGGCACCTTGACACAGCCAGAAGAAATCTCAAAAGGCTGTTTCGTTAATCGCTGCCCGTCCTGCCAGATCCAATGGGTATCAATCGCCGTGATCCGCCCCGGAGCCGCTGCTGCCACATGGGTAAACATCGCAAGGGAAATATCAAAGTGGTTGTTGGAATGCGAGCCCCATGTCAAACCCCAATCATGGCACATTTGCGCAACCCGCACCGACCCTTGCATCGTCCAAAAATGCGGATCAGCCAGCGGTATATCGACCGCATGGAGCTGAATCGCGTGACCCATTTCCCGCCAGTCAGTCGCAATCATATTTGTCGCAGTCGGAAGCCCTGTCGCGCGGCGGAATTCAGCCATTACTTCACGAGCGGAGTAGCCATTCTCATCCCCGCATGGATCTTCCGCATACGCGAGCACATCTTGCTTTCCTTTGCATAATGCAATAGCTTCCTCTAATGACCATGCCCCGTTCGGATCAAGAGTGATCCTTGCCTCTGGAAAACGTTTCGATAATGCGGTAACAGCTTCGATTTCCTCTTCTCCCCGCAGCACCCCGCCTTTCAGCTTGAAATCCTGAAAGCCATAGCGCTCCTGTGCGGATTCGGCAAGACGCACAATGGCCTCCGGCGTCAGCGCTTCCTCATGGCGCAGACGGAACCACGCACAATCTGACTGCTCATCGCTTTGATACGGCAAGGTCGTCCGCTTTCGGTCGCCGATGTAAAAGAGGTAACCGAGCATTTTTACTTCATCACGCTGCTTCCCTTCGCCCAGTAAAGCCGCGACCGGTTCCTGAAGAAACTTTCCAAGCAAATCTAACAAAGCCGCTTCCAGTGCGGTGACGGCGTGCACAGTGGTGCGCAAATCAAACGTCTGGTTTCCTCGCCCTCCCCTGTCCTGATCGCCAAACTGCTTTCTGACCGTTTGCAATATCGCCTGGTACGCACCGATAGATTTTCCGACAACAAGCGGCTCTGACAGCTCCAGCGTGCGGCGAATATGCTCTCCGCCAGGCACCTCGCCGACTCCCTGATTTCCGCTGCTGTCCGTTAAGATTACGATATTCCGGGTAAAAAACGGGCTGTGTGCTCCGCTTAGATTCAGCAGCATGCTGTCATGTCCCGCAACAGGAATCACCTTCATTTTAGAAATTGATGGAATATTCGATCTCTTCTCTTTTTGAACCTGCTCTTGTATCGGTGAACTCATGCATTTCCCTCCCTTTATAAAGCGCTTTCATAAATATTAGACAGGCAACGATTGATCGGGGTCTTGTTCTTGTTTCTTTAACACGACCCGTTTGATCGGCCCGACCAGCAGCAAATAGCTGAGGATCGCCGCAATCGCGTTAGCGCCGACAAACACAAGCGCGCCATTGAAAGATCCAGTGGCATTGACAATGTATCCGATAATAATCGGTGTTGTAATTGAGGCAATATTCCCGAAAGTGTTGAACAAACCGCCGCTTAATCCTGCACATTCTTTCGGAGACGTGTCCGACACGACAGCCCAGCCCAATGCGCCGAAGCCTTTTCCGAAAAACGCGAGCGACATAATGACAACGACGAGCCATGCTGAATCTGTGTAGTTGCAGACAATCATACTGCAAGACAGCAGCATGCCGGCAATGATTGGCACTTTTCTAGCAAAGGTCAGTGAACGGCCTTTTTTGAGCAAGATGTCTGACACAATGCCCCCAAGCACGCCGCCGGCAAATCCGCACAGCGCCGGCAGGGAAGCGACAAACCCAGCTTCAAGAATAGACATGCCGCGGGCCTGAACCAAATATACCGGAAACCATGTGAGAAAGAAATAGGTGAGAGTCGTAATACAGTATTGCGCGATGTACACGCCAATCAGCATGCGGTTCGTTAACAGCTGTTTGATATACGGCCATTTCGATTCTGTCTCTTGTTTGCTTTTACTGTCATCCATGGAAATCAGCCCGCCGCCCTGTTCGATGTACGCAAGCTCAGCTTCATTAACCTTTGGGTGTTTTTTCGGTTCATACACCGTTTTTAGCCAGATGACAGCCAGAAGAATGCCCGCAATACCCATAACAACGAAGACGGAATGCCAGCCGAAAGAGTGGGTAAGCCAGCCCATTAAAGGAGAAAAAATGACGATTGCGAAGTATTGTGCTGAATTAAAAAAGGCTGAAGCTGTCCCGCGCTCGGAGCTTGGAAACCATGAGGCAACAACTCTGCCGTTTCCGGGAAATGAAGGCGCTTCTGATAAACCAACCAGAAAACGCAGTGCAAACAGCAGGGTAATCGCTGTGCCGGCGGAGAAAAAGCCAATCGCCCCTTGCAGCAGCGTAAAAAACGACCAGAAAAAGATGCTTAACGCAATGATAGTCTTTGAACCAAAACGGTCCAGCAGCCAGCCGCCCGGAAGCTGTCCGATGACATAGGCCCAGCCAAAGGCAGAAAAGACATATCCCATGGCGACCGAGTCCAATCCCAAATCGTGCTGGACGGAATCTCCGGTGATGGAAAGCGTCGCGCGATCCGCGTAGTTAATAGAGGTCACAAGAAACAGCATAAACACGATGAACCAGCGCACGGACGTTTTTTTGCCCGCCGGTGTAACATTCGCAAAGTCTTTTTTCATAGTATCTTCTCCTTTTCAAAGTAGAGAATCATATGCTGGCTGTGATAAAGCTGGGAAAGAGACGCATGCCTCTTTCCAGCACCATTACGGCTTCACAAAAACAGTTTTGATCGCTGTGAAAAAGTCCTTCGCTGCCTCACCCTGTTCTCGGGAGTGGGAGCTCGACTGCTTCATGCCGCCAAAGGGAGCCTGCAGCTCAACACCTGCGCTTTCTGCATTGATCCGAACCAGTCCGGCATCGATTTCATCAATGAAAGAAAGCATTCGGCCGATGTTTTCCGTAAAGATGGATGCACTTAAACCAAACTTCACATCATTGGCGATGTTCAGTGCCTCCTCCATCGAGTCCACCTTGATCAAGGCGATCACCGGACCGAAAATTTCCTCCTGGGCAATTGTCATCTCAGATGTCACATTGTCAAAGATGGCAGGCTGAACATAATAGCCGTTTTGATACTTTCCGTTCTCCAGCTTTTCTCCTCCTATTAAAAGGGAAGCCCCCTCCTGTTTGCCTTTCTCAATGTATGACAGGCAGTTATCAAGCTGATTCTTGCTGGCAATCGGTCCCATCCAGACATCCTCTTTTAAGCTGTCTCCGATTGTAATATCTTTTGTGCGCTGGAGCAGTTTTTCTTTAAAGCGCTCATAAATTCCGCTTTGTACAATGACACGGCTTGTCGCGGTGCATTTCTGGCCGGTTGAACGGAAGGCCCCCGTTATGACAGCTTCGGCCGCAGCTTCAAGGTCAGCGTCATCAGCTACGATGACAGGGTTTTTGCCGCCCATCTCAAGCTGGTACTTAGCTCCCCTCGCTAAAGCGGCTTGCCCGATGATTTTTCCGACTTGATTTGAACCGGTAAACGTAACGGCGTTTACACCGTCATGCTCAGCAAGCCCCTGCCCGACAACAGAACCCGGGCCTGTCACCAAATTGATGACCCCTGCCGGGAGCCCCGCTTCCTCAAAGCAGGCAATGATCTTCGCGCATGTCACAGCTGTTTCTGTCGCCGGTTTGATGACAACGGTATTGCCGTATACCAATGCCGGCGCCATTTTCCAAATCGGAATCGCCACTGGGAAGTTCCACGGAGAAATCACGCCGACCACACCGAGCGGAACACGGGTGGTAAACATGAGCGCGGCTTTGTCAGTAGACGGAATGACGTCACCCGTTTTTCGCATGCCCTCTCCGGCGTAATAGCGCAGAATGGCAATCCCACGGGCTGTTTCTCCCTTCGCTTCCGGCAATGTTTTACCCATTTCACGCGTTGCACAGATGGCGATTTCCTCCAAGCGCTGCTCCATGATATCCGCTGTTTTGTATAAGTATTGGCCGCGCTCGGCACCCGTCAGCTTTCTCCAAGCCGTTTTGGCTTCATTGGCGGCGGCGACGGCACGTTCCACATCTTCAGCCGTTGAATTCTGTACATATCCGACAATATCATTCACATCGGCAGGGTTTTCGACCTTGACCATATCGCCTGATTGAGACTTAACCCACTCTCCGTTAATAAAGTTGAGGTACGTGTTTTGTTCCGTGATCACAGACATGCCCATTGCCCCTTTCGTGTTTTTTCTGGTCAAACCGTCGCGGCTTTTTTCGGAAAACGGTCAGCCGCCTGCTTCAAAATTGCTTCCAATTGCTGATAATGATCTTTTTCAACCGGGCCGACAGGCGGTCTGGCTGTATTCCTTACATTCAAACCCATGATTTCCATACCGGCTTTAATCAAGGATACGGCGTAGCCTTTTCGTTGTTTGCGAATGTCGTTGATCGGCAGAATCACATGCCGATAGAGTTCCTTCACAAGCTCGTCATTTCCGTTTTTCAATGCATCATAGAACATTCGCGAAATATGCGGGATATAATTTGAAATCGCTGAAGAGTAAGAGTGGAACCCGATCGGCAGATAAGCCGGCATCGTCACTTCAGCCATCGGCATTCCGTTGAGCCATCCCAAGCGGTCGCCGATCGTATAGACGAGGTTGATATTCAAATCCATATTTCCTACCCCGTCTTTGACACCGACAAGCTGTTCACATTCGGTCAGACGTTTGATCTGTTCAACAGAGAGAACTGCGTTATCGCGCTGATAAAGAATCGCGTTCAAGTCAGTGCTTTCAATAATCGTTTTCGCATACTGGTACAGCCCCTCCTGTTCGCCATGCACCAAATACGGAGGCAGAATCAAGTAGCCGTCGGCGCCTTTTTTCTCCGACAGCTGCGCCCAATCAAGCGCTGTGCTGAGGTTGCCGCCCACCCCCGTGTAGACCGGCACCTTTCCTCCGGCTGCCGAGACTGCGACTTCCACCATTTGCTCATATTCCTTCTGGCTGAGAGATTGGAATTCACCAGACCCGCAAGCGATAAATATCGCTTCCAAGCCCTCATTCAGCAAAAACTCAATGTTTTGAAAAAGAGCTTCTTCCTCCAGTTTTCCTTGTGTGTTAAAAGGAGCAACCGGAAAACCTAAAATTCCAGCGGGTGCTTTTCTGCTACGGCTCATCAACATAACCTCCTGTTATTTGTGTATACAGCCTCTATCTGTAAGCGCTTTTATTAATTTTTCTTTCACATCCGCTCCTTCCCCATATATCCTTTTGTTTAATTGTAAGACAAATAAACAATAAGTCAATATCTTTATTTTCTGATATTTTATAAAAAAGCGGTGAATCACTGTCCGGCCGGGATTTTGCGCAGCAAAAAAAACAGCCTGGTCAGCCGGCTGTTTGGTTTATATCCTTCTTTGTTTCATCGTCTCATGCAAAAGCTTTGCTTCCAAAAAAAACACGTGGATGAATTTTTTCATATTTATTCTAGCAGGTGCAAGGGGTTTTGCATCCTTGGATTGGAGTTCTTTCATTTTCTGGCTGACAACCGGAAAATCAAAGAATTTCGATGCATAGGTTTCAAATTTTGGATTCGAAAAATCAGTTGTGCCCAGTGAAGCAAAATGGTGCAGCGAATGAATAATCGCTCTGCGGATACGCTGCTCCGAGGCTTTCATTTCGCGATTGACTTCCGTCTGTGAGGCCCCTGCTCCCAGCTTCCGTACCGCTACTTGGGTGAATATTTGTTTTAGCGAAGGGCTTTGTTTTTCGTGCGGCTCGGATTGCTCGTGTTCTGCTAAATACTGCAGGACCGCCATGAGATCATGTGCGCCGCCTTCTCCCATCATGCCCAGCTCGGACAACAGGAATGTTCCTGCCTCTTTTAAACCGCTGTCACTCTTCTGCTGGGGACGCGCTTTCCGTTCAGTCCGATTGACAAGCCGGCTTAGAGAATGCTGAATGGCTCCAATCGAGTGTTCAAGCTCAATCCGCTCCTTCACCTTTTGGAGAACCGTGACAATTTCAATGCGGTTAATCGGCTTATGGATAAAATATTCGATGCCGAGCGAGTACGCTTCCCCGACCATTTCCTTCGCCTCCACTTGAGAGATCATTATGATTTTGCCGGAGTACGTATTCTGGATCTGACGAATCGTCTCAATGCCGTCTCTTCCGGGCATTAACAGATCGATTAATAAAATATCAATCTGCTTAAATTGCAGCATATGCCCTTCCACTTGGCTTCCGTCGTCAGCTTCACCAACAGCTTCCCCGAGATCTTCGTCCTCAATGATCTGCCTTAAAATTGACCGCACTGCACGGTCATCATCTGCAATAAAAAAACGCATAGCTTTCGGTTCACCCTTTCTGAATCAAATGCCGGACAGGCAGCCTGATGGCAAACACCACTCCCCGCTGCTGATTATCAAACGTGATATCCCCTTCTAGCTCAGTCACGATTTCCTTTACGTAGGAAAGTCCGATACCTGTAGAAGGCGTGCCAAATTCGTCATATTTTGAAGTAAAGCCCGGGTCAAACACAATGTCTCCGATTTTCTCGGAAATCCCTGGGCCATTGTCTTCCACCTGGAATTCTACCATACTCTCATTTGGCTTACGGAGCCTCAGGATGACCATTCCCTCTTCATCCATAGCCTCTACCGCATTTGCTGTTAGATTATTAATGATCGAAAGCACGATAAATACGTGATATTCGTCATGCTCTCCCTCGATCGAGCAGTAAAAATCAATCTGCTTCCCTAGTGCTTCAGCGTACTTTTCATTCATTCGAATCACGAGCTGCAGCAAATCAGAAGCCCTCATATAATCTCTCAAACTCTCATTCGAAATCAGTTTTGAAAGCCCTGCGAATATCCGCTGGTTGTCCTTTTTCACTTCATGAATTTCTCCGGCCAGTCTCAGGATTCTGCCGCTCAGCTGAACATCCTTGCCCTTCATTTCCCGATAGAGCTGATACGAATCGTTTGTCACTTTCTCTGTCGTTTTCAATGTCTTTTTTAGGTGCACCGTTTCTTCATATAAATTGGAAACGATCATCAGCATGTGCTCGTGCTGCTGCCTTGTCTGTTTTTCTCTCGATTGTGTTTCATACAGCTTCAGCACACTATAAAAGCTCATCACAATAAATGTGTGAGAAATCGCAATCACCGCAATGTCAGTGATTTTCTCAGGCGTGACAACCGTATGAAAAATGAGAAATTGCACAGCCAGCTCGACACAATCTGACACAACTTCAATCATAAACCCAATGAAACCGAGCATAATCGGCCGTTCACGGAAACGATTGGCCTTTAATATGGAAAACAGACAGGCGTAAGTCATATAAAAGAAAAAGCCAGACGCTTGATCATACAGAATCGGAGTCAGTCCATTGTGTCCTCCGCCCCATAATTCCAGAAAGACGCGGAAAATAAAAACAGCCGCTCCAGTCAGAAAACCCGGCAGCACAGCGGGCACATGCCGCAACAATGATAAAAAGAAGAAAAAAACCGGTGCCCCAAAGCTGACCCGGAATTCTTCATTGAGGGGATAAAATTTCAGTTCACCGGCCAGCGGCACCGTAATCAGCATGAGAGCCAGTATATATCCGTCTTTTTCAATAAACCGTTCAAGTTTTATGTTGATCACATCCTCGCTTTTTATTTTGGGGAATCGGGAGAAAACCTGCAAATTGCTTTTGACCCAGAACATGAGGTTTTTATAAATCTTACTGCTTATTTTCAAAATGTTTTTGTCGTATTTTGTATGATTCTGTAGTCTCCATTATACAGTAATTATACCTTCCGCTATTATGAAAGCGTTTAACGCCCCTTTAGCCTTCGTTTTGATACACCTCAGTCCTTTAAGAAAAAATCAGTGAGGAGGAATTCGATGAAAGAATTGATAAAAGAGCACCAGAAAGACATAAACCCGGCGTTACAGCTTCATGATTGGGTTGAATACTATCGCCCTTTTGCCGCCAATGGACAAAGCGCAAACTATATCCCCGCATTAGGAAAAGTCAATGATTCACAGCTCGGCATCTGTGTATTGGAGCCTGATGGAACGATGATACACGCCGGCGACTGGAACGTCTCTTTTACCCTGCAAAGCATTTCAAAAGTGATTAGCTTTATTGCCGCCTGCATGAGCCGCGGCATTCCCTATGTGCTTGACCGCGTAGATGTCGAGCCGACAGGTGACGCCTTTAATTCAATCATTCGGCTCGAAATCAACAAGCCGGGAAAGCCCTTCAATCCCATGATCAACGCGGGTGCCCTCACCATCGCTTCGATCCTTCCCGGAGAATCGGCATACGAAAAGCTCGAGTTTCTTTACTCGGTGATGGAAACTTTGATAGGAAAACGGCCGAGAATTCATGAGGAAGTATTCCGTTCTGAATGGGAAACCGCCCACCGCAACAGAGCGCTGGCCTACTATTTAAAAGAAACAAACTTTTTAGAAGCTGAAGTAGAAGAAACACTTGAGGTGTACTTGAAGCAATGCGCTATGGAGAGCACTACAGAAGATATTGCGTTGATCGGCCTGATCCTTGCTCATGACGGGTATCATCCGATTCGACACGAGCAGGTGATTCCAAAAGATGTGGCAAAATTGGCCAAGGCATTAATGCTGACGTGCGGCATGTACAACGCTTCAGGCAAATATGCGGCGTTTGTCGGCGTGCCGGCCAAAAGCGGCGTCTCCGGCGGCATCATGGCGCTGGTGCCTCCAAGCGCTAGAAGAGAACAGCCTTTTCAATCCGGATGCGGCATCGGCATTTACGGGCCTGCCATTGATGAATACGGCAACAGCCTCACTGGCGGTATGCTGCTGAAGCATATGGCGCAGGAATGGGAGCTCAGCATTTTTTAAATATGAAAAAAGAGGTGATTGTATGCAGCAAATCCTGGAACATATCGTCGGTATTGCAAATGATCTTTTGTGGTCAAAGCTATTGATTGTTTTGCTCCTTTCTCTGGGAATCTATTTTACGTTCAGGCTTAAGTTTTTACAGGTTCGCATGCTGAAAGAAATGGTCAGGGTATTAAGAGAAGGTGCTGCTTCCCGGTCAAAAAACAGCATTTCTCCGTTTCAAGCCTTTTGCATCAGCATGGCGGCCCGTGTCGGAACGGGAAATATTACGGGCATTGCCATCGCCATTGCACTCGGCGGGCCCGGTGCAATCTTCTGGATGTGGATTATCGCCATTATCGGATCAGCATCCAGCTTTGTGGAAAGCACACTGGCTCAGATTTATAAAGTAAAAGATGTAAACGGCTTCCGCGGCGGGCCGGCGTATTACATGGAAAAAGGGCTGAACAAAAGGTGGATGGGCGCGCTGTTCGCTGTGTTAATCACCTTATCGTTCGGTATCGTCTTCAACTCGGTTCAATCCAATACAGTCAGCCTTGCCTTTGAAAACGCGTTTGGCACAAACCGCCTGACATTGGGACTCATTTTAATTGCTGTATTCGGCACGATTATTTTTGGCGGAGTCAAGCGCATTGCAAAGCTGGCTGAATCCATTGTCGTCGTATTGGCTGTCCTGTATATCGGAGTTGCGTTTTTCGTCATTTTCACCAACATTACGCAGCTGCCAAGTGTGCTTGCGCTAATCGTGAAAAATGCGTTTGGTTTTGATCAGGCCGCCGGCGGGGCTTTGGGCGCGGCACTCATGCAAGGCGTCAGACGGGGAATCTTTTCAAACGAAGCGGGAATGGGAAGCGCACCGAATGCCGCTGCCACCGCCACAACAAGCCATCCCGTCAAACAGGGGCTGATCCAAGCTTTTGGTGTACTGACAGATACACTGGTCATTTGTACAAGCACCGCTTTTATCATTCTGTTTTCGGATGCCTATCATACTCCGGGTCTGAGCGGAATCGCCTTGACACAAGCCTCCCTCAGCTCCCATGTCGGATCATGGGCATCAGGCTTTCTCGCGATTCTGATTTTGTTATTCGGATTCTGTGCTCTAATTGGAAACTATTATTATGGCGAAACCAATATCGGCTTTTTGAACAAAAGCAAAAAACTGATTTTTGTCTACCGTATCGGCGTGCTGGCAATGATCGTGTTTGGCTGTGTTGCCAAAGTCCAGCTCGTCTGGGATCTTGCTGATTTGTTCATGGGTTTGATGGTCGTCGTGAATTTAATCGCTATTTTCTTACTATCAAAGGTTGTTTTTACGGCGCTGAAAGACTATACACGCCAGAAAAAAGCAGGCAAAGATCCTGTCTTTTATAAAGATGTGCTCAAAAACCACAATGGCATTGAGTGCTGGCCGGTTTCAGACACAAAGACTGACACGCACAACAAACAAATATCATAAGAAAAGGGTGTTCAGACATATGGGCTGAACACCTTTCTCTTTTTGCGTTTATTGACAAACACGTAAGCCTCCATTACGATTTTCATATCTTTTTCAAAAAAATCTGAAAGAAAGGTACATTCTATGAATCCTATCCAACACATACTAGATACATACCCGCTTATTGTTCTAGACGGCGCCATGGCGACCGAGCTTGAACGCAAGGGCTGTGATTTGAACGACAGTCTGTGGTCAGCAAAAATCCTGATGGAAGAGCCGGAGCTGATTAAACAAGTTCATACTGATTATTTTGCGGCAGGTGCCGATTGTGCAATCACCACCAGCTATCAGTCTACATTTGAAGGCTTTGCCGCACGCGGGCTGAGCGAAGCGGAAGCACGCCGGCTTATCGAGTTGTCCGTCAGCATCGCAGCTGAAGCACGTGATGAATTTTGGTCGCTTAAAGAGAACCGTTTGAATCGGCCAAAACCGATCATTGCGGCTTCTATAGGCCCTTATGGCGCTTATCTTGCAGACGGGTCTGAGTATCGCGGCAACTACGCAATATCAGAAGATGAACTGATTGAGTTTCATCGCCCCCGGATGAAGGCGCTGATTGAAGCCGGAGCTGATGTATTGGCATGCGAAACGATTCCGTGTCTGACTGAAGCCAAAGCGATTGTTCGGCTGTTGAAGGAATTTCCTGAAACGTATGCATGGATCAGCTTCAGCGCTAAAGACGGCCTGCATATCAGTGACGGAACACCTGCAGCTGACTGTGCATCGTGGCTTGATGAACACCGCCAAATTGCAACACTCGGCATCAACTGCACGCCGCTTCAGCATATCCCTTCCTTGATAGAGGAGTTAAAAAAGAACACGTCAAAACCGATCATTGTCTACCCGAATTCAGGTGAGCAATATGATCCGGAAACAAAAACGTGGAACGGCGCAGCATGCGCAGAATCTTACGGGGCGAGCGCCCGCACCTGGCATGAAAAAGGAGCGAGGCTGATTGGCGGCTGCTGCCGGACAAAACCCGAAAATATTCAAGAAATTGCGGCGTGGGCCCGCTCTTTAAAAACAACTTGACTTATCGGAATAGTTTGTATATTCTAACTTAAAGCCGGTTCGCCGGAGTCTCGTGTCACTTTCTGACATGAGATTTTTTATTAGGAGGAAATAAATCGCTGATAGAAAGTTGGAAAAAGATGAACTCTGCCCACAACAAGAATGAGACAAACTTTCAGAGAAGTATGAAAAGCCGGCACCTCTTTATGCTTTCCTTGGGAGGTGTCATCGGAACCGGGCTGTTTTTAAGCTCAGGTTATACCATTCAGCAAGCAGGCCCGGCCGGAACGATACTCGCCTACTTAGTCGGGGCCGGCATCGTCTATCTGGTCATGCTATGCCTCGGTGAGCTGTCAGTCGCCATGCCTGTGACCGGCGCCTTTCACACCTATGCAGCCAAATACATAGGGCCGGGCACCGGATTTACGGTTGCTTGGCTGTACTGGCTGACATGGACCGTGGCATTGGGATCAGAATTCACAGCAGCCGGCCTGTTAATGCAGCGCTGGTTCCCCCATACATCGGTTTGGATGTGGAGTGCCGTCTTTGCGCTGTTCATTTTCTTGCTTAACGCATTTTCGGTCAAGTTTTTCGCTGAATCAGAATTTTGGTTTTCCAGCATCAAAGTATTAGCCATTGTATTATTTATTCTTTTAGGCGGCTCTGCCATGTTCGGCATCATTCCGATCAAAGGCGGAGAAGCCGCTCCGATGCTGTCCAACTTCATGGCGGAAGGCGGGCTTTTTCCAAATGGATTTGTCCCGATTTTGATGACGATGCTGTCCGTCAATTTTGCCTTTTCGGGAACGGAACTAATCGGAATCGCAGCCGGTGAAAGCGTTGATCCTGACAAGACGATACCAAAAGCGATTAAAACAACGGTCTGGCGTCTCTCACTCTTCTTTGTCGGAACAATTTTTGTGCTGTCAGGGCTGATTCCGATTCAAGATGCAGGTGTCATCAAAAGCCCGTTTGTCGCTGTCTTTGACAGAGTCGGTGTACCATACGCAGCCGATATCATGAACTTTGTTATCCTGACAGCGATCCTGTCAGCGGCTAATTCCGGACTCTACGCTTCTTCCCGGATGCTGTGGTCTTTATCAAAAGAAAAAACGCTTCATCCGACATTTGCAAAGCTGACGTCAAAAGGAACCCCGTTTAACGCGCTGGTGTTCAGCATGATCGGCGGCATTCTGTCGTTGCTGTCCAGCGTATTTGCGCCAGACACTGTATACGTTGTGCTCGTGTCGATTTCCGGTTTTGCCGTCGTTGTCGTGTGGATGGGGATCGCTGCTTCTCAATTCATGTTCAGAAAACGTTATATCGAAGCGGGAAACAAGGTTACTGATTTGAAATACAGAACCCCTTTGTATCCGTTCGTGCCGATTGCCGCGTTCCTGTTATGCCTGGCTTCCGTTGTTGGCATTGCCTTTGATCCGAATCAAAGAATCGCACTGTATTGCGGCGTTCCGTTTATGGCCATTTGCTATGCAATGTATTATGTGAAAAACCGCAAAAGCCAGCCGGCTGCTGATATGACTCATTCAAAATAAAAAGAACCTGCCTCCGGGCAGGTTCTTTTTCGATTTTCACACTTCCACTGTCCAGTTAAATGGGCCTTTCACCTTGCCAAGCTGAATATCTGTTATCGTTTCATACAGCTTTTTCGAGAGGTCCCCGATTTGCCCGTCTCCTACAATCACCGTTTTTCCATGAATGTTGAGTTCACCGACAGGCGTAACGACGGCTGCCGTGCCTGTGCCGAAGACCTCTGTCAATTCTCCGCGTGCAGAGGCCGCATACACCTCATCAATCGATATTCTCTCTTCACGAACCGGAATGCCCCAGCTTCGAATCAATTCAATCGCAGACGCACGTGTAACCCCGCTTAAAATGCTTCCGCTTAAAGCAGGTGTGACAGCTTCCCCGTTTATGACGAAAAAGATGTTCATGCTCCCTACTTCTTCCACATATTTCTTTTCGATGGCGTCCAGCCACAGCACCTGGTCATAGCCCAGCTCATTCGCTTTCCGCTGTGCCTGAAGACTGGCGGCATAGTTTCCAGCCGTTTTTGCAGACCCGACTCCTCCGTTGACTGCCCGCACATACTCATCTTCGACATAGATTCTAACCGGCTTCAGCTGATCGTCGCCATAATAGGAGCCGACAGGCGAAAGCACGATCATAAATGTATAGCTCCTGGATGCCTTCACACCGAGACTCGGTTCTGTGGCAATGACAAAAGGACGAATATACAGTGACGTTCCTTTTTTCTTTGGAACCCAATCTTTCTCCAGCTCAACTAATTGTGTCAATGCCTCAAGGACCAGCTCTTCGTCTAAAGGGGGCATGCTCATGCGCTCACACGATCTGTTCAGCCGTTTGATATTTTGATCCGGACGGAACAGGAGCACCCTGCCATCCTCTGTTCTGTATGCTTTTAATCCTTCAAAAACAGCCTGGCCGTAATGAAAAACAGATGAAGACGGATCGAGCGTAAGCGGTGCGTACGGTGCAATTCTTGGATGATGCCATCCAATTCCCTCTTCGTAGTCCATCACAAACATATAATCTGTAAAATATTGTCCAAACCCCAAGGAAGACGGGTCGGGCTTTTCCTTATAATATACAGTTTTTTCTCGTTCAATAAGCTTATTCAATCTGATCAGCACACCTTTCATATAATTGTTTAAATATTCAGTCTTTTTAAAGCTGCAAAAAACATACAGCCTTCCTTTCATGATACGCCGCTCCACACCGATAAATTTCAGAATATTCTTTAGGATCATCAGCTATTATACACCACATTCATTGTCAGATGAAGCTGAAATTAAAGAAAACAGCCAGTTTTATTCTGGCTGTTTGATTTAGAGCGCTAAACAAAGGACGACAATGTGGCAAATCAGCAAAATATACACTGCGAACACTAATTGCCAATTGATCTTCCGCGCCCATGCAAACACCACCATCAAAACAGGCAGCATCACAGTCCCCGCCAGCTTGTTAACCGTCAGATCCGGACTGTTCGCAACATCATAATGAATCGGCATCTGCGTCGGCAGAAAAGGGTAAAATACAATTGAAAGGATGAATGCAGCAATCACTGCTCCCCACAGCACTTTTCCATTCGTCAATAAAAACATAGAACCACCATTCCCTTCTTAAAACACATTGCTTTATGAATGATATGACTGTTCAACGGTGAATTTCGTTCGGTCTCCACGGGTAATAATTTGCGCATATTCCACCACTTCTTCATTTTTATCATAGGTAAGGGATTCTGATAAAAACGCAGGCGCTCCGACATTGGTTAATAAGTGGCCGCTGATCGTTTCATCCGTTAAAATCGGTTCGATCGATTCCGTGCCCCTGCTGATTTCAATATTGTATTTTGTCCTTAACAATTCAAACAGTGAGCCGGTGCATTCCTCCTGTGCCAGCCCCGGTGCCGCCTTCCAGGGAATATATGAGGTATGATACTGCAAAGGTTCCCCCTCGGCGTATCTGACTCTGACAAGCTTGTTGACAGGTTCATTCTCTTTCATTTTCAAAAGCTCGGCAATGGAATGATCGGCAGGAATCACCACAAGCTCAAGCACTTTTGATTCAGAACGAAGTCCTCTCATTTGTTCTGCAAAGCTCGTAATCTTATGCGGAATCGGCGTTTGTATTTTGGCCGCCGATACAAATGTCCCTTTTCCTTGAATTCTTTTAATATATCCCTCAAGCTCTAGCTGCTGCAGAGCCAGTCTCACAGTTGTTCTGCTGACATCATATTGTTCGCAAAACTCACTCTCCGTCGGCAGCTGATCATTCGCCTGATATTTGCCCGATTTAATTAACTCAATGATTTTAAACTTGATAACAGAATATAAAGCTGTCATTTCATTCTCCCCATTCTGTATGCAATCCGTTCTTTTTCATTGAGACCATAATACCATTTGCCCTCCCAATATGAAAGATTTGTATCCTTCTTTTATAACAAATTTTCAGAAATTAATATTGACAGTTTGATAAGGGCGGTGCTAAATTCGTAATGACAAGTATCATAAATTGGTCATAACAAATATGGTGCTTGTCTATCTCTTTGAGGGGGTGTCACATGAAGATTCTGATCGCCGAGCACTACGAAGAACTCTGTAAGTTAAGCGCTGCCATTATTAAAGAACAAATACAAGCTAAGAAAGATGCCGTTCTCGGCCTGGCAACAGGAAGCACACCGGTCGGCTTGTATAAGCAGTTGATTTCAGACTATCAGGCAGGCGAAATTGATTTTTCAAAGGTTACTACATTTAATTTGGATGAATACGCTGGTCTCTCTCCATCTCATCCGAAAAGTTATAACTATTTTATGCATGAGCATCTTTTTCAGCATATCAATATCAAGCCTAATCATATTCATATCCCGCAAGGAGACAATCCGCAGCTTGAGGCGGAATGCAAAGTATACGAGGATCTCATCCGCCAGGCGGGAGGCATTGATGTCCAAATTCTCGGCATCGGCGCCAATGGCCATATCGGTTTCAATGAACCGGGATCTGATTTTGAAGACCGGACACGTGTTGTGAAGCTCTCGGAAAGCACGATACAGGCAAATGCCAGATTCTTCGGCGGTGATCCGGTGCTGGTGCCGAGACTCGCGATTTCAATGGGCATTAAAACCATCATGGAATTCAGCAAACATATTGTGCTTTTAGCAAGCGGCGAGGAAAAAGCAGACGCCATTCAAAAGATGGCTGAAGGTCCTGTCACGACAGAAGTACCAGCCTCCATTCTTCAAAATCACAATCATGTAACCGTTATCGCCGATTATAAAGCAGCTCAAAAATTAAAGAGTGCATCATTCTCATAACACAATAAAAGGAGACTGTCATGTTTAAAAAGGCATTTCAAATTCTGCAGCAGCTTGGCCGCGCGTTGATGACCCCGGTTGCCGTCCTGCCGGCAGCAGGTCTTTTGCTCCGTTTCGGAGACAAGGATTTACTGAACATCCCTATTATAAAGGATGCGGGCGGCGTTGTATTCGATAATCTCCCGCTGATTTTCGCCGTGGGGGTCGCGATCGGATTAGCCGGCGGAGAAGGTGTAGCCGGACTTGCCGCTGTCATCGGATACTTAATTTTAACCGTCACTCTCGACAATATGGGGAAATTACTCGGCCTTCAGCCTCCGTATGAAGGAGCCGAGCACCTGATTGATATGGGGGTTTTCGGAGGAATCATTATCGGGCTTCTCGCCGCCTATTTATATAAGCGATTTTCATCAATCGAGCTGCATCCGGTCCTTGGATTTTTCTCTGGAAAACGCTTTGTCCCGATTATTACTTCCGTCAGTTCATTGGTGATCGGCGTCTTTTTCTCATTCGTTTGGCCGCTGATCCAAAACGGAATTAACGCAGCCAGCAGTTTAATTGCCGATTCAACAGTCGGCCTGTTCTTTTATGCAACGATCTATCGTTTGCTGATTCCTTTTGGCCTGCATCATATTTTTTATACGCCTTTCTATTTTATGATGGGAGAATACACAGACCCATCAACAGGCAACACCGTAACCGGAGACCTGACAAGGTTTTTCGCGGGAGACCCGACAGCCGGGCGCTTTATGATGGGGGATTTCCCTTACATGATTTTCTGTCTGCCGGCAGTTGCACTTGCCATTATCCATACCGCGCGTCCGGAAAAGAAAAAAATGATCTCCGGCGTGATGATTTCTGCGGCGCTCACATCTATGCTGACCGGAATTACAGAACCGGTTGAGTTTTCTTTCTTGTTCGTTGCGCCCGTGCTCTATTTGATTAACTCTATTCTTGCTGGCGTCATCTTTGTCGTTTGTGATTTATTCCATGTCCGCCACGGCTATACGTTCTCAGGCGGCGGAATTGACTACGTCTTGAACTACGGACTGTCTACAAACGGCTGGGTTGTCATTCCTGTCGGGATCGTGTTTGCTTTCATTTATTATTATTTGTTCCGATTTGCGATTCTGAAATGGAATTTGAAAACGCCCGGCCGTGAGACAGATGAAGACGGTCAGAATGAGGAGAAAACTCCAGTTGCAAAAGACCAGCTTGCCTTTCACGTGCTGCAGGCCTTGGGCGGACAGCAAAATATCGCTAACCTGGATGCGTGTATCACTAGGCTTCGTGTGACCGTTCATCAGCCAAGCCAAGTCAGCAAGGATGAATTAAAACGGCTTGGTGCAGTAGGTGTGCTGGAGGTCAACAACAACTTCCAGGTAATATTCGGAACCAAGTCCGATGCCTTAAAAGACGACATCAAAACAATCATGGCCGGAGGCGTCCCTGCCACCGCCGCCACGCTGGACACGGTAACTGACAAACCGCAGAAGCCCGATTCCGGTGAGACCTTTATTTATCCGATTAAAGGAGAAACAGTCTCTTTAGGGGATGTGCCTGATCAAGTCTTTTCAGAAAAAATGATGGGCGAGGGATTTGCGATTATACCATCAGAAGGAAAAGTCGTTGCACCTGCGGACGGCGAGATCGTCTCGATTTTTCCGACAAAACACGCCATCGGCTTTATGAGCGCCGGCGGCACTGAAATCCTGATTCATGTCGGCATCGATACCGTCAAACTGAATGGGGAAGGCTTTGAAGCACATGTCACAAGCGGACAAGCCGTCAAACAAGGCGAACTGCTTCTCACCTTTGATCTCAATTACATCAAGCAGCATGCCGCTTCAGCCATAACACCGGTTATTTTCACAAATACCTCTGAAGAAGATCTAAAGCACATTCAAATGAAGTAAAAAAGTCCCCCCTGCTGCGGGGGACTTTTTCGCCAACATAATGAAAGCGCTGTCAAAATAAAATAACTTGAAAAAAGGTGTTTGCATTTGAATCACGAATGATATGAATATGCCTACATTCTATCGTTCTAAAGGGGGATTCATTTGAAAAAATTAATCGCGTTTCAAATTTTAATCGCTTTGGCTGTCGGCGCAGTGATCGGCCACTTTTTTCCTGATTTCGGGATGGCACTGAGGCCTGTCGGAGATGGATTTATCCGCCTGATTAAAATGATTGTTGTGCCGATTGTGTTTTCTACCATTGTCATTGGAGCCGCAGGAAGCGGAAGCATGAAAAAAATGGGCAGCCTTGGTATCAAGACGATCATTTGGTTCGAAGTGATTACAACGTTGGTATTAGGGCTTGGACTTTTATTAGCGAATGTCTTAAAACCAGGTGTCGGGCTTGACCTCTCCCATTTGGCAAAAAAAGATATCCATGAACTTTCCGGCTACACAGACAAAGTTGTTGATTTCAAGCAAATGATCCTGGATATTATCCCTACAAACATTATTGATGTCATGGCCAGAAATGATTTGCTTGCCGTTATTTTCTTCGCCATTTTATTTGGTGTCGCCGCAGCTGGTATCGGCAAAGCTTCTGAACCAGTAATGAAGTTCTTTGAATCTACCGCTCAGATTATGTTCAAGCTCACACAAATCGTCATGGTCACTGCTCCTATCGGCGTGTTAGCCCTGATGGCAGCTTCTGTAGGCCAATACGGCATTGAACTCCTCCTCCCTATGTTTAAGCTGGTTGGCACCGTATTCCTTGGCCTGTTCCTGATCCTCTTTGTCCTCTTTCCGCTTGTCGGTCTCATCTTTCAGATTAAGTATTTCGAAGTATTGAAAATGATATGGGATCTGTTTTTAATTGCATTTTCCACCACCAGCACTGAAACCATTCTCCCTCAGCTGATGGATAGAATGGAGAAATACGGCTGTCCCAAACGAGTGGTATCATTTGTCGTTCCCTCCGGCTTGTCATTGAACTGTGACGGCTCCAGCTTATATTTATCAGTTTCTTGTATCTTTCTCGCACAGGCCTTTCAAGTAGACATGACATTGTCCCAGCAGCTGCTCATGATGCTTGTGCTTGTGATGACCAGTAAAGGCATTGCAGCTGTACCCTCAGGATCGCTTGTAGTTCTTCTGGCGACTGCCAATGCTGTAGGACTGCCGGCTGAAGGCGTTGCCATTATCGCGGGTGTTGACCGCGTCATGGACATGGCGAGAACGGGCGTGAACGTACCGGGACATGCGATCGCCTGTATCGTGGTATCAAAATGGGAAAAGGCCTTCCGCCAAAAAGAATGGGTTTCCGCAAACAGCCAAACTGAAAGCATATAGAAAAAAAAGAACACCTCAATACGAGGTGTTCTTTTTTTATTCAGCAGCAGCGTGATCTTCTGTTTCAATCGCTGCCAGTCTTGCGTTTACTTCTTCTTCTGTCATATTATGCTCTTTCACATACAGGTTTCTTGGGTTCGTGCGGCATTCGTGGCTGCAGCTGCGCATATATTTATACTCATTTTCCGGTGTGCATATCATTTTTTTATTGCAAGATGGATTTGCGCAGTTCACATAACGCTCACACGGTTCTCCTGTAAAGTAGTCCTTACCGACAATCACATGCTCAACACGGTTGACAGGCACGCTGATTCTTTCATCAAATACGTAGCACTGGCCGTCCCAAAGCTTGCCTTGCACCTCTGGATCTTTTCCGTATGTCACGATTCCGCCGTCAAGCTGTGCTACATCTTCAAAGCCTTGCTTCACCAGCCATCCTGAGAACTTTTCACAGCGCACGCCGCCTGTACAGTACGTTAAAATCTTTTTGCCTTCAAGCATATCTTTGTGCTCTTCAATCCATTCAGGTAATTCACGGAAGGCTTCGATGTCAGGACGGACCGCACCTCTGAAATGGCCAAGGTCATACTCGTAATCGTTACGCGCGTCGATTACAATTGTGTTTGGATCCTGCATCTTCTCATAAAATTCTGCAGGCTTCAAATGCTGGCCTGTTGTTTCGTTCGGATCGACATCATCTTCAAGACGAAGCGTTACAAGCTCTTTTTTATGGCGGACGAAGATTTTTTTGAAGGCATGGCCTTCTGCTTCATCAATTTTAAATACCATGTCCGCAAAACGAGGATCAGCTTTCATTGTTTCCATATATTTTTCAGTCTGATCAACCGTACCTGATACCGTACCGTTAATTCCTTCAGAAGAAACAAGGATACGGCCTAACAAACCAAGCTCCTTACAAAAAGCCAGATGCTGCTCTCTAAACGCCTCTGGATCTTCAATCGGAACATATTTATAGTAAAGTAATACTCTGTATTGTTTTTCCATGTTTTAAACACCCTGTTCAATTATAGTTAGTTGCTATGCACACTCTTACTATATCATACAGGAAAATGCCGCAAAGATGAACAGATCCGCCCAGACTGATAAAAATAACCAAGCTCTTACAAACCTAAGCAGCACAAGGGTTTATTAATAACAAATAGTATTTTCCATTAACTCACTAATAAAAGTAGTTGTCTGAAAACTATTTTTGTAGTTCCTCTTCAAAAGATAAATTTACCGGTTCATCTAAAAGTTCTCCCGGCATTTCAAGGTTTGTTGAAGGAACGCTCTCATCTACCTCTTCAAAAACAACATGATCCATCCACACCTGACCCGGCCCAGATAATTGAACGCCAAAAGATATCACAGCGCTATTTTCTGGGACATCTAAAACGATAGCATAATGATTCCAATTGGTTGTTCCGGTAATAGGTCTGTTGCTCATATTATCAAATTGGAGAACATCATCAGCAGCACTGTCAACCCGCATCCAAAGTGAGGCAAAATGCTGCACCCCCTTTGTTTTGATAAAACTTGATAGACGAAGCCTTTTTCCTAGATAGCGATCTGCTTTGAATTGCTGCATCATCGTCGCAAATTCACCGATATCCTGAACCATCGTTGACTTTAAATACCCTGAAGCTTTTCCCTGATGTACATTTTCCCGGTCAATCCCCATTTCGAATTGGAACGGATGGCTCCCGCTCAATACCCAGCCTTTCATTTTTTTCTCCATGTAAGATTCCTCCTTTTTTGAAGTAAAGCGTTTCATAAATGTTCGGTATGCTCCTGGCGGCATGTGATACATCTTTTTGAACGTCCTCGTAAATGCTTCTTGAGATTCAAACTGATAATACAAAGCAATATCGATAATACGATGATCTGTATAAAGCAAAGCTGCCGCCGCATTCGCAAGACGTCTTAACCGAATATAAGAAGCAACCGACATGCCGACTTCTTTTTGAAAAATCCGATGAAAATGGAATTTTGAAAAGCTTGAAACGTTAACAATATCCTCGTTTGATATTTGCTCATGTAAATGTGATTCAATCCAATTGATTGTTTTCTGGACAGCTTTTTCATAATACATTGCACGCTCCAATCTCCTTTCTGTTTTAGAATAATGGATCACGGATTATATGTTTTGATTATTTTTGCGATATGTAAAAATCCCCTGTTTACCACAGGGGACACCGCTCACTTGATAATGACAGAGGGCGTGATATGCTCCAGCCAAATGACACCGTCATATTGTTCCTTCAGGATCATCTGCTCTTCCATGTACCCCCAATAGAGCGCAGTCCGCGGGGTATACATCCACGAAGTGCCTTTCTTGTTTTTTGTATGGAGAAAATCAACAAAAACAGCCGGTCGGTCCGCCGCTTTCAGCAAAGCTTCAAGACTTCCAGACGGCGGCGGGCTTGTAACCGGCATAACAGTCTTATTATCAGAACTATCCAGACTTGCACCTGAGTAAGCATAAATGCCAATCGTATATGTTTGTTTTTTCAGCCGCTCCGGCAAATAATCACCCATGTTAGGGCCGTTTAGCTGTACCCAGTCCTTTATCATCTTCGTATTCTGTTTGCGTAGATGGTAATTGTGGCCCCAGACAATGATTTTCTTTTTCGAATAAAGGGTGTCAGCTACCCACTGAAATTGCTCAGCCATCATGCGGTCTCTCATAAAGAATGAAAAATCCTCAATATTCTCCGGATACTCCTCTAGTTTTTCTTTCATTTCTTCCAGCATATACGTTTCCATTACGTCAATTCTCAGCTGAAGAGAATGCATAAACATCTCATAAGCTTTCGGCTCTTTTGGAAGGTTTTCTTTTAGCTCTGAAGCATGTGTTTCAGCGAACTTGATCAGCTTCTGATAGTTTTTCACAAGCTTTTCCTTCTTTTGCGAAAATTCATCAAACGTATTGCTGTCTGTCACTAATGTTGAAAAATCATTTTCTGATTGGGAGAGCAACTCTGCTTTCTCAGGGTCCACCGCTTTTACCCATTGAGTCGCAGCATCATTGAATGAATTCTTCATGCTTTGAATATCAAAACCGGTAAGGATCAGCGGATCGCCTTTCTCTTTTTGCTCTTTCATGTAATCAAACAATTCAACGACATCTTCTCTGTGCCATACAGCGTAAATGGAGTTTTTCATCGTGCTTTTAGGGGTTAATTGGTCCATATTAAGGTAGGATGCATTTGTATCAGGAAAGCCAGACTCAAATGCCAATACATCGTATCCCAGCTCTTCGTGGAGATATTTGATCATTCTGACCTTTGTGGCGTTGATTTCACCAGCGCCGTGTGTCGTTTCCCCTAACTGAACGATTCGTTTTCCCTTCAGCACCTTCTTCAGAAAGCGAAGGTCTTTGTTTGAAGCATCGGAAGCATCCAGTGGCTGTGCATGTCGTTCAATCCAGCGCTCCCAATGTTTTTCTTCAGAAGCAGCACGTGCCGAGACTGAAAAAGAAGAAAACGCCAGACAGACAATCAGCAGCGGCAGAGTCATTCTCACTATCATTCGTTTCAATTCTATCTCTCCTTTTCTGCTAGGTTCTCTAGCATTACGAGATAGATATAGAAAAAGATTCCTTTTTTCACCAACAAAAAAAGCTTCTCTGTTGAAAGAAGCTTTAGCTGGATTCTCTCATCACCTGATGAAAGTAAAACCGATACGTATTTCGTAAAAATGTCTCAACCGGAAGCTGCACATCCGCTTGGTATTTGCTGATGATGAATGGAAACCGCTCGATTCCTTTTTCGCGCAAATTGTTCGCTTGTTCATCATCTATTGCCTTCTCTTGCAAAACCGCTTCAATGATCGGCCAGCACACTTCTCGCACTTGCCGCAGGACGGCTTCATCTCCGGTGTTCTGATAATCTGTAATCCAGCTGATGATTTGTTTCTCCATGAATCTCACCTTTCTTCAAAAAAAAGAGGCGCTGCGTTTATGCAAGCTCCTCTTCTTACTCTTCGTAACCTATCAGTTCTCCGACTTGAACTTCTTGGCCTTCTGCTAAATGGGCGGACGGCTGGAACGCGTCTTTTTCAAAAATCAAAATGACGGTTGAGCCAAATGAAAAGTATCCCAGCTCTTCGCCGATCTCCAATTCAGCACGGGTGCTCGTCTGCACGATAGAATTAATATTCATCGCGCCGACAGGAATCATCAGGACATTTCGGCTTCCGCTATTCAGCTCGTACACAAACCGGTAATTTTTCGACAGCACATCTTTCCCGTATTTTAAGCCTAGTTGATTTACCGGGTATGAGCGATTTCCGAGCTCGGCCAGCTTTTGATACCTGCAGCTGATCGGAGAATGGAAACGGTGATAATGCCTCGGGCTTAGATACAGCACGACGAAGTAACCGCCATTGTATTGATGGTCTGCGCTTTTACAGCCGGTCAGCTCAGCGAATGAGTAATCTTTTCCCTTCACCGTAAAGGTTTGATTCGGGTTGATGATTCCTACCGTCTGAACTACACCATCAACAGGGCTGACCACCGCATGCGCCTCTTTTGACACAGGGCGCCGCTCCAGATTTATTTGTCGAATGAACAATTCGGACAGCGATCCGTAATCAGCAGCCGTACCGTCCACATCATCCCAATTCAGCCGAAAATGTTTTGAGAAAAGCGGAATGACCGGTTTGCTAATTTTTGACTCGCAAAATCCTTTAATCAGATAGGATGACAGACGATGATTCGTCAGCTCTATCAATGATCGATACAGAATCTTTACAGCCGTATTAAACATGAATAATCCCTATAACCCTTCCGATTGTAATAAAAACAAAGCACCATAAAAAGGCGCCGATTGCCGCAAACGCAACATACGTTTTCAGATCCATTTTGCCAATCCCCGAAAAGTAGCACGTCACATGTCTGACGCCGGGAATAAAATAACCTAAAATAAGAGAATATGGACCGTATTTCTTCATCCATTTTTCCACTTTCATCATTCTCTTTTCTTTTAAGCCGACCCACTTGCCGTACTTATCGATAAACGGGCGTCCGGCTTTTCTGCCAATCATGTAGCTGATCAGCATACCTAACAAAGCCCCGACAAAACTAATCAATATCGAAAGCTCATAATTCAATACATCGGTATGCGTGAAATAGCCAACAACGGTCATCATTACTTCATCTGGAATCGGCAATCCTACAATCCCTAATACCAACATCAAAAAAATAGCGAGATAACCGTAATCCGCTATGAGCTGCTGAACTAATTCCATCTCCCGGACTCCAGGTTTTCTGCCGCATGTTTTTTAAAATGAGGGAATTTTATTTTACTCACCATCAAATATGAGAGTCCGCAAGTGCCGATTGCCAGAAGGATCGGGTTATAGGTGAAGCTTAGAATAACGAGACACATGCCCGCAAACGGAATCGGCATACCGATAAACGTCGGGAGCTTGCTTTGTTCAATGTTAAATTTAGAGAGGCGAAGCATTCCGCAAATGCTGTACGTCAATGCGCATAAGATCCCGATAAATGGCAGGGTATACAACGCGACACTGTAAGCAAGCATAGAAGGAGCCACTCCAAACGTAACCAGATCGGCAAACGAATCCAGTTCTCTCCCCATATCAGAAACGGCATTCAGCTTACGAGCAGCCATCCCGTCAAAGAAATCAAGGAACATGCCTGTAAAAATAAAAAGCACTGCTGAATGAATGTTGTGATATAGCAAGGAATGAATCGCCAGCAATCCGCAAATGAAGTTTCCTATCGTAATCATACAGGGGATGTAATTCACAGTGTAACCAAACCTCCAATTGTAAAACCATCTATATTATTTGACGATAGTGATCGAATAGCGTTACAGGAAAAATTTTTCTCCAATAAGCATGATAACATAGAATGCTCACAAAAAAAGCAGCATTCAAATTCTATTATTATACAACATTTGTTACCTTTTGAAAAATGAATGCCAATCTTTTCATGTTCCTTACTAGTTTATCCCCCCGCATAAAAAGGACAAGACGCGTTGATTGACGTACTCTGGCTGCTCCAGAGATAACAGATGTCCGGCGTTCTTTACGATTTCAGCCTGAATTCCCGGCACCAATACCGAAGCCCGCTCAAAGGCCATTTGCTGATGGTACATGGCCTCGTGCTCACCGAACATCAGCAGTACCGGGACTTGTATCGATTTCAATTCCTGGTCTGTGAACACGTACGGAAACCCGTTTTCTGTCGGCTTCAGGCTCCTTTGCTCATCCTGCCATTCCACGCCCGCCACAATTTGTCTTTGCAGTAAAGGATGCAGATCATAACTGTTGCCTGTGATCCACTTGATATATGATTCAGCTCCTCTTGCCCCTGTAAGCTCTGCAGCGTATTTATAGACATCCGGATGAAATGAAATAAACGCTTCAGCGGGACTCATAACAACCGCCCGCTCTACTCTTTCAGGCGCGCGGAGTAAGAAATTCACGATATGGGACCCGCCAAGCGAAAGGCCGGCCAGGTGTGCCGTCTCAAGTCCAAGAGAATCAAAGACATCTTTCATCCATTCTGCAAAATCAGCTCTCGTTTCCATGGCTGCTGATGGTATACTTTTATTTTTGTCTCCTATTATATCGACCGCATATGTACGAAATTGACTGCTCCACGCTGCGATATTCGGATACCACATCGCAGAGCTGAAAAGGCCTCCGTGAAGCAAAATGAGCGAAGGTGCGTCCTTTGGCCCACTTGCAATGATATGTGTATTTCCAAAACGAGTAGAAACATAGAATGCTTCCGACTCAATCGGCCACAAAGAAAGGCTTTGATCATATGCCTGGTAAAAGCGCAGACCACTTTCAACCGCGGCAAACTGCATTGAATCTTGTATCATCTTCTTCTTTTTCCTCCGGGTTTGATTGATATAAAGGATAACGCCCCTTTTGTCTCGTAAGAAAAAATACCTATTTCTTATTATCTCACATAATAAATTTCCAGTATATAGTTTGGTTTCCTGCAATAAATAAAAAAGGCAGTTCCCTTAAAATCAAGGAAACTGCTATTCTTTGAAGACTAATGGAATGGCATGATCTTTTTTATCCTCTGTTAACGAGATGTGATGGGTTACTGATGTTTCACCCTTCGTCAACGCGACTGAGTAATCGCCTTTTCTGCCGGTATCCCATTTGATATCTCCGTTTTTGTCTGTTTTACCGAGTATCTCGCCAATCTCTGTACTCGGCTCCTCGTCTGAGGCAGGCGCTTTGACAATCGTCACTTGAACCCCTTCGACCGGCAGCCCCTTAGCATCCTCCACATGAAGAGTGACAGGAATAGTCGTTTCTTTTTGAGAGGAATGCGTCTGCGAACTGCATCCGCATAAAAACAAAATAGACATGAATATGGCTAGTTTGCTGTATTTATTGATTTGCCCAATATTGAATATTGTTGAATACATCGTTCGTCACCCTTGTTCCCAAGTTATATGACGATCCTCCGTTCGTGTGAATGGCAATAGCTGTCTGTCCTGTATCACTGTAGTTTCGATAAACAGGCGAGCCGCTTTGGCAGCCGTACGTATCGGTTGTATAGGTCAGCTTATACGTTTCAGCGGAGCGAATCGGCTTTGTATCAGACCACATCGTGCCAAAGGTTTTGTCACACGGGAATCCTGTCACTGACGAGGAAAGACCCACGGGACTGCTGCTGTTTGTAGTCCGGTAGCCGTACCAGCCAACCGTGTTTCCAGGAGAACCGTTTAATTTAATAGCTCCGTAATCATAATTGGTGTCTTTGCTTTCCGTCCATCCTTTGACGGAGTAAAACATCGTGCCTGAATAAGTACCGTACGGATATGACGAACCATTGCGGCCTGGCGCGGCAGTTATCGTCGAAGCCCATCCATGATCCTGGCTGTACACACAATGCCCAGCCGTGACGACTGTATTTGGATTGACTAAAAATCCGGTACATCCATAAGTGCTTGAAGTGTTGGGATACTTGATTGACAGTTGAACGGTTGCTCTATATGGAAAAGATGTCGTGCTGGAGATTCTGGTGCGTTCATCAGTTCCGATAATGCTCGAAGGCTGTAAGGTTTGAATGTTTTTTTCCAGTTCCGTTTGGCCGCCGTATAACGATTTACTTGTTTTTCCGGTTCCCTCATAAGGGGCGGAAACCTGTTCTGCTTTTGACGTTTGGTTTTTCGTGGCATCAGCTTCTTGACCGGTATTCGATACAGAAGTTTGCGGGTTCTCTGCCGCTTTTGCCGGTACGCCAAAAGATACCGCTGCTGCTAAAGCCAAACACAAAACTGTTAAGTAAGCGAACCATTGATTTCTGAATCTTGGAACTAATTTCATTTTGTCATCTCCCTCCTTTAGTGTCAACCACCCGTAGGGATGGAAGACTTTTACATTATAATCAGGTTTCTGATTCTTATGATAAAACTTTTATGAAGGAAGAAAAAAACAGGCCTTGTACCATGACAAAGCCTGCTCAAACTCTATTTTAAAATTAGCTGGTCCAACGCTTTCTTTGCATTCTCTCTTGCCGTTTCAACTGAATCAGCAGCAGAAAGCGCAACTGCCATCCGACGTCCGGCTTTCGTTATCGGCTTTCCAAAGACGCGCACTTGAGTCTTTGGGACTGCCAGTGCGTTTTCCAGTCCTTCAACAGTGTAATCCGCTAATTCTTCCGGTGCTTTGAGGGGCCTGCTGGCGCCAGGAGAAAGCTGTGTGATTTCTGTAATCGGAAAGCCCAGAATCGCCCGGACATGCAGTGCGAATTCTGACAAATTTTGCGTCACCAGCGTGACAAGACCCGTATCATGCGGACGAGGAGATACCTCACTGAAATATACCCTATCTTTCGCAAGGAACAGCTCAACACCAAACAGGCCGTATCCGCCAAGCTCATCCGTGATCGTTTTCGCAATATGCTTCGCTTCTTCTATTTGCTGCTCTGTCATATGATGCGGCTGCCACGATTCGATATAATCCCCGTCCTTTTGCACATGACCGATCGGCTCGCAAAATGCCGTACCGTTAACCGCACGTACGGTTAAGAGTGTGATTTCTGATTCGAATGGGATAAACTCCTCAACGATCACGCGGCCGTTTTTCACCCGTCCGCCTTCCATCGCCGTCTCCCAGCAGCTCTCTAAATCCGCTTCAGAGCGGCAGATGCTTTGGCCTTTTCCAGAAGAACTCATCAATGGTTTAACGACACAAGGAAAACCGATCTGTGCTGCCGCTTGTATAAATTCATCATATGTATTCGCAAATTCATAGCCAGCCGTCGCAAGTCCAAGCGTTTCCGCCGCAAGCCGTCTGATGCCTTCCCGATCCATCGTCAGCTTGGCCGCACGGGCATTCGGGATAACGTGAAATCCTTCCTCTTCAAGCTTCAGCAATTCATCCGTCGCGATCGCCTCCACCTCAGGCACAATCAAATCCGGCTTTTCTTTCTCAATAATGGTTCTGATCTGCTCTGGGTCCAGCATATCAACGACATAACTGTTATGCGCGACCTGCATCGCCGGAGCATGCTCGTAACTGTCAACTGCCACCGTCTGTACCCCAAGACGCTGGGCTTCAATCACTACCTCTTTACCTAATTCACCTGAACCTAACAATAAAACCTTCTTTGATTGATACATCTTTGCCCCTCCTATCTGTTCCAAACCATTATAACTGAAATATTTGAAAAATAAATTTTTATTAAAAAAGATAAACTTATTATTGGGGGTTAAAATCTTTTAAATTCTTAAACGAAAGCAGATCAATAACGGTCTGCTTTCTCTATTCCTAAACAGCAACATCATACAAGAAATCCCCCAAAATCATGCTACACTTAATCCAAGACCACCACACCGACAGGAGGCATCCCATGCAAAACGAAACCCGCACACTGCAGCTTGACCCACACCTTCATATAGAAGCCTACCGCTTCAAGGGAATTATGCAAAAGTTCCCGAACCACTTTCACGATCATTATGTGATTGGATTTATTGAAAAAGGGCAGCGATATCTGGCCTGTCAGGATCAAGAATATATCATCAATCCAGGTGATCTTCTCCTCTTTAACCCCCGTGACACGCATAGCTGTGAACAGATTGACGGCCGGACGCTTGATTATCGGTGTATCAATGTCATGCCGGATATCATGGAGAAGGCGGTGAAAGAGATTACTGGCTCCGGGCATCTCCCTTATTTCTCCCAGCATGTGTTATTCCGCCATGAGCTGACAGCCAGCCTGCAGGAATTGCATATTTTGATATCCGAGGAAAAACAAGCTTTGCGTAAGGAGGAGCTGTTTCTTCATCTATTAGAGGAGCTGATCCGCCATTATTCAGATGTCACGTTCCTTAGCAGCGTTCCAGAACCATCAGACGAAGTCAAAATGGTTTGTGAATTTTTAGAAGAGCATTATGCCGAAAATGTCACACTCAATGATTTGAGTGAATTAACAGGCTGGAGCAAGTATCATTTATTGCGTTCATTTACAAAACAAAAAGGCATTACCCCTAATAGCTACATGGAAACAATCCGGATTAATCAAGCGAAAAAACTCCTTGAACAAGGGGTAAGGCCGATTGATGCGGCATTTCATACAGGATTCAGCGATCAGAGCCATATGACGAAGTTTTTTAAACGGCAGGTGGGGCTGACGCCGAAGCAATACATGAAGATTTTTGAAAAGGAGCTTCACAGATGAACATACAAAGAGAAACTTCGGGGCATATCGCAGCCATTGTGACCATTCTGATTTGGGGGACGACCTTTATTTCGACAAAAGTTCTGCTGGCTGACTTCTCTCCAATGGAAATATTATTTTATCGGTTTTTGATGGGCTTTATCGCTCTTATCCTCGTCCGTCCCAACATGATTCCGTTCAGGAATTGGCGGCAGGAGCTGTTGTTTGCCGGGGCTGGTTTATTTGGCGTAACCTTATACTTTCTATTAGAAAATATAGCTCTCACCTATACATACGCATCCAATGTCGGCATGATCGTGTCCATTATACCGATGATCACTGCGGTTTTGGCCCATTTTCTGCTCGAAGGCGAAAAACTGCGTCTGACTTTTTTGATTGGATTTGTCTCGGCACTGATCGGGCTTTTATTGATTACGTTTAACGGCAATGTGGTACTTCGTCTAAATCCACTCGGAGACATCATGGCAGCCGGGGCTGCTCTCGTGTTTGGCGGATACTCGATATTCATGAAAAAATTAAGCGCCTACGAATACCACATCATCGAGCTGACACAGAGAGTATTTTTGTATGGCCTATTATTTATGGTTCCCGCTTTATTTTTGTTCGACTTCCATTTTGACCTAAGCCGATTTTCATCTGCTTCAAATATACTCAACATGCTTTTCTTAGGGATTGGCGCTTCTGCCCTGTGCTTCGCCACTTGGAATTATTCAGTTGGCGTGCTCGGAGCCGTCAAATCCAGTGCGTATATTTACATGGTCCCGGTTATCACGATCGCCGCTTCCGTCCTGGTCCTGCATGAAAACATGACATGGATCGCTCTTCTAGGAGGCGCCCTTACGCTTTTAGGCCTCTACATCTCGGAGATGAAACCGAAAGCGAAGCTGATGGAGAACGGATGTAAAATGGATGCTTAATGTCTAAATTACAGTTTATGGGTAGACGACAGACATCTCACGCTGCGTTACAAATCAACTATTGTGAAAATATGTTAAATAGTCTCAACTTCCCAATAGATGTTTGAGGTTTTACGCTTATAATCGTTCAGAACGCTTCAAACAAAAATCCGAAAACGCCCGCATAGTCGGTATGATCGACTTCGTATTAGAACAAAAATACAAAAAAAGCATCTCTGAATAATCCCAAATCAGAGATGCTTTCCCTTTGTCCTCATCACTTGTCTACCACAGACGCACTGTCACGCGTGACCGCCGCAGGCTCCCTCAGCATCACATTCATTACGCTCGCAAGCACGAGCATTCCAATCGACAAATAAAAAGCTAGTGTATACTCACCCGTTACCGTGTAGATGACGCCGGGCACATACGCACCTAGTGCCGATCCGATCTGATGGGCGAGTGACAGCCAGCCAATCATGAGGCCGATCGAGTAGTTTTGAAAGTACTGGGTGGCGAGCATTTGAGTCGGTGCTACCGTTGCAAAGTCCACTAATCCAAACAGAATCGCAAAGGCTAAAAGCAAGTAAGGCTCGTGGCTGTAAATAAGAATCACGATCGACAGCGCCCGCACCACATATAAAATGCACAGGATTTTCCGGCTGCTCCACCGGTCCGCTACAATTCCGGACAGCAAGATCCCAGCAATATTAAAGCCTGCTAGCAGACTGACAGCAGCACTCGTGACTGTCGTTGAAAAGCCATGATCATGAGAAAACGGAATCAAATGGGTATCCATCAGCCCCACGGTCGTAAATCCACAGATCAAAAACGGAAAAATCAAGAACCAGAATTGCCTCATACGAAACATCCCGGCCACTGAAAGAGCTGTTGTTTTGGGTGCTGTTTCTTTTTCTGATGCAGCCAGTCCGCCTATCGGCTCTGTATTCTTTTCTGAAGGATTGTTCCGCAGCATCAGCAGCGCAGCCGGAAAGACAATCACGATTAACAGCAGTCCCAACACCACAACCGTCAGCTTCCAGCTAAACCAATGGATCAACATGAGTGAGCCGGGAACGAGAAGCATTTGCCCCGCGCCAAAGCCTGCTTCCATGATCCCAAAGGCTAGTCCCCGCTTTTTGCTGAACCAATTGACGACCAATACACTTGCCGCCACATTCGATGCTCCGCCCACTCCAAGCGAGACACCCAGCCCATAAAGCAAAAACAGCTGCCAAGGCGAAGTCACAAGGTATGTTAAGAAAATGCTGACTCCTGTCAGTAACGCACTCCATGCCAAAACAGCCCGGGCACCCCATTTGTCCACAAGCCGACCGATCACAGGCTGTGATATGCCATAAACAATAAAACTCACCGTCGAAATCAGCGAGATGGTGCTTCTATCGATTGAAAACTGCCGTTCCCACGGCTCCACAAACGCACCAAACGACAGCCGCACCCCCTGAACCGCCAATAAGATCAAAAAGGTGACGGAGACGATGATCCACGCATAATGCAGTCTTTTCATGACAGCTCCAAATCCCACCGTTCTTCTGTCAGCTGCTGTCCCCATAATGGCGCTTCTTGTTTTACTTCACTTATCCTGAATCCAAATTTTTTATAGAGCGGACGAGCCTCAGCCATCGTGCTCACCGTCCAAAGGAAAATGCGGTCAAACTTCATGTCTTGGCAGTATGCAACCAGATGCTCCAGCAATTGCGTGCCAAGCCCCCTGCCCCGAAAATCCGCATCAACCAGAAACCATCTGAGCTGGACTGTCTTTTCATCGTGCTTGACCAACCCGACAGAGCCGGCAAATTTCCCGCCGCTTTCCGCAATCCATATTTTTTCGATGTCAGCGTCAAATGTCTCCTGAAGATAAGCTAAAAACGTGTCATCCCAACCGTGAGCCTCCGCGTAAAATTGTCTTTGTTTCTCAATAAGGAGTTGAAGATCCTCCGAAAGAAAATAATCTCTAATCGATATCTCTGATGCTCTGGCAGAAAGCGACTGTGAAAGGATCGCTTCAATCTCTGCCATCGCCTCGGCAAGCTTGTGCTGCTCCTTTTGGTTGATTACCTTCAGCATCAGTTCTACTTGTTCGTTGGCTTTCTCCTCCAGCTTTTTATAAATCGTTTTTCCTGTTTCTGTGACAAAAATGTAATGGTGGCGGGCGTCATCTTTGCTCCTCTGTTTATAAATCAAATCTTCTTTTTCAAACTGCTTCACAATCCTGCTGACATATCCCCGGTCAAGCCCCAGCTTATCCTGAAGAGCTTTTGCCGTACAATTAGGCGTATTATAAATCTCAAATAAAATCCGTGTTTCTGTTAAGGAAAACGGGCTGTCGTAAATGTGCTCATTAAGGAAACCAAGGACGTTTGTATAAAATCGATTGAACTTTCTGAATTTTAACCCGACAGATGATTCTCTTGTTTTCAAATCAATCCCCACTTTCTAATATCGTTGACTAAAGCAATTATAATCACATATAGTTGCTTTAGTCAACGATATGTTAGAAAGTGAGGTCTTTTTAATTTCCTGATTCCTTCCTTTTCCTTACCACAATCAATGTGATATAGGATAAAGCCAGAGAAACCAAGCTATAGACAACAGCCCATCCCAAAAATGATTGATTAAAAATGGTAAAGGTGAGCACAAGAGAAATCACCAAACTAAGCATTGGCATCAGATACGGGTTTTTACAAATACAGGTCCCGACAATCGATAGCAGCATAATTCCTAACGGTAAAATAAAGAATGCGATATCTAATTCATCCATCTTTAAACAGCCTCCCTCCAGATTTTTATGTTACTAGTAAAAAAATATAATTGCATTTAGTAAAAGGATAATATTCACTTCCCTAAGGCCCAATTTGAAAATTACCCGTTTACATTCGCTCCGGACTATGATAATTTAAGAAAGCGCTATCATGATAAGTTAATAGCTTGGATGGAGATGAGGAGAGCCAGGAATCCAACCCCTTTTGACAAGGGGTGTTTTCTGGCTCTTTTTGTTTTTCGGGAAAGGAGGCACGCCACACATCCAGCACAAACAGCAAAGGGGGATAATTATTAATGCTTAATATATTTAAACCGGCTCCTCATATTGAGAGACTGGATGATTCAAAGATGGATGCGGCATACAAACGGCTCAGACTGCAAGTATTCATTGGTATTTTCATTGGCTACGCAGGCTACTACCTGCTGCGGAAAAACTTTGCCTTTGCCATTCCTTATCTGCAGGAACAGGGATTTTCGAAAACAGAACTGGGTTTGGTGCTGGCCGCTGTGTCCATTGCGTACGGCTTCAGCAAATTCATCATGGGAATGGTGTCTGACCGCTGTAATCCGAGATATTTTCTGGCGACAGGCCTATTTTTATCAGCAATCGTTAATATTCTATTCGTTTCAATGCCTTGGGTGACTTCGAGCGTCACCATCATGTTTATTTTTATGTTTATCAACGGATGGTTTCAAGGAATGGGCTGGCCGCCATGCGGCAGGACGATGGCCCATTGGTTCTCCATAAGTGAACGCGGCACAAAAATGTCGATCTGGAATGTCGCCCATAACATAGGCGGCGGTATTCTTGCTCCGCTTGTCACTCTTGGGATCGCGATGTTCGTCACTTGGAAAAGCGTGTTTTTCTTCCCTGCCATCATCGCCATTATCATTTCATTTTTAATTGTTTTATTGGTTCGTGATACGCCTCAATCCTGCGGACTCCCGCCAATTGAAGAGTATCGGAATGACTATCCAAAACACGCTTTTAAAAATCAGGAAAAAGAATTAACAACAAAAGAAATTCTTTTTCAATATGTGCTGAACAACAAATTTCTTTGGTACATCGCTTTTGCCAATGTATTTGTTTATTTCGTGCGATACGGCGTGGTTGACTGGGCGCCTACTTACTTAACAGAAGCCAAAGGCTTTTCTCCTGAAGACTCACGCTGGTCGTATTTTCTTTACGAATACGCAGGCATACCGGGAACGATCTTGTGCGGCTGGATCAGTGACCGATTCTTCAAAAGCCGCCGGGCACCGGCAGGCGTTTTGTTTATGGCGGGTGTTTTCATTGCCGTATTGGTGTACTGGCTGAATCCGGCCGGCAATCCGCTCGTGGACAATATCGCCCTGATCAGCATTGGCTTCTTAATCTACGGACCTGTTATGCTGATCGGCCTTCAAGCAATTGACCTAGCACCGAAAAAAGCAGCCGGAACTGCAGCCGGTTTGACCGGATTTTTCGGATACATCGGCGGATCCGCCTTCGCAAACGCCATTATGGGCTTTGTCGTGGACCGTTTTAACTGGAACGGCGGCTTTATCATGCTGATCTCATCCTGCATTCTTGCCATCGTCTTCTTGGCTTTGACGTGGAATACAGGAAAACGGGCAGAGCATGTTTAAGAAAGACACATAAAAGATTAATAGTTTTCCAACACGCCGTTTACATCCGTTTTTTATTATGAAAGACAGGTAGTGCTTATCTATAAGGAGGAGAAATCATGAGAAAAAATAGAATACTGGCCTTGTTTGTTCTGTCGCTGGGCTTACTCTCATTTATGGTAACGCCAGTGTCGGCAGCGTCAAAAGGAAACCTGCTGTCACCTGACCGTATCCTGACCGTCGCGCACAGAGGGGCTTCTGGATATGTGCCTGAGCACACGATTCTGTCTTACGAAACCGCTCAGAAAATGAAAGCTGATTTTATTGAATTGGATCTGCAAATGACAAAAGACGGAAAATTGATTGTCATGCATGACGAAAAACTGGACCGCACCACAAACGGAATGGGTTGGGTGAAAGACCATACGCTCGCAGACATTAAGAAGCTTGACGCCGGTTCTTGGTTTAATGAAGCCTATCCGGAAAAAGCAAAGCCGCAGTACGTCGGCCTTAAAGTTCCTACATTAGAAGAGGTATTAGACCGTTTCGGAAAGCACGCGAACTACTACATTGAAACAAAATCGCCTGACACCTACCCAGGTATGGAAGAAAAACTGATCGCTTCTTTGCAGAAACATAAATTACTGGGAAAGCATTCTAAGCCAGGCCAGGTGATCATTCAATCGTTCAGCAAAGAAAGCCTGGTAAAAGTCCATCAATTACAGCCAAACCTGCCGACCGTTCAATTGCTGGAAGCCAAACAAATGGCGTCAATGACAGATGCTGCCCTGGAAGAAATCAAAACATACGCTGTCGGTGCGGGCCCGGATTATAAAGCTTTAAATCAAGAAAACGTCCGTATGATCCGCAGCCACGGCCTCCTGCTTCATCCTTACACAGTCAATAATGAAGCTGATATGCATCGCCTGCTTGATTGGGGCGTAACAGGAGTGTTCACCAACTATCCTGATCTTTTCCACAAAGTAAAAAAGGGTTATTAAAAGCAAAAAACCTTGCGACAACTATCGCAAGGTTTTCTTCTATATTTTATTCTTTTCCGGCAGCAGCTTCTGACTGTCCATTAAGCAGCTGAGAATTTATCTCTTTCGCATCCTTTAAGTATTCTGTCTGGTAGCCGCTCTTCAGCGCCCACACATAGAATACAAGTGATACCATCGCAATCAGAACCATATCCCAGCCATAATGAATGACATTCAGGCCGCCGAATTTATCACTGCCCAAATAAGAAATGACCATCATGGCCAGCAGATAAAACACCATCCAGACGCCGGCTTTAAAGTTCCGGCCAAACCCTTTCCATTTCGCCTTCGCCTGATAATAGAAATAAATCGGAAGACCGATCAGGATAATAAACAGGACCTGCCCTGTTAACGGCCAGCGCGCCCAATACAGCACCAGTGACGCGAAGATAAATCCAAGCGGCGCAATCACGTTTAAGCCTTTTAAACGAAGAGGCCTGTACAGGTCTTTCCCCGTCCGTCTCAATGTCATGACTGTGATCGGGCCGGTGATATAAGAAATTAACGTAGCAACGGAAATAATTTCCGCTAATACGCCCCACCCTCTGAACAGGAACAAAAAGATGAACGACACAATCAAGTTAAAGAACATTGCTTGTCGCGGAACGCCGTAAATCGGATGAAGCTTCCCGAATATACTCGGCATGTATTTGTTTTTTTCCATTCCGTAAATCATTCGGGACGTTGTCGCCGTATACGTAATCCCTGTTCCAGACGGTGATACAAATGCATCCGCATATAACACAATAACTAGCCAGTTAATATTCAGCGCAATCGCCAGATCAGCAAAAGGAGAATTAAAATTCAGATGGCTCCAGCCGTGAGCAATATCAGAAGGATTCACAGCTCCAATGAAGGCGATCTGCAGCAGGACATAAATCACTGTCGCAACGAAAAGAGAGCCAACAACCGCAATCGGGATTGATTTCCCCGGATTTTTTGCTTCACCCGCCATATTAATCGGGCTTTGGAAACCATTAAACGCAAAAACGATACCTGAAGTGGCAACCGCCGTCAGCACACTTGCCCAGCCATTCGGCGCAATGCTTTGACCGCCAGTAAAGTTTTCTCCGTGGAATCCGACAAACAGCAAAGCTCCAATCGTAAGACCCGGAATAATAATTTTAAAAATCGTAATTAATGAATTCGCTTTCGAAAATAGATTGACTGTCCAGTAGTTCAGCAGAAAATAAATGAGAAGCAATACAGAGGCAAACGCTAGTCCTTCCCCAGTCAGCGTTCCATTCTTCACCAAACCGCTTGTCCATTTCGCCCATTCCCAAGGCCAAGAACTCATATATTGAACGGAGGCCACCGCTTCAACCGGAATGACGGACACAATCGCAATCCAGTTGGCCCAGCCCGCAATAAAACCGATAAACGAACCGTGTGAATATTGCGTGTATTTGACCATTCCCCCCGCTTCAGGGAACATAGAACCTAGTTCACTATAAGAAAGAGCAATAAATAAAATGACGACCATTCCAATAACCCATGAAATAATAGCAGCTGGTCCTGCTATTTGAGCCGCACGCCAAGCCCCGAACAGCCAGCCTGAACCGATCATCGACCCTAGCCCGACCATCATGAGGGAAAACGTTCCCATTCTTCGATGCAATTGATTCATATCGTAAACACCTTTCATGTATGATGACATTCTCTTGCTAATTATATTATTATTCTGATTACTTTACTTTGTCAATATTTATCGAATTTTGACTGAAACTATAATAAGTCAATGTATATTACCTTCCAATACAGGAATGAAGTCACTAGTTTCTTCTTAAATGGAATTTACTGTTAATCCCGACGATAAAAACACAATAGGTTTAGCTATTTCCAAAACGGGAATGATACAGGAAACACTATTCTTAAAATAGAAAGGAGTATCACCATGAAACAAAAGCTGTTACTTTCAGGTCTCGCTGTTTCAACTGTCGGCATCACTTCTTATCTATTAAAAGACCCGTCAAATCGCCAAAAGGCAAGAGAATTCATTCACAGCATGAAGATGAAAATAACAAAACAGCCCGATATGGAAACGTTCCCAGTTGATAAAGCCGGCCACCCGGACCCGCAAGATATCGAGGATAACAAAATGGTATCAGAAGGCTCCATGTATCCCGTCCAATACTACGATGAAAAAAAGAAGTAATCAAAAAGCTCTCTTCGATAAAGGAAGAGAGCTTTTTGATTTAACTTTTTCGTCTGATTCCGCTCATTACGAAGCCGCTTTCAGGCAATGACGGCATTCTGGCGAGACTGTAATGCAGTGATTGTTCCGGAACATCGTATTCAATCTGATGGACGAGGAAATCCAGGCTCGCTTTCATGACTTCAATTGTAATGCCTTCCCCTGGACAGCGGTGGCCTTTTTCGGCGTGTCCCCCGCCTTGAGGAATCATATCAAACGGATTTTCTTCCCGCTCCGCAAATCGTTCCGGCCGGAATTCATCGGGATGATCCCATAGACGAGGGTCGTGGTTCGTTCCATATACATCAAGCAGCACCGATGTGCCCTTCTTAAACTCACAGTTATTCCATACAAAATCTTTTTTGACAAGCGCCCCTAAAAACGGGCCGAACGGATAATATCTGCGGACCTCCTGCACAAACATTTCTCTTTCCCGGCTGTTTCCAGACCGCAGCCATTCCTTGTACTTCGGATGCTCATGAAGCGCCAAAGCTGAAAACACAAGAAAGTAAGAAATGGCGACAATAGGCCGGAGTACATTAATCAGCTCAATGGCTGCCATGCGGGAATCCAGCTGGCTTCCATCTTCTTGTGTGTGAAAAGCCATTTCATGCAGCGCTGTTCCGGGAGTCGTTTTCAGCAAGCCGGCACGAGCATCTTCAATCATGACTTCAATCCACTCTTCCGCACGTGGCCTTGCTCTTCTTCCCTTCCAATGCCGCGGTCCCACAGCACCGAACGCGTCGACCATGTCAATGAAGTCATCCGCTCTCTCTTTGACTTCCGTTTCCTTCAACGGAACACCTGCCCAATAGCACGCTACCCGGCACAGGATTTCTTTTGCTTCCTCAAATAACACAACCTCATCTGCCTTCTCCCATCTTGTGACTGCTGCTTTCCACTCCTCTGTCATCAACTCAGCCAAACGTTTTTGATGCGGCGGTGTCATCAATGACAGAAAAAGCATCTTCCGATGGATATGCGCGCTGCCATCCATTCCCTGAATCGCATTAACACCAAACAGCGATTTCTGCACCCGCTTAGGCAAAGCGTTCTGCCGCTGGAATCGATCCGTATCATAAAACACCTTCGCCGCCTCAGCGCCAGTCATGCAAATAAAGTTTTTTCCCAACAAACGGGCCTGAAACAGATCTGAATTGTAGCGCTCTGTTCTGTTTTTAATAAATAAATACCCTTCCTTCAGCAGCGTCAGGCTGTTATCGAGACTTTTGTCATGTGGAATCTGCTCATTCATCCGCTTACCCTGCCTTCCTTTTTACCCTCTATTTTCACGTTATCTTCCGAATATAAACCCAGTAACAGTATTTGTTTACAAAACCAAATTTAAGCGCTTTTTGATTATTTTTTAAAGGAAGAACAAATGAAAGAGAGAAAAGGTAGTTAATCAAAACAAAGGGGAGAACAAAATGAAAAAATGGATATATGTTGTGCTTGTGCTGAGTATTGCAGGGATCGGCGGCTTCTCCGTCCACGCAGCGTCATCTGCTCATGAAAAATACTTGAATGTCAGCAGAATGAATGTCGATGATGAATTCAAGGATACGGATGGAACCTTCATTCTTCACGATTTACAAAAGGAGCAGACATTTGTCTATAACAGAAAACGGGCAAATCAAAGACAAACTCCGCAATCCACCTTTAAAGTCGTGAACGCTTTAATCGGTTTGCAGGTCAAAGCTGTAAGAGATGAATACAATGTTAAACGATGGGACGGGGTCAAGCGTGAATTCGAATCATGGAACCGCGACCATACGCTTGGCTCGGCCATGCGTGAATCCGCAATCTGGTATTATCAGGCATTAGCGAGAGATATCGGCGAGGAAAGAATGAAAACATGGCTTCATACACTATCTTACGGCAACAAGGATATCAGCGGGGGAATTGACCAGTTTTGGCTGCAAAGCTCGCTCACAATATCTCCGCTGGAACAAGAAACCTTTTTGGAGAAACTATTTAAAGAGGAGCTTCCATTTGACAAACCGGTGATGAAAACCGTCAAGCGCATGATGATTCAAGAGGAAGGCGATCATTACACGCTCTACGGGAAAACCGGAACCCGCCTGACTGATATGGGATTAGGATGGTTTGTCGGATTCATCAAAACAGAGCATGGCTCTTATGTCTTTGTCACCAATGTCGATGATTCCGGCACAAAAGCCAAAAACATCACCGTGGATATCCTGAAAAAGTATGGCCTGATCACATCCTAAATAAAAGAGCCCTGCACGGCAGGGCTCTAAATCTCATGCTCAAAACAATAATGATTCACAAGCTCTTCAATCAAATCATGATCGGGATATTCCCCGTTAAATTCAAATTCGATTTCTTCCACAAACTCTCCTTGATGGTACACATGGATGGCTCCGTTTTGACGGACAACGCTAAACTCCGGCTGAAATGTATATCCGCTTCGTTCAATTGCTCCCATTTCTTACCCGCCTTTCTCAAAGCAGTAATTCATACACCTCGTTTAATTCCTTGGCCCGTTTTTGATCCTGTTCATTCTGGGCATACTTAATTTCTTTTTCTAATACATGGTTCAAAAAAGACATTTCATTATCATCTAAGTCTTTTACAAATTCCTCTTCATTTGCATAACGCTTCGCCAGCATCTTCTTGCAAATACGCTGGCAGACTTCATTTTCTAGATGATTCGAAAGTGATTCGCGCAAATAACCGAGTGTAACATCCATTTCATGAACACCTTTCCTTCTGCTATCTTTACCCTATAGCTTGCTAAAATAGGGAAAATCCATACGCGAAAAATAAAAAAAGAGACATCCGTGAATGTCTCTTTTTTATCGTTATTCAGCTGCTTGTTCGCTTTTTGTCAAATTGGCCTGCGTGCGTTTGCCAATCCCAAACACATAATAACTAATGACCACAAGCGCTAAGAAAATTACGCCTACAATCAGAGAGATACGAGTATCATCGTTAAACCACATGCCAACCAGAACCATCAGCAAGAAAGCAATCGTCAAATAGTTAGTAAAAGGAGCAAACGGCATTTTGAATGGATGTTTATCTAATGCAGCACCCTTCGCTTTTCTGAATCCGATATGGCTGATCAAAATGATAAACCAAGGAATCATCCCTGGGAGCACGCTTGCGCTGTATACATAGACAAAGATCTTCGGCGGCGCGATATAGTTCAGTACAACACCGACAGCCAAACCGATCAGCACCGCAATTGTGCCATACAGCGGCACACCATTGCGTGAAATCTTCTTAAAGAATTTCGGTGCTTGTCCATTGACACCCAGTGTATACAGCATGCGGCCCGCGCTGAAAATACCGCTGTTACAGCCGGACATTGCCGCAGTAATCACGACAAAGTTAATAATGCCGGCCGCTGCCGTAATTCCGATTTTCGAGAACGTAGACACAAACGGACTTCCGAGTGAGTTGAGCTCATCCCAAGGATACACCGTCACGATCACAAAAATAGCGCCAATGTAGAAAATCAAAATACGCCAGATAATACTTTGAATCGCATTTCTTAGCGTGTTTTGCGGATCCTTTGCTTCACCCGCTGTAATCCCGATCAGCTCAACTCCTTGATAGGCCGCAATGACAAGAGACAGTGCAAAGAAGAAACCTGAGAAACCTCCTGCAAAGAAGCCCCCGTGAGACCACAGGTTCGACAAACCGATCGCATCTCCGCCATTGCCAAAACCGAAGAAAATAATTCCGATTCCCGCAATAATCATCAAGATAATCGTCACGATTTTAATCATCGCAAACCAAAACTCAAATTCCCCAAACGACTTAACAGAAATTAAATTCGCCGCACCAAGAATCACCATTGCCACGATACCAGGTATCCAAGCAGGCAAATCCGGGAACCAATACTTCATATAAGAACCGACAGCGATAATTTCTGACATGCCGACGATAATCCACTGGAACCAGTTGCTCCATGCTGTTATATAACCTGCCATCGGATGAATATATTGATGGCCGAACGTCGCAAAAGAACCTGTGCTCGGCTCGACATACAGCATTTCACCCATCGCACGCATAATAAAAAAGATAAAAATTCCGCATATTGCATAAGCCAGAAGGACAGATGGACCAGTCCATGAAATCGTGCTGGCAGAACCCATAAACAAGCCAACACCGATCGTACCGCCCAAGGCGATCATCTGAATATGGCGCGCACCCAGGCCCCTCTTTAATTCTTTATTTGCCACTCCTCTTCCTCCTCCTAACAAAATACTCATAAATGAGAAAACAGCAGACCTGCTTGCCTTCACATGAATCAGTGATAACAATCAGAAAATTCAAACTTAAAATTGTTATATAATCTCCTAAATTACTTATTTCATCATAATAAATTTCTCTGGAAAATACAATTGTTTTTTTCAGGTAAACACCTTTGTTCAGAGTTTTGAATCGTTCACTTCTTTTAAAATCTTTTATATAAAAATAATAAAATTGTTTGAATATTGAAATTAATACCCCCCTTAGATTCTCATAAAAAATAAGCTGTTCTACATGAACAGCTTACCTAATAATTCACACCCGTTTGACGCTTTAATGCTTCAAGCCACCCGGTATCTCCGGTCCCATAGCTCTTGCTTTGTCCCACATCTCTCAGAGATCCATTGCTGTAATCAATTGATAGGATGAAATCCGGAATGGCATTATACCCGGCTTCCGCGATTTTACTGAGCTCTGAACGATAGTAAGATATAGCATAAGAAGCCGTTTGTTTCTGCACTGGATCTTTTTCAAGTTCTTCTTTATAGACGTCTAATAAGTCACGTCCATCAGGCGTGACATACCGCCCATCAATCACTTCTAAATCCTTCAAATGGTAGCCTGTAACTTCGTACATCTCACGAGCAGCCTGATACTTTTGATAGGCCTCTTCGGAAAATTGTGCTGAATCACTGCTTTGGCTTTTCATGATGTGCAAAAATAGTTCTTTGCTGTTGTCTCCAGATTGCAGCACTTGCTTAATCTGCTTGATCAGATCCTGATCGTCTGTCCCGCTTACCCGCACCTGATAGTCAATCGGTGTGATTGTAAACGTCAGCTCTGTCCCCTCTGGAATATGAATATGGTTTCGATTCAACAGCACTTGCAGCTGCTGGTTAACCTGTCCCCGCTGATACACCTTTTCATTCTCAGCTTCCACTTCCCCATGAAATGTGACATTCCGAAACGCAGCATCCTGAAGGTTATAGTTTTGCGCCTTCCCTTTGAATAACCATTCTGTTTCATTATCGTAAGCGGCCTGTCTTTCTGCAGCTGACAGATCACTTCTGAAATAAGGAGACTTTGAATTTTGGTACTTATCCTTAATATAGCCTAGGGGATCAGACTTTGTTTTGTTAATCGCATTCATCCTGCTGTATTTTTCATCTAGTATTTTGGTTCTGATATCACTCTCAGATTCATAGGGGTTTTGGGATTGAATCACTGTTTCTTCCCCTGTGTCTGTCACTGTTCGATCATTCGCTGATTGATACACTTTGCTGAACGTCCCGCTGTTTCCCGACACGCTGGTTTTAGAATAATTGAACTGATTGATTCCCCCAGTTGAAGATTGTGATTTAAGCCTGCTGTATGCCTTTTCCAGAACTGCCGCTGGATTTTCAGTCGCATTCTCCCGTTTGGCAGGCGCATTCTTGCTCAATATGTTCTGTGCCATCAGCTGAGTGCGTATAAATTGCCGATTCAGACGCATTGAATTCCCTCCCGAGTATTCTCTCTTATTCTTTTTTATCGACAAAGATAATGTATATATTAACCTCAAAAAACATTTATTTACACCCAAATCGTTATTATGTATGATGGAAATAAAAGGAGGTTGTTTGCATGGTGAAAAAATGGCTTATTCCATTCGCTGTTATGCTGTCTGTCTTATTCACCTTTACGTATTCGGCATCAGCTGCCGGAGTCACTGCTATCACAGGAAACAATTCATTTGATACCGCAATGCCGATCGGTTATTGGAAATATAAAAATATCGATACAACAATACTGGAAGCTGGTCAAGATGAAGCCTATTTCACTTTTACGGCTAATAAGGGAGAAAGAGTATACGTGAGGAGTACATACCAGAGCGCGTATACAGGGATGAAAATTGAAATTTATGATAAGAATAGAATACCTGTTTCTCAAGGGACAGAAGTCATTAACCCTAATACGTTTTCTTCTTTTATTTATGCAAATGCAGACGCCCAAAACACGACAGATACCTTTTATGTGAAAGTGTCACGAGGCACCTATACCGGAAACATGTATTTTACACTTTCAATTGAAGACCGAATCAAATCAGGCAGCGGAACGTTCCAATTCAGCGGCGTTGCTGAAAATAAAGGAAATACAAGCCTTAGCCCCTCAGGTTCTGACTCCAGCGTGATCAAGGTTGATTTAACAAACCAATCTGGGATACCGCGTGATGCCATTGTAACCAGAGTTCAGACAACCGCCACTCAAACACCAAGCCAGGGAAATACACGCCACCTGATCATGACGAGCGAAAACAACGAATGGCGCCGTGCTCTTGTAAACAGCTCGACTTCAGGGTCTTATGATATCTCTTTGTCAGATCAACTCAGTGTGGCAAAGGTATGGAGTTTTAAATATAATACATTAGCGACAGCCAGATCGACGATGAGCAACGTAAAAGCAAAAATAGATTATGAATACGACGTGACAAAGCAGTTTTAACTTATACCGAGCCGGTTATCCGGCTCTTTTTTATTCTCAGTCTAGAAGGTAAACTATAGTCAGTACAACCAAGGGAAGTGCAGACATGGCATTAAAACTTCTAAAAAAACTGCTATTTGACCGCCCTCTAAAGAACGGCGTTATCTTAAATCATCAATACAAAATCGAAGAGTGCCTCGGTATGGGAGGCTACGGTTTGGTTTATTTGTGCACCGATATCCTAACTCAAACACCTTATGTCTTAAAACAGCTTCGGCCGACAAAAGCGAAAAAGGAAAAAGAGAAAGTCCGATTCCAACAGGAAATAAAACTGCTCAATAGCATTCACCACCCGCAAATTCCGGGCTTCATAGATGAGTTCATCATAGACGGACAGGCTTATTATGTCATGCAGTTCATTGAGGGAGAGAATATAGAAGAATTATTATTTTTTCGAAAACAGCCGTTCACAGAGCTTATGGCATTACAACTGATTTCGCAGCTGCTTGAGATTATAGAATACCTGCATGATCGCCTTATCTTCCACAGCGACATCAGAACGCCTAATATCATCATCAATGACGGCAGGCTCTGCCTCATCGATTTCGGCCTTGCCAAACAATTGACTCCTGAAGAAATGGAGGAAATAAAGGTACGAAAACAGGATGACTTCTTCGATCTCGGAGAAACGCTGTTATTCCTGCTGTACTCTCAATATAAAGGAAAAAAGAAGAAAAACGGCACTTGGCTGGAGGAATTAACACTGACAAAGGAAGTAACCTTGCTGCTGAAAAGATTATTGGGCATTGAGGAAGAGTATCAGCACACCGCTTCCATTCGCGAGGATCTAAACCGGGCCATTCAATCGGTCACATAAAAAAACCCTTGTCCCAAAAGCGGAACAAGAACTTTTTTTGGATTAACTGCTGCTGTAGCTCCGGCGTTTGTAACGATGACTGCCGCCATAACGGTCGTAGTGTCTTCTTTTGCCCGAGCTGCTGTAGCTGCGATAATGTCTGCGCCGGCTGCTGCTGTAATGCCGGTGTCTGCGATATCGGTCACTAGAACTGCTTGAGAGGTACTTAATCGTTTTGATGATTTTTTTAAACATATGCTGTTCACCCCATTTCTTTCTCCCTATTATATAAATTTTATAGGAGAAAGAAAAACATCAGCGGGGTCACTCTTTTGAAAACAAGAACCCCGTTCCGCTATCATTTGTATGCAGCTCATAAGTAATCGCAAGCAGCCTGCATGTATCCTCAATAATCTTTAATCCAAGTCCCTCACTGCTCTCATTCCGATCAAATCCAATACCGTCATCACGAATAAAAACATTGTCATGTTCAATCGTGACTTCCATCTTTTCAGCTTTTGAATGCTTTAACGTATTTTGAAAAATATTATCAAACAGCCTTTGCATCCATAACGCGTTGCTCATCCATATCACATCTTGATCTGCCGCCTTATAGTGCAGCTCAATCCCACTCATACTGTATAAATAATCCCACTTTTTCACCGCTGTTTCTAATAGCTCGTTTAGACGCACTTCTTCATTTACAATATAAGAGCTTTCCAGCGTCTCAGCGGAATATAGATTGAATTCATTGGTTAATTCCGAGATATATTCGATTTGCTGATACAATGATTCGAATACAGCCTGACCATGACATTGGTCTTCCAAATAAAATAACTGCAGCCTGAGAGCCGTTAAAGGTGTATTAATGTCATGCCGCAGTTTTTGCAAAAGCTCCTTTTTGATTTCCTCTTGCTGTCTCAGCTCCAGTTCACGATATGTCGTCCGTTCAATTAACAAATTGACCGACTTGATCAGTTCCCCGATTTCATCAGCACGCTTCACTTCAATTTTATCGGGCACCCTTTGATCACTCGCCAAATGCCGAATGGTTTGATTTAATAGATTGATTTTATGCAACAGAGAATGAATCGACTTTGAAAATAAAAAAGCTAACAATAAGAGCGATATCAAAAATACAACGATCATTGCCGGGTACGCAAACGACCTGTGAAAGGGCATACCATGATTCATCGGTTTAAACATGCTGTCATAAATAACAGACATCAAAACACTGACCGCCAGCAACAGCATCGGAACACTAATGACAGCCGTAAACAATAACAACTGATATTTTGTCTTGAGCTTCATTTCTTCACAACGGTATTCAGCCGATACCCTTCTCCATATATATTTTCAATCATCTCACCCGCTTGATCATTGATTTTAGCTCTGATTTTTTTAATATGCACATTGACAATATTCGGGTTTCTATCTTCGAGCTGCCATAGATATTCAAAGAAATGTTCCTTTGTCAGGATACTGTCTCTATTTTCATATAAATAAAAGAAAATTTTCCGCTCAATCGCAGTAAATAATACCTCATCATGCAGGCTTTCATTGAACACTTTTTTCGTTACCGCATCAATATACAAATGTTTGATTTGCGTAAAGGTCCCATAATGATGCTCAAGCATATTCCGCATTCTTAATAGCAGCTCTCTCGGATCAAAGGGCTTTACCATATAATCCTCGCCGATCTGCAAACCTTGAAGCTTGCTGTCCATGTCATTGCGGGCTGAGAGAAAAATAACCGGAATGCCCAGCCCCAGCTTTTTGATTTTTGCAGACATTTGATACCCGTCTTCACCCGGCAGCATCACATCCATAATGACCAAATCCACCTTCTGAATCACCGAAAGCACATCCGCTCCATCTGTTTTCCATATCACACGATATCCCTCACGCTGCAAAATCTTTTGCAGCAAATCACCAATCATCACATCGTCCTCAACGATTAAAATACGATAACCCTTCATCCTAGCGAACCTTTCTCATAAACTCCATGGAAAGTTTATATATTTGATCAGGCTGATATAAATAAATACTGTGTGTTCCCCTCAGTTCCTTTATATCGGCAGTATTGAATTGAGCCGCAAACGCTTCATAGTCTTTTCGGTTTTGTATAGCATACTTTGAATGTCTATTTTGGTCAGAGACCGCATCTAAAATCAAGACGGGAGTTTCCTTTGGCGCCGGCAGATTCACAGATTTGCTGCCGTTTTGGTAAGACTGTAAAAGCTCATGCTCCATATCTGCATTAAAAAATTGCTTAAAGTTAATGGCTTTATAGATTTCTTTTTCTTCATCAGTTAAAAACGACTGCCGAATCACCTCAGGATTATATACAGCGGAAGGCATAAACCGATGAAAACCAATCGAGGTTAACAGGTGGAACCCTCTCACTTTCAATCTGTCAACTCCGCTCAATTTATACGTGACGTACTGCTGGGGCAATCCAATATCCATCGCAATAATGGCCTTGATTTCCTTAGGATATTTCTGTGCCCAATACATCGCTTCAATCCCGGATATCGAATGAGGCATTAAAATATAAGGAGGCTTATTTCCGCTTTTCATAAGCGCTTTCCTCGTCTGTTCCAATACTGTATCAATATCTCTGTCATCGTGAGACACTTCACTGTATCCATAACCTGCCCGATCTACAACAGCAATCTTATTTTCTTTTGAAAACTTGCTGTACAGCCCCTTCATTTCATAAGCAGGCGCAGCAATCCCCGAACCGGACATAAACACAAACGTATCCTTCCCGCTTCCCTCTTGATACACATTCATCTTTTTCCCGTCAACATCGACTACTGTGCCTTTACCTTTCAGCAGTGCCGCCTCCTTATTTAGCTGGAAATGGTGATAAATAAATACCGAGACGGATACAAGCAAAACCAAGGCAGCCAAGCTGACAAAAACAATTTTTAGGACTTTCCATAATGTTTTCATATGATGCTCCTTTCACGTGATACTGAAAGGATACAATATGAAAATAAATTTCTGATTAACTTTGGAACAGTTTTATTTTCACATTTAACTTTGCCCTTACGGAAAGGTGTACATTTGGAGCATAGCAGAACATTTGATGAATTTACCTACTAATAAAAAAATATTTCATTAAAAAACCTTCCTGCTTATAGGAAGGACCGTTTCATCATAATATTCAACCGTTTGTCGCACATACAAGACGGAAAATTTCACAAGCCTGCAATCTTTTTTAACATCTTATCCCAACCAACATCTCCCATCGTTTTAGTAATGATCTGACCGTATTGACTTAATAGACAAAAGCTGGGGATGCCTTGTACGTGACAAGTTGTGACGATCTCATAGTTTTGGTCTAATACAATCGGAATAGCTAGTCCCCTATCAAGAGCATACGTCAAGACAACCTCCATAGATTTCTCTTCTTCTATATAGGGGACATGTACTCCGATTACTTTCACATTCATATCCTTTATATCTTGAAGGACTTTGTCTGTTAATTGGTGACAGTTTGGACAGCTCATTGACCAAAAATAAAGAAGAAGATATGTGTCACTTGGAAATGTAAAATCATTCTGTGATTGATTCAACCATGGTAAATGACTTGGCCATTCAGTCAACATTTGTTCATCTTTCATCCTTTCAGTCCTCCTTATCTTTCAGCTGAAAAGCAATCAGCTTTCCTAACGCCTCTTCAGCCGCAAACGGAGCAACTATTCCTGAAGGATGTTCATGCTCGTATTTTAGACATTTATACATCTTAGGTTCAATGCAAGACGGATCAATCCATGCAATACACCAAGATGCCCAAAAGCACGATTGCCCTTCACTTTCTTGAGCGATTTTGATGACAAAGGGCAGACTGGGCTTCCCGATTCTCATTAATGAAATCGCCGCTGCCATTCTTGTATCTTCGGCATGACTTTTTAATAAACATGATAGCTCCTCCGCTGCTTCACTCGCGTCTTCCCCAAACTCACCTAAAACAGCTGCAGCAATATTACACAAAGAGCCTTCCTCTTTTAAGGCCTCAACCAAAACTGGTATTGCATCTTTTCCCGATTTCTTTAGCTCACCTATCGCTTGAACAATTGTGATCTCATTTGTATTCGCTAAATTCTGAACAGATAACGACAATTTATCACCATTTGAATTCATAAAAGAGCCCCTCTCCTCGTTTTAAAACAATAACTCTACATAACCACTATCTGAAACGATAAAACAGGCACCAACTTAGGCTCCCTATGCAGACGACCACCACTAATGTATACCAGTCAGCAGTCAATAAATGAATGACATACAAACAAATGCCGCTCAGGCCTAATGCCATAAAAAATGACTTGTAGTATTGAGGCAATGAAAGCTTAATATCGTTTCGGTTTGTATGGGTAAAAGCAAAAAGCCTTATTGTCATGAACCATATATATATCCCTAAGCCATATATATACCAATAAACTAAATTCCCAACTGCCATAAAAGTAATAGAAACACAGTAAAGAATATACAACCAGACTGTATTCGTCAGCTCTAGAATAATGATTTTTTTCCAAAGGGCACCGGGGAATAAATGAAGGGTGCCTGATTGAGAATGTCTGACAATTCCTGAATAATAGGAACTTAACATGACTGCCGAGACGATAAGAAAGAAAAGAAGATAAAACCATTCTGGATACATGAAAATGACGACATAAAAGACGCCACTGAGCATGACCGTATGAATGCTATGAAAAAATAAATATTTTTTAAAAAGCAACAGTTCCAACCACAGAAAAGACCAAATGCCATTTAGACCTTGCAAGCCCCACCAAGTCGTTTTTGGTTTCTGTATAATTTGACCTGAACCAAATTGACGTTCTTGAAATTCCTCCCAGAATTCAGCTTCTTTCACCAACGATTCCTTCATTTCTACCTGACGGCTCGTAAAAGCAATTGTCATAAAAGAGACTGTGATAATCCCAATAAATACAACCACATACAACGGTGACAATGTATCAAACACTAATCCAACGCCACTAATAAAACGGGCAATGCTCTCCCATATCCCAGATGAATGTTGGAGAAAGAAGAAGCGATAAAGACATATGGAGTAAATGCCTAACATTAGAAGAAAGACTAAAACGTATACCCTTTTCATTTTCTTCACTGTTCTGGCACAAGAGACCGACATCAACCACACTTCAGCGATAAAAAAGAGCCCTACAAAAATTATGGATCGGCCTAATAAATTGATATGATCACCAGACAGAAGCACAATTAATACATCACCGAATATGGCTGAGATGATCCAAAGCAACGCCTTCCAAGTGACGCTGAAAAATAAAACACTATACACAACTTTTGAAAAAGATGTGGCAGTGCCATAAAGCCATATAATATCTGCCATTTGACTTGGTAATCGATTTGAAAAAAGTCCAAATGCCGTATAAAGGATAAAAACACCTGTAAGTACCCAACCAGCAATACTCATATCCCATGTCGTAGATCTAGAAACAAAACTTACTTGAAATCCGATGGCCCCAACAAAAAGGAGCATGATCAAAAAAGGCATTTTTTTTTCCTGACCTTGACTTACAAAACGCCTTTTTGACTGAAGCCATAAAAAAGAAATGATATTATTCATCTGACCATTCCCCTAGAAGACGAATCACTTCTTTTCTCCATTCCGCTTGTTCTTCGAATTGAGGAACATACAAATCCTGCATGAGTTTGCCGTCTCTAATTAATATCACCCTGTCTGCTGTCTCTATAACAAACTCTAGACTATGAGTTGATACAAATGCTGAACACCCTTGATCGGTTTTAGTTTTTAACCAGTTAGAGAGCCACTGTTTTGATGGGATATCAAGGCCCACAGTCGGTTCGTCTAATATATACAGCAAAGCGTCTTGAACAATCGCCCCCGCCAGGACAACCCGCTGCTTTTGGCCTCTTGACAGCTGACCACACAATTGGTTTGCTTTCTCCTCCAAGTGCACTTCCTTCAATGCATGATAAACCCTTTCTTTTACATCTTTTTTACCTGGATGATATCCTCTTGCCCTAAACTGAATATGTTCAGCAGCAGTTAAAGCGGGATACAAATATGGCTGATCAGGAATAAGCGCGACTTTTTTTTGAACATTTATATCTCCTGGAGGAGAACCCTCAATGAGGATATCTCCTTTATCCGGCTTATAGAGACCTGTCAAACATCGAATTGTCGTTGTTTTTCCAGCTCCATTTGGCCCCAATAGCGCCACGATTTCTCCTCGTTGAATTGAGAAAGACAAATGTTCAACCCCATCACCATTTCGATAGCATTTGCTTAAATTTTGTACTTGCATCAATTGCATCAAATCTTCTCCTAATCATTAGAGTGAAGTATGCTTTGGCTGATCATGATGCATATGTTTCTGAAGCTTGAACTGCCACAGCGGCATACAGACGAGTACTAAATTATGAATGAAATGAGCTACTAATACACAAATAAAACCAAATTTGATGAAGAGAACTCCCAGAAAGCAACCGAATATAAATAGATGCAGCCAACGTATCCACCTTGGGTCATATCCAGTTACTTGGTGCATCACCGCCCATAAAAAGGAAGATACAATAATGGAGATGAGGATATTTCCACTCATCCACCAAATGACTGGAATCATTAATAGCCGATAGATGACCTCTTCTCCAATTGAACTTTGTATGCTCATATTCAATCCTTGCCTAAAGGTAAAACCTGATAGAAAGACAGTTCGGTTAGAAAGCTCAGGTGAAATTCGTAAATATTGCTTTTTCTCCAATAAGTTAAACAGCAGAGAAGTCACTCCTAAACTAATGAGCCCTGCTCCTATTCCATAGAAAATCTGAACTATTGGTTGTTCAAACGTTTTCCATCCAAAATCACCAGCAAGCGCATTTCCTGCCAATGAACATATAAATACTACAAATCCTGTTAATAATCCTGTAAGAAGTGTAGACAAAATACCTAATAAACTGACCGTTTTGACACTCATTCTTGCATCATAAGCATTTACAATTGTTAATTGAATATCTTCTTTCAGCGTCAATGACTGGCATATTATAATCAACAAACCCAGAACAAGACTGAAGATTATGCTTGTTTGCACATCCATAAATACAAGGATGAGAATCGCAAGGATCATCGCTAAAGCTGAACCCAGCATACCAGATACTCCGAATGTCGATTCCACTTGTTCATCTCGAATGACTTTACTCATTTGATCTGTTAGTATTTCTTGTTCAGTACCAATATAAGAAATTCGGCCGCCCTGTAATTCAACAGTCACTTTGAGCCGAATATCTCCCGCTTCCGCTATGTACCAATAAGTACTGACCTCGCGAAAATCCTCCTCTTTTTTACCAGTACCAGTCATATTTGCTCTAGACCAAAGTCCATCAGGTGAAGCCATTAACCTCTGCTTGAGTGTCTCTGGAGAAACTTGTTCAAACTTCCCCGAAAGGGTTTTTTTCGGAACATCCGCATAAAAAAAAGTGATTTCTCGATTGGCATTGACACCAACTACAAATGATTGATTCTGGTGAACGAAACGGACTCTCCATGATTCGACCAACCCAACATCATATAAAACCTTTCTATTTTTCTTAAGTATGCCTAAGTGATGAAGTTTATTTACTGTATCGTGGTCATACCAATATACTGAATAAAAATCCCAGTTCTCTACATCTATCCCAACAAACTCTTTTATAAATTGAATGCTTATTTCTTTTGCCTCATCTTTGCTTAAGAGTAGTGAAGCAATTGTTGGGGGTTTGAATTTAATAAATAACAGTAATCCAACAACTGCTAAAATACTCCAGAACACCAATGATAGACTATTCATTCCTGAATCCCTGCCTTGACTTCTTTTTGAAAAGGTAAGTCCGGTTCAGATAGCTCAATTTTCCCTATACATTTGCAATTTTTTGCTTCACATTTTAACTGAAGCAAACGAGCAGGTGAACCAATGTCAGCCATGCTATCTTCTAAAATATGCCCTAGCGGCAAATCTTCTAATTGGCAAGGAGTTACGTATCCATCTGCTCTTATATACCAAGCAAGATATCCTGGTGTACAAAAATCTGTTGTGAACGAACTCTCTTCGTGCTCCCAATCAATTATGTTCAGGCGATCTCCCCATTTATGACGTGCTTCCCTAAGCTGTATTTGAACCATTTCTTCAAAATCAATATCCAAAGCCTTAAAGCCTTCTGTCGCACGTCCAACAGATAACGTTTTTCCTGCACGAAAGATAAAAGCACCCGCATTGGCACATTGCTCCACCACATCTGATACTTCATCAGCATTGGACTCATTAATGGTCATAGCGACAATCACTGGAATGTTTGCTTCTGATAATTTTTTAATGGTATTCATACTTTCTTTAAAGCCGCCTTTTCTGCCTCTTAATTGGTCATGTGTATTATCCATACCATCAATACTAATCTGTACAGAAACATTGCCTAAGTGACTAAGTAATTCAACTTCTTCATCTCGCCAGTTCAATCCATTACTAAATACATTCACATTGGTAAACAACGAACTTGCAACAACGACTAATTCTTTAAACCCTTTGATCAGCTTTGCTTCACCCCCGGTCAGCGTAATATCAGCAACTCCATGGGCTGCTAGCTTTTGCATAACCAATATCCATTGTTCACTAGATAATTCCTCAGGATATGGTTTACCTGAGCTGGCATAGCAAAACGAACAGCTTAAATTACAAGCATTTGTCAACTGTAAGGTACAACTAATAGGTAAATATGAATCTAGCGAACCCGAAACGTGTAAAGGCTGATCTAACAGCCCTTCCGTCCAAGCCTCCGTAAATGGATGGGCACTAAGCTCTTCTTTTAATTGGTCAGCACTCATCTCTTCTTTTTTCATAATCTCCCAAATACGTGCCGTTTTATGAAGATTTTTGTTTTTTGATAACAGAAACGCCAACTGTGCTCCACGTCCACTGAGTCTGAAATAAAACATACTTTTTCTATCAATCATTACAGCACCATGAGGCTGTAAATGAACCGCTAACTCTGGCAAATCAAAATCTTTAACACGATCATATGACATATAAAATCCCCCTTAAGAGAAAATAAGGAGTATAAGCAAATACGCTCAACTCCCTATTCTCAAATGTTAAATAGCTCTCATAGCAGGATGCGGAAGTGCACAAACACGTGTCATAGCAATACTCTTCGAGGCCCAACAGCCCATGCAGCCAGCAGCTTTCACAATCGAAGTACCTCCCGGCTTCATAAGTCCTTTTTTACTCACAGATTCCCATTCTTTTTGGTTTCTTTTCATAAGTAAACCTCCTCTCAATTTTTGCATAGAGTCTATTGACATAGCTCCCATGCGATACGATAATACCAGATTGCAATTGTCGAAGTAAGGGGGATTTTGTATATTATCCTAAAAATTACATTAATTAGTATAAATAGAATATTTTAACCCTTTAAAAATAGAAAAGCTGACAAGCTATCCTCTCGAGAAAAACAGGAGCTCACCCCTAATTTTCCACTTATGTTTTGAATATTTTCTTGTTCTATAAACAAAACGTCAAAAAGACGGTCCATTATGTTATAAAAATTCTGATTCCTAATAGATTGACAAAAAATCTCTTCGAGGAAATTAAATCAAGAGATTATTTTCAAATAAACTTTAGTGATTAAGAAAGCAATGACTTTGGTTAAATGAATGAAGTCTCCTGTAATTTAAATCAAATATCTATACTAAAAACCCCTTCGGCTAAAATATCCAGAGGGGTTAAACATCTTACTCCACAGTAACACTCTTCATTACGCTGCTTATCGACATCACAACCGAGATGCAGGGCAGCATTAGTAAGCAATCAGCTGCAATCGACAACGGAAACAGAGCAAGCGCTGTGTTTACTTCCGGCAATACGAATCTGTCATCCGCATTGTCTAGGCCTTTCAGCGAGATGATGCAAGTGTTTACTCCCCAAGTGGCAACTTCCTTGACGTTTACGCGGATGTTCAGGTTTACGTTCTCTTGTGTTTCCAGTGTTCGATCAAGGCAATCGTACTGTACTTCAGCTCGCCGCGGCAAAGCCTTAAGAAATCTCATTCAGCTTCAGTGCACCTTCGACACATACAGAACGATGTCGGCCCTTGGAAGACTCATGCATGGACTGACTACGCTAAAAAAAACACCCGCTTGTATAACGAGCGGATGTTAGATCTTTCGAAATTATTGATTGATATCTTTTAGCGCTTGTTTCGGTTGCGAATTGAAAATCAGCAATGATGTAATAATGGCAATCATAATCCCTAACGCACCAACCCAGGTAATCGAGGCCAATGATATGTTTTCCACAAAAACCCCTCCTATTCCTGCGCCGACCGCCATGGCGAATTGCATCATTGACTGATTCATGCTAAGCAAAACACCTGACATTTCCGGTTCTATTGTAGCCAGGTGAAATTGCTGTGTCGGACCTGTAGACCATGCGGCAAACGACCATAATATGAGAATCACCAACACTCCGATATAGGAATGAGTGACAAGTGACAGCAGAATCAGTGTGACGATATGCAATGTCATCCCGCCAACGAGTGTAAAGGGTACTCCCCATTTATCGGTGCTATATCCCCCAAACTTTGATCCAACCAAACTGGCAATTCCAAATATAAGCAAAACACCGCTAAGCAACTTGCCATTTATACCTGAGATGTTCAAGAGATACGGTGACAAATAAGTGTAAGCAACAGAATATCCCCCGAGCCAGAAGAAAGTGATTGATAATCCCATAGCCACTTTCCGTTTTTTGAAAAGAGCAAGCTGTTGAAGCAAAGGCACAGGCTTATCCCCTTCAGTATGCGGAAGAGTAAAGAAAATAACGACCATTGCGATCAATCCCAACAAAGCAATTGCTCCAAATACAGACTTCCAGCCTAATGCTACTGCTATCATTCTTCCAAGCGGAACACCAATGATTAAAGAAGCGGTAAATCCCATCACGACCGTAGCGATGGCACTTCCCTGCTTCCCTTCCGATGCAATCTTAGCGGCAATCGTTAATGCGGTGACAACAACCACACCTGCTCCCATCGCCATAATGATCCGCGCTGCAATAAACCATCCATAACCAGGCAGTACAAAAGCCAGGACATTACCGAACACAAACAAACCTAGGGCATACATCATCAATTTGCGTCTATCCATACTTGCTGTCAACGCCATAAGTATGGGTGTAGAAAGAGCATATACAAGTGAGAAAATGGTAATAAGCTGGCCCGCGGCAGCTAAAGTGATCCCGAGAGTATGAGCAATTTGATCCAAAATTCCGGAAATGATGTACTCTGAGGTTCCAACTAAAAAGCTGACAATGGCTAAAATATAAATTTTCCAAGTGTTAGACATAAAACATTCACTCCTTAATTATTAATAAACATATCACGAATTATCGATATGTTATTATAAAAAATAAACACATCGTAATATGTCGATATGTATGGTGTAAAAATAAACATCTTTTGATGTTTATTTTTATATCTCTGTTTTAAGAAAGTCAGCAAGTTTCCCAATGGCTTCTTCATCTCTTTTGTAATACGTGTACTTTCCGATTCGCTCCGCCTTAATTAGGCCGGCTCTTAAAAGGATGGTAAGATATTGAGAAGCTGTCGATTGCGTCATTTTCAATTTGTCTGTTATTTGACTGACACATACCCCGATTGTGTTCATATCAATCCCTTCATGGGGTGCAAAATGACGATCGGGCTCCTTCAGCCATTGTAAAATTTGCAGCCTTGATTCATTTGATAAGGCTTTGAATACTTCAATTGGTTCCATATCGATTATTATATCGTTATATTTCGATATGTCAATCCGTTTTTTGGATATATTTAATTAAAGGTTTATCTCTGACTAATTCCGTGAAATGAAACTGAAGACAGCATATCAATTTTGTTCACCGCTTAAATTTATCATCAAGCTTTACGAAATTGGTCTCATAATCATTTCACAAAACACTTGGGTGAACCTGGCAGGTGACAAGGATGTTTTCAATTAAAATGAATTTAATATTGTTCAAGTGACTAATCACCAGCATCAAATTCATGTATTTAAAATAGATGTAAAAAAACATCCGCTCATAACAACAGCGGATGTTAGATCTTTCGACAGGAATAACAAGTCAGTGTACTATGAATTGACATCTCTTTATGTCCGCTTAGGATATGAATAAAAGTTATCAATGATGCCATAATTGTAAAACAAAAGAATCGGCATTTCTTTATGTTCAATTCACAACAAATTCCATACCGTCAAAACATTTATTTTCTTTAGATTATAAGATCTTTTCCAAATTTTTCTCTAGATCATTACATAATTTAAATACCATCACTCGTTCACCTGTCCGGGAGCTTAAATCAGTATGAAAACTTTTCACTTTTTCTCCGGTTATTTTTAAGATAATATCCTTAAGGCCTTCTATACCTGATTCGACTAACTCCGAACGAGTTTGTTTGATAGATAACATACCCTCTTTTGATCCACAAACTACATATTCAGCTGGTGTTAAAATCCCTTTTAAATTGACGATGATCATGTCCCGCAGTATATCAGTCTTAACAGATACAGACCCCCGCCCAAGATAATCCTTCTCCCATTGAGTAATGGACTTACTGATCTCTGATTCAATAGAACCCTTCGACTTTTTCATATCTAATACATCTCCTGAGCAAAAAAATTGGCATATTCTATTTGTGATTTCATCTCATTAATATTCTCTTACAACATATCCTTCATATACACCTTCAATATCCAAATCAGTTTTACCGTTTCTTGTGACCACTATCATTTTGGATAACATATTTTCTTCCATCATAGAGTGGACATGCAAAAATCGAACGTTTCCTGAATGGGTTTCCTCAACTTCTTCATAAGATTTTAGATGATAAAAATCAATTGCTTTTCTAATTAGTTTTTTCATACATTCCATATTTTCACGATCAAACGAGTTCATTTCCTCGATTGTTTTCGTGACAAAATCAGTTAAATTAGCGCTCATACAATCTCCTTAGAACTGCTTTCTCCATATATAGGTGCGTTTAGAAGTTGAACCTGTATTTCATCGTGACAAGCAATGATCAGGTATGGCTTGACCTGTTTTAACATCAGGAACCTCCACGATTGAGGGTTTTCCATCATTATGATGAACGAATAAACCTCTAACTTTAACATATGACGGCACTAGTGGATGATGTCGAATCATATCAACACTTTTTTCAATGGTGTCACTGCTATTTTCATTTAGCCATTCATCGACCGTACCACCTAAAAATTCAGGCTTGCAATTTTGAAACAGATAATCCAATGTTTGTATTTTATCTTTCATTGTTTCAAGTTGAGTTAGTCCATTACCTGCGGAAGTCTTCTTATCTTTTGTTCCTACTACAAAAATCTCCTCAACATCTTCCTGGTAAATCGCAAAAATAACAGACCTCATGATTTCTCCATAAGGATGTGAAATACTGGCACCATAGCTTTGTATAGTCAACATATTCTCTGCAGAAGTGTTAGTCGCTTCTTGTAAAATAGGCTCCAAACCGTTTTCAATATCCGTCAAAAATAATACTTTTTTATTTTGGTTTACATTCATACAGCACACCTCTTCCTTATGTTTATCATTTTTATTTTGAATAACAAATCCATTTGATAAATGCTTAGATTCATCATTACCAGCTTTCCCAACATCCTTCTGGATCAAGACTAGCCAGTCGGACCCATCCATTTTGAACTTTTTGCAGAAATGCTGAATCATTATTTAATAACCGTTCTACATATTCTCTAGGTGCTTGGATGAGTATCAATAAACGAAGAGGAGAATGATAGGCCTCGTGATCTGATTCCATGACGGATTGCCAAGGCAGTCCGGCTAACAAATCGCTTGCATTCCCCTGCATAACGCCGAGACCTGCAGTAACGGTTTGAGTTGCTTTATTTCCGCTGCCATAATAATGAGGTGCTACCGTTGATGCGTAATATTGTAAATTAATCCATTGGGCTACAGTTCCAGGTCCTGCAATAATATTTGCTAGGAGTTCACCGCTTTCATCCTGCTTCCAATCATAATTATGGAGAAAGGCTCTGCCTTCCAAATCACAATCCTGAGTTAGTTCACGTTTACCGATAATAAAAGCGGCATTACGAGCCAGTCCCCATTCCGGACGTATCTCACTCCAATCTTCCGCAAATCGGTTTGCCTCAGCCTTCGGATTTTTTAGCTTCGATTGGAAATTCGGTAATTGGGCTAGACGTTCTGCGTTTACATGATGTCTCACTTTCGGCATAACGGCTTCAATTTGTTCAAATGCTTCTTGTGCAGCTTCGGAAAGCTCTGGTACATAAAGCCAATGTAATTCATCTACTGTTGTATTATGTTCAGCTGCTGCAAAAACCGTATCCTCAGGAATTTTAATTCCTTCAGCTAAAAGAGCTTCTCGTACCTCTGATAGATTACATAAAGCAGCTAAAACTCTTGCATTGAATCCACCGGCCGCTCCACCGCAGGCACCACAATCAAGGGCTGCAGAATAAGGATTATTAGTGCTTTGACTGCCATGCCCGCAAATTACGACCAATGGTGCGATGTTCTCTGTTAACCCCATCATTTTTAATGCTTGGCGAGCATAGTTCACTTTTTCTTCATCAGTAAAACCCACAGGTATTTCTGCCTCTGTAGCATCATGATGAAGCGAGAGTTTTGTATCAGGTTTGCGTAACCAAGCCTCACGGAGATTACGAATGAAACGACCCGCCTTTCTTGGCACAAAGCTACGGGCTGCCATTTGCAGAGTAAGCCAAGGTCCGCTTAGCTCAGGCAGTAGTAAGCTCGAAAGCGCATTCTGCTTCATCGTTTTAAAGGTATGGCTTAAAGAATGAATTGCTTGCTTCCGTTGATTGTATTTTTTGAATACATCCTCATCTGCGAACTCTTTTATTTTATTTTGCGGTTTTTGTATGATCGGCAAGGAAGCATGACTGTGTTTACTGCCAAGTTCACAAGTTGCAATTGGCACCCCGAAGAAACCAGCAATACCAATCGTTTCAAACGGGCCTTCTTTTTCTAGTTGACGACGAAAAGGTTCTGATCGTACATCGATGCAGAATGCTAATTGAGCTAATGCAGATTTTTCACCGCCGGTTTCACGTTGTTTCGAGATGATCTTCTGGCTTAATCGATCAGTGTACGTTTGTTCCCAAGCTTCTAACCAAAGTTTCTTGCGAAGTTTCTCATCAAAGCTGTAGGCAAATGATAAATATTCGTTTTGTTCAATGGCCGTCATCTGTGACCATTCTTCTAATGTATGCCCACCCCAATGAATCCAAGCTGCTATAAGGGGAGCAATTGAAATTGTTTTCTTAGATCGTTCATTCAAAGGTAAGTATGGCTTTATAAGAGCCCACTCCATGGATATTCGAACCGCTAAGTATTCTGTTAGGAGTGCATGTTCGTGGCTCGATTGCTGGGAGCGCCAAAGCATCATCCCTGCCCATCCAGGTAATGAAAGTAAATGACCTTCAAGATAAGTCTGGATTTCTGACTCTGGGATTTCTAGTGCGAATAAGGCTTCCTGTAAAGCCAAATGTGCCTCTTTCGGCCAACCTTTTACCCTTTCTCGCTGCTTTTTACTAAGTGCTGGATCATATTGAATGAGATGCTGCCAAGCACGATAGAAACCTTCCTCACGATTAGGCATTGTCCAGCCTGCTTGAGAGTCATCAAGATATAATTTACTCCATTTAATGACATGATGATCTAGTATATTGACTAGCCTTTCACCATCTTGATTCTCTATATACGAACTTAGTGGCTGCATAAACACATTCTCGATATAATCCAATCCACTACATTCACCTACTAATTTCTCCAGCTCATGTGATGATAAAAGGTCGGAAGGCAGGGGATCTAACTTTAATGCAGCATGACAAAATCGCTCTGCCACGTCCCGTGGGATGTGATAAGAATGTGAATCAAGCCAACGCTGCAGCCCCATTTCCACAAAATCTTCATCAATCTCACCTTTATTCTTTGCTGAACGGATCATAGACGCACTAGGGTATATATCAACATCGCGAGTGTTTTTCAACCAACTTGCAACCTGATCAAAAGGTTGGTTTTCAAGTCCCATCCACGGATTACGTGCAGCAAATGTAGAAATAGGCCAAAGTGGCGCAATCACTCGGCTGGCAGATGTAATGAAAACGTTAAGATCCCTTTCTTGAACATCAATATCTGTATCTATCTTTTTTACATTATCTTTCGTTAATACGGATGTAATGCCCATCTCAGATTAGCTCCTTATGAAATATATTGTTTAAGGTAGTCTGGGTGACTCTCTACTGACTTTGGTTTTGCTTCACCTAATCGAACTAACCAAAGATAGAGCACCGCGAAAAAAACGGAAGAACGATAACGAGCAACCCATGTACCTAAAGCACTGCCAAATAATAAGAGACATACGACAATCATGACAGCTGACATTGGAGGTTGAACACTTTGAAAAATGGTTGTATGCAGCCACTTATAGAAAAGGTTATGAATGATAAAATATACGAGGGCTGCTCCTCCTAAAACAGTTAAGCCGGCAATTCGGCCAATTCGACCCTCTCCAAAAGCGACAAGCTGATTCCAAGAAACGGACAATGACCACCCTAAGATCAGCGCACTAATGAATTGATATCCCTCTCCAGGAGCAGCGAGCCAAAAAGCAACGCCTATTACTAAGGATAAAATCCGACCAGCCATGACCCATAAATAGGATGTTCTTTCATTAGTGCGAGCCGATACTTCATGACGCCCTACTGCTGAACCAGCTTGTAGAAACAACGTAGCTTTGAATAAACCATGTAAAATAAGATGAATAATGGCTGCTATATAGGCGCCTAATGCACACTGAATGAGCATAAACCCCATTTGTCCAATCGTGGAGCCTACTAACTGACGTTTATAATCAACCTGGACTAAACTAATTCCAGTTCCAATCAATACAGAAATGCTAGCAAGCAGAAGTAAGATAATCGAAGCGATACCACCATGAAATAGAGGTGAAAATCGAGTTAGTATTATTCCTCCTGCATTTACTAAACCTGCATGCATAATTGCAGAAACAGGGGTTGGAGCAACAATAGACTCAACCAACCATCTTTGGAACGGCCATTGAGCTGCAGGAATGATCACCGCCAGTACAATCAATAGCTGAATCCCTGTTCTCTCCCATTCTCCCAGCCCAGCTATACTTTCATTTGTTACAACCAATGATAACTGCCATTGACCTGTGGCATGAAAAAGCCACGTCATCGCAAAAAACAAAGAAAACCAACTTAACAAAAATAACCGTCCAGAAATTTTGGCTGCTTCACTAGCCACTTGCCAAGCACTGTTTAACCTAATAAGTAAGGTTAATCCAACAAGAGTCGCTCCCCAAAATAGAACCATCAAGCGGAGATCACCACTTAACCATGTCATTGAAGCAGCTCCTGTTGTGAAAGTAAAAAGCGTAAAATATTTTCGATAAGATCGATCCCCCATTAAGTAACGTACAGAAAAACGCTGAATGATGAATCCAATTGCAAGAACAAAGAAAGTCATTAAACAAGCTAAGGAATCTAAGTGCCAAGGGCCAACATTTCCACTCACACCACTATTGGCAAGAATCAGTAAGGAAACCAAAAGTGGTAAAGCCAAGATCCCAATATGAATGCGAACAAAACTCAAGGGTACTCGCGGATGTAAAAACAATAGTCCACTAATCCCAGAAGCCATAAGCATAATAAAAAATAATGTTAATAATGATGACAAACTCAGCGAAACTAACATTCTAAATTCTCCCTTTTTTAAAACTCATTATTGGTCAAAAGACCTTTCAATCAGATCATATTTGTCTATTATTTATTTCAATTTTTATTTATCTCTATTTTTTTCCAACAAAAAAGCCGACAACTTCAAAATTTCAATGATTATGTTAGATCATTGAATCCTGAAAATTGTCGGCTTCACTTCAACTAACTTCAGCGAAGTTTTTTGAAGAGCTACCTTATTATTGGTCTTTACTTTATGCTATGTTTAATTTCCTTTAATATAGTCCTGATTATCAAATAAATCGACTTATGTTTCTCTTCCTTTTTAGTTAGGATGCTTTTTCATCCTATCAATATTTAAAATGAAATATGAAAAGAATGCTAAAGGCCTACATATTTTAAAAGGAAAAATAAACATCGGCATCGATTATTAAGTTACGTATAAGATATGATAAATTTTAAAAGTTGTCAAGTTTATCAGTAAACTGGTCTTTACTTTCCTCTAAAATAATCCAACCCATTATAGATGATTCACTTTCAATGAGGAACATCCATTTCAGATGAAGCTCGCTTTTCCAGATCGAGGAGCAGTGTCTTCATTTCAAATCCGCCCCGATAGCCAGTTAATGAGCCATTCTTTCCTATTACACGATGGCACGGTACAGTAATTAATACCGGATTAGCCCCAATAGCCGCACCTACAGCACGAACAGCTGCTGGTTTATTTATATCATTTGCAATGTCGGAATAGGATTTCGTCTGTCCATAAGGAATTTCACAAAGTGCATTCCAGACGGCTAGCTGAAATTGCGTACCGGCGTACTCAACTGGAACAGTAAAGTTTTTCCGCTTTCCTTCTAGATATTGAGTGATTTCAACGGCATAGGGTTCAAGCTTATCATCATCTTCAACAAGAAGACTTCCCGGAAAGCGTTTCCTAGCCCATTCGAACAATTCCTCGATTGGTTTGTTCTGTGAACCTACAAACACAAGCCCCTTTAAAGTTGAAGCAATATAAAAATTCCAATTCTTGAACATTAGTAAAGACCAATAAAGGGTTGGTTTATTTGTTTCCATTGTACGTTTCCTCCATTTTACTCATTTGACGAAATTGTGCTGGTGTCTGTCCAGTTTTCTTTTTAAATAAAGTAATAAAATAAGGCGCGTTAGCTATACCCACACATATAGCGATATCTCCAATCGATTTATTTGTCTGAATCAAATTCTTTTTAGCCGCGTGTACTCTAACTTGTTGTATATACTCAACCAGCGTAATGCCTTTAATCTTTTTAAATGTTCGATGCATATGATACGGACTCCCATGACAAATATCTGCTAACGATTCTAGCGTTAATTTTTCTGTGAAATTTTTATCAATGTATTCAGTAATTAAATCAACCCACTCGCTATCAGGCATTTTTTCATTAGTGGGCTTGCAACGTTTACAAGGGCGAAAATTTGCGCGGAGAGCTTGTTCTGCGTTTGGAAAAATGCATACATTTTCTTTTTTCGGAACGCGAGATTTACAGGATGGTTTACAGAATATCCCTGTCGATTTAACAGCGTAGAAAAATTGATTATTGTACGCTGCATCATTATTTATAATTGCTTGCCACTTTTCATCTGTTATCATTTCTACATCATTCGAAATTCTATGATCATGGCTCTCTTTATGTCCGTTATTGATACTATCCGGCATTTATCTCACCTCTCCTTACATGGCTCATCTAATTCATTTTGAATTGAATCCCAATTTAAATTTTCGACACGCGTTTTTTATATCTTGGGCCATTTTTATCTACTCCCGTTTAGCATTCTTGATAACTACACTATAACCTCATAAATAGAAAAAAATAAGATGGTTAGAATGTAATAGCAAGATAACAAAATGAGTAAAGATGATTATGTGATAAACTAATTTCAACCAGCGTGAGTTTTCTTATAATTATTTAAGATAAGGAGAATGAAAAAGTGGCATGGCATGAAGTCAATGATGTTATTGTCATTACATTACCTGAAATTTTCGACATGAATGCGAACCTAGGCTACCTAACCAGGGAAAAAAATGAATGCATGTATGAAATAGAGAACAATATCATTACAAAAGTTATAGCCATTGGGGAAATTCGGTCCTTAGTGCAGGTAAGCGTAATCAATAATAAACAAATGATTGTTCAATTCCTAAACGATTCTAGACCTGTTGAGCAGTGGAAACGGGAAGAGATTGTAAAATATATTCATGAATGGTTTGATCTTGATAACGATTTAACTCCATTTTATGAAATGGCAAAAGCAGATCCATTACTTAAAATGCCTGCCCGAAAATTTTATGGGTTGCGAGTGATCGGCATTCCCGATTTATTTGAAGCTTTATGTTGGGGAGTTTTAGGGCAACAAATTAACTTAGCCTTCGCGTACTCCTTAAAGAAGCAATTTGTAGAAGCATTTGGCGATTCTATTGAATGGAATGGTAAAAAGTATTGGGTGTTCCCACCGTACGAGCGAATTGCACGGTTAACCCCTACCGACCTGGCAGATATTAAAATGACGGTGAAAAAAAGTGAATATATCATTGGAATAGCCAGATTAATGGCAAGTGGAGAATTATCGAGGGAAAAATTAATGAAAATGAACTTTAAAGATGCTGAAAAAAACTTAATTAAAATACGAGGAATCGGTCCTTGGACAGCCAATTATGTTCTAATGCGCTGCCTTAGGTTCCCGACAGCTTTTCCAATCGATGATGTGGGTCTTATTCATTCGATAAAAATATTACGTAATATGAACCGAAAGCCTACGAAAGATGAAATCTTAGAAATATCGGTTCCATGGAAAGAATGGCAATCATACGCTACCTTTTATTTATGGCGTGTCCTTTACTGAATCATTTCAACTTAAACCGGAATGTACTCAATAAAAAAAGAATGAGCTTTAAAACCTAAGGCCCACAAGTACATTGTAAGTGCGACTTCTAGAATTCTTTTGCCTTTATTAATTGACAATAAAAAAACACGTTATCATTCCAATAGGCTCTCCGGTTTTCGGATTTCTAGCATGCTTTATTCCAACTGCTATCAAAAGCGTATCATAATGAGGAACTGCTCTCTTATATCTGTATTAACATTAGAAAACTCAGTTAGGCAAAAGTTTTAATGCCTTTTAACCTGATTGACCGACCTAATGAGGAAACATCTTAAATCTATAGCCATGGTCGATCGATAGTCGGGTCCTGTACCATCAACTTCTTTAATCCATTTTTCCACTGTAGACGTTCTTTCTCTTTTGGACATAAAAACACCCCTTTAGATAATCTTATCCAAAGGGGTTAAACATTTATTACTCCACAGTAACACTCTTCGCAAGGTTACGCGGTTTATCAACATCACAGCCGCGATGCAGTGCAGCATAGTAAGCGATCAGCTGCAATGGAACAACAGATACCAACGGAGCAAGCGCTGGGTTTACTTCCGGCAGTACGAATCTGTCATCCGCATCGTCTAGGCCTTTCAGTGAGATGATGCATGTGTTTGCTCCGCGAGCAGCAACTTCTTTGACGTTTCCGCGGATGCTTAGGTTTACGTGCTCTTGAGTTGCCAGTGCGAATACTGGTGTTCCTTGTTCGATCAAGGCAATCGTTCCGTGCTTTAGCTCACCGCCGGCAAAACCTTCTGCCTGGATGTAAGAAATCTCTTTCAGCTTCAGTGCGCCTTCGACACATACGAAGTAGTCAAGGCCGCGTCCGATGAAGAAAGCATTTCTGGATACAGTCAGGTATTCACGGGCGATCATTTCCATTTCGTCTTTCTGGTCGCATAGAGCTTCCATTGCGTTTGCAGCGATACCGAGTTCTTTGACGAGGTCAAATCCGATATCGATGCCGTTTTTGTCAGCAGCCACAGAAGCAAGAACCGCAAGAACTGCGATTTGTGCAGTGTATGCTTTGGTTGACGCAACAGCGATCTCAGGGCCTGCATGAAGCAGCAATGTATAGTCAGCTTCACGAGAAAGCGTTGATCCAGGTACGTTTGTGATTGTCAGGGCTTTGTGTCCGAGCGCTTTGACTTGAACGAGAACCGCGCGGCTGTCTGCTGTTTCTCCGCTTTGAGAAAGGAAAATGAAGAGCGGTTTCTTAGACAGAAGCGGCATGTTGTAGGAGAATTCACTCGCTACATGCACTTCAACCGGCACGTTTGCCCACATTTCAATATATTGTTTACCGACAAGTCCTGCATGGTAGCTTGTTCCGCAGCCAATGATATAGATGCGGTCCGCTTCCGCTACAGCGGCAGCGATATCACCAGGCACAGACAGCTTGCCGTTTTCATCTTGATACGTTTGGATGATTTTGCGCATAACAACAGGCTGCTCATCCGTTTCTTTCAACATGTAGTGAGGGTACGTGCCTTTTTCGATATCACTGGCATCAAGCTCAGCAATATAAGACGCACGTGTAATCACGTCACCATCAAGGTTTTTGATGACAACTTGGTCATCAGTGACGATAACCATTTCTTTATCCATCAGCTCAACATATTCGTTGGTTACTTGAAGCATCGCCATTGCATCAGATGCTACGACGTTGAATGTATCTCCAAGACCTACTAATAGAGGGCTTTTGTTTTTCGCTACAAAAATCGTTTCTCTGTTGTCGTTATCGAATAAAGCAATTGCATAAGAGCCTTTTAACAGTGTAAGTGTTTTGCGGAACGCTTCTTCTGTCTCAAGTCCTCCATTGACGAATTGCTCGATTACTTGAACGACTACTTCTGTATCGGTGTCACTTTTGAGCTCTACATCTTGCAAATACTCTTGCTTCAGCTGAACATAGTTCTCGATCACGCCGTTATGAACAAGTGTAAAGCGTCCCAGTGCGCTTTGATGCGGGTGAGCGTTCAGATAGCTTGGTTCGCCGTGTGTAGCCCAGCGAGTATGCCCAATTCCGGCTTTCGCTTCTACATTGGCATCCACAACTTCACGAAGATCTGCAATGCGTCCTTTTTCTTTGAACACATGGATTCCCTGTTCGTTGGCAACAGCAATACCAGCAGAGTCATAACCGCGATACTCAAGCTTCTCTAACCCTTTTAATAAAATTTCCTTCGCATCAAGCTGACCGATATAACCTACGATTCCACACATATTTTTCTTCCTCCTAAGATTGTAAAAGGAGACGAAGAAAGTCAAATTTCAAGGGGACTTTCAATCGTCCCCTCCTACATGTTTTTTGGAAGATCATGTGATTTCTCTTTGTTCAAGGAGTCACCCCCTTGGTTTGAAGAAATCCTTACGGCTGTGATCTGCACACTCAGCCGGGAGGCATCCGCCGAAAATTCGATAACCTCCATCCTCGTCAACTAAGCCTTTTTCCGGGCGCTTAGTTCGGGCGCTATAATTATAGGTAAAGCAATAATCCCGTCTTCTTTTCCTATTGAGAAAATAAGAACAAGACAAGCTTGATTTTACAACATGTGGCATAAACGGTCAATTGTTTTTTAAACAACTTTGCCGTATGTCTCACAATTATCTTATGTAAACCTCGCTTGTCTTGTTCACTCTCTGATAATAGACTTCGTTACTCTAATCCCATTTCTGACCGGACGACTTCAACAATGCGATTGACATACTCATCGCACAGCTCTTTCGTCTTCGCTTCAGCCATGACACGGACGAGCGGTTCAGTTCCTGAAGGGCGCACCAAAATCCGGCCGTCGCCGTTCATTTCTTTTTCAACTTCAGAAATAACTGCTTTTACTTTTTCATTTTCTTCAACTTTATATTTATCAGTCACTCTCACATTGACTAACAGCTGCGGGAACTTCTGCATTTCAGCTGCAAGCTCTGACAGTGGCTTGCCTGTGGCTTTCAAAGTGTTCATCAGCATAATAGCAGACAATAATCCGTCCCCTGTCGTGTTGTAATCAAGGAAAATAAGATGTCCTGACTGCTCTCCGCCGACGTTGTAGCCGTCTTTTTTCATTGCTTCTACTACGTAGCGGTCGCCGACAGCTGTCTGTACGCTTTTGATGCCTTCTTTTTCGAGCGCCTTATAGAAGCCGAGGTTGCTCATCACGGTTGAAACCAAAGTATCATCCTTTAAACGGCCCTCTGATTTCAGATGTTTTGAGCATATGTACATGATTTGGTCGCCGTCTACAATATTTCCTTTTTCATCGACAGCAATCAGGCGGTCGCCGTCACCGTCGAACGCAAGACCGAGATCCGCGTTTTTCTCTTTGACAAACGCGCTGAGCGCTTCGGGATGAGTCGAACCGACGCCGTCATTAATGTTTAATCCGTTCGGGGAAGTCCCCATTGTAGAAACATCTGCATCTAAATCAGCAAACAGGTGTGTCGCCAAGGATGACGTTGCGCCATGGGCACAGTCCAATGCCACATGAATGCCTGTGAAATCTTCATCAGCTGTCTGTTTTAAGAATTGCAGATATTTTTGTCCGCCTTCAAAATAATCGTTTACAAGTCCAAGGTCTGCTCCGACAGGTCTTGGCAGCTTATCCTCAGGTTCGTCCATCAGGCGCTCAATTTCAGCCTCTTGTTCATCAGAAAGCTTAAATCCATCTCCCCCAAAGAATTTGATGCCGTTATCCTGCACTGGGTTATGAGAAGCGGAAATCATGACGCCCGCCTCTGCATCCATCGCTTTTGTCAAATAAGATACACCTGGTGTAGAAATGACACCCAGGCGCATGACTTCTGCGCCAATGGATAAAAGTCCGGCGACAAGGGCTCCCTCCAGCATATGGCCGGAGATGCGTGTATCGCGGCCTATCAGCACTTTTGGACGTTGTTTGTCTTTTGTCAGCACATAACCGCCGAAACGTCCGACTTTAAAGGCCAGCTCAGGTGTAAGCTCACTATTGGCGACACCTCTTACACCGTCTGTTCCAAAATACTTGCCCATTTTATAATCGCTCCTTTTTTATTCCGATGAGGATTGTGAATTCGCAGTGGATTCATCCTCATCCTGATCTTGGTTTTGATCTTTATTTTCGTCTTGGTTTTGATCGTTGTTGTTTTTATCAGTGTTCTTTGTATCTTCTTGCTGATTGTTCTTTTGATCATTTGTTTGTTTATCTGTGTCCTGGTTCCCTGATGTATTGCTGCTGTTATCATTCGTTGATGTATTGCTTTTCTTAGACGTCAGCTTGATTTTGGCGTTTTTACGCCCCAAGGACCAAGTTACATTCTGTGGCCCGTTCACTTCAAGCTTCACGCTATGCTCCCCGTCCTCTAAATCTGAAACATTCACATACAATTCAATATCTGATTTTTTTAGCTTTTTTATATTCGTGGGAGAGCCTTTAGCCGTTACATCTATCGCTTGTGATTCAGGATCAAGAAATTCAATGTTTTGTGAGCTGCTCAGCCCTACAGTCTTGATAGGGACATTCTCGAACTTCTGATCCGCTTCACTATCGACTTCTATATGCAAAGTCACCTTTGACGGTGAGATTTTTTTGACACCGTCAGGAAGCGGAATATCTGCCTCGATATCGGAATCCTTGTTAATTTTACTTAAATCTAAGCTGACGCCGTCAATAAATTCAAGAGAATCCAACACATCCTGTGAGCCGTAAACCGTTACCTCACTGGGGCTGGATTCAATATTCGCTATGCTGACACCGTCAGGAAGGCTTCCTGTCCGTTCAATTTTAAAGGGCACTTTTTTACTCGGGCTTGTCACCGGAACGGTAATCTTGATGACCGAGGGCTCCACGTCGACAGGAAGCGCGTTTCCGTCTTTATCATAGACAGTCACTTTCGCTTCCTTTTCAATCGTTTCATCTGCGTTTTCCAAATTCACTGAAGCTTTTACAAGAGAAATATTATCGATGACATTTTTCGATCCGGTAATCTGCACATTTTTCGGACTGACAATCGGCTGCTCCGGAGAATAGCCTTTTTTCATCTTGCTTTTGTTGTAGTACTCCACTTCTACGGGAAAACTTTTGGTCGTCCGTTCCTGAATGGTCACTGTCGTAACAGACGGATTAATTGAGATTGTCAGCCCATCCGACACGTTTTTGGCCTTAAGCTCAACCTTATGTGTGCCGGTTTTCAAATGTTCCATATCGGCATATATTTCAAAGTTTTTGGTCTGCCGAGCCTTTTTCACGGCGCTTGTCGAGCCTTTTATCGTGACATTAACCGTTTGCGGAACACCCGTCACGACGTAATTTTCATCATCATAATACGCTTTAACCGGAATATCAGTCAGAGTTGCTTCATCAGTTGTTGATGTCGGAAAGAAAGATTCACCCGGTTTTTTTGGAGTCGGTGCTTGGTTGCTGTTAACCGCCACATAAAGCAAGAGCGCGAAAAGCAGAGCAATGATTTTCACAGCCCAGCGGTTGTTTAAGAATTTATCCATTTTTCTTGCCCCTCCAATACCAGCGGTTAGAAGAAGTGTCTCTGGTGTTTTTCTTAAACTCGGCTTCAAGCATTTCTTTCAGCGCTTCTTCTGTAAGCTCTCTGTGAAGGTCGCCGTTCTTTGCCACACTGACGCCGCCGGTCTCTTCAGACACAATAATCGTCAAACTGTCTGTTACTTCACTGATACCGACAGCCGCTCTGTGTCGCGTGCCCAGTTCTTTTGAAATAAACGGGCTCTCAGAAAGCGGCAGATAACAGGCGGCCGCGGCAATTTCATTATTTTTCATAATTACCGCACCGTCATGAAGCGGGGTGTTTGGGATAAAAATATTGATCAGCAGCTCAGAGCTGACTTTGGCATTCAGTGGTATGCCGGTCTCAATATAATCCCCCATTCCAGTATCCCGCTCAATGGTCAGCAGGGCGCCTATACGGCGTTTCGCCATATAATTGATCGCTTTTGTAATGGCCTCAATCGTTTTCTGCTGCGCTTCTTCAACAGGCGTGCCGCTCCTCGAAAAAAAGCGGCCGCGGCCTAGCTGTTCAAGCGCTCTTCTCAGCTCAGGCTGAAAAATAATAATAATTGCTAAAAATCCCCATGTTATCGCTTGGTCCATCAGCCATTGAAGTGTGCTGAGGCCCAAATATTGGCTGGCCATACGAACAAGCACGATGACTACAATTCCTTTTAACAGCTGAACCGCTTTCGTGCCGCGTATCACCATAATCAATTTATATATCACATACCAAACAAGGAGAATATCAACGGCATTGCCGAGGTACTGCAAAAAAGGGATATCCTCAAAAGCCATTTCCTCGTCCTCCAAGATTTCAGTCATTTCGTATTTTGTGTTTTACGTGTTACGCATATGTACTTTACATAGCGAGCCCATTATACCACATTTCGATTTAGCAAGTGAAATGTGCCAGCCCTCTCAGCCCGCAAAAAAAGAGCAAAGCGGCTAACGCGCTTTACTCTTCTCCCTTCGGACTGAATGCATCGAGTACACTTTTCCCCGCAGACTTCATCTTGTACCATGTCCAGTCGAATAACTGATTGATTTCTTCAATCTGACCGGTGACTTGTCCAGCAGAGGCCATATACTTTTCGCCGTTTACGACGGTTACATCCCCGTCTATTTTACCTTTAATAATCAGCTTGCCGTTTTTAACAGTGACATCGCCTTTGACCGTCTCACCTTCTGGCACGGTTACAGTATGGTTATGAACCACAAGATTCGGCTGCTTGGACACGCTGAAATTGTGGTCATTATGCCAGCTGTTAAAAAAACCCCCGCCCATCAAAATGATGAATACCGCAGCAGCTGCGATAACGGGATGGGTTCTGAACCATCTTTTTACAGAAGCTCTTTTCTTCTCCTTAGGCAATTTTGCCATGACATTAGCGGTAAAATCCGCGGGGGCTTCGACATGCGATGTGCTCCGTACGAGCGCTATGGATTTCTCCATCTCGTAAAAATGCTTTCTGCATTTCTCGCATGTCTCCAGATGTTCATTTAATATGTGTTCATCTTTTGGAAGGATATCTCCATCAAGATGCATATGCATAAGCTGCACAATTTGTTCAGGACAGCTCATTTCATCACCCCACTTAAAGATCCCTTAATTGTTTTCTAAGAGCCTCTCTGCCTCTGTGAATCCGCGTTTTCACAGTCCCCACAGGAATGTTTAGAATCTCCCCGATTTCAATTAATGAGAGTTCGTCAATATACTTTAATACGATGACTGTTCTGTATTTGTCAGGAAGCTTTAAAATTTTCTGCTGTATCGTGTTTGAGAGCTCCAGCGACACAACTGCATCTTCAGGCAAAACACCATCTGCGGCGATTTGAGAATACATGGTCAAGCCTTCCGTACCAGCCACCTCTGCATCGAGGTAATAATCCGGCTTCTTTTTGCGAATGCGGTCAATGGTCAAATTGGTCGCGATTCGATAAAGCCAAGTTGAAAATTTCCGGTTAATATCAAAACTGTCGATATTAACGTACGCTCTGATGAAAGCTTCCTGTGCAATATCCTCCGCCTCATGCACATTGCCAAGCATACGGTAGCAAAGCTGATAAATTTTATCTTTGTAAATATCTACAATGTCCGTAAATGCATTCTGGTCGCCTTTTTTGACTTGTTTAATTCTTTTTTTAATCATCATTTCCATATTTATCTAACCTCTGCCTTCACCGGTCTGTATGTATACGAGCTTCGTTTCAAAAGGTTTCAATTTTTTTATAAAATAAGTTTATCAAATTTTTGGCAGGGTGTAGATGGTAATTCGTGAATAAACTACCTTAACATATTTTTAAAATTATTATACAGACTGAACAGTTAGAAGTTGGAATGATTTTTCCGAAAAGAAAAAAGACACCTTTGATCAAAAGGTGTCTGTGACTGGGCTAGCTGGATTCGAACCAACGCATGACGGAGTCAAAGTCCGTTGCCTTACCGCTTGGCTATAGCCCAATAATGGTGGAGGGGGGCAGATTCGAACTGCCGAACCCTGAGGGAGCGGATTTACAGTCCGCCGCGTTTAGCCACTTCGCTACCCCTCCACATAAAATTTTGAAAAAACAGTGCCGGCAAGAGGACTTGAACCCCCAACCTACTGATTACAAGTCAGTTGCTCTACCAATTGAGCTACACCGGCAAGATGGTGGAGGATGACGGGCTCGAACCGCCGACCCTCTGCTTGTAAGGCAGATGCTCTCCCAGCTGAGCTAATCCTCCAAATGGTGACCCGTACGGGATTCGAACCCGTGTTACCGCCGTGAAAGGGCGGTGTCTTAACCGCTTGACCAACGGGCCGTTGTGTTCTCGTCGAGCTGACAAAAGTTATTATATACAGGTCACCCCCTGTTTGTAAAGAGAAAAATTAAATTTTTTATTTTCAAACTTTTTAACTCCTTTTTTAACTGAAAAAGCCTCCCAACTAAAGCCATTTATTTTATGATAGAGACAAGCAAAGCAAGAGAGGAGAAACCAATATGATTCTAGTCAGTTCTTGCCTTGGAGGCATTGAATGCAGATATAACGGCTCTCACGCAGCGTCGGAGAAAATCAGAAAACTAGTCGATGAAAAGAAAGCAGTCATGGCTTGCCCTGAACTTCTCGGCGGCTTCTCTACCCCACGCGAACCCGCAGAAATCATAGGAGGCACCGGCGAGGATGTCCTCAATGGAACAGCGAAAATCGTGACAGCTTCAGGAGAAGACGTCACAGAGCTATATATGGAAGGCGCCGCGAAAACATTGGCTTACGCAAAAGAAATCAACGCTTCTGCCGTCATATTAAAAGAAAACAGTCCATCTTGCGGAAGCGGTTTTATCTATAACGGCACATTCTCTGGCAAAAAAATCACCGGCAGCGGAGTAACCGCCGCACTGTTAAAACAAGCGGGCTACCGCGTCATTTCGGAAAACGAGCTTGACGACATATTGTAAGGAGGCCACCCCATGACTCAAGACATTTCTTTATCCTTCTATAAGCCTGAACACTTGCCCGAGCTTCAATCATTCACGCTCACCAACGATGACAAACGCTTTACCTCCCTCCCGAAAGAGGTGCTGTCTCAGGCTTTGGGCATACAGGACCGATATCCGGTTGTCATCTTAAAAGACGACCTTCCAGTCGGTTTTTTCATTTTACATGCATCAAAAGAAACGCTTGCTTCTTATTCTAACAATCCATTTGCTTTACTGCTCAGCTCCCTGTCTTTAAACGCTGTGCATCACGGAAAAGGCTATGCGAAAAAAGCCATGCTTTTGCTTCCCGCTTTTGTGAGCGGATATTTTCCATGGTGCGACGAAATCATCTTGGCCGTCAATCATCTGAACATACGCGCAAAACACCTTTATATGAAAAGCGGGTTCCTTGATAAAGGACGGCGAAGAATCGGCCCGCTTGGAGAACAGTTGATCCTTCATCATTTCTTATAGTCTTGAGTGAAATAAAATTTCAAAAATTTAAAAACATAGTTGAAATATCATAACAGCAATGAATATACTGAATATTGAGATATAACATTTTAAAACAGGGGGGCATCCTCATGTCAGAACCATTAAACCTTCACCGTCTTACAACGGAATCACGCAATAGTCAAACAGTTGAAATCCACAAAGCAAACACTCTCGGCATCCTTAAAATGATCAACAACGAAGATATGAAAGTCGCTGCAGCCGTTCAGGAGGTTCTCCCCGACATCAAAACAGCTGTAGACTGCGCATATGAATCGTTTCAAAATGGAGGCCGGCTCATATATACAGGCGCCGGCACAAGCGGCAGACTCGGCGTCATGGATGCTGTTGAATGTCCTCCCACCTACAGCGTAAGCCCTGATCAAGTCATCGGAATCATGGCTGGAGGCCCCAAAGCCTTTTTACAGGCAGCAGAGGGCATTGAAGACAGTGAAGAAGCAGGAGCTGAAGATTTAAGAAACATACAGCTCACTTCAAATGACACCGTCATTGCCATCGCAGCAAGCGGCCGCACACCGTACGCCGCAGGCGGCCTAAGATACGCCCGCAAAGTCGGAGCACACACCATCGCCCTTACTTGCAATGAAAATTCCGCCATCAGCAAGGATGCGGATCACAGCATTGAGGTTGTCGTCGGACCTGAGGCCATTACAGGATCAACACGTATGAAAGCCGCAACCGCACATAAAATGATTCTAAACATGATATCTACCGCTGTAATGGTCAAAATCGGCAAGGTTTACGAAAACTTGATGGTAGACGTCAACGTTAGCAACAAAAAACTAAAAGAACGCGCCATCAGCATCATCCAAAGCCTTACAAACGCTTCATACGACACAGCCAGATACACTCTGGAACAAGCCGATCATCACGTCAAAACAGCAATCGTCATGCTCAAAACAAGCACAGATCAGAAACAAGCAAAGACATTACTCGATGAAGCAAACGGTTTCATTGACAAAGCAATCGAACATTCCCATCCATGATAAGGAGAGAACTAGAATGGCCACAGGCGGTTTAGCGATCATCCAATCAATGAAGCATAAGCTCCCTCCATCCGAGCGCAAACTTGCAGATTATATCCTAGCCCATCCCCACAAAGCAATCGAAAGCACGGTCAACGAAATCAGCGCCTTAGCCAATTCAAGTGACGCTGCCGTCATCAGGCTCTGCAAATCACTCGGTTTGAAAGGATTTCAAGATTTAAAAATGAGAGTAGCGGGCGATCTGGCAAAGCCTACTTTTCAGGGCTACCGGGATATTGTTCCCCACGAGCCGCTGCCCTCCATTTCCGAAAAAACGGCCGGCAATGCCATTCAAGCCATTCAGGATACTTCAGACCTGATGGACTACAAAGAGCTTGAGCGAGCGGTTTCTATGCTTCTCAAAGCTCATACCGTGCATTTTATCGGCCTCGGGGCTTCCGGCATTGTCGCCAAGGACGCCCAGCAAAAGTGGCTTCGCATTCATAAACAAGCAACCGCGTTTACAGACACTCATCTTGTGGCATCTTTAATCGCAAATGCAGATAAAGACGACATCGTATTCGCCATTTCGTTTTCAGGAGAGACACAGGAAATCATTGAACTGTTTGCCATGGCCAAGGAAAAAGGCATCACAACGATCAGCCTCACACAATTCAGTCAGACATCCGTCTCCGCACTGGCTGATGTCCCTTTGTATACAGCCCATTCCAATGAAGCCTTGATTCGAAGTGCAGCCACTTCCTCCCGCCTCGCCCAGCTTTTTATAATTGATGTTTTGTTTTTAGGCATGGCGGCTGAGCAGTATGAAACGACAACCGGTTATATAGATAAAACGAGAGCAGCCATACAATCTATGAGAATAAAATAAGGCATCTTGAAGGGGAGGGGTTTTAATGAGCAAAGAAAATAACTACCATCATCTCGCACAGAAAATCCTTGAGCTATGCGGAGGAAAATCCAATATTTCTTCATATACGCATTGCATGACACGCCTGCGCATTACGCCTTACGATGAAAGCAAAGCAGATGCTCAGGGTTTAAGAAAGCTTGACGGCGTATTGGGGGTCGTTGAAGCTGAAACCTTACAAATTATCCTCGGCACAGGAGTTGTCAATCATGTTACAGCTGCTTTCTCAAAGCTCGTGTCAGCAGAAGAAGGTGCCGATGTCAAAGAAGCAGCGGCCAAAAAGAAAGCCGATATCAATCGAAAAAACGCCACTCCTTTTAAACTTTTCTTACGTAAAATTGCCAGCATTTTTATCCCTCTTATTCCTGCTCTAGTCGCTTCCGGTTTAATTACTGGGATTACCAAAGCAATTATTCAAGCAGGCTGGCTCTCTGCAGACTCACAAATTGCGATTATCCTGACAGTCATTGGATCAGGGCTGTTCACTTATCTCGGCATTCTCGTCGGTATTAACGCTTCGAAAGAATTTGGCGGGACACCCGCACTTGGGGCTTTGGCCGGGATCTTGATTATCAATCCGGAGATCGCAAAAATCAGTTTATTTGGAGAAGAGCTTCTCCCGGGCAGGGGAGGTCTGATCGGCGTCCTTTTCGCAGCCATATTCATTGCTTACACCGAACAATTTATTCGCCGTTTTATTCCTCAATCACTTGATATCATTGTCACACCCACCGTTTCACTGTTAATCACCGGAATCGTAACGTATGTCGTATTTATGCCTTTAGGCGGATTCATTTCTGATGCTATTACATCCGGCCTACTGTCCATCCTGGACATCGGCGGCATCGCTGCAGGCTTTATTCTGGGCGCAACCTTCCTTCCTCTCGTCGTAACCGGACTGCATCAAGGCTTGACGCCTGTGCACATGGAACTGATCAATTCAATTGGCAATGATCCTCTGCTCCCTATTTTGGCTATGGGAGGTGCAGGACAGGTAGGCGCGGCCTTTGCCGTTTTCGTGAAGACGAAAAAAACAACACTGAGGAAAGCAATCGCCGGCGGGCTTCCATCGGGACTGCTCGGCATTGGTGAACCGCTTATTTTCGGAGTCACGCTGCCGCTCGGCCGTCCGTTTTTAACAGCATGTTTAGGAGCTGGAATCGGCGGCGCCTTTCAAGCTTATTTTCAAGTAGCCACCATTGCGATTGGTGTCTCCGGACTGCCGCTATCTTTTCTAGTCCTGCCTTCGCAAATCATCCTGTATATCGTTGGACTCTTTATTTCCTACGCGGCCGGCTTTTTATTCACCTATGCCTTCGGATATAAAGATGAAATGGCTTCTCAGTTCGATTAAATTGTTTCTGTTTTAGGGATAGTAAACGGGATAGAAGCACAGAAAGGGGCTAGCCTGTGAAAACAAAGACACTGTTCATATTCAGTGCCATTTTAACCCTATCGATATTTGCGCCAAATGAAACCTTCGCACAAACAGCAGACAACTTGATTGAGCCGAAAACCATAAATGCAGAAACTGCACAATTCTCGACGAAGAAGCTAAGGAAGGTAGATCAGATGATAGAACGGGATATTGCAGCAGGATTTCCAGGCGCCGTTCTTGTGGTGGTGAAGGATGGACGCATCATAAAAAAAGCAGCATACGGCTACAGTAAAAAGTACGAAGGATCAGAACTGCTGCGCCGTCCGGCCAAAATGAAAACCCGCACGATGTTTGACTTAGCCTCAAATACAAAAATGTACGCAACAAATTTTGCATTGCAGCACTTAGTCAGCCAAGGAAAACTTGACGTCTATGAAAAAGTTTCTGCATATTTGCCGGGTTTCAAGGATCAGCCGGGTGACCTCATAAAAGGAAAAGACAAGATACGTGTCATCGATGTCCTCCAGCACCAATCGGGACTCCCATCAAGCTTTTACTTTTACACGCCGGAAAAAGCCGACAAGTACTATTCCCAGGAACGGGACAAAACGATTGAATATTTGACGAAAATTCCGCTCGATTATCGAACTGGGACAAAGCACGTATACAGTGACATTGGATATATGCTACTCGGATGTATTGTCGAAAAACTCACCGGCAAACGGCTTGATGTCTACACGGAGCAAGAGCTCTACAAACCGCTCAGGCTGAAGCATACCTTGTACAATCCGCTGCAAAAGGGCTTTAAACCGAAACAGTTCGCAGCTACTGAACGCATGGGCAATACACGTGACGGCGTTATTCAATTCCCTAACATCCGCACAAACTCGCTGCAAGGAGAAGTGCATGACGAAAAAGCGTTTTACTCAATGGGTGGCGTGTCTGGGCATGCCGGATTGTTCTCAAATGCAGATGATATGGCCATACTGCTGCAAGTCATGTTAAACAAAGGTTCATACCGAAACATTTCTTTATTTGATCAGAAAACAGCCGACCTGTTTACAGCACCTTCAGCAACAGATCCGACATTCGCTCTTGGCTGGAGGCGGAACGGAAGTAAAAGCATGGAATGGATGTTTGGCCCTCATGCCAGCGAAAATGCTTACGGGCATACCGGCTGGACGGGGACAGTTACAATTATTGATCCAGCATACAATTTAGGCATCGCATTGTTAACAAATAAAAAGCATACACCAGTTATTGATCCAGAAGAAAATCCAAACGTCTTTGAGGGTGATCAATTTGCAACAGGCAGTTATGGAAGTGTCATAACCGCGATTTATGAAGCGATGGAGTGAATGATTAGACGATAGGAGGAAGTTTCTATGAGACCTGTCTTTCCGCTTATCCTTTCAGCCGTTCTCTTTCTTTCATGCTTTTTCGGGGCCAGACAGACAGAAGCCTCTGCATCCAAACGTGCAATCGATGCCAATCAGATTGTCAATCGTATGTCGTTAGATGAAAAACTCGGCCAGATGCTGATGCCTGATTTTAGAAATTGGCAAAAGGAAGGCGAGTCCTCTCCGCAAGCCCTTACAGAAATGAATGGTGAAGTCGCCAGCCTCGTCAAGAAATATCAATTCGGAGGCATCATCCTTTTTGCAGAAAATGTAAAAACAACAAAACAAACTGTCCAGCTGACAGACGATTACCAAAAGGCAAGTCCAAAAATCCCGCTCATGCTGAGTATTGATCAGGAAGGCGGCATTGTAACGAGGTTAGGGGAGGGCACTAATTTCCCAGGGAATATGGCGCTGGGCGCAGCCAGAAGCAGAATCAATGCGTATCAGACCGGCAGCATCATCGGGAAAGAGCTCTCTGCCTTAGGCATCAATACAGATTTCAGCCCTGTCGTGGACATTAACAATAATCCCGATAATCCTGTAATCGGCGTACGGTCATTCAGCTCCAATCGAGAACTGACATCACGTCTCGGTTTATACACGATGAAAGGGTTGCAGCGGCAGGATATCGCGTCTGCCCTCAAACATTTCCCGGGACATGGAGACACGGACGTTGACAGCCATTATGGACTGCCGCTCGTTTCCCATGGCCAAGAACGGCTTCGGGAGGTCGAGCTTTATCCTTTTCAAAAAGCAATTGATGCTGGTGCTGATATGGTGATGACAGCCCATGTTCAATTCCCTGCCTTCGACGACACCACATACAAAAGCAAACTCGATGGATCGGACATTCTGGTTCCAGCTACACTTTCGCAAAAAGTGATGACAGGTCTTCTTCGTCAGGAAATGGGCTTTAATGGGGTCATCGTTACCGATGCGCTCAATATGAAGGCAATCGCAGATCATTTCGGACAGGAAGAGGCTGTGGTCATGGCCGTAAAAGCTGGTGTCGATATTGCATTAATGCCAGCCTCAGTCACTTCAATGAAAGAAGAACAGAAATTCGCACGTGTCATTCAATCTTTAAAAGAAGCCGTAAAAAACGGGGATATCCCTGAACAACAAATCAACAAATCAGTTGAAAGAATCATTTCCCTGAAAATAAAACGCGGCATGTATCCAGCGCGAAACAGCGACAGTACAAATGAAAAAATAGCCAAAGCCCAAAAAATCGTAGGAAGCAAGCATCACCTGAAAGCAGAGAAAAAAATAGCTGAAAAAGCAGTAACTGTATTAAAAAATGAACAGCACACTTTGCCGTTCAAGCCTAAAAAAGGCAGCCGAATCTTAATTGTGGCACCTTACGAAGAACAAACTGCTTCAATCGAACAAACCATTCACGATCTCATCAAGCGAAAGAAAATCAAACCCGTATCTGTCGACAAAATGAATTTTGCCAACCAAATATTTAATGCCGAGCATGCAAAACAAGTAAAAAAGGCTGATTATATCATAACCGGCTCCTATGTCGTCAAAAATGACCCTGTCGTCAACGACGGTGTCATCGACGACACAATATCAGATTCAAGCAAATGGGCCACCGTGTTTCCGAGAGCTGTCATGAAAGCCGCACTGCAGCACAACAAACCATTTGTCTTAATGAGCCTGCGCAACCCCTATGATGCAGCCAATTTCGAAGAAGCAAAGGCACTGATTGCAGTCTATGGCTTTAAAGGATACGCAAATGGCCGTTATCTTCAACCTAATATTCCGGCCGGAGTGATGGCGATATTCGGCCAGGCAAAACCTAAAGGCACACTTCCAGTTGACATTCCGTCAGTCACGAAACCAGGGAACACCCTTTACCCATTTGGCTACGGATTAAATATCAAAACGGGAAGACCGCTTTAATAAGGAGGGACACATGAGAAAAACAATATTCGCTTTTCTGACAGGGCTCATGATGTTCGGAACGATAACCGCTGCCTCTGCTTCACCCGATTCAAAGAATCAAACAGCTAAAAAACCTAAAGTCCAGACTGGGATAGACACGCTCTTGCCAGACTATAAAAAACAGCTCAAGGGAAAACGTATCGGACTGATCACCAATCCAACCGGAGTAAACGCATCTCTAAAAAGCAGTGTCGATATCCTTTACGAGAACCCGGATATCAAACTGACAGCTTTATTCGGCCCTGAACACGGCGTCCGCGGTGACGCCCAGGCTGGAGACGAAGTAGGCTCTTACATTGACGAAAAAACCGGGGTTCCCGTATACAGCCTCTACGGAAAAACGAAAAAACCGACTCCAGAAATGCTTAAAAATGTCGATATTCTAATGTTTGACATTCAGGATGTCGGGACCCGTTTCTACACGTACATTTATACAATGGCATACGCAATGGAAGCCGCTAAAGAAAACGGCATTCCATTTATGGTGCTGGACCGTCCGAATCCTCAAGGCGGGAATCATATTGAAGGACCAATCTTAGAACCTGAATACGCCTCATTTGTCGGATTGTATCCCATTCCATTGAAGCATGGGATGACGATAGGCGAATTGGCTTCACTGTTCAACAAAGAATTTAGTATTGATGCCGATCTTACAGTGGTAAAAATGAAACACTGGAAACGAAAAATGGATTTTGACGATACCCGATTGCCTTTCGTCCTCCCTTCGCCTAACATGCCGACGGTGGAAAGCACATTTGTTTATCCTGCAACCGGGCTGATTGAAGGAACAAATATATCCGAAGGGCGAGGGACAACAAAGCCATTCGAATTGATCGGAGCTCCCTTTATCAAAAGCACAGAACTTGAAGAAACATTAAACAGCCTCCATTTGCCGGGCGTTACATTTAGGGCAGCATCCTTCACACCGACGTTTTCTAAACATCAAGGAACGCTTTGCCACGGTGTGCAGCTCTATGTGACAGACAGAGATAAGTTTGAAGCCGTTAAAACGGGTCTTTCAGTCATTAAAACCATACACGATCTCTATCCTGAGGATTTTGAGTTCCTGTCAACAGGTTCATTCGATAAACTGGCAGGCAACGGCTGGATCAGGACAAAAATTGAAAATGGAACTTCGGTTGAGAACATCATAAACAGCTATGAAAAAACACTCCAACAATTCAGCAAAACAAGAAAAAAGTATCTCATTTATTAGAACATAAGCATCGTATGTTACACGTGTAACATATTCTTATTGAACGAAAGACCCTTACTTTTACACATAAGTAAGGGTTTTTTTCATGCTAAAAACCCACCCGCTTTATATAGGAAAACTTTCATTTATTTGGTACAATTTTTATTGAAAATGATTATCAATTGAAAGCTTCTGAAAAGGTGGTCTACTCGTGCAAAATGCAGTGATTTATCAACCGATACAAATTGAATATCTAAAAAAGACAAGTGATCTCTTCTCAGAACAGCAATTAGCCGATTCATTCGTGCTGATTTTTCATTTAAAAGGAAACGGCTATATTTCGATCGGAACAAACACCAATCCTCTGCAAAAAAAGACACTTTATGTTTGTCCGCCTAACGAGACCTTTGGCTTTATGCCAGCAGCCGATGGACATATAGATGCCTGTCTGATCAGGCTTCAAAGCTATATCAAGGAAGCCGGCCAAGATATTTACACACCGTGCACAGAATCGGAATTAGCCAAACTGAAGCTTATGAATGTTTCACATATCGAAAATCTTGCAGTCCGGCTTCAAGAGCTTGCCGCACTATGGAATGAATCGTCTCAGCTTTCTCAGCTAAAATGTGTGATTGAAGTACAAAGCCTGATTTATGATCTTTTTACTGCCAGTTTATCTGATCAAACGGATACACATTCAGCAATCGAAAAAACAAAACACTATATCGAAACCCATGCCGATACAAAAATCACGCTTGCCCAGCTGTCGCAAATGGCAGGAATCAGTGCCAAACACTACAGTGAAAGCTTTAAAAAATGGACAGGACAGAGCGTAACAGAATTTATTACGAAAACACGAATCACAAAGGCAAAACGGCTCATGGCAAAATCAAACTGCAAATTAAAAGAAATCGCACACCAAACCGGTTATCAAGATGAATTTTATTTCAGCAGAATCTTTAAAAAATATACAGGCTGTTCACCTACAAGCTATATGAAAAAACGCCGAAAGAAAATCGCCGCATACGGAAGGGGCACAATGGGCCATCTCATCCCTCTTCACCACATACCTTTTGCGGCCGCTCTGCATCCGAAATGGACGTCTTACTACTATCAGCATTATTCGACAGATATACCCGTCCAGCTCAGTGCATACCGGTTTAATGAAAAGTGGGAAGAAAACCTGTACACGTTATCGCAGGCAGAACCAGATGTGATTGTCAGCATGGATTCTATTTCTCCAGAAGAACAAGATCGCCTGAATCGCATCGCAGAAGTCATGTACCTTCCTTCAGAAGAAAGCTGGAGAACCCACTTTCTGCAAACTGCCTCATTTTTAAAGGAGGAGTCCGAAGCAGAGAAGTGGCTAGCGGATTATGACCAGCAGACAACAGCCGCCAAAAAAACACTTCAGCACGTTCAAGGGCTGCGTTTTCTCTTTTTGAGGCTGCATAAGCAAAACTTCTATCTGGCACATAACCGAAGTGTCCGCGAAGTTTTCTTTGGGGATTTAGGATTCAGCTCGGCAACAACGGCTGACACACCTTCAGAACAAGCGATTTCGTTAGAAAATATCGCAAATTACCAAGCTGACTGTATGATGCTTTTTCTTTTTAAAGAGCCGGAGACCATAGCTTACTACCAGCAATTACAGCAGACAGAAGCATGGCAAAACCTAAGCGCGGTACGGAATAACCGTGTTTATCTTCTATCCCTTGATCCGTGGAATGAATACTCAGCTTGCGGGCACGAACGCATCGTTCAGCAAACTGTTTCTTTACTACCCGGAGATTGTCCATGATAAATCAGGAATTTATCCATGGTGTTATATCTGTTCATTCTCTATAATTCCAATTGATAATAGTTATCAATTGAACAGGAGGCTCTATAGATGAAAAAGATATCTCTTACTTTATTAATCTTGCTTCTCGCGCTGACAGCGGCAGCTTGCGGCAGCAAAAATGAATCAACTGCCAGCAAGGCAAGCGGCACAGCATCTGAGAAGAAGAAAATTGAATACCTTGATAAAACATATGAAGTAACTGTACCGACAAACAAAATTGCCATTACGGGAAGCGTTGAATCAATGGAAGACGCGAAATTGCTTGACGTTCATCCGCAAGGCGCAATTTCATTCTCCGGCAAATTCCCTGATATGTTCAAAGACATCACTGATAAAGCCAAACCAACCGGAGAAAAAATGGAGCCAAATATTGAAAAGATTCTTGAAATGAAGCCAGATGTTATCCTTGCTTCAACAAAGTTTCCGGAAAAAACGCTGCAAAAAATCAGCACAGCAGGCACGACGATCCCAGTTTCTCATATCTCTTCAAACTGGAAGGAAAACATGATGCTGCTTGCCCAGCTGACCGGAAAAGAGAAAAAAGCAAAGAAAATTATTGCAGACTATGAACAGGATCTAAAGGAAACAAAAACAAAAATCAATGATAAAGCGAAAGATTCAAAAGCGCTTGTCATCAGAATTAGACAAGGCAACATTTACATTTACCCTGAACAGGTGTATTTTAACTCCACACTATACGGTGATTTAGGCCTTAAGGCGCCGAACGAAGTAAAAGCTGCAAAAGCGCAAGAGCTGATTTCATTAGAAAAATTAAGTGAAATGAACCCGGACCATATTTTCGTCCAATTTTCTGATGATGAAAATGCAGACAAACCTGATGCCTTAAAAGATTTAGAGAAAAATCCAATCTGGAAAAGCCTTAAAGCAGTCAAAGAAGATCATGTGTATGTCAACTCAGTGGACCCTCTCGCACAAGGCGGCACAGCTTGGAGCAAAGTCCGTTTCCTGAAAGCAGCTGCTGAAAAATTGACACAAAACTAATTCAGAGTAGGTTTTTGTATGTATTCAAAACAGTGGACACGTATCATATTGATTACTTCTCCATTTGCTATAGCGCTGTCACTTTTGCTTTCAATCCTTTATGGGGCAAAGCATCTCAGCACAGATATTGTTTTTACATCTCTTATTCATTTCGATCCGGAAAACACAGACCATCAAATTATATGGCATTCCCGGATTCCAAGGGCTGCCGGCGCTCTGCTCATAGGGGCAGCCCTTGCTGTTTCTGGAGCGCTTATGCAGGGCATTACGCGCAATTATTTAGCTTCGCCATCCATTATGGGTGTTTCAGATGGTTCAGCGTTTATCATTACGCTTTGCATGGTTCTGCTCCCGCAATCATCTTCGATTGAAATGATGATATACTCTTTTATCGGCTCAGCGTTAGGAGCAGTGTTAGTATTCGGCCTTGCCGCCATGATGCCAAACGGATTTACCCCCGTGCAGCTCGCCATCATCGGCACAGTCACAAGCATGCTGCTCAGCAGCTTATCAGCGGCCATGTCGATTTATTTTCAAATTTCTCAGGATCTCAGTTTCTGGTACAGTGCCAGACTTCATCAAATGAGTCCGGATTTCCTGAAGCTTGCCGCTCCGTTTTTCCTGATTGGCATTATAATGGCCATTTCTCTCAGCAAAAAGGTGACCGCTGTATCATTAGGGGACGACATTTCTAAAAGCTTAGGACAAAAGAAAAAAACCATTAAAATCATGGCGATGCTTTCCGTCATCATTCTAACCGGCAGTGCCGTAGCGCTGGCCGGAAAAATTGCGTTTGTCGGGTTGGTTGTTCCGCATATCACGAGATTTCTCGTCGGCTCTGATTACAGCAGGCTGATTCCGTGTTCCTGTATTTTGGGCGGAATCTTTTTAACCTTGTGTGATCTCGCAAGCAGATTTATCAACTATCCGTTTGAAACACCGATTGAGGTCGTAACATCCATTATCGGCGTACCTTTCTTCCTTTATTTAATTAAACGAAAAGGAGGGGAGCAAAATGGCTAAAAAATATGCATTGTTCATCGCTTTGATTCTTGTTGTCAGCTATTTCAGCTTAACGAGCGGATCATTTTCTGTTCGTCCTGCTGAGCTGCTCTCCACTCTTTTTCAAATCGACCCGAATCCGCAGTATGAAATTTTGTTGTTCGATTTAAGACTGCCGCGGGTTGTCATGGCTGCTATTATTGGACTCGGTCTTGGCATTGCAGGCGCTGTTATCCAGGCCATCACGAGAAACGGGCTTGCTGACCCTGGAATTCTCGGAATCAACGCAGGGGCAGGAGCCGGCATTGTAGCGTTTATGCTCTTATTCCAAGGCCAGAAGGAAGTGACATCCATAGCTGCAGCGATGGGAATGCCGCTCTTTGGATTGATAGGCGGGCTCATCGCGGCGATCCTGATTTACATATTTGCATGGCACAGAGGCAATTTAGATTCAGGAAGAATTATTCTGGTAGGGATTGCGATCAATTCAGGATTCAGCGCCCTGTCTTTGTTTTTATCTTTAAAAATGGACCCGCAAGACTATCAAATGGCCATGGTGTGGAAAAACGGAAGCATCTGGTCTGCCAACTGGACGTATATCACAGCCGTTCTCCCATGGATGCTGCTGTTTATACCGATTCTTATCGGCAAATCCCGCCTGCTCGACACCATTCGTTTTGATGAAGACACAGTCAGAAGCCTCGGCATTTCATCAAATAAAGAAAAAACCATCCTGCTCGTAGCCTGTGTAGCAATCATCAGCGCCTGTGTCTCCGTAGCGGGAAGCATGGCGTTTGTTGGCTTAATTGCTCCCCATATCTCACGGAGACTGGCTGGCGTCGAACATCGCTATATCCTGCCACTGAGCGGTTTAATCGGGATGCTTCTTGTGATAAGCGCAGACTTTGCTGGAAAACTGTTTTTTCAGCCCGCAGAAGTGCCCGCAGGCATCATTTTGGCGATCCTCGGAGTTCCTTATTTCTTATATCTGCTTTTCAAGCAAAAAAAGGGGGAGAATGCTTGAAAGGATCTCTTTCAGAACACAAAGCCGGCAACAGGAGGTTCACGCTGTACCTCCCTCCTTCCTACAGCACAGACAGCGGGGGATTTCCTGCTGTTTACGTGCAGGATGGCAGTTGTTTGTTCCAAAACCAAATCGAATTATTAGAAAGCATGTTTCAACAGCAAAAGCTCCCTGAACTCGTGCTAATTGGTATCGAACCCGAAAACCGGCTAAATGAATACACACCTTGGCCGGCTGCATCACTCAGTGATCGGTTCACGGACTTCGGCGGAATGGGATATCACTATCTGTCTGATATAACGAACCAGTTCATTCCGCTAATCGAAGAAAACTGGAACGTCACCAGGGAACCGCAGTCAAGAGGAATGATCGGTGCCTCATTAGGCGGCCTCATCTCAATGTTCGCCTTATTAAAATATCCGTCAATGTTCGGGAAAATAGGCTCTATATCAGGTTCATACTGGTACGAGAACGCAGCGGAAACCATTCATATATCTTCTTTAAAGCCCGGCACTACACGTGTTTTCATGTCTGTCGGGAGTGAAGAAGGCCGTGAAAAACAATCCATTCAGCGACATATGCTGAAAAAAACAAAGCAAGTTCATCAAAGTCTAAAAGAAAAAGGCTTCACTGAAGACCAGTTGTGTCTTTCAATTGAAAAAGGAGCGGTGCACCACCGCAAGTATTTCTGCAAACAGTTCATCAACGCGCTCGAATGGCTATACGGAAAAAACCGCTCAACCCTATGAGCGGTTTTTTTATGCTTTCTGCAACATTGGTTTTAATTCAAAACGATTCAGCATATAGCCAAACAAAGCAGCCAATATCTGCTGAAACAGCATGCCGATCACAACAGGAACGGCAACCTGAGACGGGAAGAACGTAACGGCAAGAACTGCGCCAGCACTAATATTCCTCATGCCTCCCGTAAATATAAGAGAGACTATTTCCTCTTGCCGCCTTTTCATCATTTTTCCGATCAGCCAAGCAGCGGCATAGCCTGTTAACGCGATAAAGAATACCGTTACAGCTATTCCTGCAAATCTCAAATCAATGGCTTTGAAATAAGGAGCAATCGCTGAACTGTTAATCGCAACCACTGCCATCAAGCAAAGCTTTGAAAAAGGCGACAGCGCACTGCTCACAGACGCAGTTCTTTCTGGAGATGACATCTGATTAAACAGCATGCCCAGAAAAGAAGGAATCACGACCATTACAATCAGACCTTTCATCATTCCCCACACATCCATATGAACCTGAGCGCCGGCCAGCAATGAAAGACTCAGCGGTACGATTAGCGGTGACAGCACAGTATCAATTAAAATAATCGAAAGTGTCAAACCGACATTCCCTTTGTACATCGCTGCCCAAATCAAGCTTGTAATCCCCGTAGGAATCACAACAGCCAATGTTAAACCGGTAATCGTCAAAGGATCACCTTTAAATATAAGATGGCCGCTGCCCCAAGCAAAAAGCGGCATGAAAATATGAAGAACGAATAGTGCAAGAATCATAGGGAGAGGGTGAGACAATGCATGTCTCAAAGATTGAAAGTTCGCGCTCAAACTGCCTGCAAACGTAATAAAAGCAAAGATCCAAGGCACAGCCCATTCATACCCATTTAAAAACTGAGACAGCAGCACGCCCAACACCACACTAGTCGGCGTTAACAGCGGCATCACTCTCCCCAATACACGGTTCAGCTTCTGAAGCATCATATGCAAGTCCCCTATTTAAAATTTCTCTTCTCTCTATTATATCAATGCTGCTTAAGTGTATGTTATATAAAAAAGCCCAGATCTCATTCATCTGGGCTTCTCTATTTTATGCCATCTGTTTCATTAGAGATTTACTCGCTTTATTCAAACCTTTTAACTCAGCTTCAATGCCTTGTTCCTTAAACTTCGCAACAATCTTATCAAGTGCGGCCGCACCAGAATCGTCCCATACGTGAGCTTCAGTTAAGTCAATCACAACCCGCTCAATATCCTCTTGATATATAAACGCATTCGTAAGATCAGTCACTGACGCAAAAAAGATTTGCCCCTTCACTTGATACGTTCTAAGCTTTTGATCCTCTGCATGAGAAACGATTTTCAGCTTCGAGATTTTTGCTACAAAGAACACGGCACTTAAAAGAACACCGACAAATACACCCTTAGATAAGTCATCCGTCACAACAACCGTAACCACAGTCACAACCGTGACAATCGAGTCCGTGAGCGGCGCTTTTTTGAGACCTTTTAAAGAAGACCAATCAAAAGTGCCGACAGACACCATAACCATTACAGCCACTAACGCCGCCATTGGGATTTTCACCACGACATGACTTAACACCGCAATTAAAAACATCAGAAAAGCACCGGCAACAAATGCTGACAAACGTCCGCGACCGCCCGCTTTTGTATTAATGACAGATTGTCCGATCATAGCGCAGCCTGCCATTCCGCCAAAGAATCCAGTCACGATATTCGCAATTCCCTGTCCGCGGCTCTCTTTATTTTTATCACTGTCCGTATCCGTCATTTCATCAATAATCTGTGCTGTCAGCAAAGATTCAAGCAACCCGACAAACGCTAAAGCAATTGAATAAGGAAAAATAATTTGCAGTGTTTCAAAGGTAAACGGAACATCAGGGATTAAGAAATGAGGCAATGAACTAGAAATATTGCCCATATCACCAACCGTCCGCACATCCACATGGAAAGTGACCGCAATAATTGTCATCACAATAATCGCCACAAGCGGAGACGGAACAGCAGTCGTAAACCTTGGCAGCACATAAATAATAACCAACGACCCGGCAAGCATCGCATACATGCTCCAAGAAGCACCTTCAAACTGGGGAAGCTGCGCAGAGAAGATAAGGATCGCCAGCGCATTCACAAACCCGATCATCACAGAACGCGGGATGAATTTCATTAATCTTGCAATTTTACTGATACCTAAAATCACTTGAATAATGCCAGTCAAAATCGTAGCTGCAAATAAATACTGAAGCCCATGATCAGCAACCAGCGACACCATAACAACTGCCATTGAGCCTGTCGCAGCTGAAATCATGCCAGGTCTGCCGCCAAAAATAGAAATAATAATGGCGATGCAAAATGACGCATAAAGACCGACCATCGGATCCACACCGGCTATAATAGAAAAGCCAATCGCTTCAGGTATTAACGCTAACGCAACTAAAATGCCAGCAAGAATGTCTTTTCGGATATTCCCGAACCATTGCTGTTTTAATGTAAAACTATTATTCAAATATAACGACTCCTTTTTAGTAAAAAATAAATCCGCACCATATCTATTGTATTGGGAGCTTTTTTTATTTTACGGGAGAAAATGAAAAGAAAAACGACCGGAGAAAACGGGGAAACGTTGAGTATATTGTATTGAGGCAAGGAGTTGTCATACAAAGAGCATCATAATAAATTTTTATCAATTACGCAAGATGAATGCTGAAGAAAAAAATGGCTCAAATATAGTCTGAGACATTTTATCATATCCGGATGAAACCAAGAATCGTTTTAATGACAGTAATATCTTTTCTCTCATTTGGCAATCCGAGCCGGTTTCCGAAAAAATAACCTATCATCATTATCTCAGGCTGATAAATATGAGCGGCCTCATTTAACTCTGTATTTTGGCAATCAATAAAACAGCTTTTGCAGGGATTATTCTTAGTTTTTTCTTAGGACTTATTTATGGCCGGCATGTTCGCCATTATTTTATTGTCACCAATCAATTTTATCATGGAAAAACAGAACAAACGACAAGCATGCTGTTCGCTGCCAATGGATTGGCGGCTCTATCCTGCCAATCGCAGTCGGATGGAGTCTGGATGAGTCTCCCGTACAAACTGCATTTTGATTATTTATGACTCTCATGTTGATCATGCTAGGGATTGTATTGGAATTCAAAAGTATTAGAAAACTTTAAAAAGCAGAAGCTTGATAAAATGGATACTGACGAAAGCAAATCGGCACAGATATAAAACAAAAAACCCAGCTCAATGAGCTGGGTTTAAGCTTGCTTGGCGGCGTCCTACTCTCACAGGGGGAAACCCCCGACTACCATCGGCGCTGAAGAGCTTAACTTCCGTGTTCGGTATGGGAACGGGTGTGACCTCTTCGCTATCGCCACCAAACAAATTGAGAGTGTTCTCTCAAAACTAGATAACAGGTGTGACATCATTCAAAAATATGGTTAAGTCCTCGATCGATTAGTATCTGTCAGCTCCATGTGTCGCCACACTTCCACCTCAGACCTATCAACCTGATCATCTTTCAGGGATCTTACTTCCTTGCGGAATGGGAAATCTCATCTTGAGGGGGGCTTCATGCTTAGATGCTTTCAGCACTTATCCCGTCCGCACATAGCTACCCAGCGATGCCCTTGGCAGAACAACTGGTACACCAGCGGTGCGTCCATCCCGGTCCTCTCGTACTAAGGACAGCTCCTCTCAAATTTCCTGCGCCCGCGACGGATAGGGACCGAACTGTCTCACGACGTTCTGAACCCAGCTCGCGTACCGCTTTAATGGGCGAACAGCCCAACCCTTGGGACCGACTACAGCCCCAGGATGCGATGAGCCGACATCGAGGTGCCAAACCTCCCCGTCGATGTGGACTCTTGGGGGAGATAAGCCTGTTATCCCCGGGGTAGCTTTTATCCGTTGAGCGATGGCCCTTCCATGCGGAACCACCGGATCACTAAGCCCGACTTTCGTCCCTGCTCGACTTGTAGGTCTCGCAGTCAAGCTCCCTTGTGCCTTTACACTCTGCGAATGATTTCCAACCATTCTGAGGGAACCTTTGGGCGCCTCCGTTACCTTTTAGGAGGCGACCGCCCCAGTCAAACTGCCCACCTGACACTGTCTCCCCGCCCGATAAGGGCGGCGGGTTAGAAGGTCAATACAGCCAGGGTAGTATCCCACCGATGCCTCCACCGAAGCTGGCGCTCCGGTTTCCAAGGCTCCTACCTATCCTGTACAAGCTGTACCAACATTCAATATCAGGCTGCAGTAAAGCTCCACGGGGTCTTTCCGTCCTGTCGCGGGTAACCTGCATCTTCACAGGTACTATAATTTCACCGAGTCTCTCGTTGAGACAGTGCCCAGATCGTTGCGCCTTTCGTGCGGGTCGGAACTTACCCGACAAGGAATTTCGCTACCTTAGGACCGTTATAGTTACGGCCGCCGTTTACTGGGGCTTCAATTCGCACCTTCGCTTACGCTAAGCGCTCCTCTTAACCTTCCAGCACCGGGCAGGCGTCAGCCCCTATACTTCGCCTTACGGCTTCGCAGAGACCTGTGTTTTTGCTAAACAGTCGCCTGGGCCTATTCACTGCGGCTCTCTCGGGCTTGCACCCTAACAGAGCACCCCTTCTCCCGAAGTTACGGGGTCATTTTGCCGAGTTCCTTAACGAGAGTTCTCTCGATCACCTTAGGATTCTCTCCTCGCCTACCTGTGTCGGTTTGCGGTACGGGCACCTCTCACCTCGCTAGAGGCTTTTCTTGGCAGTGTGGAATCAGGAACTTCGCTACTATATTTCGCTCGCCATCACAGCTCAGCCTTATGGGAAACGGATTTGCCTATTTCCCAGCCTAACTGCTTGGACGCGGATATCCAATACCGCGCTTACCCTATCCTCCTGCGTCCCCCCATTGCTCAAATGGTGAGGAGGTGGTACAGGAATATCAACCTGTTGTCCATCGCCTACGCCTTTCGGCCTCGGCTTAGGTCCCGACTAACCCTGAGCGGACGAGCCTTCCTCAGGAAACCTTAGGCATTCGGTGGAGGGGATTCTCACCCCTCTTTCGCTACTCATACCGGCATTCTCACTTCTAAGCGCTCCACCAGTCCTTCCGGTCTGGCTTCACAGCCCTTAGAACGCTCTCCTACCACTGTTCGAAGAACAGTCCGCAGCTTCGGTGATACGTTTAGCCCCGGTACATTTTCGGCGCAGAGTCACTCGACCAGTGAGCTATTACGCACTCTTTAAATGGTGGCTGCTTCTAAGCCAACATCCTGGTTGTCTAAGCAACTCCACATCCTTTTCCACTTAACGTATACTTTGGGACCTTAGCTGGCGGTCTGGGCTGTTTCCCTTTCGACTACGGATCTTATCACTCGCAGTCTGACTCCCAAGGATAAGTCATTGGCATTCGGAGTTTGACTGAATTCGGTAACCCGGTAGGGGCCCCTAGTCCAATCAGTGCTCTACCTCCAAGACTCTTACCTTGAGGCTAGCCCTAAAGCTATTTCGGAGAGAACCAGCTATCTCCAGGTTCGATTGGCATTTCACCCCTACCCACACCTCATCCCCGCACTTTTCAACGTGCGTGGGTTCGGGCCTCCATTCAGTGTTACCTGAACTTCACCCTGGACATGGGTAGATCACCTGGTTTCGGGTCTACGACCACGTACTCATGCGCCCTATTCAGACTCGCTTTCGCTGCGGCTCCGCATCTTCTGCTTAACCTTGCACGGGATCGTAACTCGCCGGTTCATTCTACAAAAGGCACGCCATCACCCGTTAACGGGCTCTGACTACTTGTAGGCACACGGTTTCAGGATCTCTTTCACTCCCCTTCCGGGGTGCTTTTCACCTTTCCCTCACGGTACTGGTTCACTATCGGTCACTAGGGAGTATTTAGCCTTGGGAGATGGTCCTCCCGGATTCCGACGGAATTTCACGTGTTCCGCCGTACTCAGGATCCACTCAGGAGAGAACGAAGTTTTGACTACAGGGCTGTTACCTCCTATGGCGGGCCTTTCCAGACCTCTTCATCTACCTCGTTCTTTTGTAACTCCGTACAGAGTGTCCTACAACCCCAAGAGGCAAGCCTCTTGGTTTGGGCTAATCCCGTTTCGCTCGCCGCTACTCAGGGAATCGCATTTGCTTTCTCTTCCTCCGGGTACTTAGATGTTTCAGTTCCCCGGGTCTGCCTTCTCATATCCTATGAATTCAGATATGGATACCACTCCATTACGAGTGGTGGGTTTCCCCATTCGGAAATCTCCGGATCAAAGCTTGCTTACAGCTCCCCGAAGCATATCGGTGTTCGTCCCGTCCTTCATCGGCTCCTAGTGCCAAGGCATCCACCGTGCGCCCTTTCTAACTTAACCGTTAAAAAGAATCACTATGTGATATCTTGTGTTACTAATTGAATGTGATGTCTACTGTTATCTAGTTTTCAAAGAACACGTTTCGAAGGAATGATCCTTCAAAACTAAACAAGACAGGGAACGTTCTGTTTATAAGACCCAAGGTCTTATATTCCGTATAATATCCTTAGAAAGGAGGTGATCCAGCCGCACCTTCCGATACGGCTACCTTGTTACGACTTCACCCCAATCATCTGTCCCACCTTCGGCGGCTGGCTCCTAAAAGGTTACCTCACCGACTTCGGGTGTTACAAACTCTCGTGGTGTGACGGGCGGTGTGTACAAGGCCCGGGAACGTATTCACCGCGGCATGCTGATCCGCGATTACTAGCGATTCCAGCTTCACGCAGTCGAGTTGCAGACTGCGATCCGAACTGAGAACAGATTTGTGGGATTGGCTTAACCTCGCGGTTTCGCTGCCCTTTGTTCTGTCCATTGTAGCACGTGTGTAGCCCAGGTCATAAGGGGCATGATGATTTGACGTCATCCCCACCTTCCTCCGGTTTGTCACCGGCAGTCACCTTAGAGTGCCCAACTGAATGCTGGCAACTAAGATCAAGGGTTGCGCTCGTTGCGGGACTTAACCCAACATCTCACGACACGAGCTGACGACAACCATGCACCACCTGTCACTCTGCCCCCGAAGGGGACGTCCTATCTCTAGGATTGTCAGAGGATGTCAAGACCTGGTAAGGTTCTTCGCGTTGCTTCGAATTAAACCACATGCTCCACCGCTTGTGCGGGCCCCCGTCAATTCCTTTGAGTTTCAGTCTTGCGACCGTACTCCCCAGGCGGAGTGCTTAATGCGTTAGCTGCAGCACTAAGGGGCGGAAACCCCCTAACACTTAGCACTCATCGTTTACGGCGTGGACTACCAGGGTATCTAATCCTGTTCGCTCCCCACGCTTTCGCTCCTCAGCGTCAGTTACAGACCAGAGAGTCGCCTTCGCCACTGGTGTTCCTCCACATCTCTACGCATTTCACCGCTACACGTGGAATTCCACTCTCCTCTTCTGCACTCAAGTTCCCCAGTTTCCAATGACCCTCCCCGGTTGAGCCGGGGGCTTTCACATCAGACTTAAGAAACCGCCTGCGAGCCCTTTACGCCCAATAATTCCGGACAACGCTTGCCACCTACGTATTACCGCGGCTGCTGGCACGTAGTTAGCCGTGGCTTTCTGGTTAGGTACCGTCAAGGTACCGCCCTATTCGAACGGTACTTGTTCTTCCCTAACAACAGAGCTTTACGATCCGAAAACCTTCATCACTCACGCGGCGTTGCTCCGTCAGACTTTCGTCCATTGCGGAAGATTCCCTACTGCTGCCTCCCGTAGGAGTCTGGGCCGTGTCTCAGTCCCAGTGTGGCCGATCACCCTCTCAGGTCGGCTACGCATCGTTGCCTTGGTGAGCCATTACCTCACCAACTAGCTAATGCGCCGCGGGTCCATCTGTAAGTGGTAGCCGAAGCCACCTTTTATGTTTGAACCATGCGGTTCAAACAACCATCCGGTATTAGCCCCGGTTTCCCGGAGTTATCCCAGTCTTACAGGCAGGTTACCCACGTGTTACTCACCCGTCCGCCGCTAACATCAGGGAGCAAGCTCCCATCTGTCCGCTCGACTTGCATGTATTAGGCACGCCGCCAGCGTTCGTCCTGAGCCAGGATCAAACTCTCCGATAAAGTAGTTTGACTGACTACGCACATCGCTGTGCGATTTTTAAAAACTGAATTAACAGGTACGTTTTGTCTTGTTTAGTTTTCAAAGATCATTTTGTTTGTCCGCTTTGTTAAAGTAACTTTATTAGTATACAACGTCACTTCTTCAAAGTCAACAACTTTTTTTAAAAAATTACACTAACGTGCAATTGCTTGGCGGCGTCCTACTCTCACAGGGGGAAACCCCCGACTACCATCGGCGCTGAAGAGCTTAACTTCCGTGTTCGGTATGGGAACGGGTGTGACCTCTTCGCTATCGCCACCAAACAAATTGAGAGTGTTCTCTCAAAACTAGATAACAGGTGTGACATCATTCAAAAATATGGTTAAGTCCTCGATCGATTAGTATCTGTCAGCTCCATGTGTCGCCACACTTCCACCTCAGACCTATCAACCTGATCATCTTTCAGGGATCTTACTTCCTTGCGGAATGGGAAATCTCATCTTGAGGGGGGCTTCATGCTTAGATGCTTTCAGCACTTATCCCGTCCGCACATAGCTACCCAGCGATGCCCTTGGCAGAACAACTGGTACACCAGCGGTGCGTCCATCCCGGTCCTCTCGTACTAAGGACAGCTCCTCTCAAATTTCCTGCGCCCGCGACGGATAGGGACCGAACTGTCTCACGACGTTCTGAACCCAGCTCGCGTACCGCTTTAATGGGCGAACAGCCCAACCCTTGGGACCGACTACAGCCCCAGGATGCGATGAGCCGACATCGAGGTGCCAAACCTCCCCGTCGATGTGGACTCTTGGGGGAGATAAGCCTGTTATCCCCGGGGTAGCTTTTATCCGTTGAGCGATGGCCCTTCCATGCGGAACCACCGGATCACTAAGCCCGACTTTCGTCCCTGCTCGACTTGTAGGTCTCGCAGTCAAGCTCCCTTGTGCCTTTACACTCTGCGAATGATTTCCAACCATTCTGAGGGAACCTTTGGGCGCCTCCGTTACCTTTTAGGAGGCGACCGCCCCAGTCAAACTGCCCACCTGACACTGTCTCCCCGCCCGATAAGGGCGGCGGGTTAGAAGGTCAATACAGCCAGGGTAGTATCCCACCGATGCCTCCACCGAAGCTGGCGCTCCGGTTTCCAAGGCTCCTACCTATCCTGTACAAGCTGTACCAACATTCAATATCAGGCTGCAGTAAAGCTCCACGGGGTCTTTCCGTCCTGTCGCGGGTAACCTGCATCTTCACAGGTACTATAATTTCACCGAGTCTCTCGTTGAGACAGTGCCCAGATCGTTGCGCCTTTCGTGCGGGTCGGAACTTACCCGACAAGGAATTTCGCTACCTTAGGACCGTTATAGTTACGGCCGCCGTTTACTGGGGCTTCAATTCGCACCTTCGCTTACGCTAAGCGCTCCTCTTAACCTTCCAGCACCGGGCAGGCGTCAGCCCCTATACTTCGCCTTACGGCTTCGCAGAGACCTGTGTTTTTGCTAAACAGTCGCCTGGGCCTATTCACTGCGGCTCTCTCGGGCTTGCACCCTAACAGAGCACCCCTTCTCCCGAAGTTACGGGGTCATTTTGCCGAGTTCCTTAACGAGAGTTCTCTCGATCACCTTAGGATTCTCTCCTCGCCTACCTGTGTCGGTTTGCGGTACGGGCACCTCTCACCTCGCTAGAGGCTTTTCTTGGCAGTGTGGAATCAGGAACTTCGCTACTATATTTCGCTCGCCATCACAGCTCAGCCTTATGGGAAACGGATTTGCCTATTTCCCAGCCTAACTGCTTGGACGCGGATATCCAATACCGCGCTTACCCTATCCTCCTGCGTCCCCCCATTGCTCAAATGGTGAGGAGGTGGTACAGGAATATCAACCTGTTGTCCATCGCCTACGCCTTTCGGCCTCGGCTTAGGTCCCGACTAACCCTGAGCGGACGAGCCTTCCTCAGGAAACCTTAGGCATTCGGTGGAGGGGATTCTCACCCCTCTTTCGCTACTCATACCGGCATTCTCACTTCTAAGCGCTCCACCAGTCCTTCCGGTCTGGCTTCACAGCCCTTAGAACGCTCTCCTACCACTGTTCGAAGAACAGTCCGCAGCTTCGGTGATACGTTTAGCCCCGGTACATTTTCGGCGCAGAGTCACTCGACCAGTGAGCTATTACGCACTCTTTAAATGGTGGCTGCTTCTAAGCCAACATCCTGGTTGTCTAAGCAACTCCACATCCTTTTCCACTTAACGTATACTTTGGGACCTTAGCTGGCGGTCTGGGCTGTTTCCCTTTCGACTACGGATCTTATCACTCGCAGTCTGACTCCCAAGGATAAGTCATTGGCATTCGGAGTTTGACTGAATTCGGTAACCCGGTAGGGGCCCCTAGTCCAATCAGTGCTCTACCTCCAAGACTCTTACCTTGAGGCTAGCCCTAAAGCTATTTCGGAGAGAACCAGCTATCTCCAGGTTCGATTGGCATTTCACCCCTACCCACACCTCATCCCCGCACTTTTCAACGTGCGTGGGTTCGGGCCTCCATTCAGTGTTACCTGAACTTCACCCTGGACATGGGTAGATCACCTGGTTTCGGGTCTACGACCACGTACTCATGCGCCCTATTCAGACTCGCTTTCGCTGCGGCTCCGCATCTTCTGCTTAACCTTGCACGGGATCGTAACTCGCCGGTTCATTCTACAAAAGGCACGCCATCACCCGTTAACGGGCTCTGACTACTTGTAGGCACACGGTTTCAGGATCTCTTTCACTCCCCTTCCGGGGTGCTTTTCACCTTTCCCTCACGGTACTGGTTCACTATCGGTCACTAGGGAGTATTTAGCCTTGGGAGATGGTCCTCCCGGATTCCGACGGAATTTCACGTGTTCCGCCGTACTCAGGATCCACTCAGGAGAGAACGAAGTTTTGACTACAGGGCTGTTACCTCCTATGGCGGGCCTTTCCAGACCTCTTCATCTACCTCGTTCCTTTGTAACTCCGTACAGAGTGTCCTACAACCCCAAGAGGCAAGCCTCTTGGTTTGGGCTGATCCCGTTTCGCTCGCCGCTACTCAGGGAATCGCATTTGCTTTCTCTTCCTCCGGGTACTTAGATGTTTCAGTTCCCCGGGTCTGCCTTCTCATATCCTATGAATTCAGATATGGATACCACTCCATTACGAGTGGTGGGTTTCCCCATTCGGAAATCTCCGGATCAAAGCTTGCTTACAGCTCCCCGAAGCATATCGGTGTTCGTCCCGTCCTTCATCGGCTCCTAGTGCCAAGGCATCCACCGTGCGCCCTTTCTAACTTAACCGTTAAAAAGAATCACTATGTGATATCTTGTGTTACTAATTGAATGTGATGTCTACTGTTATCTAGTTTTCAAAGAACACGTTTCGAAGGAATGATCCTTCAAAACTAAACAAGACAGGGAACGTTCTGTTTATAAGACCCAAGGTCTTATATTCCGTATAATATCCTTAGAAAGGAGGTGATCCAGCCGCACCTTCCGATACGGCTACCTTGTTACGACTTCACCCCAATCATCTGTCCCACCTTCGGCGGCTGGCTCCTAAAAGGTTACCTCACCGACTTCGGGTGTTACAAACTCTCGTGGTGTGACGGGCGGTGTGTACAAGGCCCGGGAACGTATTCACCGCGGCATGCTGATCCGCGATTACTAGCGATTCCAGCTTCACGCAGTCGAGTTGCAGACTGCGATCCGAACTGAGAACAGATTTGTGGGATTGGCTTAACCTCGCGGTTTCGCTGCCCTTTGTTCTGTCCATTGTAGCACGTGTGTAGCCCAGGTCATAAGGGGCATGATGATTTGACGTCATCCCCACCTTCCTCCGGTTTGTCACCGGCAGTCACCTTAGAGTGCCCAACTGAATGCTGGCAACTAAGATCAAGGGTTGCGCTCGTTGCGGGACTTAACCCAACATCTCACGACACGAGCTGACGACAACCATGCACCACCTGTCACTCTGCCCCCGAAGGGGACGTCCTATCTCTAGGATTGTCAGAGGATGTCAAGACCTGGTAAGGTTCTTCGCGTTGCTTCGAATTAAACCACATGCTCCACCGCTTGTGCGGGCCCCCGTCAATTCCTTTGAGTTTCAGTCTTGCGACCGTACTCCCCAGGCGGAGTGCTTAATGCGTTAGCTGCAGCACTAAGGGGCGGAAACCCCCTAACACTTAGCACTCATCGTTTACGGCGTGGACTACCAGGGTATCTAATCCTGTTCGCTCCCCACGCTTTCGCTCCTCAGCGTCAGTTACAGACCAGAGAGTCGCCTTCGCCACTGGTGTTCCTCCACATCTCTACGCATTTCACCGCTACACGTGGAATTCCACTCTCCTCTTCTGCACTCAAGTTCCCCAGTTTCCAATGACCCTCCCCGGTTGAGCCGGGGGCTTTCACATCAGACTTAAGAAACCGCCTGCGAGCCCTTTACGCCCAATAATTCCGGACAACGCTTGCCACCTACGTATTACCGCGGCTGCTGGCACGTAGTTAGCCGTGGCTTTCTGGTTAGGTACCGTCAAGGTACCGCCCTATTCGAACGGTACTTGTTCTTCCCTAACAACAGAGCTTTACGATCCGAAAACCTTCATCACTCACGCGGCGTTGCTCCGTCAGACTTTCGTCCATTGCGGAAGATTCCCTACTGCTGCCTCCCGTAGGAGTCTGGGCCGTGTCTCAGTCCCAGTGTGGCCGATCACCCTCTCAGGTCGGCTACGCATCGTTGCCTTGGTGAGCCGTTACCTCACCAACTAGCTAATGCGCCGCGGGTCCATCTGTAAGTGGTAGCCGAAGCCACCTTTTATGTTTGAACCATGCGGTTCAAACAACCATCCGGTATTAGCCCCGGTTTCCCGGAGTTATCCCAGTCTTACAGGCAGGTTACCCACGTGTTACTCACCCGTCCGCCGCTAACATCAGGGAGCAAGCTCCCATCTGTCCGCTCGACTTGCATGTATTAGGCACGCCGCCAGCGTTCGTCCTGAGCCAGGATCAAACTCTCCGATAAAGTAGTTTGACTGACTACGCACATCGCTGTGCGATTTATAAAAAAATGAATTAACAGGTACGTTTTGTCTTGTTTAGTTTTCAAAGATCATTTTGTTTGCTTGCTTTGTTAAAGCAACTTTCTTAGTGTACAACGTCACTTCTTCAAAGTCAACAACTTTTTAAAAACTTTTGGTGGAGCCTAGCGGGCTCGAACCGCTGACCTCCTGCGTGCAAAGCAGGCGCTCTCCCAGCTGAGCTAAGGCCCCATAAAAAATGGTCGGGAAGACAGGATTCGAACCTGCGACCCCATGGTCCCAAACCATGTGCTCTACCAAGCTGAGCTACTTCCCGATTTCCCATCTATTCTATTAAAAGATATGGCGCGCCCGAGAGGAGTCGAACCCCTAACCTTTTGATCCGTAGTCAAACGCTCTATCCAATTGAGCTACGGGCGCAATTCAATTTACAATATCCCGTTGGGATAAATGGAGCGGAAGACGGGATTCGAACCCGCGACCCCCACCTTGGCAAGGTGGTGTTCTACCACTGAACTACTTCCGCATATCGCAATAAAAAAAGCTTTCTCCTTATGAGAAACCTTGGTAATAATACATTAAATAAAGCTTCCAAGCGGGCTCGAACCGCTGACCTCTTCCTTACCATGGAAGTGCTCTACCTGCTGAGCTATGGAAGCAATGGCTCCGCAGGTAGGATTCGAACCTACGACCGATCGGTTAACAGCCGATAGCTCTACCACTGAGCTACTGCGGAATAATATAAAGCTTCATAAACAAACATGGTAGAATTAATAAATCTGCTTGGCGGCGTCCTACTCTCACAGGGAGAAACCCCCGACTACCATCGGCGCTGAAGAGCTTAACTTCCGTGTTCGGTATGGGAACGGGTGTGACCTCTTCGCTATCGCCACCAAACAAATTGAGAGTGTTCTCTCAAAACTAGATAACAGGTGTGACATCATTCAAAAATATGGTTAAGTCCTCGATCGATTAGTATCTGTCAGCTCCATGTGTCGCCACACTTCCACCTCAGACCTATCAACCTGATC
>NZ_CP150258.1:35000-162500 GCF_037975475.1 Bacillus sp. FSL M8-0025 | reverse complement strand
GACCTCTTCATCTACCTCGTTCTTTTGTAACTCCGTACAGAGTGTCCTACAACCCCAAGAGGCAAGCCTCTTGGTTTGGGCTAATCCCGTTTCGCTCGCCGCTACTCAGGGAATCGCATTTGCTTTCTCTTCCTCCGGGTACTTAGATGTTTCAGTTCCCCGGGTCTGCCTTCTCATATCCTATGAATTCAGATATGGATACCACTCCATTACGAGTGGTGGGTTTCCCCATTCGGAAATCTCCGGATCAAAGCTTGCTTACAGCTCCCCGAAGCATATCGGTGTTCGTCCCGTCCTTCATCGGCTCCTAGTGCCAAGGCATCCACCGTGCGCCCTTTCTAACTTAACCGTTAAAAAGAATCACTATGTGATATCTTGTGTTACTAATTGAATGTGATGTCTACTGTTATCTAGTTTTCAAAGAACACGTTTCGAAGGAATGATCCTTCAAAACTAAACAAGACAGGGAACGTTCTGTTTATAAGACCCAAGGTCTTATATTCCGTATAATATCCTTAGAAAGGAGGTGATCCAGCCGCACCTTCCGATACGGCTACCTTGTTACGACTTCACCCCAATCATCTGTCCCACCTTCGGCGGCTGGCTCCTAAAAGGTTACCTCACCGACTTCGGGTGTTACAAACTCTCGTGGTGTGACGGGCGGTGTGTACAAGGCCCGGGAACGTATTCACCGCGGCATGCTGATCCGCGATTACTAGCGATTCCAGCTTCACGCAGTCGAGTTGCAGACTGCGATCCGAACTGAGAACAGATTTGTGGGATTGGCTTAACCTCGCGGTTTCGCTGCCCTTTGTTCTGTCCATTGTAGCACGTGTGTAGCCCAGGTCATAAGGGGCATGATGATTTGACGTCATCCCCACCTTCCTCCGGTTTGTCACCGGCAGTCACCTTAGAGTGCCCAACTGAATGCTGGCAACTAAGATCAAGGGTTGCGCTCGTTGCGGGACTTAACCCAACATCTCACGACACGAGCTGACGACAACCATGCACCACCTGTCACTCTGCCCCCGAAGGGGACGTCCTATCTCTAGGATTGTCAGAGGATGTCAAGACCTGGTAAGGTTCTTCGCGTTGCTTCGAATTAAACCACATGCTCCACCGCTTGTGCGGGCCCCCGTCAATTCCTTTGAGTTTCAGTCTTGCGACCGTACTCCCCAGGCGGAGTGCTTAATGCGTTAGCTGCAGCACTAAGGGGCGGAAACCCCCTAACACTTAGCACTCATCGTTTACGGCGTGGACTACCAGGGTATCTAATCCTGTTCGCTCCCCACGCTTTCGCTCCTCAGCGTCAGTTACAGACCAGAGAGTCGCCTTCGCCACTGGTGTTCCTCCACATCTCTACGCATTTCACCGCTACACGTGGAATTCCACTCTCCTCTTCTGCACTCAAGTTCCCCAGTTTCCAATGACCCTCCCCGGTTGAGCCGGGGGCTTTCACATCAGACTTAAGAAACCGCCTGCGAGCCCTTTACGCCCAATAATTCCGGACAACGCTTGCCACCTACGTATTACCGCGGCTGCTGGCACGTAGTTAGCCGTGGCTTTCTGGTTAGGTACCGTCAAGGTACCGCCCTATTCGAACGGTACTTGTTCTTCCCTAACAACAGAGCTTTACGATCCGAAAACCTTCATCACTCACGCGGCGTTGCTCCGTCAGACTTTCGTCCATTGCGGAAGATTCCCTACTGCTGCCTCCCGTAGGAGTCTGGGCCGTGTCTCAGTCCCAGTGTGGCCGATCACCCTCTCAGGTCGGCTACGCATCGTTGCCTTGGTGAGCCATTACCTCACCAACTAGCTAATGCGCCGCGGGTCCATCTGTAAGTGGTAGCCGAAGCCACCTTTTATGTTTGAACCATGCGGTTCAAACAACCATCCGGTATTAGCCCCGGTTTCCCGGAGTTATCCCAGTCTTACAGGCAGGTTACCCACGTGTTACTCACCCGTCCGCCGCTAACATCAGGGAGCAAGCTCCCATCTGTCCGCTCGACTTGCATGTATTAGGCACGCCGCCAGCGTTCGTCCTGAGCCAGGATCAAACTCTCCGATAAATGGATCACAGGTTAAGTTCACCGCATCCTGCGGCGACACCTGTGTGACCTGCGTCGTACAGGCCCTAGTTTGACTGACTACGCACATCGCTGTGCGATTTATAAAAATGAATTAACAGGTACGTTTTGTCTTGTTTAGTTTTCAAAGATCATTACTGCCGCTTAACGAAGCAGCTTTATTACTATAACATTTAGCTTCTTTTAAGTCAACAACTTTTTTCAAAGTATTTAATGAAGCTTTTAGTTGATGTCAGCTGTTTATCAGCGACGAATAATAATATATCACGGATATTATCAAAAGGTCAACACCCAATTTAGGCTGTATGTGAAGAGACATTTTATCGGTTATATTCAATTGTCCATGCTCATAAGATGTAAAACAAGAATGATGGACAAGATAAGGAGGCATCATCAGTGAATCACTTCTATGTGTGGCACATTAAACGGGTAAAACAATTAATTATTATACTTATCGCCGCATTTGCAGCTGCCAGCTTTTTTTATATCCAAAGAGCTGTCCCGCTTCCCGTGTTTTCAACTGACACCGGACCTAAAGCCATTTATAAAGGAGAAACAGACTCTAAAGATATTTCACTTACTTTCGATATCAGCTGGGGTGATGAGAGAGCAGAACCGATACTTAATACTCTGAAAGCAAACGGGATTAAAAACGCAACGTTTTTCCTGTCCGCTTCTTGGGCAGAACGCCATCCCGACACAGTGGCCCGTATCGTAAAGGACGGCCATCAAATCGGGAGCATGGGCTACGCTTATAAAAACTATGCCAATTTAGAGAGCAGCGAAATAAAAAAGGACATAAACCGTGCGCAAACAGCCTTTGAAAAGTTAGGGGTCAAAGACATACAGCTATTAAGACCCCCTACCGGCCAATTCAATAAGAATGTTCTAAAGGTCGCAAAGCAATACAATTATACAGTCGTTCATTACAGTGTGAACTCTCAAGACTGGACAAATCCCGGAGTTGAAAAAATCATCGACAATGTGACCAAGCAAGTTTCCGGTGGAGACATTATTCTTTTACATGCCTCAGATTCGGCAAAACAAACAGAAGAAGCATTGCCTGATATCATCCATCAGCTGAAAGAAAAAGGATTAAAAAATGTAACCGTGGGTGATCTCATCGCAAATTCTGATGCCAAATCCGCAGAGGTAAAGTAATTACTTTGCTGCAAACTTCGGCAGCATCAGCAATTGGAAGGCATTACATGCCATTAACGGAAAAAGCATTAAATAAAGCCAGTCCTCATCATTTACTCTTAATGCAGGGAACCATTCTAATGCGGTAATCACAACCATCAAAAATAACGATGACACAAATGTTTTCTTAGAGGACTGCTTTTGCTTTATATAAGCTGTAATCACTCCAAAGATCAATAAAAACACCGGTAACCACGCATAGCCAGCCAGCGATTCTCCGCTCTCTCCAAAAAATAAAAAACGCACGTACATTAAATCAAAAGCAACAAACAGGATGAAAAACAACTGCAGCAAATTCCACAAAGAGGAGGACCTTAATATCTCAAGCGCAAACCGATGAACTGTTAAAAACACGAAAAAACCCATTTGGCTGATCACACTGAAAATCATGCCTACACCGATAAACCAAAATAAAACAGAGAAAATCTGTCCCGCTTCAAATGTTAGAAACAGCCCTCTATATTCTCCCCACTTTAAAGCAAAACCCACAATACTCGTGATAAGCGCCCCGACAGCTAAAATAGAAAAGAAAAAACGAACTAAACCACGGCTTTTCATTTCTTTATTCATCCCCTCAAAAATCGCGAACAGCGATATTTTGTTATGTATAATTCCAAACAGATGAATCATATTAAAGGTAAGACAAGTATGTGAAAGGAGCTTAAGCATGTCAAAAGCCAAAACGCTATTGATGAGCTGTTTTTTGTTATTATCTGTAACAGCTTGCGCTCCAAAAGACCAAGCAGCGGATATGGACTATGATCAGACCAAAAAAATGGTTGTTGATATATTAAAAACTGATGATGGAAAGAAAGCTATTAAGGAATTATTAAATGATGATGCCATGAATGAAGCGCTGGTGATTGACCAAGATGCAATTAAAGGAACAATAGAAAAAACACTCACATCTAAAAAAGGTGAAGAATTTTGGAAAAACATCTTTGAAGACACTGATTTTGCTGAGGGCTTTGCCAAAACTCTTCAGACAGAGCATGAAAAAGTGATTAAAAAGCTGATGAAGGATCCAGATTACCAGAAGATGCTGATGAGCGTTATGCAGGATCCCGGCATGGATAAAAAGTACAGCCAGCTGGCAAAAAGCCAAGAATTCCGCAGTTATTTAGAAGAGGTTATTAACGAAACACTTTCTAGTCCGCTTTACAAAAAGCAGTTCGAAGATGAGCTGAAAAAAGCAGCAAAAGACACAGCAAAAGAAAGTGAATAAAGGGAAAGCCGGGATCTGGAATCCCGGTTCACCTTTTATACCTGCACTGACATTTTTGCATCTATTTTTTTTGCGATGTCCTGATATATTTCTCCGATTGGATGATTTTCGTCATAAACAGACGGAGCAAATTGGTCCTTATCCCAATCGGGCTGTTTCAATGGGATTCTGCCGAGTAAAGGCACGTTTAGTTCCTCAGCCAGTTTATCTCCCCCGCCTTTTCCAAACACATATTCTCTTTCCCCTGTCTTTGCACTTTCATAATAAGCCATGTTCTCTATGACACCCACGACCTCATGATCGGTTTTAATCGCCATAGAGCCCGCTCTGGCCGCGACAAAAGCAGCTGTCGGATGTGGCGTAGATACGATAATTTCTTTGCAGCTCGGAAGCATTGTATGTACATCGAGAGCAACGTCCCCTGTACCAGGCGGAAGGTCAAGAACGATATAGTCTACTTCTCCCCACTCTACTTCATGGAAAAAGTTATTCAGCATTTTGCCGAGCATCGGCCCTCTCCATACGACCGGGGCATTTTCTTCTACGAAAAAGCCCATTGACATGACCTTTACTCCAAAGCGTTCAACAGGAAGAAGTTTCTCTCCTTCAATTGTTGGACGCACAGTGATACCCATCATGTCCGGCACACTGAACCCATAAATATCCGCATCAATTAAACCAACCTTTTTCCCTAGACGAGCCAGAGAAATAGCTAGGTTTACTGACACAGTTGACTTGCCTACGCCGCCTTTTCCACTTGCTACAGCAAGAAAGACTGGCGGGTTATCCATATTTAATAATGTTTTTTTCTCAGCTGACGGCGCCCGGAATTTAGCAACCGTTTCTTCAGGCAGCTCTTCAAATCGAAGGCCGACTGTCTCAGCTCCTGCCCCTTTTAATACGTTTACGATCTCTTGCTGAATCTGCATTTGTTCTGCAGTTCCTGTTTTTGCAAGAGCGACTTTTACACTGATATGCCGTTTTTCAGGCTTTATTTTAATTTCCTTAACGGCATCCAATTCTCCCAGAGGTCTTTGAAGAAAAGGTTCGCGCATTTCTCCGACTAGTTTTCTTACTTCATCTTCTCTTATCATCGAACCTCACCCTTTTGTGTATTCGTTTACAATTATTATTATATCATACATAAATGGCGGGTGTCTTATGCTTAGAACCACAAGAAAACCCTCCATTACTCCGGAGGGTCTCCTTTTTCTGTGAAATATCGCAAAATGCCTTTATATATGGAAGATGCCACCTTGTCTTGATATTTCGGTTTACCGAGCAGCGTTGCTTCGTTTGGATTGGATAAAAATCCGACTTCTATAAGCGCCCCCGGTTTGGTGACGTTTTGCATTAAGTAGATACCATGAATCCGCTTTGCTTTCCGGGTTGTGTTTTCCAGATTTCTTCTCAGCTCATCCTGGATGTATTTTGCGACTTTCTCATTTTCCGCATATTTCCCGTAATAAAAGCTTTGGGCTCCGCTCCATTTTTGTGACGGAATCGCATTAAGATGAATGCTGATATAGAGCTCCGCCTCTGAATGGTTTATTAATTTGACTCGTTGTCTTAGATCCTCAGCTTTTCGTCGACTATAGCCTTTTGTTCCTTCTGGAGCGAGATCAGTATCACTTTCTCTGGTCATGATAACAAGCGCTCCTTGTTCTTGAAGATAATCCCTGACTCTAAAGGCCACTTCCAGGGTAACATCCTTCTCTAACAGCTTTCCGCCGACTGCTCCGCCGTCAGGCCCGCCATGACCTGGATCTAGATAAATGATTTTACCGCTCAAGGGCAGGCTCCACGGCTTCCAAGAGTCGTTGTTGCTGAACTGATATTTGAACAGAAATAGTAATACGATGAAGCCTAGCAAAAAACTGAGCCATTTAAGCTTTTTCCTCATCCCTTCCCCTCCCGCTTGTCCGTTATTACATAACTATGGGACAGGGCCGGGAAATATGATTACCGCATGCGAAGCTTACACTGTTTTTCTCTTTGAACAAACCCCGCTGTCCACCAATCTTTAATGAACTTGCGTGCCGCTTCATAAACCGTGTTTTTATCAAATGTTGCGTATTGCTCGTGTATCCAATTATAGAGATAATCAAAAAACTCCATACGCAGCTCTTCTTCTTCTCTTGCAGAGCGGGCACTGATACTCTGCATGGATTCTCCGTAATAGCCGAATATCCCAAAACGCCCGCCTAACAAATAAGCTTCAATCGCAAAATCAATACAGCCTTCAGTAATAATATCTCGTTCATCATGTAAAAATGGAAATAATGGTTCCAAACAATCCTTAACAGACTGGATAATTTGTCTCAGAGAGAGTTCTTTGAGCAAGTTCTTTTCTAATTCAAAATCCTTTTGGCGTTTCACATCCATAAAAGACAGTACTTCTGCCATATAAATTCACTCTCCTTTTACCGATTATTTTGAGGTTTGGATGATGAAACAATGCCCGAATTCGGTTGGAAATTCGCCCAAATGAAGGTGTAAAATCGATAAAAAGTCAGCTTTCCGCAGGATCTGGAACAAATGTTCTGTAAGTAGTTATGAAAAAAGCAGCCCCTCTAACAGGTCGCTGCTTTTCATACTTTCATGCTTCTTGTTGCAGAATATGTATGGATATATTGGTCTAATACAAACCCGCCTTTATCTTCATAAAAACCAGTAACGATAAAACCGGCATCAATTTGGCCTTTGATTTGGTCTTCTAAGGAATGGCCGAATTCCAGAGCCTCATTATTTTCGATCAGTTTTTTCACTTTATGTTTCGGAAGATCTTCTGGGTCAGCGTATGGAATGGAGTGTTTTACTTTTAAAACACCTTGCTGTTCTAATTCTGTATCAAACAGAAATACAACAGGATTGACAAAACCCGAGATTAGAATGCCGTTCCTTTTCAACACACGGTGCGCTTCCTTCCATACCGGGAGGACATTCTCAACAAAAACATTGGCAACAGGATGTACAATGACATCAAATGATTCATCATTAAATACACTTAAATCGTCCATGCTTCCTTTGACAGTGTGTATCGTGAGACCATCTCGCTCAGCAATCATTCTATCCTGATTCAGCTGTTTTTCTGAGTTATCTAATACGGTGACATCCGCGCCTGCGGCTGCCAAAACTGGACCCTGCTGGCCGCCGCCTGATGCTAAACAGAGTACTTTCAGACCTTTGATAGGCGGAAACCAATCCTTCGGTACATCTTTCATTGGTGTTACCCTTATATCCCAATTGCCTTTTTTTGCTTGTTCGATAACCTGCTGTTCAACAGCAACAGTCCATTCATTGCCTGTTTCTACTTTTTTATCCCAGGCTTTGCTATTATGAGCTACTAACGCATTCATGAATCTTCTCCTTACTTTAATGTATAGAGTATAACAAATATTTCTAGATTGATATCGCTTTCCCTTTGCATATTTAGAAAAAAGTTCATAAAAACGCAAAAAAATCACAAAGGAGATATGTGATTTATATCATCAGATTTACTTTTACTTCGTTACATAAAGCCATTAGCAATGAGAGCTATTGTTTCTCCGGGTTAAGAATCAGCAGTGAACTTTAACGGATGAGATACAGTGGTTAGATGAAGCTGGGCTGATCACATAACGATAATAAACATTGACCGAAGTTCCAATTGAATAAGAATGAAAGCTATCATGATTATTACAAAGAGACCGTTTATAAACAAACAATTTGCTTAACCCCGCCAAACGTCCATTCAGTTGTTATTTTTATGCGAGGCTGTCACGTTTTATTGAAAGAAAAAAGCTCCCAACCCAAGGTCGAGAGCTTTTTGAAAACGTAAAATTAACGTTTTGAGAACTGAGGTGCACGACGAGCGCCTTTAAGACCGTATTTTTTACGTTCTTTCATACGAGCGTCACGAGTCAGAAGACCTGCACGTTTAAGAGTTGTACGGTATTCTGGATCTGCTTCAAGCAAAGCACGAGCGATACCGTGACGGATTGCTCCAGCTTGACCAGATAGGCCGCCTCCATGTACGTTTACTAAAACATCATAAGTGCCAGCTGTTTCAGTCAAAGTTAATGGTTGTTTGATATCTTCGATTAAAGCTGCAGATGGGATATGTTCGCTGATTTCACGATTATTAACGACGATACGGCCTTCTCCTGGAACTAAACGCACACGCGCTACAGAGCTTTTACGACGGCCAGTACCGTAATATTGAACCTGTGCCAAATTGGTAACCTCCTTTTTAATTAACCGCGAAGTTCGTAAACTTCAGGTTTTTGTGCTTCGTGTGGATGCTCAGAACCACGGTATACGTTCAATTTTTTGAACATTTGACGACCTAGAGAACCTTTTGGAAGCATGCCTTTGATAGCAAGCTCAAGCATTTTCTCAGGGTAGTTTGTACGCATTTCAAGAGCAGTTCTTGATTTTAATCCGCCTGGATGTTGAGTGTGACGGTAGTAGATTTTGTCAGTTAACTTTTTACCAGTTAACTCGATTTTTTCAGCGTTGATGATGATCACATGATCTCCAGTATCAACGTGTGGTGTGTAAGTTGGTTTGTGTTTTCCGCGAAGGATAGCTGCAACTTCTGAAGAAAGACGACCTAAAGTCTTGCCAGCAGCATCAACAACTAACCACTTGCGTTCAATAGTACTTGCGTTAGCCATAGGTGTTGTACGCATTGAATTTCCCTCCTAAATGATCTGTCATTTTCAATAAACTTCGATTACGTTCTATTTCACAACACAATAAGTTCCGGGGCTTATCGTGGGGTTGAAATACATACCATATGATATCTTATAACTTTATGCAGACTCTGTCAAGAAAATATTATACACCTGGTTTAGTTGTCATAGTAAACGTTCCATAAATATAGCCCGTGCCCCGGCGCTGTGCGCCCTGCCGCTTCGCGATCCTTCGCTTCCAGCATGGATTTCACCTCATCGGGAGAAATTTTTCCAATACCTGCATCAAGCAAAGTACCCGCAATAATTCTGACCATATTATATAAGAAACCGCTGCCTGTGATCCGCATTTGCAGGCCGTCAGCCGTCTCAGTCCAATCAAGTTCGTATATCGTTCGTACCTTGTCCTGCACTTCTGTTTTAGCCGCGCAAAAGCTCGTAAAATCATGTGTCCCTATAAGATGCTTTGCCGCTTCTCTCATGTCCTGCACATTAAGGCGATATGAAAAATGGTAAGCGTAATGCCGTTTAAATACGTCCGGGTGTTTCTCCGTGTATACAAAGTAGCGATATTCTTTTTTGACTGCGCTAAATCGTGCATGGAACCCATCATCCGCAATTTCTGCCTGTTTGACTGCGATATCGTCCGGAAGCAGTGCATTTAAGGCATATGGCCATCTTTCAGCCGGGATAGACAGCGGAGTGTCAAAATGAATCACCTGTCCGGCTGCGTGAACCCCGCTGTCTGTTCTTCCAGACGAAACGACCGGAATTCTGTCTTTTGACTTATGCAGGACAGCCAAAGCCTTCTCCAGTTCATCCTGAACCGTTCTTTTGCCCGGCTGAACCTGATAACCGTTAAACAAATGTCCGTCATAAGAAATCGTGCATTTCAGTCTCATACAGCACCTCTAAGCCCTTAAGAAAAATAACAAAGCAGCTAATACAATTAAGCTGACAATGACAGAAGTGTCTTTTCCTGTCCATACAAGCTTTCTATATTTCGTACGTCCTTCTCCGCCTTGATAGCCTCTTGCTTCCATTGCCACCGCAAGCTCTTCGGCGCGTTTAAATGCGCTGACGAAGAGCGGGACAAGAAGCGGGACAATAGCCTTCACTCTATCTTTGACAGGCCCGCTTGTAAAATCAACGCCTCGCGCCATCTGAGCCTTCATGATCTTATCTGTCTCCTCCATCAGTGTCGGAATAAACCGTAAAGAAATTGACATCATAAGAGCCAGCTCATGAACAGGAAGCTTTAATTTTTTCAATGGGTTCAGCAGCTGTTCCATTCCATCGGTAATCTCAATCGGTGTAGTCGTAAGCGTTAATAAGGTTGTGATTAAAATCAAATAGACGAATCTAAGAGAAATGAATATCCCCTGAACCAGACCGCCCTCATAGACTTTGAAAAAACCTATTTGAAAGATAATCGGTCCTTCAAGTGTCATAAGGATGTGAAGAAGGAACGTAAAAAGAACAATCCAGATGATTGGCTTCAGCCCTTTCATTAAAAAAGAGAAAGGAACTCTTGTTAAAGAAACGACGCCAATTGTAAATAAACCAAGCAACGCATATGTCTGAACATTATTGGCTAAGAATACGATGCAGACAAATAAAAAGATCGTGATCAGTTTTGTTCTGGGGTCAAGCCGGTGCACAAGTGAAGTACCCGGTACATACTTGCCGATAATCATGCTGTCCATCATAAAGTCTTCTCTCCCTGAAAAAGAGCACGGATTTCAGCAGCGGCATCTTCGATTGTGAGCATAGGCTCATTAAATCTCACACCCAGTGCAGCTTCAAGGTGTCTTTGGAATTTTATTGTTTCTGGAAGATCCAGCCCCCAGCCGGCCATCTCTTCACCCTTTAAAAACAGATCACGCGGACTGCCTGATGCTTGTATCGTTCCTTTATGCATAACAATCATTTCATCAGCGTATGCAGCTGCATCCTCCATGCTGTGTGTCACAAGGATCGTCGTCAGGTTCCCACGTTGATGAAGCTCATAAAACATGTCCATAATCTCTTTTCGCCCTCTTGGGTCCAATCCTGCAGTCGGTTCATCCAGAACAAGCACTTCAGGGTCCATTGCAAGTACGCCGGCAATTGCAACTCTGCGCATTTGTCCCCCGCTTAATTCAAAGGGTGACCTGTCCAAAAGCTCTTCTGATAAACCTACAAGCTGCAGCATCTCTCTCGCTTTTTGTTCAGCATCTTCTTTTTTAACACCAAAGTTCATCGGTCCGAATGAAATATCTTTAAGAACTGTTTCTTCGAATAATTGATGCTCAGGAAATTGGAAAACGATTCCGACTTTTTTACGAAGTTTTTTCAGATCTTTATTCTTTTTCCCTGCCTGAATGACAGTGCTGCCTAGTAATATCTGTCCCTTCGTCGGCTTCAGGAGACCATTTAGGTGCTGAAGAAGAGTGGACTTGCCAGAGCCTGTATGCCCGATAACGGCTACGTAGCTTCCTTCTTTAATCGATGCATTGATATCATACAGTGCTAGGCGCTCAAACGGCGTCTTCATCTGATAGCGATGCTCTACATCTTTGATTGTAATGTCCACAGCTCTTTCACCAGCCCTTCCTGAGTCAAATGGTTTTCTTCCAAAGCCAGTCCATTTTCTCTTAAAAGCTGGCTAAGCTGGAATGAGAAGGGTAAATCAAGCCCAATTCGAACAAGTTCTTTATTCAATTTAAAAATCTCTTCAGGCGGCCCTTCAGCATATTTTTTACCGCCATTCATGACAATGATCCTGTCTGCTTTTGCTGCCTCATTCAGATCATGTGTAATGGATATGACAGTCGCCATGCCCTGCTCTTTTAGATGTCTTACCGTTTCAAGCACTTCTTCTCGCCCGATCGGATCAAGCATGGATGTTGCTTCATCTAAGATAATAATATCAGGACGTGCGGCAATAACCCCCGCAATCGCAACTCTCTGCTTTTGGCCTCCGGAGAGATGGTGCGGCTCTTGATCGAGAAAATCTTGCATATTCACCTGTTTTACTGCCCAGTCTACTCTCTCAATCATTTCTTCCCGCGGTACACCATTGTTTTCTAAACCAAAAGCCACATCATCGCGAACAGTCGTTCCGACAAATTGGTTATCCGGATTTTGAAAGACCATACCTATCTTCTTACGCACTTCCCAAACGGATTCCTCTGTCAATTGAATCCCGGCAACCTCAATGTCGCCTGATTCAGGAAGAATTAAACCATTCAATGCGCGGGCCAGTGTTGATTTCCCTGAACCGTTATGACCTACGATTGCAAGCCATTCACCCTCATACACCTGCAGGGAGACGCCGTCTAGTGCTCGTCTTTCTGCGTCCTTCCGATATCGAAATACGATATCCTCTACCGATATCAACTGATTTTGATTCATGGAAAACCGGCCTCCTCTCAGCTAATGCTCTGCTTTTCTCTCTATTAAAAGTTGCAGTATCTAAAAAAAGGGCATAGATCCAGTTAGAAACTGTCCCGCCCTTCTTTAGATACACAAAAATATGTGATTAAACCAATTCGATAATTGCCATTGGTGCTCCGTCACCACGGCGAGGACCAAGCTTCATAATACGTGTGTATCCACCTTGGCGCTCCTCGTAACGAGTTGCAATGTCAGAGAATAATTTTTGAAGTGCATCTTGATTATTTTCTTCGTTTGCAACCTCGTTGCGGATGTATGCAGCAGCTTGACGGCGAGCGTGAAGATCACCGCGTTTGCCAAGCGTGATCATTTTTTCAACTACAGAGCGAAGTTCTTTCGCACGTGTTTCAGTTGTTTCGATTCTTTCGTTGATGATCAAATCAGTTGTAAGATCACGAAGCATAGCTTTACGCTGTGCACTCGTACGTCCTAGTTTTCTGTATGACATGTGATGTCCCCTCCTTTATTGGAATGCTGTTTCTGAATAATAAACACACGAAAATCCTAGTTCACAAGGGAAACTAGTCAATCGTCTTTGCGAAGTCCGAGTCCAAGTTCTTCTAGTTTCGCTTTCACTTCTTCAAGTGATTTGCGTCCTAGATTTCGAACTTTCATCATATCTTCTTCCGTCTTGTTCGCAAGCTCTTGAACCGTGTTAATACCCGCACGCTTTAAGCAGTTGTAAGAACGAACAGAAAGATCCAATTCTTCAATTGTCATTTCAAGAACTTTCTCTTTTTGATCTTCTTCTTTTTCAACCATGATTTCAGCATGTTGAGCTTCGTCAGTTAAACCAACGAATATATTAAGGTGTTCAGTTAAAATCTTTGAACCAAGCGCAATTGCTTCTTTCGGTCCAGTGCTTCCATCAGTCCAAACATCAAGTGTAAGTTTATCATAGTTTGCAACTTGGCCTACACGAGTGTTCTCTACCTGATAAGATACACGAGAAACTGGCGTATAGATAGAATCAATCGGAATCACGCCGATTGGCTGATCGTCTCTCTTGTTTGCGTCAGCAGGCGTATACCCACGTCCTCTTTGAGCAGTAAGGCGAACTCGGAAACTCGCATTCTCACCAAGAGTCGCGATATGAAGATCAGGATTTAAGATCTCTACATCACTATCGTGTGTAATATCAGCTGCCGTTACAGTTCCTTCACCCTGTACATCAATTTCTAGCGTCTTCTCTTCATCAGAGTAGATTTTCAATGCAAGCTTTTTAATGTGTAAGATAATCGTTGTAACATCTTCCACAACGCCTTCAATTGTCGAGAATTCGTGCAGTACACCATCTATCTGGATTGATGTTACAGCGGCACCAGGGAGTGAGGATAAGAGGATACGACGTAAGGAGTTACCCAGAGTTGTACCATATCCACGCTCAAGTGGCTCTACGACAAACTTACCAAATTTGGCATCGTCGCTGATTTCAACCGTTTCGATTTTTGGTTTTTCAATCTCGATCATTACTTAAAACCCTCCTTCAAAACGTCGAAACCTCGAATAGAATCATATGAGATTCCATCCGAAATTCCCCATTGTTTAGTCCCGTATGTGCTCAGGCAACGAGTCGGTGCATTCGTTTCATAAATAACTGTATCATAACCCATTATTGACAGGGACACAAAATCTATACAAACAAATTACACGCGGCGACGTTTTGGTGGACGGCATCCGTTATGAGGAACAGGAGTTACGTCTCTGATAGCAGTGACTTCTAGTCCAGCAGCTTGAAGTGCACGGATTGCAGCTTCACGGCCTGAACCAGGTCCTTTAACAGTAACCTCTAGAGTTTTAAGACCATGTTCGATTGAACCTTTAGCAGCTGTTTCTGCAGCCATTTGCGCAGCAAAAGGAGTAGATTTACGAGAACCTCTGAATCCTAAAGCTCCGGCACTAGACCAAGAAATAGCATTACCATGAGTGTCAGTGATCGTAACGATCGTGTTATTGAAAGTTGAACGAATATGAGCAATTCCAGACTCAATATTCTTTTTCACGCGACGTTTACGCGTGTTAGATTTACGAGCAGCAGCCATTGTTTAAGAACCTCCCTTACTTATTTTTTCTTGTTAGCTACAGTACGACGCGGACCTTTACGAGTACGCGCGTTGTTTTTAGAGTTTTGTCCGCGAACAGGTAATCCTCTGCGATGACGGATTCCGCGGTAGCTTCCGATTTCGATCAGACGTTTGATATTAAGAGAAACTTCACGGCGAAGGTCACCTTCTACTTTCAGTTTGTCAATAATATCACGGATTTTACCAAGTTCTTCTTCAGTAAGATCGCGCACACGAGTATCTTCTGAAACTCCAGCTTCTTTTAAAACTTGCTGAGCCGTTGTGCGGCCAATTCCGAAGATGTATGTTAAAGAAATAACAACACGTTTGTCACGTGGGATATCTACACCAGCAATACGAGCCATTCTCTGGGCACCTCCTTATAAATTATCCTTGTTTTTGTTTATGCTTTGGATTTTCACAGATCACCATTACTTTTCCTTTTCTGCGAATAACTTTACATTTTTCGCAGATTGGTTTAACTGATGGTCTCACTTTCATGTGTTTCCAACCTCCTTCAGTTTCCGGAGTGCTTTATTTGTAACGGTACGTAATCCTGCCACGAGTTAAGTCATATGGAGATAATTCTACCGTAACTTTGTCTCCAGGTAAAATGCGAATGAAGTGCATGCGGATTTTACCAGATACATGAGCCAAAACAGTGTGGCCATTTTCAAGTTCAACTTTGAACATCGCGTTTGGCAGTGTTTCGACTATAGTACCTTCCACTTCAATTACATCGTCTTTCGCCATTCAAGTGTTCTCCCTTCTTCAAATCAGTAACTTGCTTTCTGACAAATTTCAAAAGAAGTTTGTCACACGCCCTGTTTCGTTTATACTGTTCTGAACTTCCGGAGATACGCAATCATAAAGGGTTAAATGATTGATATTCTTTTTCTTAGGAGAATGAAATGTACGCTTTTCTCCGTCTGCTGTTAGTACATTGATGATGGTTAAAATTCCAACGACAAGCAGCAAGATGAATTCGGTCTTGCCAATGTTCACCCAAGCTTTCTGCCCTATCAAGCTTTCTGCCCTATCAAGCTTGAAAAACATCTGTCTTCGGAATTATTTTCATCATCTAGACTCTCGTCAGTATATCAAAACCCGTTTCCGTAATCGCAATCGTATGTTCAAAATGAGCACACTTTTTCCCATCTACCGTTACAACCGTCCAGTTATCAGCCAATGTTTTCACGTAGCGGCTGCCAGCGTTCACCATAGGTTCAATAGCGAGAACCATGCCAGGTTTAAGCCGTGGTCCTTTGTTGGGCGGACCGTAATGAGGAATTTGCGGGTCCTCATGCAAGTCTTGACCAACACCATGTCCGACATACTCCCTAACAACTGAAAACTGCTCATTTTCGACATACGTTTGTATTGCGTGGGAAATATTCGACAAACGTTCACCTGGTTTTGCTTCCTGCAAGCCTTTATATAAAGACTCCTCTGTCACTTCCAGAAGTTTTTTGTCATCATCGCTGATGTTTCCTACCGGATATGTCCATGCAGAGTCACCATGATAACCATTTAATTTAGCACCGATATCAATACTGATGATGTCACCGTCCTTCAGCACCCTGCTGCCAGGTATGCCGTGAACGAGTTCTTCATTAACTGATACGCAAATGCTCCCGCGAAACCCATTATACCCCTTAAAAGATGGGATTGCACCCTGCTTCTTAATAAAACGTTCGGCAATTTGATCCAATTCTTTTGTCGAGATTCCTGGTTTAATGTGCTTTTTTAACTCTTCATGAGTTAAAGCCACGATTCGCCCTGCTTCCCGCATGATACCAAGTTCACGTGGGGTTTTACAGATAATCATTTTTTTAATCCTCCAAGAAGATCCTTCACATCTGCATAAACGTCTTGAATGTCCTGCTGGCCATTCACGTTTGCAAGATAACCTTTCTCTGAATAGAAATCGAGTAAAGGCTGAGTTTGCTTCATGTTTACCTCAAGCCGTTTAGAGACTGTTTCCTCATTATCATCTGCCCGTTGATAGAGTTCGCCTCCGTCTTTATCACAAATACCCGGCGTTTTCGGCGGATTAAAGACTAAATGATAGGTTGTGCCGCAAACACTGCAAATTCTGCGTCCAGTCAGACGTTCCATCAGAACATCTTTGTCGACTTCAATGTTAATGACATAATCAATCGGCTTGCCGTATTCCTCAAGAATTTCTTCAAGAGCTTCGGCTTGAGCGACTGTTCGCGGAAATCCGTCCAGAAGAAAACCTCTTTCACAATCATCTTTGCCAAGTCTCTCTTTTACAATTCCGATTGTGACTTCGTCAGGTACGAGCTCTCCCTTATCAATATAAGATTTTGCTTCGAGTCCGAGTGGTGTTTCTTCTTTCATAGCAGCACGGAACATATCTCCTGTTGAGATATGAGGAATCCCATAATCCTCAACAATTCGTTCGCCCTGTGTGCCTTTACCGGCACCAGGAAGCCCCATTAAGACTAAGTTCATTCGGATTTCCCCCGTCCTCTCTTTATTAAGAGGGAATGGATAAATCCATTTCCTCTAGTTTTTCATAAATCCACGGTAGTTTCGTTTCACCAACTGGCTTTCTAGTTGTTTCATTGTCTCCAAGGCTACCCCGACAACAATTAACAAAGATGTTCCGCCAATTTGTGCACTTTGAGGCAATCCAGCGAATTGAATGAAAAAGATAGGAAGAATGGAAATCACGGCTAAGAATATAGAACCCACAAACGTAAGTCGATACAAAATGCTCGTAATTCTATCTTGAGTCATTTTCCCTGGACGAACCCCCGGGATATAGCCACCCTGTTTTTTAAGGTTATCAGCCATTTGTTCAGGGTTTACCTGTACAAAAGCATAAAAGTACGTAAAGGCAATAATCAACGCAACATATATCGCCATACCCACCGGATGCGTATTATCAAAGTTGTTTTGAATCCACTTTGTCACATCGTTTGTTCCAAAGAATGACGCGATCGTCCGCGGCGTTATCAAAAACGCAACCGCAAAGATTACCGGAATAACCCCTGCAGGATTCACTTTCAATGGAAGGTGTGTAGACTGACCTCCGCCAGCAGGTGAACGACCTGTGCCTTTAGCATATTGAATCGCAATTTTCCGTACGGCTTGCTGAATGAAAATAACTCCAACAATAACTGCTAAAATCGCAATCACAAGAAGTGCGACTTTCACAATATGAATAAACAACTGATCGTTGCTGCCGACAAATTGAGTCTCATATATTTGCCCAATTGTTTTTGGAATACTAGACACAATCCCCGCGAAGATAATGATCGATATTCCGTTGCCTACTCCATGAGAAGTAATTTGTTCCCCAAGCCACATTAAAAAGGCAGTTCCGCCAGTGAGCACTAAAGCAATGATAAGATATGTCGATACACCGGATTTTTCGATCAGCATACCGTTTGCCAGATTGTTGAATCCATATGACATACCTAATGCTTGGATGAAACCAAGCACAATCGTAAAGTACCTTGTGAACTGAGCTAATTTACGGCGGCCAACTTCACCTTGCTTAGACCACTCGGTAAACTTCGGTACCACATCCATCTGAAGCAGCTGAATGATGATCGAAGCCGTGATATAAGGAGTAATTCCCATTGCGAAAATGGAAAATTGGTAAAGCGCACCGCCGCCAAATGTATTAAGGAGATCAAAAACACCCATTTGAGACTGTGCCTGTAACGCTTCAGCGTTAACGTAAGGCACAGGAATAAACGCACCTATGCGAAAGACGATAAGCATGAGTAAAGTGAATATGATTTTATTCCTGATATCACTCACACGCATAAAGTTGGAGATTGTTTTAAACAAGTTAGATCACCTCAGCTGTACCGCCAGCAGCTTCAACAGCTTCTTTCGCAGAAGCAGAGAATTTATTGGCTTTTACAGTTAATTTTTTCTCTAATTTACCGTTGCCAAGAATCTTTACTCCTGCATTAAGTTTGCTAATAACACCAGTCTCTAGAAGAAGTTCAGGAGTGACTTCCGTTCCTTCTGCAAAACCGTTCAATTTGTCTAGGTTGACTACAGCGTATTCCTTGCGGTTGATGTTAGTGAAACCGCGTTTAGGAAGACGTTGGAATAAAGGCATTTGTCCCCCCTCGAATCCAGGGCGTACACCGCCGCCAGAACGAGCGTTTTGACCTTTGTGACCTTTACCAGCTGTTTTACCGTTGCCAGAACCAATACCACGACCTACGCGATTACGCGTTTTGCGTGAACCTTCTGAAGGTTTTAATTCATGAAGTTTCATTAGGACACCTCCTTATCCGATCAAATATTTTTATTGTTCTTTAACAGAAACTAAATGAGATACTTTATTAATCATACCACGGATCGCAGCGTTGTCTTCATGAACAACAGTTTGGTTTGTTTTCTTTAAACCAAGTGTTCTTACAGTAACGCGTTGGTCTTCCGGGCGACCGATTACACTTCGTTTGAGGGTAATTTCTAATTTAGCCATTAATGTTCCCTCCTTATCCTAACAGTTCTTCTACAGATTTTCCACGAAGCTTCGCAACGTCTTCAGCACGTTTAAGTTCACTTAAACCTTGAAGTGTTGCACGAATCATGTTGATCGGTGTGTTAGAACCTAAAGACTTAGAAAGGATATCAGCTACACCAGCTAGCTCAAGTACCGCACGTACAGGGCCTCCAGCGATAACTCCAGTACCTTCAGAAGCAGGTTTTAACAAGATGTTACCTGCACCGAAACGTCCGATGATTTCGTGTGGAATTGTAGTTCCAACCATTGGTACTTCAATCAAATTCTTTTTCGCATCTTCAACAGCTTTGCGGATCGCTTCTGGTACTTCTTGTGCTTTACCAGTACCGAATCCTACGTGTCCGTTTTTGTCACCGACAACGACTAGAGCTGCGAAGCGGAAACGACGACCACCTTTAACAACTTTCGCTACGCGGTTAACCGTAACTAAGCGTTCTTCTAACTCTAATTTGCTTGGGTCAATACGACGCATAATCATGTGTCCCTCCTTCTTTTATTAAAATTTAAGTCCAGCTTCACGAGCGGCATCAGCCAAAGCTTTTACACGTCCATGGTATAAGTATCCGCCACGGTCAAATACTACGTCAGAAATGCCTTTTTCAGCAGCGCGTTTTGCAACTAATTCTCCAACTTTAGTAGCAGCAGAAGTATCTCCAGTGCTTTCAACGTTCAAGTCTTTATCGAGAGTAGATGCACTAGCAAGTGTTACACCATTTACATCATCGATGATTTGAGCGTAAATGTGCTTGTTAGAACGGAAAACGTTCAGGCGCGGTCTTTCAGCAGTACCGGAAAGTTTAGCGCGAACACGAGCGTGTCTTTTAAGACGAGCAGCATTTTTGCTAGTTTTCGTAATCATCTAGGTCACTCCTTTCTTCACTTTAAGCGATCTTACTTAGCAGATTTACCTTCTTTACGGCGAACAACTTCACCTTCGTAGCGGATTCCTTTACCTTTGTAAGGCTCTGGAGAACGTACAGCGCGGATGTTAGCAGCAATAGCTCCTACGCGTTCTTTGTCTGTACCTTTTACAACTACTTTTGTTTGAGAAGGAACTTCGATTTCGATGCCTTCTTCAGGAACGATCTCAACAGGATGAGAGTATCCAACGTTTAAAACAAGTTTATTTCCGGATTTAGAAGCACGGTAACCGACACCGACTAATTCCAAACCTCTTTCAAATCCTTTAGATACACCTTCAACCATGTTGCCAAGCAGACTGCGAGTCGTACCATGCAGGGCACGGTGCTCTTTTTGATCAGAAGGACGAGCGACTGTAAGCACATTGTCCTCTACTTTAATCTCCATATCAGGGTGAAACGTACGAGTTAATTCTCCTTTTGGTCCTTTCACAGCTACAGTGTTGTTATCATTTAACGTTACTGTAACATCAGAAGGAATCTCAAGTAGCTTCTTACCTACACGAGACATACCAAACACCTCCATTCATGTTAAACTTCTTACCAAACGTATGCTAGAACTTCTCCACCAGCTTGTTTTGCACGGGCTTCTTTGTCCGTTAAAACACCTTGTGATGTAGAAATAATCGCGATTCCAAGACCGTTAAGTACGCGAGGTACTTCATTAGATTTAGCATAAACACGCAAACCAGGCTTGCTGATTCTTTTAAGACCAGTGATAACGCGCTCGTTGTTTTGTCCGTATTTCAAGAAAACGCGGATGATACCTTGTTTGCTGTCTTCTACGAACTCAACGTCACGAATGAAACCTTCACGCTTTAAAATTTCAGCAATTTCTCTTTTCAATTTAGAAGCAGGAATTTCAAGCTTCTCATGACGTACCATGTTTGCATTGCGAATACGAGTTAGCATATCTGCAATTGGATCTGTCATAACCATTATATAATTACCTCCTTCCCTTTCTTGGGGATTACCAGCTGGCTTTTTTCACGCCAGGAATTTGTCCTTTATATGCAAGCTCACGGAAACAAATACGGCAAAGTTTAAATTTACGAATGACTGAATGCGGACGTCCGCAGCGTTCACAGCGTGTGTACTCTTGTACTTTAAACTTTGGTGTACGTTGTTGTTTCGCAATCATAGACTTTTTAGCCACGATTTCGCCTCCCTTTCATTGATTATTTCTGGAACGGCATACCTACTTGAGTTAATAGCTCACGAGCTTCTTCGTCAGTATTAGCAGTTGTTACGATAACGATGTCCATTCCGCGAACCTTTGTTACTTTATCGTAGTCAATTTCAGGGAAGATTAACTGTTCTTTGATACCAAGTGTGTAGTTACCGCGACCGTCGAAAGATTTTTTAGAAACCCCGCGGAAGTCACGTACACGCGGTAAAGATACAGAAATAAGTTTATCAAGGAAATCATACATGCGCTCTCCGCGAAGAGTTACTTTCGCACCGATAGGCATTCCCTCACGAAGACGGAATCCAGCAATTGATTTCTTCGCACGAGTAACGACAGGTTTTTGACCTGCGATAAACGTTAATTCTTCAACAGCACTGTCGATTGCTTTGGCGTTTTGAACAGCGTCACCAACACCCATGTTGATTACGATTTTTTCGATTTTAGGCACTTGCATGACTGAATCATAGTTGAACTTAGTCATTAAAGCAGGTGCAATTTCTTTATTGTACTTTTCTTTAAGGCGGTTCATGAGATAGACCTCCCTTCCTTTTAATACTATTTATCTAGAACTTGCCCAGATTTTTTTGCTACACGAACTTTTTTGCCATCTTCCACTTTGTATCCTACGCGAGTCACTTCACCTGTTTTAGGATCGAGCGGCATAACGTTTGATACATGAATTGGCGCCTCTTGATTAGAAATACCGCCTTGAGGGTTAGCTTGAGTTGGTTTAGAGTGTTTCTTTACCATGTTAACACCTTCAACTAAAACGCGGTCCTTTTTAGGGAAAGCAGCAAGGATTGTTCCTTGTTTGCCTTTATCTTTACCAGAGATAACCATAACTTTATCGCCTTTTTTTACATGCATCCTGATCGCACCTCCTTGAGTAAGGCATTTATTTCATTAGATAACTTCTGGAGCTAGAGAAACAATTTTCATAAAGTTGTTTTCACGCAATTCACGAGCAACTGGTCCGAAGATACGAGTTCCGCGTGGGCTCTTGTCGTCACGGATGATAACACATGCATTCTCATCGAAGCTGATGTATGAACCGTCACTTCTGCGCGCTCCGCTTTTAGTGCGAACGATAACAGCTTTTACGACTTCACCTTTTTTGACAACGCCTCCTGGTGTTGCTTGTTTAACCGTGCAAACAATTACATCACCAATGTTAGCTGTTTTACGTCCAGAACCACCAAGAACTTTAATAGTAAGTACTTCACGTGCGCCAGAGTTGTCAGCTACTTTTAAACGAGTCTCTTGTTGAATCATTATTTGTTACCTCCCTTCGGAAAAAGAATTCCGAACTTTATTAGATAATAACAGCTTCTTCGACAACTTCAACTAGACGGAAACGCTTAGTTGCAGACAATGGACGAGTTTCCATGATCTTAACGATGTCACCGATTTTAGCTTGATTATTTTCATCATGTGCTTTGAATTTTTTTGAGTATTTTACGCGTTTACCGTAAAGTGTATGTTTTTTGTATGTCTCAACAACAACAGTAATGGTTTTATCCATTTTGTCAGAAACAACACGGCCTTGGTAAACTTTGCGTTGGTTACGTTCGCTCATGCTCACGACCTCCCCTCAGTGATTATTTATTAGCAGCAATTTCTCTTTCACGAATCACAGTTTTCATGCGCGCGATAGCTTTGCGCACTTCACGAATGCGAGCAGTATTTTCAAGTTGTCCTGTCGCTAATTGAAAGCGAAGATTGAAAAGTTCTTCTTTAAGAGACTTTACTTTTTGTTCAATTTCAGCAGTGGTAAGGTCACGAATTTCATTAGCTTTCATTTGATTCACCACCAATTTCTTCACGTTTTACGAACTTCGTTTTAATTGGCAATTTGTGAGATGCAAGGCGAAGCGCTTCACGAGCAACCTCTTCAGACACACCAGAAATTTCAAATAAAACTTTGCCCGGTTTTACAACAGCTACCCAACCTTCTGGAGCCCCTTTACCGGATCCCATACGTACCTCAAGTGGTTTAGCAGTGTAAGGTTTAGAAGGGAAAATTTTGATCCAAACTTTACCGCCACGTTTCATGTAACGAGTCATCGCAATACGTGCAGCTTCGATTTGACGGTTAGTAATCCAAGAAGCTTCTAGAGCTTGGATACCGAATTCTCCGAAATGTACTTCAGTACCGCCTTTCGCACGGCCACGCATTTTTCCGCGATGCTCTCTGCGATATTTAACGCGTTTTGGTAATAACATATTATTTTCCTCCTTCCTCAGTTTTCTTCTTAGTAGGAAGAACCTCTCCACGATAGATCCAGACTTTTACACCAAGCTTACCGTAAGTAGTATCAGCTTCAGATGTTGCATAGTCAATGTCCGCACGTAATGTGTGCAATGGAACAGTTCCTTCACTGTAGTATTCAGAACGAGCGATATCTGCACCGCCAAGACGACCAGAAACCATTGTTTTCACACCTTGTGCTCCAGCACGCATAGTACGTTGGATTTGTTGTTTCTGCGCACGGCGGAAAGAAACACGGTTTTCTAATTGACGAGCGATGTTGTCAGCAACTAGCTGTGCATCAAGATCTGCTCTTTTGATTTCAAGAATGTTAATGTGTACACGCTTGCCAGTAAGGCTGTTAAGGGCTTTGCGAAGTGCTTCGACTTCAGAACCGCCTTTACCGATAACCATACCAGGCTTAGCTGTGTGGATCGTAATGTTAACGCGGTTTGCTGCACGCTCGATTTCTACTTTAGAAACAGAAGCGTCAGAAAGGCGTTTGCTAATGTATTCACGAATTTTTAAATCTTCGTGCAGGAAGTCAGCGTAATCTTTACCAGCGTACCACTTAGATTCCCAATCACGAATGACTCCGATACGAAGACCGACTGGATTTACCTTTTGACCCACTACTTATCCCTCCTTCTTTTCTGATACAACGATTGTAATGTGGCTCGTACGTTTGTTGATTTGGCTCGCACGTCCCATAGCACGTGGGCGGAATCTTTTTAACGTAGGGCCTTCGTCAACGAATGCTTGAGAAATAACCAGGTTGTTAGCGTCCATTTCATAGTTATGCTCAGCATTTGCAATAGCGGATTTTAATACTTTCTCGATAATTGGAGAAGCAGCTCTTGGTGTAAGGTTCAAGATTGATACTGCCTCACCTACTTGCTTACCTCGAATCAGGTCCATTACTAGACGTGCTTTACGAGGAGCAATACGGACTGTTCTTGCAACAGCTTTAGCTTGCATTTAAAAGCCTCCTCTCTTAGCGTCTTGTTTTTTTGTCATCACTAGCATGACCTTTGTACGTACGAGTTGGAGCGAATTCACCCAACTTGTGCCCTACCATATCTTCAGAGATGAATACAGGCACGTGTTTACGTCCGTCATAGACTGCGATTGTGTGACCAATAAACTGTGGGAAAATAGTAGAACGACGAGACCAAGTTTTTACGACTTGTTTCTTGTCTGTTTCATTTAATTTCTCGATTTTAGTCATCAAGTGTCCATCGACAAATGGTCCTTTTTTTAAGCTGCGAGCCATTTTGGAACCTCCCTTCGTGATTGCACTACGGTCCGAAAAGAACCGTAGACAACCCCGTTATTTATTTTTACGACGACGTACGATAAATTTATCGGATTTGTTCTTTTTCTTACGAGTCTTGAATCCAAGAGTTGGTTTGCCCCATGGAGACATTGGTGATTTACGTCCGATTGGCGCACGTCCTTCACCACCACCGTGTGGGTGATCGTTAGGGTTCATTACAGAACCACGAACTGTAGGACGGATGCCTTTCCAGCGAGAACGTCCAGCTTTACCAATGTTGATAAGTTCGTGCTGTTCGTTACCTACTTGACCGATAGAAGCACGGCAAGCAGAAAGGATCATGCGAACTTCACCAGAGTTAAGACGTACAAGAACGTATTTACCTTCTTTACCAAGAACCTGAGCAGATGTACCAGCTGAACGTACAAGCTGTCCGCCTTTACCAGGTTTTAATTCAATGTTATGCACAACTGTACCAACAGGGATGTTGATAAGTGGTAGTGCATTACCTACTTTAATGTCAGCTTCAGGACCTGACATGATTTCAGTACCTACTTGAATTCCTTTAGGAGCAAGAATGTAACGTTTTTCTCCGTCTGCATAGTTGATTAGAGCGATGTTAGCTGAACGGTTTGGATCGTATTCAACTGTAGCAACGCGTCCAGGTATACCATCTTTATCGCGTTTGAAGTCGATAACACGGTATTGGCGTTTATGTCCGCCACCTTGGTGACGTACAGTCAATTTACCTTGGTTGTTACGTCCGCCTTTTTTGTGAAGGGGAGCAAGCAAGGATTTTTCCGGCTTGTCAGTCGTGATTTCAGCAAAATCTGAAGTTGTCATGCCACGACGTCCATTAGAGGTCGGTTTATACTTTTTAATCGCCATTTTGAATTTCCCTCCTTCTTTTTACAGATAATTAAGCTTCAAAAATTTCGATTTCTTTGCTGTCTGCAGTAAGTTTTACGATCGCTTTTCTGCGACGGCTAGTCATACCAGTGTAGCGTCCAACACGTTTTGATTTGCCTTTGTAGTTCATGATGTTGACTTTGTCAACTTTCACTCCAAAGATGCTTTCAACCGCGTCTTTCACTTCTGTTTTGTTAGCTCTTACATCAACTTCAAAAGTATATTTCTTTTCAGTCATTAAATCAGCAGAACGTTCAGTAATGACGGGGCGCTTTAGAACATCACGAGGATCTTTCATTATGCAAGCACCTCCTCTACTTTTTCAACCGCTGCTTTTGTAATCAGAAGCTTCTCGTGGTTGACAACGTCTAAAACGTTGATTCCGTTAGCTTCAACAACAGTAACTCCAGGAATGTTACGAGCAGATAAAGCTACTGCTTCGTTTGCATCCGCAGTTACGATTAAAGCTTTTTTCTCAACAGATAACCCTTTAAGGATAGCGGCCATTTCTTTTGTTTTAGCCGTATCAAGAGTAAGATCTTCAAGAACGATGATGTTGTTGTCGTTCACTTTAGAAGACAATACTGATTTGATTGCCAAGCGGCGAACTTTTTTAGGTAATTTATAAGAATAGCTGCGTGGTGTTGGGCCGAATACGACACCACCTCCGCGCCATTGCGGTGAACGGATTGAACCTTGACGGGCACGTCCAGTACCTTTTTGACGCCATGGTTTACGACCTCCGCCGCGTACTTCAGAACGATTTTTTACTTTGTGAGTTCCTTGACGTAAGGAAGCTCTTTGCATAAGAATAGCGTCGAATACAACACTCTCATTTGGTTCGATACCAAATACAGAAGCGTTTAATTCGATGTCACCAGCAGTAGAACCGTTTTGGTTGTATAATGCTACTTTTGGCATAATCAATTTCCTCCTTTCCTAAGAGAATTATTTAGATTTAACAGCACTTTTAACAGTGATTAAAGATTTCTTCGCACCAGGTACGTTACCTTTGATCAAAAGAAGATTGCGTTCTGCATCAACTTTTACGATTTCAAGGTTTTGAACAGTGATTTGCTCTCCGCCCATACGTCCAGGTAATAATTTACCTTTGAATACACGGTTAGGATCTACAGGTCCCATTGAACCAGGACGACGGTGGTAGCGTGAACCGTGAGACATAGGTCCGCGAGATTGTCCGTGGCGCTTGATCGCACCTTGGAAACCTTTACCTTTAGATACTCCTGTTACATCTACGATTTCTCCAGCAGAGAAAATTTCAACCTTGACTTCCTGACCAACTTCATACGCATCCATTTCCACTCCGCGTAATTCTTTAACGAAGCGCTTAGGAGCAGTTTCCGCTTTTGCAACGTGCCCTTTTTCAGGTTTGTTAGAAAGCTTTTCACGCTTGTCGTCAAAACCAAGCTGGATTGCTTCATAACCGTCGTTTTCAGCTGTTTTCTTTTGAAGAACAACGTTTGGAGCAGCCTCGATAACAGTTACCGGAATAAGATCACCATTCTCAGCGAATACTTGCGTCATACCAATTTTTCTTCCTAAGATTCCTTTGGTCATTCGTCACACCTCCTATTAAGATCATTCTATATTTTAGAATTAAAGTTTAATTTCGATATCGACACCAGATGGTAAGTCTAATCGCATAAGAGCATCAACAGTTTGTGGTGTTGGGTTCACAATGTCGATTAAACGTTTATGTGTACGCATTTCAAATTGCTCACGAGAATCTTTGTATTTGTGCACCGCACGAAGGATTGTGTAAACTGATTTTTCAGTTGGCAACGGAATCGGACCAGATACGCTGGCACCAGAACGTTTTGCCGTTTCAACAATCTTCTCTGCAGATTGATCAAGGATTCTATGATCATATGCTTTCAAACGAATACGAATTTTTTGTTTTGCCATTATTTTCCCTCCTTTTCGCCTACATCACGTTAGACAGTTCTCCGTGAGAAAAACCTGAACACCTTGCCATGGCAAAGCGGCCGGGTGTGTCAGCAACCTCTCACTTCATCGCAGTCAAAGACCAACATACACCATTATACAGAAAATAGGCGCATGTTGCAAGACTTATTTAAAATATGCATGGTTTGCACACTTTTTTTATTATACAGGGGTTTTTCTTATTTATCAAGGATCTATCATAAATGGTGTCGTGCATGCCGACTTAATGTGTTCGCGAATAATGACGGTTCCTCAATATGCGGGGTGTGAGCTGAGTTCTCAAATTGAAACCAGCGCTTTTCGGGTGCCTCAAGTTTATGATAATACTGTTTCGATATTTCAGCAGGAACAATTAAGTCATGTTTCCCTGAAATGAAAACACACGGTACTTTAATAGAAGGAACTGATGTAAAAGCATTAAACCGGTACAACTCATCAGTTAAATGTTTTTTACTGAAGCGCAATCCATTAAAGAAGCTGTGCATATTCCGCACTCCATACTCATTGCCAGTAAGCATTTGAAATATAACAGCTAGAGATTGACGATGACGACGAGTGAATCCTCCCCTGCTAAGCTCGACACAAAACCGATAGATAAGGTGCTGGATATCCTGCTTCCAAGGCGGAGCACCAATGAAACGTGTGAGGAAAGATAATAAGCTGGCTTTTTTTGATTCAGAAATTTCACGAATATGTTGATAAGCAGTTGATTCTTCATCGTGAGGGTTAACAACCTGGCTGATTCCATAATACGCGTAAAATAAATCAGGACACTGCTGCAGAACATGAAGCGCCAGTATTGACCCCCAAGAATGACCGGCTAGGTAAAGTTTTGATTTTGAAAAATGAGCTAAAAGCCATTGAGTGACTTGGATTGTATCTTTAATGAAGTGATTTATTGTCATAGAGTGATGCGGAATTCGCTTAGAATAAGAAAGCCCCGATCCTCTCTGATCCCAATGAACTACTGTAAAATACTGTTCCAGCTCTTTTTGATAATGTCTAACATATCCGATTTGCGGCGTTCCCGGCCCGCCATGTAAAAAAAGCAGCAATGGATTTTTCATGTCAACTCCATTAATCATCAGCATTTGCTTTGTATTTCCAATGCTTAGTTCTTTCATGATTGCGATTGATTTCTTTTCAGGAATCATAAATATTAACCCCTCGAATATGATAGATCCTATTATACAAGAAAAAGATAAGCAAACAAAAAACGAGACCCGTAGGGGTCTCGTTTAAAATCATACTATTACTCAGTGATTGTAGAAACAACGCCTGAACCAACAGTACGTCCGCCTTCACGAATAGAGAAACGAGTTCCTTCTTCGATAGCGATTGTAGAAATAAGTTCAACGTTCATTTCAGTGTTATCTCCAGGCATAACCATTTCTACGCCTTCTGGAAGATGGATGATACCAGTTACGTCAGTTGTACGGAAGTAGAACTGAGGACGGTAGTTAGAGAAGAATGGAGTATGACGTCCACCCTCTTCTTTAGAAAGAACGTAAACTTCAGCTTTGAATTTGCTGTGTGGAGTGATTGTACCTGGTTTAGCAAGTACTTGACCACGTTGGATTTCTTCACGAGATACACCGCGAAGAAGGGCACCAATGTTGTCACCAGCTTCAGCGTAATCAAGAAGCTTACGGAACATTTCAACACCTGTAACAGTTGTTTTCTTGTTCTCTTCTTGAAGACCGATGATTTCAACTTCGTCACCGACTTTAACTTGTCCGCGTTCTACACGGCCAGTAGCAACTGTACCACGACCAGTGATTGAGAATACGTCCTCAACTGGCATCATGAATGGTTTTTCAGTGTCGCGTTCTGGAGTTGGGATGTACTCATCAACCGCATCCATAAGTTCGAAGATTTTAGCTTCCCACTCAGCGTCTCCTTCAAGAGCTTTAAGAGCAGAACCTTTAACAACTGGTACATCATCACCAGGGAAGTCGTATTCGCTAAGAAGATCGCGAACTTCCATTTCAACTAGTTCAAGAAGCTCTTCGTCGTCTACCATGTCGCATTTGTTTAAGAATACAACGATGTATGGTACACCAACGTTTTTAGAAAGAAGGATGTGCTCACGAGTTTGTGGCATTGGGCCATCAGCAGCAGATACTACAAGGATAGCTCCGTCCATTTGCGCAGCACCAGTGATCATGTTTTTAACATAGTCAGCGTGTCCTGGGCAGTCAACGTGTGCATAGTGACGAGTTTCAGTTTCGTACTCAACGTGTGCAGTAGAGATTGTGATACCGCGCTCGCGTTCTTCTGGAGCACCATCAATTTGATCGTACGCCATAGCTGTACCTTTACCAGATTTCTTATGAAGTACTGTTGTGATAGCAGCAGTTAAAGTTGTTTTACCATGGTCAACGTGTCCAATTGTACCAATATTGGCATGTGATTTGGAACGGTCGAATTTTTCTTTAGCCATTCTAAAATCCTCCTTAAGAGCTTTTAATTAGTAATGTATAGAGTGATAGGAAGTGAAAGAAAGCTTTCACTTCCTCATCTTACAATAGTAGTTATACTTGAGTTAAGCGGCAAAATCAATTATTCGCCTTTATTTTTTTTGATAATTTCTTCTGCGACGCTCTTCGGCACTTCTTCGTAGTGATCCATGTGCATAGTGAACGTACCGCGACCTTGCGTATTAGAACGAAGTGCAGTAGCGTAACCGAACATTTCAGCAAGAGGAACCATAGCGCGAACAACTTGAGCGTTACCGCGTGCTTCCATACCTTCTACGCGTCCGCGACGTGAAGTAATATCACCCATGATATCTCCCATATATTCTTCTGGAATAACCACTTCTACTTTCATGATTGGTTCAAGAAGAACTGGGTTACATTTGCTGACTGCATTTTTCAATGCCATAGAAGCAGCAACTTTAAATGCCATTTCGTTTGAGTCAACATCATGGTAAGAACCGTCGAAAAGTTTAGCTTTAATGTCGATAAGCGGGAAGCCTGCTAGTACACCATTTTCAAGTGCATCTTCCAGACCTGCTTGAACAGCTGGGATGTATTCACGAGGAACAACCCCACCGACAATCGCGTTTTCAAATTCAAAGCCAGCGCCTTCTTCGTTTGGTTCGAATTCGATCCAAACGTGTCCGAACTGACCGCGTCCACCAGACTGACGTACGAATTTACCTTCAACTTTTGCACCGGTACGGAATGTTTCACGGTACGCAACTTGAGGAGCACCAACATTGGCTTCTACTTTAAATTCGCGTTTCATACGGTCAACAATGATATCAAGGTGAAGTTCACCCATACCAGAGATGATCGTTTGGCCAGTTTCTGGGTTTGTTTGAGTACGGAATGTAGGATCTTCTTCAGCAAGTTTCGCTAAAGCGATACCCATTTTATCTTGGTCAGCTTTTGATTTAGGCTCAATAGCAACGTCGATAACTGGTTCTGGGAATTCCATTGACTCAAGGATAACAAGATCCTTCTCATCACATAGAGTATCTCCAGTAGTTGTATCTTTTAGACCTACAGCAGCTGCGATATCCCCTGCGTATACAGTAGAGATTTCTTCACGGCTGTTAGCGTGCATTTGAAGAATACGTCCAACACGCTCACGTTTGCCTTTAGTAGAGTTTTTCACGTATGAACCAGAATCAAGTGTTCCAGAGTACACACGGAAGAACGTCAACTTACCAACGTAAGGGTCAGTCATAACTTTAAATGCTAATGCAGAGAATGGCTCTTCGTCAGAAGAATGACGCTCAATCTCTTCATTTGTATCAGGACGTGTACCTTTGATTGCAGCAACGTCAGTTGGTGCAGGAAGGTAGTCAAGAACAGCATCAAGTACTAGTTGAACACCTTTGTTTTTGAAGGCAGAACCAACAAGAACAGGGTAGAATTCAACATTTAATGTACCTTTACGAATTCCTGCTTTTAACTCGTCAATTGTGATTTCTTCACCCTCAAGGTACTTATCCATAAGCTCTTCATCAAGCTCACATACAGCTTCAATAAGGCTGTTGCGAAGCTCTTCAGCTTGCTCTTTGTACTCTTCAGGGATTTCTTTTGCATCAGAACGAGTTCCGAGGTCATCTTCGTAGAAATACGCAACGTTTTCTACAAGGTCAATGATACCTTCGAAGTTATCTTCAGCACCGATCGGCAATTGAATTGCATGAGCGTTTGCTTGAAGACGGTCTCTTAAAGTTCCTACAGAGTAAAGGAAGTCTGCACCGATTTTGTCCATTTTGTTAACAAAAACGATACGCGGTACTCCATAAGTTGTTGCCTGACGCCAAACAGTTTCTGTTTGAGGCTCAACGCCTGATTGCGCGTCAAGTACAGCAACAGCACCATCAAGTACACGAAGAGAACGTTCAACTTCAACTGTGAAGTCTACGTGTCCTGGAGTATCGATGATGTTTACGCGGTATCCTTTCCACTGTGCAGTTGTCGCAGCGGAAGTGATTGTGATACCACGTTCTTGTTCCTGCTCCATCCAGTCCATTTGTGAAGCTCCTTCATGAGTTTCACCAATTTTGTGGATACGACCAGTATAGAACAAGATACGTTCTGTAGTAGTCGTTTTACCGGCATCGATGTGAGCCATGATACCGATATTACGAGTTTTTTCTAAGGAGAACTCTCTTGCCATTGGGTAATTTCTCCTTCCTTATTAGGAAATTGTGTTTTGTTAATCTATAAATCCTACCAGCGATAGTGAGCAAATGCTTTGTTTGCTTCAGCCATCTTATGAGTGTCTTCACGTTTCTTAACAGCAGCACCAGTGTTGTTAGCTGCGTCAAGGATTTCGTTAGCTAAACGCTCTTCCATCGTTTTTTCTCCACGAAGACGAGCGTAGTTAACTAACCAGCGAAGTCCAAGAGTCGTACGACGTTCAGGACGAACTTCTACAGGAACTTGGTAGTTCGCACCACCTACACGGCGTGCTTTTACTTCAAGTACAGGCATGATGTTTTTCAATGCTTGTTCGAAAACCTCCATTGCATCATTGCCAGTACGTTCTTTAATGATATCGAATGACTTGTATAGGATCGTTTGAGACTTACCTTTTTTACCATCGATCATCATTTTGTTGATTAAACGAGATACAAGCTTAGAGTTGTAAATCGGATCAGGTAAAACATCTCTTTTTGCTACAGGACCTTTACGTGGCATCTGAATATCCTCCCTTCATCAATTATGCGTATTTTCGTATATTATTTTGCTTTAGGTTTTTTCGTACCGTATTTAGAACGGCCTTGTGCACGGTTTTCAACTCCAGCAGTATCAAGCGCACCACGAACGATGTGGTAACGTACCCCTGGTAAGTCTTTTACACGTCCGCCGCGGATAAGTACAACACTGTGCTCTTGCAGGTTGTGACCGATACCAGGAATGTAAGCAGTAACCTCGATTCCGTTAGTCAAACGAACACGAGCATATTTACGAAGTGCTGAGTTCGGTTTTTTCGGTGTCATTGTACCAACACGAGTACATACCCCGCGTTTTTGTGGAGAAGATACGTTAGTGTGCTCTTTTTTAAAGCTGTTGTATCCTTTGTTAAGTGCAGGAGACTTTGAGTTTTCTACTTTACTCACGCGTCCTTTGCGAATTAGCTGATTAATTGTAGGCATGAATTTTTCCTCCCTTCATTACGTTTTATAACCCACATACCCAGGTGGTTCATCAAAAGGCAAAAAACAATGTCTTTACACAAGATGGAATCTTACGCAAAAACAAAAGTACGTTATAAAATAATGGCAACAGCGGCTGCTCCTACCTCAATTCCGCAGGCTTTGCCGAGCTTTTTCATGGATTCAACCATTGAGACAGAGATACCTTGATCTTCAGCAAGTGAAACAACACTTGACGTGAGTATCGGATCTGCGTCTTTTGCAACGACTACTTCCTTTACTGAACCTCGCTTTAGAGCTTTCACTGTTTGCTTCGTACCAATAATAATTGATTTGGCCTGTGATACTTTATCATAAGACATAAACATATCCTCCAAAGTAACAGGTTTATTTCGAGCACCTTGGTTATATTATCATTCTAGGAGACGAATGTCAACAAGGTATGACATTTTTTAGATTCGTTCTTCTCATAGAGTGACTTTTTCATAAATATATCTGCTGAAAGACTGTTTTTGCAGTCTTTCAGCAGAGTTAAATCAGTTATTCAACCGGGACCATATCGTCAGTCGGCTGAACATTTGATACTGGTTTTACTTTACGGTATTTCATCATTCCTGTACCAGCTGGAACAAGCTTACCGATGATAACATTCTCTTTCAAGCCGAGAAGCTCGTCACGCTTACCTTTGATCGCTGCATCTGTAAGGACACGTGTTGTTTCCTGGAAGGAAGCAGCAGATAAGAATGAATCAGTTTCAAGAGATGCTTTTGTAATACCGAGTAAGACAGGACGGCCTGTAGCAGGTCGATTGCCTTCAAGCAATACCTTTTTGTTCGCTTCAGTAAATTGGTGAATATCAAGCAATGTACCTGGAAGCACATCAGTGTCACCGGCATCAATCACGCGTACTTTACGAAGCATCTGGCGAACCATTACTTCTACGTGTTTATCACCGATTTCAACACCCTGCATACGGTAAACCTTTTGAACCTCATGGAGAAGATACTCTTGAACAGTCGTCAGGTCAGTCACTTTAAGAAGTTCTTTCGGATCGATTGAACCTTCTGTCAGTACTTGGCCTCGAGTAATTTTATCTCCTTCCGCTACTTTCAGGCGGGAGTTGTAAGGTGCCGTATAAGAACGTGTTTCCACTGCGCCTTGAACCACAATTTCCTGTTGCTTATCACGAACTTCATTGATCTCAACGACTGTACCGTCGATTTCTGTAATTGTTGCCTGACCTTTCGGATTACGCGCTTCGAAAAGCTCTTGGATACGCGGAAGACCCTGTGTGATATCGTCTCCGGCAACCCCGCCTGTATGGAATGTACGCATTGTTAACTGTGTACCAGGCTCACCGATTGATTGGGCAGCAATGATTCCGACAGCTTCACCGACTTCAACATCGGAGCCAGTTGCAAGATTTCGGCCATAGCATCGTTTACATACACCATGAGGCGTATTACATGTGAAGGCAGAACGGATCCACACTTCTTCAATGCCGGCTTCGACAATCTCCAGTGCTTTATCTTCATCGATCAGTTCGTTTTCATTCACAAGCACTTCACCTGTTTCAGGGTGCTTCACTTGTTTTCTTGCAAAACGTCCGATTAAGCGTTCTTCTAAGCGCTCAATTGTTTCAGTTCCTTCTTTAAGAGGCTTAGCAAGAATGCCTCGGTCAGTTCCGCAATCAGTTTCACGGATGATAACATCCTGAGCAACGTCAACGAGACGGCGTGTAAGGTAACCTGAGTCAGCAGTTTTAAGAGCGGTATCGGCAAGACCTTTACGCGCACCGTGTGTGGAGATAAAGTACTCCAATACTGTCAGACCTTCACGGAAACTTGATTTGATCGGCAACTCAATGATACGTCCAGCCGGGTTGGCCATCAGGCCGCGCATTCCGGCAAGCTGCGTAAAGTTAGATGCGTTACCACGGGCACCAGAGTCACTCATCATGTAGATCGGGTTGAGTTCATCAAGTGATTTCATCAGTTTGCCTTGGATAACGTCTTTTGCAGCACTCCAGATAGAGATGACTCTCTCATAGCGTTCTTCTTCAGTGATAAGACCGCGGCGGAATTGCTTCATAACGTTGTCAACTTTGCTTTGCGCTTCCTCAAGAATTTCTTGTTTATCATCGAGTACGACGATGTCAGAAACCCCAACTGTAATACCAGCTTTAGTTGAATATTTGAAACCTAGGTTTTTCATGCGGTCAAGCATTTTAGACGTTTCCGTAATATGGAATCGTTTAAAGATTTCCGCGATGATTTTACCCAGAATGCCTTTTTTAAACGGCGCATTGATTGGCTGCTGTGCGATAACAGCTTTAACATCAGCACCTTTTTCTAAGAAGAAACGGTCAGGTGTTTTCTCTTCAATGTTGCTCTTCGTTGGTTCATTCATGTAAGGGAATGATTCCGGAAGAATTTCATTGAAGACAAGCTTACCGACAGTTGTAATTAACAATTTTGAGCGCTGTTCTTCGGTAAATGTCACATTCTTAAGTGAGTTAGCTGCAACAGCTACTCTCGTATGAAGGTGAACATATCCGTTTTGATAAGCAAGCAGCGCTTCGTCTGTATTCTTGAAGACCATGCCTTCACCGACAGCACCGGCACGCTCAAGTGTCAGGTAATAGTTACCCAGTACCATATCCTGAGACGGTGTTACAACCGGTTTACCATCTTTAGGGTTCAAGATGTTTTGAGCAGCAAGCATCAAGATGCGTGCTTCAGCTTGTGCTTCAGCAGATAATGGTACGTGAACCGCCATTTGGTCACCGTCAAAGTCAGCGTTGTAAGCTGTACATACGAGCGGGTGAAGACGGATTGCGCGTCCTTCAACAAGCGTTGGTTCAAACGCCTGGATACCTAATCTGTGAAGAGTAGGGGCACGGTTCAGCAGTACCGGGTGCTCCTTAATAACTGATTCTAGTACATCCCAAACTTCAGGCTGTACGCGCTCAATTTTGCGTTTCGCACTCTTAATGTTGTGAGCAAGACCTTTTTCAACAAGTTCTTTCATAACGAAAGGTTTGAAAAGTTCAAGTGCCATTTCCTTCGGTAATCCGCATTGGTACATTTTCAAATGAGGACCAACAACGATTACAGAACGTCCGGAGTAATCGACACGTTTACCAAGAAGGTTTTGACGGAAACGGCCTTGCTTCCCTTTCAGCATGTGAGAAAGAGATTTTAACGGTCTGTTACCAGGACCTGTTACAGGGCGTCCGCGGCGGCCGTTGTCAATTAGGGCATCGACAGCCTCTTGAAGCATACGCTTTTCGTTTTGAACGATGATGCTAGGCGCACCAAGGTCCAAAAGGCGTTTCAAACGATTGTTACGGTTGATGACACGACGATAAAGGTCATTCAAATCAGAAGTCGCAAAACGTCCGCCATCTAGCTGAACCATCGGTCTAAGCTCCGGAGGAATAACAGGAAGCACATCAAGGATCATCCAAGAAGGCTTGTTTCCTGAGTTACGGAAGGCTTCTAAAACTTCAAGACGTTTGATCGCACGAGTACGGCGTTGTCCTTGTGAAGTTTTCAGCTCTTCTTTTAACATATCAACTTCTTTGACAAGATCGATATCTTGAAGAAGTTTATGAATTGCTTCAGCACCCATAGATGCTTGGAATTTATTACCGTATTTATCAAGATAAGCACGGTATTCTTTCTCAGACAGAAGCTGTTTCTTTTCAAGCGGTGTATTCGCCGGATCAGTTACAACGTAAGAAGCAAAGTAAATGACTTCTTCTAAAGCACGAGGTGACATATCCAGCACAAGACCCATACGGCTTGGAATACCTTTGAAATACCAAATGTGGGAAACTGGGGCAGCCAGTTCAATGTGCCCCATTCTCTCACGACGGACTTTAGCCCGTGTTACTTCGACTCCGCAGCGGTCACAAACTACGCCTTTATAACGAACTCGCTTGTACTTCCCGCAATGACATTCCCAGTCCTTAGTCGGTCCGAAAATGCGTTCGCAGAATAGACCGTCCTTTTCAGGTTTTAACGTACGATAGTTTATCGTTTCAGGCTTTTTCACTTCACCAAAAGACCATGAACGGATTTTATCTGGTGAAGCAAGACCGATGTTCATATACTCAAAATTGTTCACATCTAGCAAGGGGCCTACCTCCCTTTTTATCTTCGGATTAACCGATGTCACTTGCCTTTATAACTAGAGATTATTCTTTTGTTACTACATCGCGTTCAACGTCTGCAGATGCTGTTTCTTCCGGCTCTTCATCACCTGATAATGCCAGGCCGTCAGCTTGTTTCGCATCTTCTTCGTCTTCTAAATCTCTCATTTCTATTTCTTCTTCATCACCAGAAAGGATTTTGACATCCATACCTAAGCTTTGAAGTTCTTTGATTAATACTTTGAATGATTCCGGAACACCTGGTTCAGGAACATTGTCGCCTTTAACGATGGCTTCGTATGTTTTCACACGTCCAACCACGTCATCAGACTTAACAGTCAGAATTTCTTGAAGAGTGTAAGCCGCACCGTAAGCTTCAAGTGCCCAAACCTCCATCTCACCAAAACGCTGTCCGCCAAATTGCGCTTTACCGCCAAGAGGCTGCTGCGTAACAAGTGAGTAAGGGCCTGTAGAGCGTGCGTGAAGTTTATCGTCAACCATGTGAGCCAGTTTGATCATGTACATGATACCGACAGATACACGGTTATCAAACGGCTCTCCAGTACGTCCGTCGTAAAGCACTGTTTTGGCGTCACGAGACATGCCGGCTTCTTCAAGTGTTTCCCAGACATCCTCTTCTCGCGCTCCGTCAAATACAGGAGATGCAATGTGAATGCCAAGGTAACGAGCGGCCATACCCATGTGAAGTTCCAATACCTGCCCGATGTTCATACGTGATGGTACGCCCAGCGGGTTAAGCATGATATCAATTGGTGTGCCGTCAGGAAGGTAAGGCATATCCTCTTCAGGAAGAATCTTAGAGATAACACCTTTGTTACCGTGACGACCGGCCATTTTATCCCCTTCAGAAATCTTACGTTTCTGAACGATATATACGCGTACTAACTGGTTAACACCCGGAGGAAGTTCGTCTCCGTCTTCACGGTTGAAGACTTTAACGTCATGGATAATTCCGCCGCCGCCATGAGGCACACGAAGAGAAGTATCACGAACCTCGCGGGCTTTCTCGCCGAAGATGGCGTGAAGAAGGCGTTCTTCTGCAGTCAGTTCAGTTACGCCTTTAGGCGTTACTTTACCAACAAGAAGATCTCCGTCTTTTACTTCTGCCCCAATACGGATGATTCCGCGGTCATCAAGATTGCGAAGCGCATCTTCACCGACGTTTGGAATATCGCGAGTGATTTCTTCAGGTCCAAGTTTCGTATCACGTGCTTCTGATTCGTATTCTTCAATGTGGATAGATGTATAAACATCATCCTTCACTAGGCGTTCACTCATGATGATGGCATCCTCATAGTTGTAGCCATCCCATGTCATGAAGCCGACCATTACGTTACGGCCAAGTGCAAGTTCACCAAGCTCCATAGAAGGACCGTCAGCAAGGATTTCTCCTTTTACCACTTCATCGCCGACACTTACGATCGGACGCTGGTTGTAGCACGTACCTTGGTTAGAGCGGACAAATTTCAGCAGGCTGTATTTATCCAGGTTTCCTTTTACTTTTTGACCGTCTACTTCTTCATAACGGCGAACCCAAACGTTTTTCGCTTCTACGCGTTCAACGATACCAGGGTGTTTACAAATAACAGCGGCACCAGAGTCTTTTCCTGATACGTATTCCATACCAGTTCCAACAAATGGCGCTTCCGGCTGCATCAAAGGCACAGCCTGACGCTGCATGTTCGCTCCCATGAGGGCACGGTTGGAGTCATCGTTTTCTAAGAACGGGATACATGCTGTCGCAGCAGATACAACCTGCTTAGGCGATACATCCATGTAGTCTACACGATTTCTGGAAACAACGGTGTTCTCCCCGCGGAAACGAGCTACGATGCTGTCATCAATAAAGGCGCCTTCGTCATCAAGACGAGCATTCGCTTGAGCGACAACATAGTTATCCTCTTCATCAGCAGTTAAGTAATCGATTCTGCCCGTTACCTTCCCTGTTTCAGGGTCAACGCGGCGATATGGCGTTTCAATAAAGCCAAAACGGTTTACTTTTGCATAAGATGATAGTGAGTTGATCAAACCGATGTTCGGGCCCTCAGGCGTTTCAATCGGACACATACGGCCATAGTGGGAGTAGTGAACGTCACGCACTTCCATTCCGGCACGCTCACGTGTCAATCCGCCCGGTCCTAATGCTGACAGACGACGCTTGTGCGTTAATTCAGCAAGCGGGTTCGTCTGATCCATGAATTGAGAAAGCTGTGAGCTTCCAAAGAACTCTTTAATGGATGCAATAACAGGACGAATATTGATCAGCTGCTGAGGCGTAATTGTATTCGTATCTTGAATTGACATTCTCTCACGAACCACACGCTCCATACGGCTTAAACCGATACGGAATTGGTTCTGGAGAAGCTCGCCTACAGAACGTAAACGGCGGTTTCCAAGATGATCGATATCATCTGTGTCGCCTACTCCGTGCAGCAGGTTGAAGAAGTAGCTGATTGAAGAAATAATATCAGCAGGCGTGATGTTTTTAATCTCTTCTTCGATGTAAGCATTGCCGATTACATTGATAACCTGTTCTCCTTCTTGATCAGTCGGAGCAAAGATTTTAATTGATTGAAGAGTCACTTCATCTTCAACAACGCCGCCATTCGGATACAGCTTTCTAAAACCGATTCCGTTTTCTAAGTATGGCAGTACTTTATCAAGCGTTCTTCTATCAAGAATCTGGCCTTTTTCAGCAAGGATTTCTCCTGTTTCAGGATCAACAAGCGTTTCAGCAAGTCTCTGATTGAAGAGGCGATTCTTAATATGAAGTTTTTTATTAATTTTATAGCGTCCTACATTGGCAAGATCGTATCGTTTCGGATCAAAGAAACGAGAATCAAGCAAGCTTTTCGCATTTTCTACTGTAGGCGGCTCTCCAGGACGGAGACGCTCGTAAATTTCCAGCAACGCTTTGTCGCTGTTTTCTGTGTTATCTTTATCAAGCGTATTTCGCAGGTATTCGTTTTCTCCTATGAGATCAAGAATCTCTTGATCGGAGCCGAAGCCGAGAGCACGCAAAAGAACCGTAACCGGCAACTTACGTGTGCGATCAATGCGGACATAAACAACATCTTTCGCATCAGTTTCGTATTCTAACCATGCGCCACGGTTTGGAATGACAGTTGCGGTAAAACCTTTTTTACCGTTTTTGTCTACTTTACCACTGAAATATACACTTGGAGACCGAACAAGCTGGGAAACGATAACGCGTTCCGCACCGTTAATGATAAAAGTACCTGTATCTGTCATAATAGGGAAATCACCCATGAAGACATCTTGGTCTTTTACCTCTCCAGTTTCTTTGTTAATTAAACGAACCTTCACTCTTAGCGGAGCTGAGTAAGTCACATCACGTTCTTTTGATTCCTCTACAGGATATTTAGGCTCACCTAAACTATAATCAATGAACTCAAGAGAGAGGTTACCAGTGAAATCCTCAATTGGTGATATGTCTTGAAACATCTCTCTAAGACCCTCATCAAGAAACCACTGATAAGAAGAGGTTTGAATTTCAATGAGATTTGGTAATTCTAACACTTCGCTAATGCGAGCATAGCTTCTGCGCTGGCGGTGTCGTCCATACTGAACTAGTTGACCTGTCAACTGATTCACCCCTCAAATCATGCGTATTATATGTGTAATAAGCATTTCTTCCAAAGAAAGAAAATACTTTTACAAGACAAAAGAAAAAAGGGTTTCTAATTAAGAAAACCACATCCAAAAACAAATACCGATTTTATTAGCATTTCCATACTTGTATAATTTATACATAGATATTGACAATTCATCATATCAAGCAAAATATATACATTGGCATTTTACAATATTAACATAGTTAAAATACCGAGTCAAACTTTTTTTGCTTTTATGATATAATAGCCTTTCTTTTTTTGAACGACGGAAACTTCATCGAACAGTTCCTCGAGCTTTTCAATGGCAGAAGGCGCGCCTTGCTTTTTCTGTATGACGATCCACAATTCACCTGAATCTTTTAAGTGTTCAGCGCTTTTCTCAAAGATAGCATGGACAACTTTTTTTCCGGCTCGGATTGGGGGATTTGTAAGAATAGAAGCAAATGTTTGAGCAGAATCAACGTTTGAAAACAAATCGCTTTGATAAATCTTAACGTTTGTTATTCCGTTCTGTTCCGCATTTTCATTTGATAGTTCTACGGCTCTCTCATTAACGTCAATCATGTGGATAGTCCGGTCTTTAAAGTCGCTGGCGAGCGATAAACCAATCGGGCCGTACCCGCAGCCTACATCCAAAATGCCGCCCTCAACCTCAGGCTCTTCAAAAGAATCAATCAGCAGGCGGGAGCCGAAATCAACTTCTTTTTTAGAAAAAACCCCGCTGTCGCTGGTAAACGTGAAATCTTTATTCCGAAGCCTAAAAGACCAGGTTTGCTTGTTGCTTTTCACTGAAGGTTTTTCTGAATAATAGTGCTCACTCATTATTAGAACCTCCTTTTTTCATGGCTTAAAGAATGGCAAAGAAAAAGCTCGCCTCATAAAAGCGAGCTTCCCCTACAGGTAAGTGAAGATTACTTAACTTCTACAGAAGCGCCAACTTCTTCAAGTTTAGCTTTAAGCTCTTCAGCTTCTTCTTTAGCAATACCTTCTTTAAGTGGTTTTGGAGTGTTGTCAACAAGTTCTTTAGCTTCTTTCAAGCCAAGACCAGTGATTTCACGTACAACTTTGATAACTTTGATTTTTTGAGATCCTGCACCAGCAAGGATAAGATCGAATTCGCTTTGCTCTTCAGCAGCTCCGCCTGCAGCAGCTCCGCCAGCTACAGCTACAGGAGCAGCAGCAGTTACGCCAAATTCTTCTTCGATTGCTTTTACTAGGTCGTTCAATTCAAGTACAGTTGCTTCTTTAACGGAAGCAATGATTTCTTCGATATTTAAAGCCATTTGTAATTCCTCCATTTTGTTTTAATTTATGAAAAACTGATTAGATTAAGCGCCTTGTTCTTCCTTTTGTTCTGCCACAGCTTTTGCAGCAAGAGCAAGGTTGCGAACTGGAGCTTGAAGTACGCTAAGCAACATAGAAAGCAAGCCTTCGCGTGATGGAAGTTCAGCAAGAGCTTTCACTTCTTCAACAGTAGAAACTTTACCTTCGATAACGCCAGCTTTGATTTCAAGAGCTTCGTGATTTTTAGCGAAGTCATTAAGAACTTTAGCCGGAGCGACAACATCTTCAGTGCTGAATGCGATCGCGTTCGGTCCAGTTAAGAAATCATTCAAACCATTAAGCTCAGCTTGTTCAACCGCACGGCGAGTCATCGTATTTTTGTAAACTTTGAACTCAACGTTAGCTTCGCGAAGCTGTTTACGAAGTTCAGTTACTTCAGAAACGTTAAGTCCGCGATAGTCAACGATGATCGTTGATTTACTTTCTTTCAGTTTAGAAGCAATTTCTTCAACAACAACTTTTTTTGTTTCAATTGCGCTGCTCATGGTTACACCTCCTGTAGATTCTTGTGTAACACTTATACCGTTAGGTGATCACGACTGAGACGACGGATTCCATATAAAAAGCCTCCATGAGACATGGAGGCTGTATATACAAGCATACGTAACGTAATAGCTGTGATAATATACACCTCGGTAGGATAATTAAGCGGTTAGGCCCCTACTGTCTACGGTATAAATGATATTCTATTTTACAACATTTTGAATAATATCAGAATGTTGATGTCATGTCAATATTATTTTACGTTAAAAGTTGAAGAGTCTACTTTGACACCAGGTCCCATAGTAGAAGTTACAGCAACGTTTTTCACGTAAACGCCTTTAGCTGCAGCAGGTTTAGCTTTAAGGATTGTATCGTACATTGTTGTGAAGTTCTCAACAAGTTTTTCATCCTCGAAAGAAACTTTACCGATAGGAACATGAATGTTTCCAGCTTTATCAACGCGGTATTCAACTTTACCCGCTTTGATTTCGCCGATCGCTTTTTCAACTTCGAAAGTAACTGTACCAGTTTTAGGGTTTGGCATTAAACCTTTTGGTCCAAGTACACGACCGATTTTACCAACTTCACCCATCATGTCAGGTGTAGCTACGATTACATCGAAATCGAACCAGCCTTGTTGAATTTTGTTGATGTAGTCAGTATCGCCTACGAAATCTGCACCAGCAGCTTCAGCTTCTTTCGCTTTTTCGCCTTTTGCGAAAACGAGAACGCGCTGAGTTTTACCAGTTCCGTTTGGAAGCACAACTGCTCCACGGATTTGCTGGTCGTTTTTACGAGGGTCAACCCCTAAACGGAAAGCCACTTCAACTGTAGCGTCGAATTTAGCTGTGTTTGTTTTTTTAACGAGAGCTACTGCTTCAGAGACGTCGTAAGCTTTAGAACGGTCTACAAGCTTAGCAGCTTCAACGTACTTTTTACCTTTTTTAGCCATTTTAAAATTTCCTCCTTATGTGGTTATAGCGGAATAACCTCCCACGAATAAGGGTTGCGAACTTGTTAAAACTCGCAACCCGACAAGAAACAAATTAATCCTCGATTACAATACCCATACTGCGGGCAGTACCTTCAACCATGCGCATTGCCGCTTCAACGTCTGCTGCGTTTAAGTCAGGCATTTTCGTTTCAGCGATTTCGCGTACTTTATCGCGCTTAACGGTTGCCACTTTATTACGGTTTGGTTCACCAGAACCAGACTCAATTCCAGCTGCTTTTTTAAGCAATACTGCAGCAGGTGGAGTTTTTGTAATAAATGTAAATGAACGGTCTTCGTAAACCGAAATTTCAACAGGAATGATTAAACCAGCTTGGTCAGCTGTACGAGCGTTAAACTCCTTACAGAATCCCATGATGTTAACACCGGCTTGACCAAGTGCAGGTCCAACTGGTGGTGCTGGGTTAGCTTTTCCAGCAGGAATTTGCAATTTTACAACTTTAACTACTTTTTTAGCCACGAGACACACCTCCTTAAGTCCGTGATGTGGTAATAGGGTAAACCCTCCCACTCAAGGTTTCATTCTTTATATGAATGACGAAATATCATGCTAGTTGCCTTGGATAAGTCCAAGACGTACCTTTGCTATATTATCATTTATATATAGCAATTTCAAGTTTTTTCACATTACAATTTATCGATTTGGGTAAATTCCAGCTCAACCGGCGTTTCACGGCCAAACATATTAACGAAAACTTTGACCTTGCTTTTATCATAATCAATCTCTTCAATTGATCCTGTAAAGTTAGCAAAAGGTCCGTCTATTACTTTCACTGTCTCTTTCAGTTCAAAGTCAATATCAGTTTTTCGTTCATCCATGCCCATTCTCTTCAGAATGGTTTCTGCTTCGCCCGGAAGAAGCGGCGTCGGTTTTGAACCTGACCCGGCAGATCCTACGAATCCAGTAACGCCCGGCGTGTTTCGGACAACATACCAAGAGTCGTCTGTCATTACAATTTCAACAAGCACATAACCAGGGAACACTTTCTTTTTCACGACTTTTTTCTTGCCGTTTTTGATATCCGTTTCTTCTTCTTCGGGTACGACTACACGGAAAATTTTATCCTGCATCCCCATTGATTCAACACGTTTTTCCAAGTTGGCTTTTACTTTATTCTCATAACCAGAGTACGTGTGAACAACATACCAATTCTTTTCCATTCTATTCAGGACTGTCCAGTCCTTCCCTCCCCGCATTTGGTTTTAGTGAATTACCATAACGCTTCAAAAAATAGGCGGCAAGCCTATGATAACTATCATTTTAAGCCACAATAAAAAACCCGCTGAACGGGTTTTGGCAAGTAATATTATGATCTATTATAGCACGTATTGCTGATCATTATTCAACTATTAAACGAATTAATTGAGAAATTCCTGTGTCAAGGAGGGCAAAAAAGATAACAAAAAAGATAACTGTTGAAATTACCGTAATGGTATAACGCGTTAACTCTTTTCCTTTAGGCCAGCTTACCTTTTTCATTTCTTTCCCAACATCTTTAAAGAATTTCATAATACGCATGTAAAAGACCTCCACAATTTAAAAGCGCAAAAACTATTTTGTTTCAAGATGAGCTGTATGTGAATTGCAAGTACTGCAGTATTTCTTTACTTCTAATCGCTCAGCCGCTGATGCAGAGCTCTTCATTGTCGTATAATTACGGTTTCCGCATGTCTTGCATGCTAACGTAATCTTTTTTCTCATGTCATTACACCTTTTTCTAAATAGACATTAGTTCTTATCTTTAGTAACATATCATAGTCAGAAAAATACTGTCAATATAGCATAAATTCCTATTACAAACTGATTTCGCGAATTTCCAAGTACTTCTCCAGCTTGCGTTTCACACGCTGAAGGGCATTGTCGATCGATTTCACATGTCGGTTCAGTTCATCAGAAATCTCTTGGTAACTTCTCCCGTCGAGATATAAGACGAGTACTTTTCTCTCTAAATCACTTAATAGTTCTCCCATTTTCATTTCAATATCATCAAATTCTTCCTGATTAATGATCATTTCCTCAGGATTTAAGGTTTTCGCTCCTGAAATGACATCCAGCAGCGTTCGGTCTGATTCTTCATCAAAAATCGGTTTATCTAATGAGACGTAGGAATTCAAAGGAATGTGTTTCTGGCGAGTAGCTGTCTTTATTGCGGTAATAATTTGGCGGGTAATACATAATTCTGCGAAAGCTTTGAATGAGGTAAGCTTGTCCTCTTTGAAGTCACGAATAGACTTATAGAGGCCTATCATGCCTTCCTGAACAATATCCTCTCTGTCCGCCCCTATTAAGAAATAGGATCTTGCTTTTGCCCGAACAAAGTTTCGGTACTTCGTAATCAAGTAATCTAACGCATCACTGTCCCCAACATGAACCTTTTCAATGACCTGCTCGTCCTCCAACTGGCAAAACTGCTCTTTGTTGAATTTTCCCTTGTTGTTCTGTAGATTCACTCCGATCCCCCCGGCGCACGTAGATAGAAATATTATACAGTATTGGGCAAAAAAGCGTCAACTTAATCTAAGTCTCCCCGCCTCCACTTTTCAAACGTTTTCAAAACCTCTTCCGATAAAGCAATTTTACCCGCCGGCTTTTCGGAAGTGATTTTTCTTACCCGTCTCTCTATTCGCCTTTCAATCGTTTCTACCTCTCTCAGAAGCTCCCGGGCCGATTTCCGCAATGCCCCCTGTCCGAAAATCGCCCACTGCTCAGTATAGTCAGAGGTCGCAACGTGAATTTGAGTCGCAATATTATTCAAAGCCTGAGCGAGCTTTTCTATCCGCTCATCAGCCGTCTCATTTTCTTTTGTAAAAATTACTTCAACTCTATGGTTGGTCTGTTTTTTCTCAAGCCCTTTTACGAGATGCGCGTCAAAAACAACAATAACCCTGTTTCCTGTATACGATTGATATTCCGCCATTTTCTGAATCAGTACGTCTCTCGCCTCTTCAAAACTGTTCGCTTTTAAATCCTTCAGCTGCGGCCAGGCTCCAATCATGTTGTACCCGTCTACTAACAGGATATCCATGGGTCTTTATTCTCCCAGAGGGTTTCGTTTCCGGTAGACTTCATACATCAAAAGACCAGCCGCGACAGATGCATTTAGTGAAGTTACCTTTCCGGCCATCGGGAGTTTAATGAGAAAATCGCACTTTTCTTTCACAAGGCGGCCCATCCCTTTTCCTTCACTTCCGATGACTAGAGCCAAAGGCATATTGCCGTCCATATTACGGTAATCCTCACGCGCGGACGCATCCGTTCCGACAACCCAGATTCCCCGCTCTTTCATCTCTTCTAACGTCCGTGCCAAATTGGTGACTCTTGCTACAGGAATGTGCTCAATTGCTCCTGTTGAAGCTTTTGCCACTGTTGTTGTCAGCCCGACAGCTCTCCGTTTTGGAATGACGATGCCATGAGCGCCGACCGCATCTGCTGTCCTCATAATGGAACCAAGATTATGAGGGTCTTCAAGCTCGTCCAGAATGAGGAAGAAAGGCTGTTCATTTTTTTCTTCGGCTGCTTTATATAAATCGTCCAGTTCTGCATATTCATACGCTGCAACCTGTGCCACTACGCCCTGATGCTGTCCTGTCACCATTTGATCGAGTTTTTTTCTCGGGACGTATTGAATCGTGATTCCCTGCTTTTTGGCAAGCTCAATCACTTGCTGTGCTTGTCCCTTTACGGTGTTTTCCGCCATCCACAGCTTATACAGCTTCCGATCAGATTTTAACGTCTCGATCACTGCATTTTTCCCTATGACGTAATCATGTTGCTGACTCATTTGTTTTCCTCCCTGACGTCCCGAATTGTATAGCTTCGGCTACGAGCTGACTAAGTCGTTCCTCTTTTTTCTCTAGAAAAAGGTAGCCCAGAAGCGCTTCAAATGCTGTACTGTAGCGGTACGTCTGAACATCTGTATTTTTAGGTGTTGTCCCTGACTTGGCATTTCTGCCTCTTTTTAGCACCGCTTCCTCTTCTTCCGTAAAAAATGATTGATTCTGCAGAAAAAATAGGATCTCAGCCTGTGACTTTGCTGAAACAATCCGGCTTGATTTCTTATGAAGATCATTTGGTTTGGTAAAGCCCTGCTTAAGCAGGTGATGCCTGACATACACTTCAAAAATGGCATCACCTATATAAGCAAGCGCAAGACCGTTAAGCTGCTTAGAATCTTTTATCGTATCAAATTCAAGCATCTGTTATTCTCCCCGTTTCCAGCGAGTGCCTTGAGCCGTATCTTCAAGAATGATATTCATGCTTTTCAGCTGGTCGCGGATCTGGTCTGACAATGCAAAATCGCGATTCCGGCGCGCTTCATTTCGCTTTTCGATTAAGTCTTCAATCTCTTGATCGAGAAGTTCCTGCTCACCCAACGAAAAACCGAGGACAGAAACAATGCGGTCAAACATCTCAATAAACGCCGTAATCACATGATCAGCCGTATGATCTTTCTGAAGATAATAATTGGCGTGTTTCGCTAAGTCAAACAAGACTGAAATGGCATTCGCCGTATTAAAATCATCGTCCATCGCTTCTTCGAATGCTTTGCGGTGTTCTTCAACTTTTTCAAGCCATTGATCGTCATCTTCGGTTAAATTCGTACTGCTGTTCAGACGGTGCTGAAGATTGCTGTACGCTGTTTTTAAACGGTTGAACGCGCTTTTCGTATTCTCCAGAAGCTCTTCTGAATAGTTAATCGGATGGCGATAATGAACAGATAGCATAAAGAATCTCAAAAGCTGCGGATCATGCTGTTTAATGATGTCATGCACAAGCACAAAGTTGCCTAGTGATTTTGACATTTTTTCATTATCAATATTGATATAACCATTATGAAGCCAATACTTCGCAAACGTTTTGCCTGTTAGCGCCTCAGATTGCGCAATTTCGTTTTCATGGTGAGGGAATGTTAAATCCTGTCCGCCCGCATGGATATCAATCTGGTCACCGAGATACTTTTTCACCATTGCTGAGCATTCAATGTGCCAGCCCGGACGTCCTTTTCCCCAAGGGCTATCCCAAGAGATTTCTCCTTCTTTTGCCGCTTTCCACAGTGCGAAATCAAGAGCATCTTCTTTTTTCTCGCCGACTCGGATGCGTGCACCTGATCTAAGTTCATCGATTGATTGCTGAGAAAGCTTTCCGTACCCTTCAAACGCTCTGGTTTTGAAATATACGTCACCTTCTGATTCATATGCGTAGCCCTTTTTCACGAGCTGATCTACGAATTCGATAATGGCATCCATGTTCTCCATTACTCGCGGATGAAGGTCGGCTTTTCGGCAGCCGAGCGCACCTACGTCTTCAAAGTATGCTTTAATAAAACGCTCTGAAATGGTGGGTACATCCTCACCGAGTTCATTTGCCGCTTTAATTAATTTATCGTCTACGTCTGTGAAGTTAGAGACATACTGCACATCATAGCCTTTATACTCTAAATAGTTTCGAACCGTATCGTAAACGATTGCCGGACGCGCGTTCCCGATATGAATGTAATTGTAAACCGTGGGTCCGCATACATACATTTTCACTTTTCCCTCTTCAAGAGGAACGAATGTTTCCTTCTGTCTAGTCAATGTATTATAAAGTGTGATTGTCATTTTTGATTGATCCTTTCTTTTCTGTCTTCAAGTTCTGCCTTCAGCTCTAAAATCTGCTGTTCCAAAGACTTAAAGCGGTCAGCAACTGGATCGGGCAAATCCTGATGGTTTAAATCGCGTCTTACTTTCTTGCCATTTTGTACAACGACCCGTCCAGGGATACCGACAACTGTTGAAAAATCAGGAACATCATGCAGCACTACTGAACCAGCCCCAATCTTTGAGCCTTCACCGACCGTAATAGAACCGAGCACTTTAGCACCTGTGGCTATCAATGCGTCATCTTTAATCGTTGGGTGCCTTTTTCCCTTTTCTTTTCCCGTTCCCCCGAGGGTAACCCCCTGAAAAACGGTTACGTTATTGCCGATTTCACATGTCTCCCCAATGACAACCCCCATGCCGTGGTCTATGAAAAATCTTCTCCCGATTGTAGCGCCGGGGTGGATTTCTATCCCGGTAAAAAATCGGCTTACTTGAGATATAAGGCGTGCAAGGAAATAAAATTTTCGTTTATATAAAGCATGTGCAATCCGATGCGCCCATATAGCATGTAAACCGGAATAAGTTAAAATCACTTCAAAATAGCTTCTTGCTGCGGGATCTTGATCGAACACAGTATCAATGTCTTCTTTGAGCATTCTAAAAAACACATGCTTCCCCCCGTTTCTCTATCTGATTTCCTCTACCCAATAAAAAAAGCGCCTCTGCATGTAAACATGACAGAGACGCTTTAACCGCGCGGTTCCACTCTGTTTGAAAAGCAGACTTCTGCTCTCCCAACTTCAGCCTGTAACGGCGGCGGCCGCCTTTGAATACTGGTTTCAAAAAACGTTCTTCAAAGGTCTTAAGGGCGCACTTCTAAAACCCGGCTCATGGATCTCTCTCAGCCAATGGAGATCCTTTCTGTAATGGCCTAAAGCTTTATACTCTTCCCTGTCAACAATCATTTATTTAGATATTTTTTAAACGCTGAATTGCAGTCTCTTTACCGATCAATTCAATTGATTGCGGCAGTTCCGGACCGTGAGTTTGCCCTGTTACAGCAACACGAATCGGCATAAACAGTTTTTTCCCTTTATGGCCAGTTTCTTTCTGCACTGCTTTGATCGATGCTTTGATGTTATCCGGAGTGAACTCCTCAAGCTCTTCAAGCTTCGCTGCGAATGTACTGAGCACTTCAGGAACCTGTTCTTCTTCCAGAACAGCTTTCGCTTCTTGATTATACTCGATCTCATCCGTAAAGAACAAATCAGTCAGCTCAACAATTTCCGCACCGTAGCTTAATTGCTCATGATACAGGGAAATCAGTTTACGAACCCACTCTTGTTCTTCAGCAGAAAGCTCAGTGCCAACTTTGCCCGCTTTTTGCAAATGCGGAAGCGTCAGTTCAACAACCTGATCAAGATCCAGCTTCTTCACATATTGGTTGTTAACCCATTTTAGCTTATGCATATCAAACAAAGCTGGTGATTTAGATAAACGATTTACATCAAAAATTTCAATAAACTGCTCTTTTGTGAAAAGCTCTTCTTCTCCAACCGGTGACCAGCCTAGCAGTCCGATAAAGTTGAACAGCGCTTCTGGCAAGTAGCCAAGCTCTTTGTACTGCTCGATGAATTGAATAATGGATTCATCACGTTTGCTGAGCTTTTTACGGCTTTCGTTTACGATCAGCGTCATGTGTCCGAACTGAGGAATATCCCACCCGAATGCTTGATAGATCATAATCTGTTTCGGTGTGTTAGAAATATGATCCTCACCGCGCAGCACGTGTGTCATTTTCATTAAGTAGTCATCAATCGCTACCGCGAAGTTATAAGTAGGCGTTCCGTCCTTTTTAACAATAACGAAGTCGCCGATGCCATCTGATTCAAAAGAAATTTCGCCTTTTACGATATCATTGAAGGCGATAATTTTTCCTTCCGGCACGCGGAAACGAATACTTGGTTTTCTGCCTTCAGCGATAAATTTCTCCTGTTCTTCCTGAGTCAGGTCTCTGTGTTTTCCGGAATAACGAGGCATTTCTCCGCGGGCAATCTGTTCTTCACGCTCTTTTTCAAGCTCTTCTTCCGTACAGTAACATTTATAAGCAAGCCCTTTTTCAAGAAGCTCTTCATAGTACACTTTATAGATATCGTTACGCTCGGACTGACGGTATGGGCCGTACTCTCCTCCGACATCCACACTCTCATCCCAGTCAATACCTAGCCACTTCAGATAATTCAGCTGGCTTTGTTCTCCGCCCTCAATATTGCGCTTTTTATCTGTATCCTCAACTCGAATGATAAACTTACCGCCTTGATTGCGGGCAAATAAATAATTAAAAAGCGCCGTTCTGGCATTTCCAATATGCAAATGTCCGGTTGGACTCGGTGCATAACGGACGCGTACTTCGTTTCCCATTTTCAAATACTTCCTTTCATGTCATGTATGGCCTCAGGCAAAAATGTATGAATCTATTCTACCACCAAATAGACCCGGCATCAAAACAAGTTAGCCTTTTTGTATCAGTACTGTCGCCTGAGCCGCTATTCCTTCCGCCCGGCCTGTAAATCCAAGCTTTTCTGTCGTTGTTGCTTTTACATTTACTTGAGAAACTTCTGCCTCAAGGCCTTCAGCAATTCTTTTTCTCATATCTTCTATGTACGGCAGCATCTTCGGCTTTTGCGCTATGATGGTGCAATCAATGTTCCCAAGGACATACCCCTTCTGTTTCACGATTCCCCAGACATGCTGAAGTAATTTGAAAGAATCTGCGTCCTTGAACTCGGGATCTGTGTCAGGAAAATGCTTGCCGATGTCTCCTTCACCCACAGCTCCCAGGCAGGCGTCAGCGACAGTATGCAGCAATACGTCTGCATCAGAATGGCCAAGCAGCCCTTTTTCGTACGGGATTTCAATTCCGCCAATAATGAGAGGACGGCCCTCAACTAATTGATGCACATCAAATCCTTGTCCAATTCTAAACATGTTTATTCCCACTTTCTGATTCCATGATAGCTTCAGCTGACGTCAAATCGTCTGGCGTCGTCAGCTTAATATTTGTATAGCTGCCTTCTACAACACGGACCGAACCGCCCTCCATCTGTTCAACGAGGCTGGCGTCATCCGTCCCTAAAAATCCCTTGCGCTCGGCCTCAGCGTGAGCCTTCATCAATAAAGAAAGACGAAAAGCTTGTGGCGTTTGGACAGCCCACAAGCTTGAACGTTCAATCGTCTCACTGACTTGTAAATCTTGAACGCGTTTAATCGTATCTTTTACCGGAACAGCAAGGATGGCCGCTCCTGTCTGTTCCGCCTCTGCGATCAGTTCGTCAATTTGTTCATGTTTTATAAATGGGCGGGCACCGTCATGTACAAGGACAATCTTTTCCTGCTTTACGGCTTTCAGCCCCTTATACACACTGTGCTGACGCTCATCTCCGCCTGCAACAAGCTCAATCGATGTTTGAAACGGATAATCGGTCAGCATTTGCTGAAAGTGCTCCCGCTCCTGCTCGTTAATCACCAAGATGATTTTTTCGCACTGCCGGTGGCTGTCAAACACTCTTAACGTGTGTATGATCACCGGGTCTCCTTTCAGCTCAATGAACAGTTTATTTCTCCCTGCCTTCATCCGCTTTCCCTGACCGGCTGCAGGAATCACCACATCATAACTCATTGTTTTTTCTCCCTTTACAGCGCCTTCTCCAACAGCTTAGGCTTCGCAAAAATCATTCGTCCCGCTGCTGTCTGCAGCACACTTGTGACGAGTACATCAATATGCTTGCCGATATAATTGCGTCCTTCTTCAACGACAATCATCGTACCGTCATCCAAGTAGGCAACTCCCTGATTATGCTCTTTCCCGTCCTTAATGACCTGAACATTCATTTCCTCGCCAGGAAGCACAACAGGCTTGACCGCATTGGCAAGGTCATTAATGTTTAATACTGCTACCTTCTGAAGCTCGCACACTTTATTTAAATTAAAATCATTCGTCACAACGACCCCGGATGTCAGCTTAGCAAGTTTGACGAGCTTGCTGTCAACCTCCTGAATATCTTCAAAGTCGCCTTCGTAAATTTCAACTTCAATGTCTAATTCTTTCTGAATGCGGTTCAGGATATCAAGACCGCGGCGTCCTCTGTTTCGTTTTAAAACATCTGAAGAGTCTGCAATATGCTGCAATTCCTCAAGGACAAACTGCGGAATCACGATAACTCCCTCTAAAAAACCAGTCTGACAAATATCTGCTATTCTCCCATCAATAATAACACTAGTGTCCAAAATTTTCAGCTTCTTGTCTTGAACCTCATGTTCTTCATCAGCTGTTCCTTTTTTCTTTTGCATTCTGGCGGAAATGGAAAACAGGCTGATCAATTCATCCTTTTTCTTAAAGCCCACCTGGAAGCCGAGGTAACCGAGGAAGAAAGCCAAAAATACAGGAATTATTGTGCTGAATATGCGGTAAGGTATATTGTCTAAAGGAATAACATTTACGATAAGATAAGCAATTATAAGTCCAAAAACTAAGCCAAGACTTCCAAATAACAAATCTGGAACCGGCGCTTTTAACAATGAATCCTCTATCCACTTCACCCAGTTCACAACGTATTCTGTACCCCATATACTGATGAGAAAAAAGATAATTGCTCCTATTGCCGCAGACGTATATGCGTTTGTTATTAAAGGTATGTCCTGTATATTTAACAGTACAAACAATTCAGGTATCAAAAATATACCAACAACGCCGCCAAAAATAATGAAGAACGCCTGAACTATTCGTTTTAACATACCCCCACCTCCTTTTTTAACATTTTAATTTCACAAAGTCTTATGCATCCTACGAATATCAGAATAAACAAAAACCAACATTAATATACCCGTATTCATAAGGTTTTAACCGAAATCACAGTTGTCTGTCTAAATAATGCTTCTCTTGCAGGCGTTTTAATCCTTTTTTGATTTTTTGGGCTCGTACTTCACCGATTCCCTCTACTTCATCTAATTCTTCTGCACTCGCCTCAATAATCCTTGGCAGGACTCCAAATGCTTCTACAACATTTTCAACAATCGGCATCGGAAGACGCGGTATCTTATTTAACAGCCTGTATCCTCTCGGCAATACATAATCATCAAGATTAGTAGAAGCAGGGTAACCGAGAAGCTTATACACAATGGAATCATCCAGCAGATCATAACTGGACATATCCTGCAGCTCCTTCAAGAGAACAAACGGATCTTTAATCTTTTCTTTTACATAGTCCTTAATAAATAAAGCGGCCTCTTCTTCCATATCCGTAATCAATTCAATGACTTGCAGTTTGATCAGATGCCCTTCTGTCCCCAGCTCTTTGATATACATATTAATTTCGTTTTTGATTCTCAGTACCATTTCATAACGATGCATGACAGACAAGACATCACTGAAGGTAACAAGTTCCTCAAACTCTAACGCGTTCAGTGCATTAATCGTTTTATCGAGGATTGTCTTATACTTTTCAAGTGTTTGAATGGCTTGGTTCGCCTTGGTTAAAATAAATCCTATGTCTTTTAGTGTATACTTCATGTTTTCCTGATATAACGTTATGACATTTCTTCTTTCAGAAATAGCGATTACAAGACAGCCAGTTTGCTTAGCTACTCTTTCGGCAGTTCTGTGCCGCATTCCTGTTTCTGATGAAGAAATTGTGGCATCCGGCATCAGCTGAGTATTCGCGTAGAGGATCTTTTGACCCGAATCACTTAAAATGATCGCTCCATCCATTTTAGCCAACTCATATAAATGCGCCGGAGAAAAAGCCGTGTTTATGTGAAAGCCGCCGTCCACCACTTCTTTTACTTTATCATTATATCCAACAACAATCAGACCGCCTGTATTTGCTCTCAAGACGTTTTCCATCCCCGCTCTGAGCGGTGTACCCGGAGCAACAAACTGCAATATAGATGACAGGTCTAACTCGTGTTTCGCCCCTTTTTTCTCTTTTTCCATCTATTATCCTCCTAATGAAGTACGAAGCGCTTCTGCAACATTTGCTACTCCGATAACCTCAATCCCTTTTGGTTTTGTCCATCCATCCAGATTTGCCGCGGGTATGATCATGCGTTTAAAACCAAGCTTTGCCGCTTCTTTCACACGCTGTTCAATTCTTGAAACCCGCCGGACTTCTCCGGTTAATCCCACTTCTCCAATAAAACAATCTGCAGGATTTGGAGGTGTGTCTCTAAAGCTTGATGCAATACTAATCACAATCGCAAGATCAATTGCCGGTTCATCAAGCTTAACGCCGCCAGCCACTTTCAAATAAGCATCCTGATTTTGCAGCAGCAGTCCAACTCTTTTTTCTAACACAGCCATTAACAGAGAAACCCTGTTATGGTCTATTCCCGTTGCCATACGCCTTGGGTTGCCAAAGCTTGTTGGCGAGATGAGCGCCTGAATTTCAACGAGAATCGGTCTAGTGCCCTCCATAGAGGCAGTGATACTCGAGCCTGCGGAACCAGCAGAGCGTTCTTCTAAGAAAATTTCCGAAGGATTCAAAACCTCAGTGAGCCCCTCTTCCCGCATTTCGAAAATGCCCATTTCGTTTGTAGATCCGAAACGGTTTTTTACAGCCCGCAAAATACGGAAAGTATGGTGGCGTTCTCCTTCAAAATATAAAACAGTGTCAACCATATGCTCCAACAGTCTCGGACCTGCAATAGACCCTTCTTTCGTCACGTGCCCTACGATAAAAATCGGAATACCTTTTGTTTTTGCAATTTTCATCAGCTCAGCGGTACATTCTCTGACCTGTGACACACTGCCTGGAGCCGATGTAATATCGCTTTGGTAAACCGTTTGAATAGAGTCAACAACGACAAACGCTGGATTCATCTCTTGTATAGCAGACGAAATATACTCCATATCGGTTTCAGATAAAACATGCAGTGACGGACTATTAATGCCGAGACGGTCTGCTCGCAGCTTCGTTTGCTTTACAGATTCTTCTCCCGAAATATACAGGACACTGTTTGATGAGCCTGATAATTGAGCGGAAACCTGCAGTAATAGCGTTGACTTTCCGATACCAGGATCACCGCCAATTAAAACGAGGGAGCCTTTAACGACACCTCCGCCGAGTACTCTGTTAAACTCGCCAAGCTGGGTTTTAACGCGGGGTTCTTCTGATGTTTCGATTGATGTAATAGGTGAAGGTTTCTGTACAGTTTGAACAGAATGAGAAAAAGCCGCTCTCCGATTGGCCGGTGCTTTTTTAATCATTTCTTCCACCATTGTATTCCAAGCACCGCAGCCTGGACATTTCCCCATCCATTTTGGAGACTCGTAGCCGCAGGATTGGCAGATGAATTTCGATTTTGTTTTAGCCATATATAGTGTAAGACCTCTCCCTTGTTCTATTTCTTGATATGAAAGTGAGGCATACACTTACATGCTGTATGCCTCATTTCCGTCTTCTATATTAATTCGTTTTAGCAGTCGTTTTTACGACAAATTCGCCATCTTCTACATCAAGAACAATATGCTGTCCTTTATGAATATTTCCTCTGAGGAGTTCTTCAGATAAACGATCCTCGACATGTTTTTGGATCGCTCTTCTTAACGGACGGGCACCGTATTCCAGGTCAACGCCCTCTTCCGCGACTTTCGCTTTTGCAGCATCTGTCAATTCGATAGAAAGATCTTGTTCTTTCAAGCGTTTCGTTAATTGATCAGACATTAATGACACAATCTCAGTGAGATGTTTTTTCTCAAGTGAATGGAAGACAATGATTTCATCAATACGGTTGATGAACTCAGGTCTGAACGCTCGTTTTAATTCACCCATCACTTTATCTTTCATGTCTTTATGATTTTGAGTTTCATCCTGAACGTTAAAGCCGACATATTTATTGCGTTTCAGCTCACTTGCTCCGACGTTTGATGTCATGATCAGAATGGTATTGCGGAAATCGACTGTGCGTCCTTTAGAATCAGTCAATCGTCCGTCTTCAAGAACTTGCAGAAGGATATTGAAGACATCAGGGTGCGCTTTCTCGATCTCATCAAGAAGCACGACAGAGTAAGGTTTTCTTCTGACTTTCTCTGTCAATTGACCGCCTTCATCATATCCCACATAACCCGGAGGTGAACCAACAAGTCTTGAAGTTGAGTGTTTTTCCATGTATTCAGACATATCAATTCTGATCATGGATTCTTCATCGCCAAAAATGGATTCAGCGAGTGCTCGTGCAAGCTCTGTTTTACCTACACCTGTAGGGCCTAAGAAAATGAATGAGCCGATTGGGCGTTTAGGATCTTTCAATCCTGCTCTCGCACGTCTGACGGCTTTTGCAACAGCTACAACTGCTTCATCCTGGCCGATGACGCGGGAATGAAGAATGTTTTCCATATTGAGAAGCTTATCAGTTTCAGTTTGGGCGATTTTAGATACAGGCACACCGGTCCAGCTGGATACAACCATCGCAATATCATCCACAGTAACCTCTGAGTTTTCCTGCCCTTGCTTCTCTTTCCATGATTTCTTCGTATCCTCTACTTGCTCGCGCAGGCGTTGTTCAGTATCACGCAAGGAAGCAGCTTTTTCAAACTCTTGGCTTTGCACTGCCGCATCCTTCTCTTTACGAACCTCATCAAGCTTCTGCTCAAGCTCTTTTAAGTTAGGAGGCGTTGTAAATGAGCGCAGTCTCACCTTTGAACCTGCTTCATCGATCAAGTCAATTGCTTTATCCGGAAGGAAGCGGTCAGAAATATATCTGTCAGAAAGCTTAACCGCAGCTTCAATGGCATCATCAGTGATAGAAACGCGGTGGTGGGCTTCGTATCTGTCACGCAGACCTTGTAAAATTTGAATACTTTCATCTACAGATGGCTGATCAACCTGAATCGGCTGAAAACGGCGTTCCAGTGCTGCATCTTTTTCAATATATTTACGGTACTCATCAAGAGTCGTTGCACCAATACATTGGAGTTCGCCGCGAGCAAGTGAAGGTTTTAAAATATTAGATGCATCAATAGCACCTTCTGCTCCGCCTGCCCCGATTAATGTATGGAGCTCATCGATGAATAGAATGATATTTCCTGCCTGGCGAATTTCATCCATGACCTTCTTCAGGCGATCCTCAAATTCTCCGCGGTATTTTGTGCCGGCAACAACTGTTCCCATGTCTAATGTCATCACACGTTTATCACGCAAAATTTCGGGTACTTCATTATTGATAATTTGCTGTGCCAAACCTTCTGCGATAGCCGTTTTACCTACACCTGGTTCCCCAATGAGAACAGGGTTGTTTTTCGTTCTGCGGCTTAACACTTCAATGACACGCTGGATCTCCTTGCTTCTGCCGATTACAGGGTCAAGGCTGTCTTCCTTCGCAATAGCAGTTAAGTCTCTTGCCAAGCTGTCAAGCGTAGGCGTATTCGCATTGCTGTTTGTTCCTGCCGCTGATGATCCTGTTTCATTACTTCCTAGAAGCTGGAGCACCTGCTGTCTTGCTTTATTTAAGCTGACACCGAGATTATTCAGAACTCTCGCAGCAACACCTTCTCCTTCACGAATCAGACCAAGAAGAATATGTTCTGTTCCCACATAAGAATGACCGAGTTTTCTTGCCTCATCCATTGAAAGCTCAATGACTTTTTTAGCTCTAGGAGTATAATGAATCGTTTGAGACATTTCCTGCCCGCGCCCGATCAAACTTTCTACTTCTTTCTGAATTTTTTCTGAACCGAGTCCAAGCGCTTGAAGAGCTTTAGCAGCAATGCCCTCTCCTTCTCTTACCAGTCCTAATAAAATATGCTCAGTGCCAATGTTATTATGACCTAACCGAAGTGCTTCTTCCTGTGCTAGCGCCAGTACTTTTTGAGCTCGTTCTGTAAATCTTCCAAACATCATATCGATTCATCCTCCTGTCTTTTCCCATTCATTTCTAAGTGAAGCCGTTCTCTGATGAGAGCCGCTCTTCGAATGTCCCTTTCGTTCGGACGCAAAGCGCCTCCCGAGTATTGCTGTAAAAACCCTGGCTGCGTCAAAATCATAAGTTCGTTAAGTATGTTGCTTGAAAGTCCTTTTATTATGCCTAAGTCTATGCCTAACCGAACATCTGAAAGGCACTTTGCAGTTTCTTTCGATTCTATCATCCGGCAATTAGACAAGACCCCATATGACCGATATACCCGATCCTCAAGTTCGATTTTAGAAGTTTGATAAATCGCTTCTCGGGCAGATCGTTCTTGTTCAATCAACTGAGCAGCAACACTGTTAAGATCCTCTACAATATCCTGCTCTGACTTACCAAGCGTGATCTGATTTGAAATTTGAAAGATATTCCCTACTGCTTCGCTGCCTTCCCCATAAATTCCTCTAACAACTAAGCCTAATTGATTAATTGCCGGTATAATTCGATTTATTTGCCTAGTTAAAACCAGCGCCGGCAGATGCATCATGACCGAAGCCCTTAAACCTGTACCTACGTTTGTAGGACAGCTGGTTAAGTATCCTCTTTGCTCATTGAATGCATAATCAACTTTTTCTTCAATCCAGTCGTCGACCTGGTTTGCGGCTTTCATTGCTTCTAAAAGCTGAAATCCAGGGAAAAGACATTGAATTCTAATATGGTCCTCTTCATTTAGCATGACGCTTACTTCCTCATTTTCAGAAAGCAAACAGCCGCCAAAAGGAGACTCTGTCAGATTCGGACTGATTAGATGTTTTTCAACAAGTACACGCTTCTCTAAAGGCTGTGCATCATTCATTCTAATCAAAACAAATTTGCCGATTCCGGGAATTTCTTGCTCTGAAAACTGATCTTCAAATTGCTGTATGATGGATGAGGCTTCTTCATTGGAATACCGCGTAGGGAACCGAATATGCTCAAAGTTCCTTGCTAAACGTATGCGGCTGCTGAGTACAATGTCACTTTCAGGTCCTTTCTGCTTCATCCAACTGCTTAGTGCGTCCTGAATAAAATGCTTTAGCGACATTACTCCTGTTCCTCCTCACTATCTGTACTTTTGAGTGATTGTTCTAATGAACGAATTTGATCTCTTACATGAGCTGCATTTTCAAATTCTTCTTGATGGATTAAGGATTCCAATTCCTTTTTTAGCATATCAATCTGCCGTCTGACATGAAGATTGCCGCCTATTCGTTTCGGTATCTTACCTGCATGCACAGTGTTTCCGCTGTGCACTTTACGTAGGATTGGTGTAATGTTGCTATGAAATGTTTTGTAACATTCAGAACATCCAAAACGACCAATTTTTCTGAATTGCTGAAAAGTCATTCCGCATTTCGGACAAGCAGATATTTGCTCCGAGTGACTGAACATTTGAGTTCCTGCATTTTGAAATGAAGAATCCATGTTCAGTAAACCCGAAAGTAAATTATGAATAGAGAAACCCTGATTTGCACTTATACCATATGAATCACTATTTTCTTTGGCACATTGTTCACAAATATGAACTTCTATTTTTTCTCCGTTAACAACCTTTGTAAAGTGAAAAGTGGCTGGTCTCTCGTGGCACTCTTGACAAATCAATCTTTTCACCCGCTTATTTTAATTTTAAAGAAGTCAGCATTGCCTTCATCATTCTCGCTCTTAATTCATCACGTTCAGGCAAGTCAATGTGTAAAACTGAGCGGTCCATTACGCTGACCATCATTTTTGCTTCTCTTTCTGAAATTACCTTGTCTTCTAATAGCCTTAAAATAATATCATCAGAGGCTGCTTGAGACAAATGGGTATTAATTTGAGAAATAATATTATTGATCAGGACAACTTCATTGTTCATTTTAATTTTAATGATTCTGATGTAACCGCCGCCCCCGCGTTTGCTCTCAACAATATATCCTCTTTCGCTTGTAAATCTGGTGTTGATGACATAATTTATTTGGGAAGGAACGCATTGAAATTTATCTGCAATTTCACTTCGTTTAATCTCTAAAATTTCCTTGCCATTTTGATCTAACACTCGTTTTAAATATTGTTCAATGATGTCAGAAATATTATGTCCCACTCAACCCCCTCCTTTACTGACTTTGACTATATTTGACTTTAATCTTACTATAAGCCGTTTCTCGAGAATTTTCAACTTTCTCGCTCTATCCTTCATTATTTCCATTTTCCCGGTCCACAAAACCTGATTGCTGATTTAAAATTCGGTATAAAGTTATTATATTATACAGTTAAGTGGAATTTTATGATACCAATAAACCAAAATACAAAAAACCCAGCTCAATGAGCTGGGTTTAAGCTTGCTTGGCGGCGTCCTACTCTCACAGGGGGAAACCCCCGACTACCATCGGCGCTGAAGAGCTTAACTTCCGTGTTCGGTATGGGAACGGGTGTGACCTCTTCGCTATCGCCACCAAACAAATTGAGAGTGTTCTCTCAAAACTAGATAACAGGTGTGACATCATTCAAAAATATGGTTAAGTCCTCGATCGATTAGTATCTGTCAGCTCCATGTGTCGCCACACTTCCACCTCAGACCTATCAACCTGATCATCTTTCAGGGATCTTACTTCCTTGCGGAATGGGAAATCTCATCTTGAGGGGGGCTTCATGCTTAGATGCTTTCAGCACTTATCCCGTCCGCACATAGCTACCCAGCGATGCCCTTGGCAGAACAACTGGTACACCAGCGGTGCGTCCATCCCGGTCCTCTCGTACTAAGGACAGCTCCTCTCAAATTTCCTGCGCCCGCGACGGATAGGGACCGAACTGTCTCACGACGTTCTGAACCCAGCTCGCGTACCGCTTTAATGGGCGAACAGCCCAACCCTTGGGACCGACTACAGCCCCAGGATGCGATGAGCCGACATCGAGGTGCCAAACCTCCCCGTCGATGTGGACTCTTGGGGGAGATAAGCCTGTTATCCCCGGGGTAGCTTTTATCCGTTGAGCGATGGCCCTTCCATGCGGAACCACCGGATCACTAAGCCCGACTTTCGTCCCTGCTCGACTTGTAGGTCTCGCAGTCAAGCTCCCTTGTGCCTTTACACTCTGCGAATGATTTCCAACCATTCTGAGGGAACCTTTGGGCGCCTCCGTTACCTTTTAGGAGGCGACCGCCCCAGTCAAACTGCCCACCTGACACTGTCTCCCCGCCCGATAAGGGCGGCGGGTTAGAAGGTCAATACAGCCAGGGTAGTATCCCACCGATGCCTCCACCGAAGCTGGCGCTCCGGTTTCCAAGGCTCCTACCTATCCTGTACAAGCTGTACCAACATTCAATATCAGGCTGCAGTAAAGCTCCACGGGGTCTTTCCGTCCTGTCGCGGGTAACCTGCATCTTCACAGGTACTATAATTTCACCGAGTCTCTCGTTGAGACAGTGCCCAGATCGTTGCGCCTTTCGTGCGGGTCGGAACTTACCCGACAAGGAATTTCGCTACCTTAGGACCGTTATAGTTACGGCCGCCGTTTACTGGGGCTTCAATTCGCACCTTCGCTTACGCTAAGCGCTCCTCTTAACCTTCCAGCACCGGGCAGGCGTCAGCCCCTATACTTCGCCTTACGGCTTCGCAGAGACCTGTGTTTTTGCTAAACAGTCGCCTGGGCCTATTCACTGCGGCTCTCTCGGGCTTGCACCCTAACAGAGCACCCCTTCTCCCGAAGTTACGGGGTCATTTTGCCGAGTTCCTTAACGAGAGTTCTCTCGATCACCTTAGGATTCTCTCCTCGCCTACCTGTGTCGGTTTGCGGTACGGGCACCTCTCACCTCGCTAGAGGCTTTTCTTGGCAGTGTGGAATCAGGAACTTCGCTACTATATTTCGCTCGCCATCACAGCTCAGCCTTATGGGAAACGGATTTGCCTATTTCCCAGCCTAACTGCTTGGACGCGGATATCCAATACCGCGCTTACCCTATCCTCCTGCGTCCCCCCATTGCTCAAATGGTGAGGAGGTGGTACAGGAATATCAACCTGTTGTCCATCGCCTACGCCTTTCGGCCTCGGCTTAGGTCCCGACTAACCCTGAGCGGACGAGCCTTCCTCAGGAAACCTTAGGCATTCGGTGGAGGGGATTCTCACCCCTCTTTCGCTACTCATACCGGCATTCTCACTTCTAAGCGCTCCACCAGTCCTTCCGGTCTGGCTTCACAGCCCTTAGAACGCTCTCCTACCACTGTTCGAAGAACAGTCCGCAGCTTCGGTGATACGTTTAGCCCCGGTACATTTTCGGCGCAGAGTCACTCGACCAGTGAGCTATTACGCACTCTTTAAATGGTGGCTGCTTCTAAGCCAACATCCTGGTTGTCTAAGCAACTCCACATCCTTTTCCACTTAACGTATACTTTGGGACCTTAGCTGGCGGTCTGGGCTGTTTCCCTTTCGACTACGGATCTTATCACTCGCAGTCTGACTCCCAAGGATAAGTCATTGGCATTCGGAGTTTGACTGAATTCGGTAACCCGGTAGGGGCCCCTAGTCCAATCAGTGCTCTACCTCCAAGACTCTTACCTTGAGGCTAGCCCTAAAGCTATTTCGGAGAGAACCAGCTATCTCCAGGTTCGATTGGCATTTCACCCCTACCCACACCTCATCCCCGCACTTTTCAACGTGCGTGGGTTCGGGCCTCCATTCAGTGTTACCTGAACTTCACCCTGGACATGGGTAGATCACCTGGTTTCGGGTCTACGACCACGTACTCATGCGCCCTATTCAGACTCGCTTTCGCTGCGGCTCCGCATCTTCTGCTTAACCTTGCACGGGATCGTAACTCGCCGGTTCATTCTACAAAAGGCACGCCATCACCCGTTAACGGGCTCTGACTACTTGTAGGCACACGGTTTCAGGATCTCTTTCACTCCCCTTCCGGGGTGCTTTTCACCTTTCCCTCACGGTACTGGTTCACTATCGGTCACTAGGGAGTATTTAGCCTTGGGAGATGGTCCTCCCGGATTCCGACGGAATTTCACGTGTTCCGCCGTACTCAGGATCCACTCAGGAGAGAACGAAGTTTTGACTACAGGGCTGTTACCTCCTATGGCGGGCCTTTCCAGACCTCTTCATCTACCTCGTTCCTTTGTAACTCCGTACAGAGTGTCCTACAACCCCAAGAGGCAAGCCTCTTGGTTTGGGCTGATCCCGTTTCGCTCGCCGCTACTCAGGGAATCGCATTTGCTTTCTCTTCCTCCGGGTACTTAGATGTTTCAGTTCCCCGGGTCTGCCTTCTCATATCCTATGAATTCAGATATGGATACCACTCCATTACGAGTGGTGGGTTTCCCCATTCGGAAATCTCCGGATCAAAGCTTGCTTACAGCTCCCCGAAGCATATCGGTGTTCGTCCCGTCCTTCATCGGCTCCTAGTGCCAAGGCATCCACCGTGCGCCCTTTCTAACTTAACCGTTAAAAAGAATCACTATGTGATATCTTGTGTTACTAATTGAATGTGATGTCTACTGTTATCTAGTTTTCAAAGAACACGTTTCGAAGGAATGATCCTTCAAAACTAAACAAGACAGGGAACGTTCTGTTTATAAGACCCAAGGTCTTATATTCCGTATAATATCCTTAGAAAGGAGGTGATCCAGCCGCACCTTCCGATACGGCTACCTTGTTACGACTTCACCCCAATCATCTGTCCCACCTTCGGCGGCTGGCTCCTAAAAGGTTACCTCACCGACTTCGGGTGTTACAAACTCTCGTGGTGTGACGGGCGGTGTGTACAAGGCCCGGGAACGTATTCACCGCGGCATGCTGATCCGCGATTACTAGCGATTCCAGCTTCACGCAGTCGAGTTGCAGACTGCGATCCGAACTGAGAACAGATTTGTGGGATTGGCTTAACCTCGCGGTTTCGCTGCCCTTTGTTCTGTCCATTGTAGCACGTGTGTAGCCCAGGTCATAAGGGGCATGATGATTTGACGTCATCCCCACCTTCCTCCGGTTTGTCACCGGCAGTCACCTTAGAGTGCCCAACTGAATGCTGGCAACTAAGATCAAGGGTTGCGCTCGTTGCGGGACTTAACCCAACATCTCACGACACGAGCTGACGACAACCATGCACCACCTGTCACTCTGCCCCCGAAGGGGACGTCCTATCTCTAGGATTGTCAGAGGATGTCAAGACCTGGTAAGGTTCTTCGCGTTGCTTCGAATTAAACCACATGCTCCACCGCTTGTGCGGGCCCCCGTCAATTCCTTTGAGTTTCAGTCTTGCGACCGTACTCCCCAGGCGGAGTGCTTAATGCGTTAGCTGCAGCACTAAGGGGCGGAAACCCCCTAACACTTAGCACTCATCGTTTACGGCGTGGACTACCAGGGTATCTAATCCTGTTCGCTCCCCACGCTTTCGCTCCTCAGCGTCAGTTACAGACCAGAGAGTCGCCTTCGCCACTGGTGTTCCTCCACATCTCTACGCATTTCACCGCTACACGTGGAATTCCACTCTCCTCTTCTGCACTCAAGTTCCCCAGTTTCCAATGACCCTCCCCGGTTGAGCCGGGGGCTTTCACATCAGACTTAAGAAACCGCCTGCGAGCCCTTTACGCCCAATAATTCCGGACAACGCTTGCCACCTACGTATTACCGCGGCTGCTGGCACGTAGTTAGCCGTGGCTTTCTGGTTAGGTACCGTCAAGGTACCGCCCTATTCGAACGGTACTTGTTCTTCCCTAACAACAGAGCTTTACGATCCGAAAACCTTCATCACTCACGCGGCGTTGCTCCGTCAGACTTTCGTCCATTGCGGAAGATTCCCTACTGCTGCCTCCCGTAGGAGTCTGGGCCGTGTCTCAGTCCCAGTGTGGCCGATCACCCTCTCAGGTCGGCTACGCATCGTTGCCTTGGTGAGCCGTTACCTCACCAACTAGCTAATGCGCCGCGGGTCCATCTGTAAGTGGTAGCCGAAGCCACCTTTTATGTTTGAACCATGCGGTTCAAACAACCATCCGGTATTAGCCCCGGTTTCCCGGAGTTATCCCAGTCTTACAGGCAGGTTACCCACGTGTTACTCACCCGTCCGCCGCTAACATCAGGGAGCAAGCTCCCATCTGTCCGCTCGACTTGCATGTATTAGGCACGCCGCCAGCGTTCGTCCTGAGCCAGGATCAAACTCTCCGATAAAGTAGTTTGACTGACTACGCACATCGCTGTGCGATTTATAAAAAAATGAATTAACAGGTACGTTTTGTCTTGTTTAGTTTTCAAAGATCATTTTGTTTGCTTGCTTTGTTAAAGCAACTTTCTTAGTGTACAACGTCACTTCTTCAAAGTCAACAACTTTTTAAAAACTTTTGGTGGAGCCTAGCGGGATCGAACCGCTGACCTCCTGCGTGCAAAGCAGGCGCTCTCCCAGCTGAGCTAAGGCCCCATAAAAAATGGTCGGGAAGACAGGATTCGAACCTGCGACCCCATGGTCCCAAACCATGTGCTCTACCAAGCTGAGCTACTTCCCGATTTCCCATCTATTCTATTAAAAGATATGGCGCGCCCGAGAGGAGTCGAACCCCTAACCTTTTGATCCGTAGTCAAACGCTCTATCCAATTGAGCTACGGGCGCAAAACATAATGCCGAGGGCCGGACTTGAACCGGCACGGTAGTCACCTACCGCAGGATTTTAAGTCCTGTGTGTCTGCCAATTCCACCACCCCGGCGTGGATGGTATAGTTGGAGCGGAAGACGGGATTCGAACCCGCGACCCCCACCTTGGCAAGGTGGTGTTCTACCACTGAACTACTTCCGCAGACAGGATGTCCAGTTTTTCTAACTGTTATCCTATATAATGCGGGTGAAGGGACTTGAACCCCCACGTCATAAAGACACTAGATCCTAAGTCTAGCGCGTCTGCCAATTCCGCCACACCCGCGTAAAATGGTGAGCCATGAAGGACTCGAACCTTCGACCCTCTGATTAAAAGTCAGATGCTCTACCAACTGAGCTAATGGCTCTTCTACAAGAGACTTGAGTATTATATCATATAAAAGTGGTGCCGGCAAGAGGACTTGAACCCCCAACCTACTGATTACAAGTCAGTTGCTCTACCAATTGAGCTACACCGGCATAATGGTGGAGGATGACGGGCTCGAACCGCCGACCCTCTGCTTGTAAGGCAGATGCTCTCCCAGCTGAGCTAATCCTCCATAATTGCACTAACGTGCAATTGCTTGGCGGCGTCCTACTCTCACAGGGGGAAACCCCCGACTACCATCGGCGCTGAAGAGCTTAACTTCCGTGTTCGGTATGGGAACGGGTGTGACCTCTTCGCTATCGCCACCAAACAAATTGAGAGTGTTCTCTCAAAACTAGATAACAGGTGTGACATCATTCAAAAATATGGTTAAGTCCTCGATCGATTAGTATCTGTCAGCTCCATGTGTCGCCACACTTCCACCTCAGACCTATCAACCTGATCATCTTTCAGGGATCTTACTTCCTTGCGGAATGGGAAATCTCATCTTGAGGGGGGCTTCATGCTTAGATGCTTTCAGCACTTATCCCGTCCGCACATAGCTACCCAGCGATGCCCTTGGCAGAACAACTGGTACACCAGCGGTGCGTCCATCCCGGTCCTCTCGTACTAAGGACAGCTCCTCTCAAATTTCCTGCGCCCGCGACGGATAGGGACCGAACTGTCTCACGACGTTCTGAACCCAGCTCGCGTACCGCTTTAATGGGCGAACAGCCCAACCCTTGGGACCGACTACAGCCCCAGGATGCGATGAGCCGACATCGAGGTGCCAAACCTCCCCGTCGATGTGGACTCTTGGGGGAGATAAGCCTGTTATCCCCGGGGTAGCTTTTATCCGTTGAGCGATGGCCCTTCCATGCGGAACCACCGGATCACTAAGCCCGACTTTCGTCCCTGCTCGACTTGTAGGTCTCGCAGTCAAGCTCCCTTGTGCCTTTACACTCTGCGAATGATTTCCAACCATTCTGAGGGAACCTTTGGGCGCCTCCGTTACCTTTTAGGAGGCGACCGCCCCAGTCAAACTGCCCACCTGACACTGTCTCCCCGCCCGATAAGGGCGGCGGGTTAGAAGGTCAATACAGCCAGGGTAGTATCCCACCGATGCCTCCACCGAAGCTGGCGCTCCGGTTTCCAAGGCTCCTACCTATCCTGTACAAGCTGTACCAACATTCAATATCAGGCTGCAGTAAAGCTCCACGGGGTCTTTCCGTCCTGTCGCGGGTAACCTGCATCTTCACAGGTACTATAATTTCACCGAGTCTCTCGTTGAGACAGTGCCCAGATCGTTGCGCCTTTCGTGCGGGTCGGAACTTACCCGACAAGGAATTTCGCTACCTTAGGACCGTTATAGTTACGGCCGCCGTTTACTGGGGCTTCAATTCGCACCTTCGCTTACGCTAAGCGCTCCTCTTAACCTTCCAGCACCGGGCAGGCGTCAGCCCCTATACTTCGCCTTACGGCTTCGCAGAGACCTGTGTTTTTGCTAAACAGTCGCCTGGGCCTATTCACTGCGGCTCTCTCGGGCTTGCACCCTAACAGAGCACCCCTTCTCCCGAAGTTACGGGGTCATTTTGCCGAGTTCCTTAACGAGAGTTCTCTCGATCACCTTAGGATTCTCTCCTCGCCTACCTGTGTCGGTTTGCGGTACGGGCACCTCTCACCTCGCTAGAGGCTTTTCTTGGCAGTGTGGAATCAGGAACTTCGCTACTATATTTCGCTCGCCATCACAGCTCAGCCTTATGGGAAACGGATTTGCCTATTTCCCAGCCTAACTGCTTGGACGCGGATATCCAATACCGCGCTTACCCTATCCTCCTGCGTCCCCCCATTGCTCAAATGGTGAGGAGGTGGTACAGGAATATCAACCTGTTGTCCATCGCCTACGCCTTTCGGCCTCGGCTTAGGTCCCGACTAACCCTGAGCGGACGAGCCTTCCTCAGGAAACCTTAGGCATTCGGTGGAGGGGATTCTCACCCCTCTTTCGCTACTCATACCGGCATTCTCACTTCTAAGCGCTCCACCAGTCCTTCCGGTCTGGCTTCACAGCCCTTAGAACGCTCTCCTACCACTGTTCGAAGAACAGTCCGCAGCTTCGGTGATACGTTTAGCCCCGGTACATTTTCGGCGCAGAGTCACTCGACCAGTGAGCTATTACGCACTCTTTAAATGGTGGCTGCTTCTAAGCCAACATCCTGGTTGTCTAAGCAACTCCACATCCTTTTCCACTTAACGTATACTTTGGGACCTTAGCTGGCGGTCTGGGCTGTTTCCCTTTCGACTACGGATCTTATCACTCGCAGTCTGACTCCCAAGGATAAGTCATTGGCATTCGGAGTTTGACTGAATTCGGTAACCCGGTAGGGGCCCCTAGTCCAATCAGTGCTCTACCTCCAAGACTCTTACCTTGAGGCTAGCCCTAAAGCTATTTCGGAGAGAACCAGCTATCTCCAGGTTCGATTGGCATTTCACCCCTACCCACACCTCATCCCCGCACTTTTCAACGTGCGTGGGTTCGGGCCTCCATTCAGTGTTACCTGAACTTCACCCTGGACATGGGTAGATCACCTGGTTTCGGGTCTACGACCACGTACTCATGCGCCCTATTCAGACTCGCTTTCGCTGCGGCTCCGCATCTTCTGCTTAACCTTGCACGGGATCGTAACTCGCCGGTTCATTCTACAAAAGGCACGCCATCACCCGTTAACGGGCTCTGACTACTTGTAGGCACACGGTTTCAGGATCTCTTTCACTCCCCTTCCGGGGTGCTTTTCACCTTTCCCTCACGGTACTGGTTCACTATCGGTCACTAGGGAGTATTTAGCCTTGGGAGATGGTCCTCCCGGATTCCGACGGAATTTCACGTGTTCCGCCGTACTCAGGATCCACTCAGGAGAGAACGAAGTTTTGACTACAGGGCTGTTACCTCCTATGGCGGGCCTTTCCAGACCTCTTCATCTACCTCGTTCCTTTGTAACTCCGTACAGAGTGTCCTACAACCCCAAGAGGCAAGCCTCTTGGTTTGGGCTGATCCCGTTTCGCTCGCCGCTACTCAGGGAATCGCATTTGCTTTCTCTTCCTCCGGGTACTTAGATGTTTCAGTTCCCCGGGTCTGCCTTCTCATATCCTATGAATTCAGATATGGATACCACTCCATTACGAGTGGTGGGTTTCCCCATTCGGAAATCTCCGGATCAAAGCTTGCTTACAGCTCCCCGAAGCATATCGGTGTTCGTCCCGTCCTTCATCGGCTCCTAGTGCCAAGGCATCCACCGTGCGCCCTTTCTAACTTAACCGTTAAAAAGAATCACTATGTGATATCTTGTGTTACTAATTGAATGTGATGTCTACTGTTATCTAGTTTTCAAAGAACACGTTTCGAAGGAATGATCCTTCAAAACTAAACAAGACAGGGAACGTTCTGTTTATAAGACCCAAGGTCTTATATTCCGTATAATATCCTTAGAAAGGAGGTGATCCAGCCGCACCTTCCGATACGGCTACCTTGTTACGACTTCACCCCAATCATCTGTCCCACCTTCGGCGGCTGGCTCCTAAAAGGTTACCTCACCGACTTCGGGTGTTACAAACTCTCGTGGTGTGACGGGCGGTGTGTACAAGGCCCGGGAACGTATTCACCGCGGCATGCTGATCCGCGATTACTAGCGATTCCAGCTTCACGCAGTCGAGTTGCAGACTGCGATCCGAACTGAGAACAGATTTGTGGGATTGGCTTAACCTCGCGGTTTCGCTGCCCTTTGTTCTGTCCATTGTAGCACGTGTGTAGCCCAGGTCATAAGGGGCATGATGATTTGACGTCATCCCCACCTTCCTCCGGTTTGTCACCGGCAGTCACCTTAGAGTGCCCAACTGAATGCTGGCAACTAAGATCAAGGGTTGCGCTCGTTGCGGGACTTAACCCAACATCTCACGACACGAGCTGACGACAACCATGCACCACCTGTCACTCTGCCCCCGAAGGGGACGTCCTATCTCTAGGATTGTCAGAGGATGTCAAGACCTGGTAAGGTTCTTCGCGTTGCTTCGAATTAAACCACATGCTCCACCGCTTGTGCGGGCCCCCGTCAATTCCTTTGAGTTTCAGTCTTGCGACCGTACTCCCCAGGCGGAGTGCTTAATGCGTTAGCTGCAGCACTAAGGGGCGGAAACCCCCTAACACTTAGCACTCATCGTTTACGGCGTGGACTACCAGGGTATCTAATCCTGTTCGCTCCCCACGCTTTCGCTCCTCAGCGTCAGTTACAGACCAGAGAGTCGCCTTCGCCACTGGTGTTCCTCCACATCTCTACGCATTTCACCGCTACACGTGGAATTCCACTCTCCTCTTCTGCACTCAAGTTCCCCAGTTTCCAATGACCCTCCCCGGTTGAGCCGGGGGCTTTCACATCAGACTTAAGAAACCGCCTGCGAGCCCTTTACGCCCAATAATTCCGGACAACGCTTGCCACCTACGTATTACCGCGGCTGCTGGCACGTAGTTAGCCGTGGCTTTCTGGTTAGGTACCGTCAAGGTACCGCCCTATTCGAACGGTACTTGTTCTTCCCTAACAACAGAGCTTTACGATCCGAAAACCTTCATCACTCACGCGGCGTTGCTCCGTCAGACTTTCGTCCATTGCGGAAGATTCCCTACTGCTGCCTCCCGTAGGAGTCTGGGCCGTGTCTCAGTCCCAGTGTGGCCGATCACCCTCTCAGGTCGGCTACGCATCGTTGCCTTGGTGAGCCATTACCTCACCAACTAGCTAATGCGCCGCGGGTCCATCTGTAAGTGGTAGCCGAAGCCACCTTTTATGTTTGAACCATGCGGTTCAAACAACCATCCGGTATTAGCCCCGGTTTCCCGGAGTTATCCCAGTCTTACAGGCAGGTTACCCACGTGTTACTCACCCGTCCGCCGCTAACATCAGGGAGCAAGCTCCCATCTGTCCGCTCGACTTGCATGTATTAGGCACGCCGCCAGCGTTCGTCCTGAGCCAGGATCAAACTCTCCGATAAAGTAGTTTGACTGACTACGCACATCGCTGTGCGATTTTTAAAAACTGAATTAACAGGTACGTTTTGTCTTGTTTAGTTTTCAAAGATCATTTTGTTCACTTCGTTCAAGCGACTTTATTATTATAACTCGTTGACTCAGTGAAGTCAATAACTTTTTTTGAAGTTCTTTTTTTCGTTATCGCCTTGTTTAGCGGCAACGAATAATAATATACCACCTAGTAAATAATAGTGCAATAGTTTTTTTGAAGAAATACTAAGGAATTTAAAAAGAGCGGCATCCTTTCCCTATGGAGGATACCGCTCTTCTTTATTAGCGTTGTCTCATTTGCGGGAATAACAGCACATCCCGAATAGAAGGGGCATTTGTCAGCAGCATAACCAGACGGTCGATACCGATGCCTAAACCTCCTGTTGGCGGCATACCGTATTCCAGAGCTTCAACAAAGTCTTCATCCATTAGATGAGCTTCATCATTACCGGCTTCACGCTCTTTTAATTGCGCTTCAAAGCGTTCTCTTTGATCAATAGGATCATTCAGCTCTGTAAATGCGTTGGCATGTTCACGGCCAACGATAAACAGCTCAAAACGGTCTGTAAAACGCGGGTCCTCAGGGTTTTTCTTAGCAAGAGGAGAAATTTCTACAGGATGCCCGTAAATAAACGTTGGCTGAATAAGCGTTTCTTCAATTTTTTGTTCGAAGAATTCGTTGATGATATGCCCTACTGTCATAGAATCTTTAATTTCTACACCATGTTCTTTTGCATATTCACGCGCCTGCTCAACAGTAACCTCTTCCCAGAAATCAACGCCAGTCGCTTCTTTGACTGCGTCAACCATATGGATTCTTTTCCACTCCGGTTTAAGGTCGATTTGCTCTTCCCCGTATTGAATCGTAGTTGTGCCAAGCACTTCTTGGGCGATATGAGCGACAAGGTTTTCAGTTAAGCTCATGATATCTTTATAGTCCGCATATGCTTCATATAACTCAATCATTGTAAATTCAGGGTTATGGCGTGTAGAGACACCTTCGTTACGGAAAACACGGCCGATTTCATATACTTTTTCTAAACCGCCGACAATTAGACGTTTTAGGTGCAGTTCGATAGCAATACGCATATAGAGTGGAATGTCTAACGCGTTGTGGTGAGTGATAAACGGACGTGCAGAAGCTCCCCCAGGAATGCTGTGCATTGTAGGTGTTTCTACTTCTAAGTATCCATGATCATCAAGGTATCTTCTCATAGCTTGAATGATCTTGCTTCGTGTAATGAACGTATGTTTGCTGTCTGGGTTTACGATAAGATCCAGATAGCGCTGACGGTAGCGCTGCTCAACGTCTTTTAAACCATGGTATTTGTCAGGAAGCGGACGAAGCGCTTTTGTCAGCAATTCAAAGGAAGTTGCTTTAACAGACAATTCGCCTACATTTGTTTTGAAGACTTTTCCGGTTACGCCGATAAGATCACCGAGGTCAGAAGACTTGAAGATTTCATATTGGTCGTCACCGACACTGTCTTTTCTTACGTAGATTTGGATTTGGCCTTCTAAATCCTGAAGATGGGCAAAGCCGGCTTTTCCTTTGCCGCGTTTTGTCATCATGCGGCCTGCGATTGTAACTTCAATCGCTTTTTCTTCTAACTCTTCTTTGGTTAGATCTTGATATGCCGAAATAACTTCTTGAGACTGATGAGTTCTTTCAAAACGTGCGCCGAATGGATCGATGCCGTTATCTCTCAGCTGATTCATTTTATCGCGTCTGACTTGCAGCTGATCATTCAATTCTTCATGGTTATGCTCTTCTTGACTCATTGTTATCACTCCATTACAGATATTGTTTCATGAAAAAAGCAGAAAAACTGCCAGCGTAAAACTAGCAGTGAGCAGCAAATAGAGGTGAGTATTATCCTACTTTTGCATTTTGAAGCTCTTTTGCCTCAACTTCAACCGTAAATGCATCTAAAAGCTGTACAAACTCTTCTCTCGTCTCGCAATGATTGATTTCATTACGAACGTTCGCATTGCCTTTCACGCCTTTCAGATACCATGCAGCGTGCTTTCTCATTTCTCTTACCGCTACGTTTTCACCTTTTAAGTCAATCAGGCGGTCAAGATGCAGTTTGCATACGGCCATTTTTTCGCGTACTTGCGGCTCTTCTTTTAATTCACCTGTTTCAAGATACTGAACCGTACGGTAAATCATCCACGGGTTGCCCAATGCAGCGCGTCCGATCATGACCCCGTCTACTCCTGTCTCATCGAGCATACGCTTAGCATCCTGCGGTGTCTTAACATCGCCGTTTCCGATAACCGGAATCGATACTGATTGTTTTACTTCTTTGATGATATCCCAGTTTGCCGTTCCTTCGTACATCTGCACTCTCGTACGGCCGTGAAGCGCCACTGCTTTACCGCCCGCACGTTCTACAGCCTGTGCATTTTTCACTGCGAAAATGTGGTCTTCATCCCAGCCCATTCTCATTTTCACTGTAACTGGCTTATTAACAGCATCCACTACTGCAGAAACCATTTCGTAAATCTTATCAGGATCGAGAAGCCATTTGGCTCCCGCATCGCATTTTGTAATCTTCGGCACGGGACATCCCATGTTAATATCAATGATATCAGCAGTTGTGTTTTGGTCTACAAACTTCGCCGCTTCCACAAGGGTTTCCTTTTTTCCTCCGAAAATTTGAAGGCTCAGTGGTTTCTCACGTTCATCAATATAAAGCATACCCATTGTTCTTGCATTGTTGTAAAGGATCGCTTTGTCACTGACCATTTCAGCGCATACCAATCCGGCTCCGAATTCCTTTACAGTCAATCTGAACGCAGAGTTGCAGACACCAGCCATAGGAGCGAGCACAACCCGGTTTTTCAATTGAATATCTCCGATTTTGAACAATTTTTCTCCTCCTTTCATTTGTTCTATTTTTCTGGCGGCGCCAATTCGTCCGCACTTATATTTAAAACATCTGCTGCATCTTGAATGATGGCAGCTGACGGCAATCGGTTTCCGCGTTCAATTTCGCCGAGAATAGAAACTGATATACCTAATGCTTTTGCAAATCCTTCTTGAGTATAACCTTTCAGCTTTCTGAATGCACGAATTCGTCTACCCCAGATTTCTGCTTCCATACTCTTACACCTTCTTGGTCTGTTTCGGCGCTTGTAGCCTCTTTTTCAACCTGCTGGCAAATTTCCGCAAGCGGCGCAAGGACAAACAAACGCTCATACATTCTCGGATGCGGAACAATTAGTTGCTCTGTTTCAATATTTTCACGATTAAATAACAAAATGTCAAGGTCTGCCGTCCGCGGCCCCCATCTTACTTCCCTTGTTCTGCCTAATTCATTTTCTATCTGCTGCGTCAGTTCAAGGAGTTCAAAAGGGTTCAATGATGTCTTGATTTCAACAGCCATATTCAGAAATTGAGCTTGATCTTCGTATCCGACCGGGTCAGTTTCGTAAATAGACGACACTTTAGTGACTGTCAACGCAGCATGCTGATGCAGTAAAGCCACTGCTTGCCTTAAATACGTTTCTCTATCTCCAATATTAGATCCAAGTGCAATATAAGCTATGTTGTTCATGACTTTTTTCTCGTAATTTCAATTGCTACTGATTTATAGTGTCCGGGAATTGGCGGGTCTGGCTTAATCACTTTCACCGTACATTGCTGAACAGGCTGAAATTTTTCGAGAACAGTGCCAGCAATACGTTCCGCCAGCGTTTCTACCAATTTTACAGGCTCCCCTTCCACGATATCTTTACATACGTGATAGAGCTCAGCATAGTTGATCGTTTGCTCAAGGTCGTCTGTTTGTCCAGCTTTGCTTAAATCCAGCTCAGCGGTTAAATCGACTTTAAACCGCTGGCCAAGTTTGTTTTCTTCTTTGAACACACCGTGATATCCGTAAAACTCCATACCTTCTACATAAACTTTATCCATGGTGCACCCCTCCCTTATTCAGCATCGCGTCCATCATTTTCGCCATTCTGGCAATTTGTTTTACATCATGGACCCTGACAATGTCACAGCCTTTTTGAATGCCGAGACACACAGTCGCGCCTGTGCCCTCAGCCCGCTCCTCAGGCGGAAGATCCAGAACACGTCCGATGAATCTTTTTCGGGAGGTTGCCAGAAGAACCGGATATCCCAGCCCGCTGAAAATCTCTAGTTTGTTCATCACTGCCAAGTTATCGTGATAGGTTTTCGCGAAACCGATACCGGGATCAAGAATAATGTTCTTCTCGTCTACTCCGGCCTCAACAGCAATTTTTACACTCTCCATTAAGTCCGTCAGCATATCCGGCAATAAGTCATTGTAGTTTCTTTCAGGGCGGTTATGCATGAGAACAATTGGAACATTATGTTCAGCTGCAACAGAAGCCATCTTCGGATCATGTTTGGCTCCCCAAATATCATTGATAATGGATGCGCCGGCTTTCACTGCTTCATCTGCGACAGAAGCCTTGTACGTATCTACAGAAATAGGAACACCAAGCTCTTTCGTAATCCGCTCAATCACCGGAATGACTCTGGACATCTCCTCATCCTCAGATACGCACTCAGCGCCAGGCCTTGTCGATTCCCCTCCGATATCAATGATATGGGCACCATCATCGATCATCTCTTTCGCGTGCAGCAGCGCCTTGTCCAAGCTGTCATATTTTCCACCGTCCGAGAAAGAGTCAGGCGTTACGTTTAAAATTCCCATCACCAGCGTCTTCTCTTTATATGATAAAGCGCTGGGCTTAGTGTGGATTACTTGTGTTTGATCTATTGTGTGCTGCGCCATGCTCTTCCTCCCTTTTCATACATCATGTTCTTTATTTCTTTTTTGTATAACAATTGAAGAGCGGAGGTTGCTTCTCCGCTTTGGCTTCCATAGTTTACTTCTTCTATTTTAGTAAACGGGATGATTTCAAGAACCGAGTTCGTCATCCACGCTTCGTCAGCTGTCAAGAGAGCTTCTAGCTCATATCGGCCCGTTTTGAGCTCCAGGCCGATATTCTTTGCATTTTCTATGATAAAACGTCTCGTGACGCCGTCCAGAATACCGGTATCAAGCGATGGCGTATAGATACAGCGACCTTTTCTCCAGAAGACATTAGATATGATACCCTCTGCAACAGCTCCATCCTCCGTTAAGAAAATTCCCTCGACACGCGGATCATTTCCAATTTCCCGTTTCGCATACATATTATTTAGATAATGATGAGATTTTAACCGGAACGATCCCTCTGGAGTGTTTCTCCGTATCGATAAAACCTTTCCTTCTTTTTGCAAAGGAAGACTTTCTGGTTTCAGCTGATTCACAAAGCATAAAACGGTCGGCTTATCGTACGTCTGGGCGACAAAGCCTTTATCGCTGATTCCCGCTGATATGTTCAGTCTGACGCGGGCATTACCATCCTTGATATCATTTAGCTTAAGCAGCTTGTCCAGCATCTCAAGGATCTCATGCTTTGAAACAGTATATTCGATTTGCAGATCCTTAAGCGCGCGTTCAAGCCTTTCTATATGCCAATCAAGCAAAAACGGGCAGCCTTCGTAGAGCCTGAAGGTTTCGAAAACACCGATCCCATATAAAAACCCATGGTCAAAAGGAGAAAGAACTGCATCTTTCTCCTCCATATACCGGCCGTTCACATATATCATCACGCAATAACTTCCTTGCGATATGTCTCAATAAAATTTCTGAGCATTTCTTTCCCAAAGGAGGTCATAATAGACTCTGGGTGAAATTGCACGCCCTCTATCGGGAGGTCATTGTGGCGAATAGCCATGATTTCTCCTTCTTTCGTTTGTGCTGTTACTGTAAAACAGTTTGGCAGCGTCTCAGGTTTTACGATCAGCGAGTGGTATCGCGTCGCAACAAGGGGGTTTTTCAACCCTTCAAAAATGGTTTTGCCGTCATGCTCGATATCCGAGGTTTTCCCGTGCATAAGCCGTTCTGCCCTAACAACGTCGCCACCGAACACTTGTGCGATGGACTGATGTCCGAGACATACACCGAAAATAGGAATTTTCCCTGCGAAATGTTTAATTGCTTCGAGGCTGATTCCCGCCTCATCAGGGCTACACGGTCCGGGAGATATCATCAGAAAGTCCGGAGACAGTTCTTCAATTTCTTCGATTGTGATGCTGTCATTGCGTTTCACAACCAGCTCTTCCCCAAGCTCGCCCAAATACTGTACCAAGTTGTACGTGAATGAATCGTAGTTATCAATCATTAAAATCATTTCTCCGCTCACCTCATCTAATTTTTGTCTCTTCTTTGCTCAGCTCTAATGCTCTTTGCATCGCAAAAGCTTTTTTGAATGATTCCTTGTATTCGTGCTTCGGAACAGAATCAATCACAACTCCTGCGCCGGACTGCATAAATGCCTGCCCTCCGGTTGCATAAATGGTTCGAATGACGATATTAAACTGCAGATCGTGATTATATCCAAACCATCCTATAGATCCAGTATAAAGCCCTCGGCGTGTCGGCTCAAGTTCTTCTATAATTTCCATCGTTCTTACTTTCGGTGCACCAGTAATGGTTCCTCCGGGAAACACAGCATGAATAATATCTACAGCATCATACCCATCCTGCAGTTCACCTTGGACATTAGACACAATGTGCATCACATGCGAGTATTTTTCAATTGCCATGAATTCATTTACGCGCACAGACCCGTAACGTGATACTCTTCCCAGATCATTTCGCTCAAGATCAACCAGCATGACATGTTCCGCGCGTTCTTTTTCATTGTGTATCAATTCGTTTGCAAGCGCCTCGTCTTCTTCATTTGTTTTCCCTCTGGAACGGGTGCCCGCAATCGGTCTTGTCTCTAATAGCTTGCCCTTTTTGCTGACAAGCAGTTCAGGCGATCCGCAAATGATTTGGAAATCAGGTGTTTCTAAATACGCCATATAAGGAGAAGGATTTACTTCTCTCAAGGTTTTGTAAATTTGATATGGGTGGGCAGACAGTGACTGTGACTGCCTTATTGATAGATTGACTTGAAACACATCTCCGCTGGCAATGTATTGTTTGATTTTCTCTACAGCTTGTGAGAACCCATCCTCGGTAAATGGCGCCGCGAAAGAACCATCTGTTTCAGGGTTCATCTCTCGCGAAGAGACAGCGGGAAGCTCAGTCAGCCACATCTGCTCTAACTCAGATAGCTTCACATCCGCTGTTTCCTGATCAGAACCATTAACATGAGTAATCAGCCATAGAGACTCTTCTTGATGGTCATAAACTGCTATATCATCAAAAACAAGAAAATAAATATCTGGTGTTTCTAGATCATCTAATGAGAGCATTTTAAAATTTTCAATGTACCGTGCGTAATCATAGCTGAGAAACCCGATTGCCCCGCCTTGAAAGTCAGGGAACTCATGATTCGTTTCTGTTTCCAGTGTTTTAAACCAGCTGTGGAAGGCCCGTAATGGATCACCTTCTTTAAACAGCATCTCATCACCATGCTTAATTGTAGTTATTCCGTCTTTTCCTTTCACAGTCGCAATTGGATCAAGACCGGCTATACTATATCTGCCGCCTCTTGCACTTTCGAGAAGTACATGATGTTTCCGGGATTGCGCAAGTTTCTCAAATTGTTGTAAGAATGAGTCTTTTTGAAAAGGTATTTTTTTGCCTGCCGGTCTGCGTTGTGCCATTTGTATCATTCCTCTATTTTCTTTTTTACTTGTTTTTAATTGTAAAGCAATGTTGTTAGTGAAAAAAGTGAATTTCTCTTCCAAGAATAACATTCGTCGCAGACATGGCATATTTGATGCACGAAATATAAAAAAACTCCCGGCGGGACCGGGAGTTTTGACTTTTTTTAATCGAATTGATACAGCGGCGTGCTTAGATAACGTTCGCCGTTACTTGGAATGACGGCCAATACTTTTTTGCCTTTTCCGAGTTTTTTTGCTACTTGAAGAGCAGCATAAATTGCCGCACCTGATGAGATGCCTCCGAGAATTCCTTCTTCACGTGCAGCTCTGCGGGCATATTCGAATGCTTCTTCATTCTTCACAGGGAAGATTTCATCATATACTTCAGTGTTTAAGATGTCCGGCACGAATCCAGCTCCGATTCCCTGAATTTTGTGGGGGCCTGGTTTTCCTCCTGAAAGCACTGGGGAATCTGACGGTTCAACAGCGTAAATCTTGATGGAAGGATATGCTTCCTTCAGCACTTCGCCCGCTCCCGTAATCGTTCCGCCCGTTCCGATTCCGGCTACAAATGCATCAAGCTGGTCATCACCGAATTGCTCAACGATTTCTTTACCAGTTGTTTGGCGGTGAATTTCTGGGTTAGAAGGGTTGTTAAACTGCTGCGGCACAAAGTATCCGTGCTTTTCAGCAAGCTCTTCAGCTTTCTTAATGGCACCTTTCATGCCTTCCGCACCAGGAGTCAGCACAAGTTCAGCACCGTATGCGCGAAGAAGGTTGCGGCGCTCCATGCTCATTGTATCAGGCATAACCAAAATGGCTTTTAATCCTTTAGCAGCAGCAACCATTGCAAGCCCGATTCCAGTATTTCCGCTTGTCGGTTCAATGATTGTATCACCGGCTTTTAATTTTCCTTCTTTTTCAGCCGCTTCAATCATGGCTAAACCGATACGGTCTTTTACACTGCTTCCAGGGTTCATGTATTCAAGTTTTAGATATACATCCGCACTGTTTTCATCTGCAAGGCGATTTAATTTAACGATTGGCGTATTCCCAATTAATTCAGTAATGGAGTTTGCTACACGTACCATTCTCGACACCTCAATTTCCGACTATTTGTATTGGTATTATGTATATAATCTATCAATTTCAAAATTTTTTGTCAATCACTTAGTACTTTTTTCCCCATAAAACCAAGATACATCGGCTTCTTTCCAAAGTGTCTTAACTGTCGCTTTATCGCCTAGCTGATCCATTGCGATTTGCCGTCTGATCTGGTCCTTTACTTCATCAAATGAGAACGTTCTTGCCTTTAGTTTTTCTTTCAGCTGGATAATGGCATATCCGTTGCTGACCTTTATTGGTTCCTGAGACCATTCATCCTCTTTGAGTGTTTTCGCCTCTTCAATGTATGCTGATGGAATGTTGTCTGATGCCTCTGTGACAAAACCTAAATCTCCGCCGTATGGTGATGTATATCTGTCAGTGGATCTTTCGGCAGCGACAGCTTCAAAGCTTGATCCGCCTTTCAGTTCTTTTAGGACTTCTCTCGCTTCTTCTTCATCTTTTACAACAATGTGCCGAATTCGATACGAATCATCAAACTGATATAGTTCCTTATTTTTATGATAGAATGATTCCAATTCTTTGTTTGAGATATCGATATCCCTTGTTAACAATTCCTCAAGGAGGACATTATAACGAATTTGGTCTTTCCACTCTTTCTCCGTCGTATGTTCATCTTCGTAAAAGGAATTATTGACCGCTTTAATCAGCAAAAACTCACGATCAACTTCGCTTTTGGATATTTTAAGGTTGTTCTTTTTAGCCAGCTGCTCAACAACTCGGACATTGATCATATCTTCAAGCGTTGACTTACCATACTGATCTTCCATTTCTTTCAGCCATTCTTCTCTTGTCACACTCTTGCCTCCGATAGTCGCAATAGACTCACCGGATGACGATGCGCCGGTTTGGGATTTCGTCAGCGTATATGCAACAGCAATACAGCAAACCAACAGCGCCCCTAAAATAATGGTCCAGATTGTTCTTGATTTCAAACCTGCTTTCAGCCCCTTTTCTCAAATTAAAAACCCGCTAAAGAGCTTAGCGGGTAGTTTGGTCACGAAGCCCTTCCAGCTCTTCTTTTGTAAATAAGTACTTTTCATTACAAAAATGGCATACTGCTTCGGCTTGTCCATCTTCTTCTATCATATCTTGAATTTCTTTTTTGCCTAGTCCTAAAATGGCTGTTTCGAACCGTTCTTTTGAACAAGGGCAATGGAATCTGACAGGCATCGTTTCCAAAATCTCAGGTTTCTCGCCTAGGACTTCTTCTAAAATTTCTTCTGGTGTCAGCCCTTTTTGGATGAGCTTAGAAATCGGCTCTACTTGAGATAGACGCTGTTCAATTTTTGTGATTGTTTCATCATCTGTTCCCGGCATCAGCTGAATAATAAAGCCCCCTGCCGCAAGAATGGTATTGTCAGGATTTACGAGCACACCTACGCCCACTGATGAAGGAACCTGCTCAGATGACACAAGATAGTAAGTAAAATCATCTCCTAATTCTCCTGAAACGATTTCTACTTGTCCTGTGAAGAACTCGCGCAAACCTAAATCTTTTACGACACTTAACGTTCCGTTTGTTCCAACCGCACGTCTGACATCAAGCTTACCTTGTTCATTTAAATCAAAATGAACTTGCGGGTTAGAGACATAGGCTCTGACTTCTCCTTTGGCATTGGCATCAGCTACAATAGCTCCGATCGGACCTCCGCCCTCGATTTTCACGGTCAGCTTATCATCGCCCTTCAGCATAGCGCCGAGCATAAGTGAAGCTGTCATTGTACGGCCCAGTGCAGCGGATGCTGTCGGCCACGTACCATGGCGTCTTTGTCCCTCATTTACCATATCAGTCGTTCTCGCAGCATAAGCCCGAACTTTTCCGTCATACGCAAGTGCTTTTACTAAATAATCCATTACTAAACCTCCTATACACTTCCTACGCGGTTTCTTTCATAAATCAATTCCAGCCCTTTTAGGGTTAAGAATGGATCAACGATGTCTATACAATCTGATTCGTTCGCAATGAGCGGCGCTAGGCCTCCTGTCGCAATGACCTTTGGTTCCTGTTTTGCCTGCCATTTCATTCGCTTAACGATTCCTTCCACTTGGCCGACATAGCCAAATAAAATCCCAGATTGCATCGCGCTAACAGTGTTTTTTCCGATAATATTGTCGGGCCGGGTGATTTCGATACGCGGAAGCTTTGCTGCACGCGAGTAAAGCGCCTCTGTCGAAATTGTAATCCCAGGGGCAATCGCCCCGCCCATGTATTGTTTGTTTTCATCAATATAGCAGTACGTTGTGGCGGTTCCGAAATCGACAACAATTAATGGATTGCCGTACAAGTGTATCGCAGCGACAGCATTTACGATTCTGTCTGCCCCTACTTCTTTCGGATTGTCATATTTTATATTTAAACCGGTTTTCATACCTGGACCAACAATTTGAGGCTCGATATGAAAGTATTTTGTGCACATTCTTTCTAACGCAAACATGATTGGCGGCACTACTGACGAAATAATAATGCCATCTATCTGTTCAAACATAAGCCCGGAGTGATCAAATAAGGAGCGCAAAATCATCCCAAACTCATCTTCTGTTTTATGCCTGCTTGTTTCTATACGCCAGTGATATTCTAATTTTCCATCATGATATACACCAAGTACAGTATTGGTGTTCCCCACATCGATAACCAGTAACAACCTCTATCACCACTTTTGAATAGTTTCTCTACTTTACTTTTTACAAACATTCTACAATACCATACACGATCAGCGGCTCATTTGTAAACAAATCGATACCAGAATTGGATGATTGTAAAAGCCGCAGCTGAGCCAATCATTTACATAAAAAAACTGCCAGCGTCAGCCGGCAGTTTTTTTAGAAAGAAAGCGAATTACTCTTTCGTATCGTCTTTCTTTTCTTCTGTTTTTGTCAGAATGTTTACTTTCACATCATCGTTCTTTTCATCATCTGAGAAATTACGCTCAGGTAATGTTCCATGATCGATAAGGTGTTTGATTTGTTCAGCGTCAAGCGTTTCAACTTTCAGAAGCGTTTGGGCAATCAATTCAAGCTTGTCACGATTTTCAGTCAGGATTTGTTTCGCACGCTCATAACATTCTTTGATGATGCGCTGAATTTCCTGATCAATTTCGTAAGCGATTTGATCACTGTAGTTCTGTTCGTTGTTGAAATCACGGCCTAAGAATACCTGACCGCCCTGAGACTGTCCAAATTGCAACGGTCCCAGTTTTTCTGACATACCGAATTCTGTAACCATTCGTCTTGCAATATTCGTCGCACGCTGGAAGTCATTGTGCGCCCCTGTGCTGACTTCACCGAAGATAATCTCTTCAGCAACACGTCCGCCCAAGAGGCCGACAATTTTATCAAGCAGCTCCGGCTTTGTTTGGAAATAACGGTCTTCTCTTGGCAGCATAACAGCATAACCGCCAGCCTGGCCCCGAGGAACAATCGTTACTTTATGAACCATATCTGCCTCATCTAAAACGAGACCGATAACGGTGTGTCCGCCTTCGTGATAAGCCACGATATTGCGTTCTTTCTTGGAGATAACGCGGCTCTTCTTAGCGGGTCCGGCAATTACACGGTCCGTCGCTTCGTCAATATCACGCGCATCGATTTTTTTCTTGTTTTGACGAGCCGCTACAAGCGCAGCTTCATTCAAGAGGTTTTCTAAGTCAGCGCCTGAGAAGCCTGGTGTTCTCATGGCAATTGATTTTAGGTTAACCGTTTCATCCAGCGGTTTGTTTCTCGCATGGACTTTCAATACAGCTTCACGGCCAATGACATCTGGGCGGTCCACTGTGATTTGACGGTCAAAACGTCCCGGACGAAGTAAGGCTGGGTCCAAGATGTCCGCACGGTTCGTCGCAGCAATGATGATAATTCCTTCATTAGCGCTGAATCCGTCCATTTCAACAAGCAATTGGTTTAGCGTCTGTTCACGTTCATCGTGTCCACCGCCGAGACCAGCGCCACGCTGGCGTCCGACTGCGTCAATTTCATCAATGAAGATCAAACAAGGCGCATTCTTTTTCGCATTTTCAAACAAGTCACGCACACGGGAAGCACCGACCCCTACAAACATTTCAACGAAATCAGATCCGCTGATGCTGAAGAAAGGTACGCCGGCTTCTCCTGCACAAGCCTTGGCAAGCAATGTTTTACCGGTACCCGGAGGTCCGACTAAAAGCACGCCTTTCGGTATTCTGGCGCCGAGCTCGGCAAACTTGCGGGGATCTTTCAGAAACTCAACAACTTCAACAAGTTCTTGCTTTTCTTCGTCAGCCCCTGCAACGTCTTTAAATTTGACGCGTTTCTTTTCCTCTGTATACAGCTTCGCTTTACTCTTGCCAAAGTTCATGACACGGCTGCCGCCGCCTTGAGCCTGATTGAGCAGGAAGAAAAACAGAATAAAGATAATGACAAATGGGATGATGGTCGTCAGGAACGTCACCCATCCGCTTGTTTCTTGCGCGGGCTCAACCTTTACGTCTGTCTTTTTCAAAGCGTTAAATATCTGGTCTGCTCCCTTTCCTTCAGGAACATGAGTCAAAAAGTATTGATCTTTGTCGTAGTTTTTCAGCTGCCCTTTTACCTCATAAACACCTCTGACAGGCTGAACCGATACGCTATCAACTTTCCCGTCATCCAGGTTTTTGATGAACGTACTGTACGACATATTTTCTGTTTTCGGATTTGAGGTCTGGAAGTAGCTCACAACCCCGATTACTACTAATAAAATAAGTAAATAAAAAATGGTATTACGGAAGACCCGATTCATTCCTTACCTCCTCCCACAGTAAGCACAACTATGTTCAATAGTACCATAGAAAATCATTCCAATACAAACAATAACCATCTCGGAAGCAGGCTGCCGATCAGCTTTCATAAACTGCCGGTTTTAACACTCCGATATAAGGCAGATTGCGATAGCGCTCAGCATAATCAAGTCCGTAACCCACTACAAACGCGTCAGGAACTTCAAAACCGACAAAGTCTGCTTTGATGTCCGCTTTTCTTCCGCTCGGTTTATCCAAAAGGGTAACAATCTTAATTGATTTTGCTTTACGGTATCGGAAGAGCTCTACGAGATAACTTAAGGTTAACCCACTGTCGATGATATCTTCAATAATTAAGATGTCCCGGCCCTCTACAGATGTATCCAAATCTTTAATGATTTTTACTTCTCCAGAAGAAACCGTAGAATTTCCGTAGCTTGATACATCCATGAAATCCATTTCCAAATATGTATCAATATGCTTGATAAGATCCGCCATAAAAGGAAGTGCTCCTTTTAACACACCGATTGCCAACGGAAATGTATCTTGATACTCGCTCGTTAATTCTGCACCTAACTCTTTTACTTTCTTTTGTATCTCTTCCTCTGAGATCAGTACTTTCTCGATATCATGTTTCATCATGATTTTGCTTGCCCCCTACACTTTTCATGCTGTCTATATTGTAATACAATGCGGTCACTGTTTGGAATCACAAGATCTTCAAAAATTGATTTTTTCAAGCCAGGTATCCAGATAATTTCACCGCTTGCGTCCGTCACAATCGGCCAGTTGTCTCTTTCTTGGAGAGGCAATTTCTTATCAATAAATATATCCTTTACCTTTTTTGAGCCGTTCATCCCTTTTAGTTTGATCCGGTCTCCAGCTTTTCTCGTCCGGATTGTTAAGGGAAATCGCACCTTTTTTTCACTTGTGATAAAAACAGCATTCCCATGTTCTTCAGGCGAGTCCGCATAATGCCTTGCCTCTATCAGATATCCATTAGGGAGCACTGCCGTTTCATCAGCAGCTCCGCTAATTTGGTATTCAAAGGGAACATTTTTGCACTGCCATTGTTCAAATGTAAACAAACATGTCTGATATGATTTGACCACCTTCAGCCCTTTCGGAAAGTCCAGTACTCCTGAAGGACCGCCATTTTCCGCCCAATCGAGAAACTGCTGAATGTGATGGGCTGAAAAGGATGATGGAACGTTTTCATAAAGATAGTTTAATATTAGTTGAACTCCTCTTCTTTGTAAAGGCATCGGGAGGGCAAGCAATTGAGAGGAATTGATTTCAACTGATGTATTAGACTGGCTTGTGATTACTTTATTCATTTCATCTTTCGTTAATGACTGTAAGAATTGCTCATCTTCCGTCAGTGCTTCACTCACTTTCTGAAACCTTTTATGCACATCCGGAGATTCCTGCTTCAAAAACGGGAGCACTGTTTTTCTGAATCTGTTTCTTGTGTAGTCATCTTTGGCGTTGCTTTCATCCGTCCGGTAGCTCAAGCCGTTTTCACGGCAATAGTGAAGGATCTCTTCCTTTGTAATGGTTAAGAACGGCCTGATGATCCGCCCCGTGCCAAAACGTCTAACCGGCTGCATTCCCGCAAGTCCCGTTCCAAGCGTACCCTTAGCCAGTTTCATAAGCATTGTTTCAACCTGATCATCACCATGATGCGCAAGAGCTAGATAGTCCGCTTGGTGCTTCGACATGATTTCCTCAAAAAACTGGTAGCGGCAATCGCGTGCTGCAGCCTGCTTATTGAGTCCTTTTTCCTGTGCATATGCGGTTACATTGATTTGAGCCGTTTCGCACACGAGCTGTTCAGCTTTACAATAAGCTTGGACAAAACGCATGTCCTCCTCGGATTCCGCACCTCTGAACCGATGGTCAACGTGAGCTGCAATAACATTCGCTGAACGGCCGCATAACGTATGCAACGCGTGAAGAAGAGCCATTGAGTCCGGACCGCCGGAAACGCCTACAATGATTGTCGCCCCTTTTAACGTAAGATTGTGTTTGTTTAAAAAATCTTTGACACTTTTCACAATGTCCTCCTCACAATGAGCAGGTATTTTAAAGATATTCATATCCTAACACTTTCAACCCCTCCAAGCAAAGAAGAAGCATAGGCTCTGCAGTTTGCACCATTCAGATTAAGAAAAAGATAATATAGGCGAAATAAAGCGCTAAAACACTGATCACGATCAGCGTTGTTTCAAATAACCCCCCCGACTTAGCCGGTTTCTGTTTTGGGGTATATCGCGTCTTCGTTATTTTTCCTTGGCGCGGTTTTTGCTGTCTTTGTCGTGTGGCAGGCTGCGGTGATGCTTTTATAGGCTGTTTTCTTTGTGCTGCTTTTTGCCCCGCGTCTAGCATATCCTTTTTCATTTCATCTGCGGATTGATAATCTCCGTTCAAGGCTGAAAAAAGCACTTTTTTATACTTTTGAAGCAGCGGGTTTCCTTCGATGAGAGACCTAAGCTGTTCTTTGGGCTGGCTCGTTTTCTTAAATTCTTTTTTATGCACACTGTTGATCATAATCATGGCAACTGCGAACAGATCATAGGATGGCTCTGCCTTCCTTGTTCCATACCCCCAATAGCCTCTGTCATAAAACTCCGTATACTCTTTTATCGCCCGGCCTTCCTTTGTCGTGCCGCCCACATCAATGCAGCGGATCCTTGCGGGCGGACCAGTTACGATCAGATTATCAGGTTTAAGATCGCCGAATATCCATCCTTGCTGGTGAAGCACCGATAAGCTGGATAACAGCTGAATCATTAATACAGGTATCCACTCTGCTCCTTTATCACTGACATACTTCAAAAGCAGCGGCCCTTTTATGTATTCCATTGCATAAAATGAAACTTTCGTATTGGTACCGGGAATATAAGCATCATCCGTATCAAAAAAAGAAGGCCCCATCGTAACGGACTGGGCCTTTGAGAAAGATTTCAAGACATTCACTTCAGAAGTAATAGACAGGCTGTCATCACTCACCTTTAAGGCAACATGTCCATCTGATGCTTCTGCCAAATACACAATTCCATTGGCCCCTTTACCAAGCTGTTTACGCAATGTATAAGTGTTTCCATTCCACTTGCCTTTGATTGTCGTACCCGGCTTGAGGCTACATGCCAAACTCGTCAAAGCGTCGTTCATCATCTGCCAGCATGCCCCTTCTTGAGCGTATTTTTTCAAACTGCAGTGTCGCTTCACGAATCGCCGGACCTGTCGGCGTGATGCCGCCTGTCGAAAGCTTTGCAAAGAGTGTGGAAAGAGATTGCAGCTTCGGTGTCCAGTTCAGCACAAGCTCGACCTCTTGTTTTTTCCCGGGAAATATACACATCGCAAATTCGTTATTCCCAATTCGGGAATTGAGGCTTACAGACAAATCAATCAGGGCCTCTTTTACTGTTGGAAGCTTTGGCGCCATACTTGCACTTGTATCAACAAGAACCAAAACCTGAAGATGCACCGTTTCTCCAAGCTCGTCTACCACTTCCATGACTTCGCCGCGTTTTTCCGGAGAAAGCTCTTCCATTTCCACATTCTTTCCGAGAATCTGTTTCAGTTCTTGATTGACTACACCTTGTAAGGTTTGCGTCATCGCTTTCTTTGTTACCATTTGAACAGTTTGTGAAAGCTGAGATGCATAAACGACTTGGTGCACGCCTCCTCCGGCAAGTGCAATCCCTTCGACTTCCTTCATTGCCTCAGGGTCAATTTGATTTTCTTCCATTATACCAATGACATTTACCGTAATCCCCTGCTCTTTAGCAAAAGCAGCCATTGCAAGCGGGTCTTCCCCATGGTTTGAGCAGCCATCCGTTATCAGCAAAATTTGATTTAAATGTCCGTTGTTCACATTCATTCCTCCTGGAGAATACGAGGATTCTCAGATTCATATATTCCCATCTTCGCCAGAAGAAATTTGATTTATACGGAAGCGTTATGAAATTTCTTGTTTGTTTTGAAAGATTGCCGGAACAGGAATGGATGCCCACTTCGGTGTATTGTGATCAATCCGGACGACAACAACAGTCATATCGTCCTCAATTTGGCCGGATCTTGTGCGGATGACTTCTTCCATAAGCAAATCGGCAATCTCCTGCGGGTCATTTGTTTTCAACCCTTTCATTTTACGCTTCATCCATAAGTCGTGATTTTCCACATGCTTAGGCCCCTCAAAAATGCCATCACTCATCATAATTAAGAGGTCACCCGCTTTCAGCTGTTCACTCACAACCTCCACATCAAATTCATTAATAATACCGATTGGCAGATTGCTCGCTTGAACTTTCATGACCTGGTCACCCCGTTTGATAAAGCTAGGCGTCGATCCAACCTTCAAAAATTTACAGCTGGCATCTTGAAGATCGATAATAGATAGGTCAAGCGTGGAATATATTTCGTCAGTTGTCCTTAGAGACAGTATGCTGTTGATCGTTTTAATTGCTATTTTTTCATCAATTCCCGATTCAAGGATTTTTTCAAGAAGCTTGATCGTTTCATTGCTTTCAAAGTGCGCTCTTGCGCCATTGCCCATTCCGTCACTGATTGCTGCAGCATATTTTCTGGCTCCAAGCTCCATCATGCTGTAGCTGTCGCCGGAGACAAGGCCGCCGCCCTTCGCAGCGTGAGCAGCTCCCGTGGACACCCTGTATGATTTTGTTGATCCAAAGGCAACATGGCTGTATCCATTCGGATGCGGAGAGTGCTGTTCGGCTTTCACAAGAATTTGTTCTTCCAGAATGTCAGACAGCATAGGAGCAATGATTTTTTCACTTTCTCCATGTCCGCTGAACGGAATGGTCATTTCAATATCGATATTTCCTTGTTCAAGACTATAGATCTCGACATGCTGAATCTCAATTCCGAAATGCTGAAGCGCTTCTATGATTTGCTCTTCCTGCAGAAAGTGCTGTTCTCGCTCTCTTTTTATTTCCCGAGAAAAGTCGGCCATAACCTCAGAAACACCTAAAAGCTGTTCAGCAACAAGGCGCCTGCTGTCTTGGACTTTTTTCTTGAGTGTCAAATGGGCATGATGATGTGCGAGCTCATCCTCAATCAGCTCTTCAACCTGCTTGGATTTAGAACAATGCTGTTGAAACTCTTTTTTCAGCCTTCGGTTTGATGCATATTCTTTTTCCTCTGTTTCAAGCATAACTTGTTTCATTAAATCATATGTTTTATCAAAGTTCTGTACCCAGCACCTGTTTTTCTTGTAGCACGTCTGACAGGAATGCTCCGTGATTTTGCTTAAGAACAGATCAACTTCGCTGTCATCTGTCTGTTCGTCTGACGCTTGGTAAAAGGTTGCAAAGCTTTCAGACAGCGCGTGAAATACATTGGAGAACTGGTCTACCTTCTGAGCAGTGACATCACGGATTTTTCTAGCGTATTGCTGTTGCTCTTGAAGATGCTCGACAGTTCCCGGAATATATCTCGCCACTTTCCTTGTAATAGATTGAGGTGTGAGCAAAAACAGGCCGACTGCGATTAATGACTCATAGAGCGTTGTCATCAGACCGGCAGAGCCTTCACCATATAAAGATATAAGAAGTGAACCAACGATAAGACCGATTGCTGCACCTGCTTTTTTCCCTTCCTTCAGCAAACCGCCCAATAAACCGGAAAAAGCAAGCAGACTCATTTGATATAGGTTTCCGATATTCGCCAAGCCAAGAATCAGGCCGGTCACAACACCAACCGTACAGCCGATGCTTGCTCCGCCAATAAAGGAAAAACTCAACACAACATAACGAGCCAATATATGTTCTGCCTGCATCCCTTGGTAGGACAAGCCAGCCAGCCCCGTTAAAACAGAGGCAATAAGAATCATAAAGCAAATGATTTCCTCTATTTTTAATGATTGTTTCACTTTTTTCACAGTAAAAATCGGAAGGCTCTGAAGGAAAATCAGTGTTAAGATAAACGATAGTCCAGCCTCAACGATAGCCATTACATAATCATAGGTTGTAAATACGCCATTTTGGGCATAAACAAACCCGGCTCTTGCTGCAGCCATGGAGAAGAACACGACAATCGGGAGTGCTTTTACACGATCGTCGGTAATAAAGGCAGCCACTTTAGAAAATACGAAGAATGCCAGCAATGCCGCCAGTATGAGCAATGAGTGCTTTGGAGATATGGTCAGCGCACCTGCAAGCACAGCCAAAACCGCATAAAACGCTTTGTCTCTTCTGATGAGAAGCATCGCTCCAAAGAAAGGAAGTGCGAAAGGAAGCACCTCGGATAATATGAAAGCCCGTCCAAGCAAAAATCCGATGACAACATAAATGAATCCTTTATAGAAAAACAGTGAATGCAAATGATGAGTCACCAGCTTCGTGCCCCTGTTAAAAAACGATTGGAGTTTTTCCAAAGCTTGTCCCGCCATTGGCCCGTTCACTCTTCTTTCTGCTTTTTCCATTCCTCTCATCTCCCACCTGTTATATTCGTTGCCTGTCATTATAGCGAAAGCACAGATAGGATTTTGTCAAAAGAAGGTAACAATACCAAAGAAATCTTCGACGGTTTCTGCCTTGATATTCGTTTATGAAAAGAATTTCCGGAATGTTGTCTAAAAATGAAAAAAATCGGCTTCTGCAAGAGAAACCGATTTTTTAGGATGACCCGTACGGGATTCGAACCCGTGTTACCGCCGTGAAAGGGCGGTGTCTTAACCGCTTGACCAACGGGCCAAACAAATATGGTAGCGGCGGAGGGGATCGAACCCCCGACCTCACGGGTATGAACCGTACGCTCTAGCCAGCTGAGCTACACCGCCATATTGTTTTGTGCTTCTAAGCACAAGTTATATAATACAAAGGTTTGTCTCTTTCGTCAACAGAAACTTTAATGTTGTAATTTTCTGACTCTTAAAGAGAATGAGGATAATAAAAAAGCATCCGTCGGGATGAACGGATGCTTCATTTATTTTATAGAAAGCAGCAAGTTATCCTCTTCTTGCTCCGCGCCCTCCACGTTTTGATTCCGTATTGCGTTTTAAAGATGACAAGCGATCTTCGCTGTCTTTTAAAAACTTATTCATTTTCTGTTCAAAAGATTCTTTCGGACGGAAATCATTTCTAGGTCTGGCTTGCGGACGGTCTTTAGCTTTTTTAATAGATAAACCAATTTTCCCGTCTTTTTCAACGTTGATGACTTTCACTTCAACTTGGTCGCCGACTTTTAAGTGGTCGTTAATGTCTTTGACATAATTATCAGCTACCTCACTAATGTGAACGAGACCGGTTGAGCCTCCAGGCAATTCAACAAATGCTCCAAAATTTGTAATACCTGTAATTTTCCCTTGCAACTTGCTGCCAACTTCAATCGACATAAAAAAAGTGCTCCTCCTTAGGCTTATAAAAAGATCGTTTGCTTAATTATACCTAAATAAAAATTTAAGTGTCAACAAGGCTACTTGCTCTTCTTCTCCACATTGAAGATAATTTCTCCGTCTCCAGACATGAATAAGTCCCTTCTGGCAAGCTCTGTGACGTAATCCTCATCCTTCAATTTGGATATTTCTTCTTTTAAATCCGTTTGTTTTGTCTTTAAACTTTTCAGTTCTTTTTCAAGCTGTTCTTTCTTTTCTTCTTTTGCACTAAGGGAAGATGTTTGGGACCATACAGAGCTTGCCAGCACAATTGCCGTCAGGAATACTAGGGCGCCGAATACAGTTAACCGTCTGTACAGCCCTTTGCGTCTTCGTTTCTTCAGCTGATTTTGCCGTTCTACTTGTTCTTTATAGTCGTTTTGTATTTCAGTTATCGTTCGTTCCCTGGAAAAATTCAAACCAGACGGTCCTCCTTTCATCTCTTCAAAAACCGTGTGATGGTCGTTCTTATGGTTATCAATAGTTTCTTCTTCTTTTTGAGAAATCCTGCACCTTTTTCAAAATAACGTCTAAAAGTTAGACGCATTTTCACAGGAAGAAGTTTCAAACATTGTTTCGCGATAAAACGGATCGGAAAACACAGAACCATGACTATTTTATATAGACACAGCAGGAGAAAACCTATCAGGCTGTATGTTTTCTTGAATAAAAATGCCGCCAGCCAGATGATCGCTCCGCATGTCCACACAATAGGACGAAATAACACGTGCTGAATGAGTTTTTTGAAGAATTGATAAACAGAAACAACAAGGTAAATGACGAATTTCAGTATTTTTATATAGATTCGTTTGCAAAGGCTCTGATACGTCGCAACGCCCAGCAGAACCGCTAAAAAGATGTAAATCCTGAATTCTCCCTCATTTACATGAAGCAAGACATAAAAGAAAAGCAGCCCTTGCATAATCCAGAAAAGAATATCATGAATAAATAATAGCCATCTGGCTGTTTTGGCACGAATGACAAAGAGCCGGTATGTATCAAGCGAAGCACCAAGCCAGAGACCCATACCGGACATCGCCAGCATTGTATAGAATTGTGTCGTCAGCGTCATTTAAACAACTTGCTAAAAAACCCTTTAGCTTTATCCCCTTGTTGTTCGTCTAAGTACACTAAATCAAATACCCTGCCTTTAATCGAAACAATCCCTTTTTCCACATCAAGATTTTTCATCTGCAGGTTTTGGCCTCTGACGGAGAGCATTCCCATCACCGTTTCCAGCAGGAATTCTTCGTTATCAAAACTCTCCACATGCTTAACCCCAGAAATATCTAAATGCTTCCGGCCTTTCATTGTCACATCATGCTGTTCCGGAACAGACGAAGAACCTTTTTGATCATAATATGAATTCATCTATTCAGCCCCCATATCCTCGATACTTTTAGCATTATTACTGCATTGTATGAGGTAGGGGATTTTTTTAGAACAAGCCTATTCGCCGAGTTTTTCTTCTTTTAGAATCGTGTACATGTTTGCAGCTTCTTCTTTTTTCGTCGTGTCTTTCAATTCATTAACTTGAACCGTTACAAGCTTTTGGCCGAAGCGGACCGTTAGTTCATCTCCCGGTTTTACGTCAGAACTTGCTTTAGCTTGGTTTCCGTTAATAGAGATTCGTCCTTGGTCAGCTACTTCCTTCGCTAGTGTACGCCGTTTGATCAGCCGTGATACTTTCAAAAATTTATCTAATCTCATATCTATGATCTCCTCTCAGTTTCTTTTGCTTCATTCCACAGTTTGTCCATGTCCTCAAGGGACATATCAGCCAGCTCGACTCCCTTTTCCTTCGCTGTTTCCTCAATGTACGAGAACCGTCTCCGGAATTTGTCATTAGTCATGGTCAGCGCTTCCTCTGGCTCTATTTTGTAGAAGCGGGCTACATTCACCAGCGCGAACAAAATGTCGCCAAACTCAGCTTTAAGATTGTGTTCGTGAGGAGCTTCAGAAACCTCAGAAGAAAATTCCTTCATTTCCTCACTTACCTTTTCCCAAATATCGCTGACGTCTTCCCAGTCAAAACCAACCTTCGCTGCTTTTTTCTGCAATTTAGCAGCTTTCGAAAGAGCTGGAAGGGTTTTCGGCACGCTGTCTAGTAACGATGATTCAGATGTATTTTTTTCGGCCTTTTTTATATCTTCCCAATTGGCCAAAACATCGTTTTCATCCTGAACCTTAACATCTTTAAACACATGGGGATGTCTTCGGACCATTTTTTCACTGATTCCTTTTATGACATCATCAATTGTGAAATAACCTTCATCTTCACCAATTTGCGCGTGAAGCAAGACCTGAAGCAAAACGTCGCCAAGCTCTTCGATCATATGGTCTGTGTCTTCTTCGTCAATAGCTTCGAGAAGCTCATAACATTCTTCAATCATGTACTGCTTTAATGACTGATGCGTCTGCTTTTTATCCCACGGACATCCATTAGGTCCGCGAAGCTCTCTGATGATGCTTCGGAACGTGGAGAATTCGTGATAAAGCAGCTTCTCTTCTTTAATCGGCGGAATATACACACTTGTTAAGTTGTTCAAGGCGACATTGCGGTCCAGCTCAAATAATGGCACTGTCCTGATCTCCTCGCCACGGCTGCCTGCTGCAGTCACAATGACGACCTCATAATCATCAGGCAGCTTCTCCATCAATGTCAGCTTGACTTCAGAAGCCGTCATTTGGTCGTAAACCTGACATATGATCAGATGATGTCTGAGCTCAAGCTCATCCGCGGACAATGTGCCGGCATCCACAAATTGAAAACCTTCAATCGGGTCAATTTGCAAGGCATTGAATGTGGCATCAAGGAAACTTTGTCCCCCCGCGACTTTCACTTGAACGTTTTCCTTTTCCTGCCGCTCCGTCAGCAGCTGAACTGTTTTTTCTGCGACAAACGGATGTCCCGGCACAGCATAAACCACGTCCTCACGCCGCGCCGCTTCAAAGAGGGTATCCGCAATTTCTTCATATACCGCCTCGAACTGATCATGTTTCTCATATATATCATCAAAGAAACGGATGTTCTTCGTTTCTTTTTCAAGCTCCTCAATTAAAGGATGATCCTTGGTTCTGACATACAGCGTATCTGCCTTCGTCAGCAGCTTGTGTATACCAATTGTCAATTGGTCCATGTCTCCGGCACCAAGTCCGACGACTGTAATTTTACCCGCCATTTTGTTCTCTCCTTCTCATGAATTTGCTTAACTTGCTGCCGAATGGCACACTGTTCAGCTCTTCATCTGTAAATATTCCCAATCTCATCATACAATAAATAAACACCGCGCCACCAATGGCAACAGCAGAAAGACTCTCAATCACAGCCGCTCCTCTTCCTGTTACAGGAAACAAGAAAGTCCAGAGACGCGTATACGCAAGCAAAACAGCTGACATCAAAAGAGCAGATCCAATAATCGGAATCAAAACGCCTCTAAGCTTATCGAGCCATTCCTTTTGCCGAAGCTGATACAAGTTAAGGCCGGCGACAGCCGCAAAGGAAGCAGCTGTCGCAAGCGATGCGCCTTCAATCCCATAGCGCGGAACCAAAAGTGTATTTAACACCCATTTCACCGCAACACCCGCGCCCACCGCTATCGCAGGAAAAACTGTGTACCCCGCTCCCTGTAAGACTGCCGCTGCCGTTACCGCCATAGATGCAAACAAAATGGAGCAGCTAAATACTTGTAACGCACCTGTCCCTTCTCCATTTTGAAACAGCATGATATTTACCGGCTTTAGAATGCAAATCAACCCAGCCGATGCGCCTGTACCGAGCACAAGGCATAGTTTCAAAGATGACGTGATTTTTTCTTTCATGATCTTCAGCTCATTGTTTTTTACAGCCATAGAAATATACGGAACGAGTGACGTCGCAATGCTTACCGCGAAAATTGAACCGAGCTGCAGCAAGGGTTGTCCCCGATCATAGATCCCCTTTAGGCGTTTTGCTTCTTCGCTTGCCTCACCACCCGAAAGCAATGCATATAAATTCAAAGCATCAACAAGCTGGATAAACAAAAGCAGCAAACTGCTTACACAAATTGTAACCGAATATAAAAGCAGTTTTTTCGTCAATTCTTTTGTTGTGATGACATTTTCATTTTGCCTATCCGTTTGGTTGTATCTATTCGTTTTAAACCAAAAAAACCCCAGTATCACCAATGCAACCAAACTTCCGGCAAGGGAGCCTGAAGCGGCTGCCGCTCCCGCAGTATAAAGTGAGGCTCCCTTTTTCACGAGCCAAAATGATAAGCCCAAGAGCACCGCAACTCGCAGAAATTGCTCTGTCATCTGTGATAAGGCTGAAGGGAGCATTTCGTGCCGCCCCTGAAAACCACCTCTAAGCAACGCGACAAATGGGAACAGCAGAAACGCGTACGCGGTCACTTGAATTAACACGGCTAGATGCGAATCTCCCATAAAGAGTGCAATAGGAACAGCACCCAGATATAAACAAAGAAATAATAAAATACCGATTAAAGACAAAAACAACGCAGATATTTTTAATATGGTGTGATGATTTTTTTCACTATAATCATTCATCAGCTTTGAAATAATGACTGGAAATCCTGATGTGGACAGCATGACCGCAATACCAAGAAAGGGATATACCTGCTGATATATATAAAATCCAACATCGCCGACAATGTTTTGAAACGGGACTCTGTAAACAGCGCTTAAAATTTTTGTGATGACGCCTGCCAGAATTAAAACAAAAGCCCCCTGCCAAATCCAATGCCGTTTAACGCCTATTGAATCGTCCATCCAAAAGCTCCTTCCCAACGTTAGGGGCAATACGGTTCACGTATTACCGCGGCACAAATAAAAACGAGGTTATTATACCACATCCCAACCCTTGGATTCCTTTTTCGGCACGCATGAAAAAGAACAGCGTCCCAAGGAGAGCTGTTCTTTACATACCTATTTTCGAAGAAAGGAATAAGACCTACTGTTCCATTTGACGAGCCAAAAATCCAGCTGCTGTTTCAACGGCTTTATGCTCTACTTCCCCCATTGTCTGATCTTTTGAAAAGATCACCACAGCACCTATCGGATCACCGTTCGCCACAATTGGGCCGACAGTATAAGAATTCATGTCCTCATCAATTCCATTCACAAGCTGTACTGATTTCGCATCACTCTCAAGCACGGAGCTGCGCTGATCCATTGTTCTTTCCAGCATTTCGCTGATTGACTTGTTTAAGTAATCTTTTTTGGAGCTGCCGGACACGGCAATATATACATCACGATCACAAATCAGCACTGAATGGCCGAGGCTGTCGTAAAGCGCGTCTGCATACTCCTTTGCAAAGTCTCCAAGCTCACTGATCGGAGAGTACTTTTTCAAAATCACTTCTCCGTCACGATCTACAAAAATCTCAAGCGGATCGCCTTCCCTGATTCTCAGAGTTCTTCGAATTTCTTTAGGAATCACGACCCGACCTAAGTCATCAATACGACGTACGATACCGGTTGCTTTCATCTCTGGTGCCTCTCTTTCATTTGATGGTATATACATGTGGGAAAGACCTAAAGCAGTTACTTTATGTACCTTCCGCCTCGCTTGAAATTAGTATCCGTCACATCAAATGTAATATACACCAGAGAGTAACAAAATTTACGTTGATGAAATGGTTTGCTTTTTCACATCTTTTAAGCCCTTCAGCATGCCCAGCACGGTGTCGAGCCATTCATCAGCACTACGGCCTTTCGTCTGTATGGAGATTTTGAGTTTTTTCCCTTCCATTCCCAGTCCGATTTGTCTGCCATATTGATTGCCAAGCTCAAACAGCTTCTGCCCGTCAATTTCAGCACTTGCTTCTTCAGAAATCGTCAATCTGACAGCATCTTTATCCTGCTTAATCAGCTCGACACGTTCCTGTCTCGCATAGACTTTCATTTCTGCAACAGTAAACAAGTATTCGACTTCTTTTGGATAGTTTCCAAAGCGGTCGATCATTTCATCTTGAAGCTCATTCTTCTCTTCGATTGTCGCCACAGACCTGAAGCGTTTATACATATCAATTTTCTGTTTGCCGTCTTGAATATAAGTTTCCGGAATATACGCATCAAGCTCGACATCAATTTCTGTTTCAAACTGCTCTGTCTTCGCTGTGTCTCCTTTACGCTCCTCAATGGCCTCCTTCAGCATTTGTGAATAGAGGTCAAATCCGACCGAATCGATGAAGCCATGCTGCTGGGCACCAAGAAGGTTCCCAGCTCCGCGAATCGTTAAGTCACGCATTGCGATTTTAAAACCGGAACCTAACTCTGTGAATTCTTTAATAGCCTGCAGCCTTTTTTCAGCCACTTCTGTCAGCACTTTATCCCGGCGATACGTGAAGTACGCATACGCCACACGGTTAGAACGGCCGACACGCCCCCGCAGCTGGTAAAGCTGAGAAAGTCCCATCTTGTCGGCGTCAAATACGATCAGCGTATTGACGTTCGGGATGTCCACGCCAGTTTCGATAATGGTTGTGCTGACAAGAACGTCTGATTCTCCTTCAAGGAAACTTAGCATAACGGTTTCTAATTCATTTTCTGTCATTTTCCCATGCGCATATGCTACCTTCGCGTCAGGGACTAGCATTGAAATTTCATCCGCTTTCCGCTCAATGTCCTCTACCCGGTTGTACAAGAAATAGACTTGGCCCCCGCGTGCAAGCTCACGTTCAATTGCCTCTCTGACAAGAGCTCCGTTGTATTCCACAACATACGTCTGTACAGGGAACCGATTTTCCGGCGGAGTCTCGATGACTGAAAGGTCCCTTACGCCAAGCATAGACATATGCAGCGTACGCGGAATCGGCGTTGCTGTTAACGTTAATACATCAACATTGGCTTTTATTTGCTTGATCTTTTCTTTATGGGTTACACCGAAACGCTGCTCTTCATCAATGATGAGGAGCCCTAAATCTTTATACACGACATCCTTTGATAGCAGCCGATGCGTCCCGATGACGATATCAACCGTTCCGTTTTTCAGCCCTTTGATTGTTTCGTTTGCTTCTTTTCTCGTTCTGAACCTGCTGAGAAGGCCGATATTAATCGGATAGTCCTGGAAGCGCTCTTTTATGGTTTCATAGTGCTGCTGTGCCAAAATTGTTGTCGGAACGAGCAGAGCTACCTGCTTTCCGTCACCGATCGCCTTAAACGCGGCACGTATGGCAACCTCTGTTTTACCGTAGCCCACATCTCCGCACAGCAAGCGGTCCATCGGACGTTCTCTTTCCATGTCTTTTTTGATTTCGTGAATCGAACGGAGCTGATCATCAGTCTCTTGATAAGGGAAAGCCGATTCGAATTCACGCTGCATCTCATGGTCAGGAGAAAACGCATAGCCCTTGCTCGCTTCTCTTTCGGCATACAGCTTAATTAAGTCGTCAGCAATATCCTGAACGGATGTCTCTACTTTTTTCTTGACCCGCTTCCATTCACTTCCGCCTAATTTATACAGCTTTGGCTCTTTTCCTTCGGAGCCGACATATTTTTGGACCTGATCAATTTGTTCTACAGGAACGTAAAGCTTGTCACTGCCCTGATAATGTATATTTAAATAGTCTTTATGAATGCCGTTGATTTCAAGAGTTTCAATCCCCAGGTATTTTCCGATCCCGTGATTAATATGAACGACATAATCTCCAATTTGAAGCTCAGAATAGCTTTTGATGCGCTCTGCATTGGTAAGCTTCTGTTTTCGCGGCTTCTTCTTTACACGGTTTTTGAACAGTTCTTCTTCCGTGATAACGGCAAGCTTCATTAACGGCAGCTCAAATCCCGATTGGAGCTCGCCTTCCATGATATAGACCTGTCCCTGAACAAGCGCTTTTTTGCTGTCTGTCATGGCAGCCTCGATATCATAATCAGCCAAAACAGATGACAATTTCTGTGTACGTTCCTTGTTTGCTCCTAAGAACACAACAGTGAAATTTGATTTTTTAAAACGCTCCATTTCGCCCGCAAGCACGTTCATTTGGCCATGGAAACTCTGCATTTGCCGGCCTGACACATTGACGATATTTTGCGGGCTCGTATGGTGTACATGCCGCAAAAATAAAGAGTAGTACAGCAGAGGCCGTTTTTGCTCAGCCACTATTTTTTGGAAGCTGAATGACAAACGAATGTCATGCAAAATCTTCCCTTCCTCAAGAAGATTTGTGATAAACTCCGCTTCTTCTTTTTGAAGCTGTTCTTCCATCTCATGAATCCGACTGACTTCATCCAAAATCAGAAGTGTATTATCAGGTGTATAATCTAGTAAACTAGCAGGCTTTTCATAGAAATATGAGAGATACTTCACGAGCTCCTGATCTGTCTGGCCTTCAGACAAGCGTTCTTTATCGTGAGAAATATTCGCATGAAGTATTTCTTTTTGTTTGTCAGCCTTTAATTTTTTCAAGCTCGCGGCAAGACCACTATCGATTTTCTCCATCGCCCGCGCTTTTTCTTCCGGTCTGATAATTAATTCCTTCGCGGGACCGATATTGATCGAGGTAAGGGTCTCAATTGACCGCTGATCATCTGAATTAAAGCTGCGGATTGAATCCACCTCGGTGTCAAAAAGTTCAATTCTCACCGGATTCTCTGAAGTCAACGGATAAATGTCAATGATTCCCCCGCGAATACTGAATTCCCCGGGCGCAGAAACCATATCAGACCGCTCATACCCTACCTCTATCAGCCGTGAGGCAAGCTGGTCAGGTTCGATATCATGGCCTACTTGAATGAGCATCTGGCTGCTTTTCCACACCTCAACAGGCGGCAGCATTCTTCTGATCGCAGCTACCGGAGCAACGACAATTGGCGCTTCTCCATTCGTTAGTCTATTAATGACATCTAATCGCTGCGCCCGCAATTCAGGGCTTGCAACTGCGATTTCTGATGAAATGAGTTCATTGACGGGGTACAAAAGGACAGACCGATCCTCTAGAAGTGAAGTCAGATCATCTGTTACTTTCTGGGCTTGATATAAGTTATGGGTGATTAGAAAGATAGGCTTATTCGTTTCATTAGCCAGAGCAGAAGTAAAAACAGAACGCGCGGAACCCGACAGACCCGCGAGCAGCTGTTCCTTCAGGCCCTCGTGTAAACCGTTGATGATGGATTTAAAGTCATCGCTTTCTTTTATAAAGGTTTGAATGTTGTCCATATGGCCCCTCCTCTCTGTTTCCTGCGAGAACAGAAAAACGCTTTGGTCTAGTGTCTACACCAAAGCTTTTTATTGAATAAATGTGTGATATTCGTGGTAATGCGGATTTCGGTCAAGCGCCTCTTGGCAGTCTTCACATATCGTCAAAACATGGACATCTCCATTTTCTTTATAAGAAATCATATCGTTTCTTTCCTCATTTGTTAAGTGCTGAAATCCAAGTGAGTCTGTCGATACCATTGAAGATTCGAGACTGCCTACTTTCACTCCGCAATGACGACAATAATAATGCAAAGCCATACAAGGGACCTCCTGATGAAAAAGTCATTTTGGTGTAGTATGGACTTTGTTGTTACATTTTATACCTTTGCGTTAAATTCGTTCATGACTTCTAAAAACGGTTTACTCAAAGAAACCTCACAAGCCTTCACAGATTTATCAACCGCTTCTTCGATCTCAGGTGCCTCCTCCTTGGTAAAGGAGCCCAACACATAATCAACGACCTTCATGCCGTTTACAGGCCGGCCGATTCCGATGCGGATACGGTCAAACTCGGATGTACCAAGATGCTGGATCAGTGATTTGATGCCATTGTGCCCTCCGGCGCTTCCTTTCGTTCTTAAACGGATCTTGCCAGTCGGAAGGTCAAGGTCGTCGTAAATGACTGTCAAATCTTCGTTATCGACATCATAGTAGTCCATTAAAGGCCGCAAACATTCTCCTGATAAATTCATATATGTAAGCGGTTTAACAAGTAGAACCTTTTTGCCGGAAACAAATCCGGTTCCGTATAATCCGTTAAATTTATTTTGATTCAGCTCTATATTCCATTCCTTTGCAAGCTGATCTATCACCATAAATCCGACATTATGCCGTGTATTTTCATAGTTCTTCCCCGGGTTTCCGAGACCGGCAATCACAAGCATGGCGAATCCTCCCTTAGTCACATAACTCCCGTCTTCATAAACGGGCTATAATTCTTCTCATTCTAGCACAAAAGACGTAACCGCGGGAGGGTTACGCCTTAAGCTATTATTGTTCGTTTTCACCTTCTGGCTGAGCATCGGCAGATTCCTCTTCATCGACCTCAGCTGCTTCCTGCTGCTGCGGAGGAAGGATTGAAGCCACAACCTCATCTGACTCATGATTAAAGGAGTAGTCACCGCCAGCAGGCAAATCTGCAATCGTCAGTACTTCATTTACATCGAGGCTTGAAATATCAGCCTCAATCGTTTGCGGAATGGCTTTTGGCTTGGCCTTTACAGTAAGTGCATATAACGGCTGCTGCAGTACGCCTCCGTTTTTCACTCCAATGGCTTCTCCGGTCAGATGAATCGGAACTTCCACTTCAATGTCCTCACTCATATTAACTACTTGAAAATCAGCATGAGTGATTTCATTTTTCAGCGGGTCCGTCTGCAGGTCTGTTACCATGACGGAGTGTTTTTCTCCGCTGACCTCAAGCGTAATGACTGCATTTTTGCCTTCGTCCCTCAGCGTTTTGATGAGCTCCACACTGTCTAATGACACAGGTTTGTTGCCCGTATCCTTCCCATATATGATACCTGGAACATGTCCTGAAGTACGGATATTCCGAAGAGACGAACGAGTAAAGTCCGTTCTTTCTTTTGCCGTTAAAGTTGCCATATTCAGCACCATCCTCTTGTCGTTTTAGTTGTCCTATTACAAACAATACCCATAACGATAAGGATTTAAACCTCGAAAAATGGTTTAGCTGAACAGATAGCTGACTGATTGCTGCTCATGAACGCGAATAATCGCTTCGGCCAGAAGCGGTCCGACTGAAAGCTGCTTAAAGCGTTCAATTTTCTTTTCTTCAGGAAGCTTGATGCTGTTTGTCACAACAAGCTCTTTAATTGTTGAATTATTAATCCGTTCAACCGCAGGGCCTGATAGTACAGGGTGTGTACAGCATGCATATACTTCTTTCGCTCCGTTTTCAACGAGCGCATTAGCAGCAAGTGTAATCGTACCTGCAGTATCAATAATGTCATCGATGAGGATAGCAGTCTTCCCTTCGATGTTACCTACAATATTCATGACTTCCGCCACGTTTGGACGCGGACGGCGTTTATCGATAATCGCAATTGGCGCTTTTAGTCGGTCAGCCAGTTTGCGGGCACGTGTCACACCGCCATGGTCTGGTGAAACAATGACGATATCTTCAAGATTTTTGCCTTCAAAATATTCTCCTAAAATCGGAACACCCATTAAGTGGTCAATCGGTATATCAAAGAATCCTTGAATTTGCGGCGCATGCAGGTCAAGTGCAATCACACGAGTCGCACCGGCTGTTTCAAGCAGGTTAGCGAAAAGTTTAGCTGTGATTGGCTCACGGGATCTTGCTTTTCTGTCTTGACGCGCATAACCGTAATAAGGAATAACAATGTTAATCGTTTTTGCAGAAGCGCGTTTTAACGCATCTACCATAATCAGCAGTTCCATAATATGCTCGTTAACGGGGTCACTTGTAGACTGGATGATGTAACAATCACATCCGCGAATACTTTCTTCGATATTAATTTGGACTTCCCCGTCACTAAATCTTGTGACAGAACATTTCCCTAATTGAACTCCAACTATATCTGCGATTTCTTTTGCAAGCTCTGGATTCGAATTCAAAGAAAAAATCTTTAAATTCTTATCTCCGTATTGATTAGACATGGATAAACCTCCGAATTTAGGATTATTTTTTATGAATATTTTTCACATAATCGTCTTTATTTACTTGTCTCGCTCTGGCAATAGCAAGTGCTTTTCCAGGTACATCTTCCGTAACAGTTGAACCTGCCGCCACATAAGCGCCTTCTCCGACTGTGACAGGGGCAACCAAGTTGGAATTGCAGCCGATAAACGCGCCATCTTCAATTTTTGTCAAATACTTATTCTTTCCATCATAATTGACAGTAATTGAACCGCAGCCCAGGTTTACATCAGTGCCTACCTCAGCATCGCCGACATAGCTTAGATGAGATGCCTTGCTTCGGTCTCCGAATTGAGTCTTTTTAATTTCTACAAAATTCCCGATCTTCACTTCATTCCCGATGACAGAATCAGGTCTGATGTGAGCAAAAGGTCCTATGTTTACATCATTCCCCACTTTACTGTGATTGACTACCGATTGTTTAATAACCGTACGGCTGCCAATGGCACTATTCATAATCTCCGTATGAGGGCCAATAATCGTATCTTCTCCGATTTGCACCTCACCTTTAATCACAGTTCCAGGGTAAATCACAGTATCGCTTCCGATAACAGCGTCAGGAGAAATATACGTATTCATCGGGTCGATCAACGTCACGCCATTTTGCATATGCCGTTTATTAATGCGCTCTTTCATAAATTGTTCTGCCTGAGAAAGAGCAACTCTATCATTAACTCCGAGCGTTTCTTGGAAATTACCAGTCTGGTAAGCGGCAACAGTTTCGCCTTCATTTTTAAGAATCTCTATGACATCCGGCAAATAATACTCGCCTTGGGCATTATCATTAGACACCTGATCAATAGCCCGAAATAGCGCTTCATTGTCAAAACAATACGTACCGGTGTTGATCTCAGTTACAAGACGTTCTTCTTCAGAGGCGTCCTTATGCTCAACGATTTTTTGAACCGCTCCGTTTTCGCTGCGAATAATGCGGCCGTATCCGGTTGGATCTTCTGCAACCGCAGTTAAAATCGTAGCTTTCGCTTCTCTTTGTGTATGTTCTTTCAGCATCTGTTCCATCGTCTCTGCTGTCAAAAGCGGCGTATCTCCGCAAATGACAATTGTGACGCCTTTTTCGTCAGCAAGAAATGGCTGTGCCTGTTTTACAGCATGAGCAGTGCCAAGCTGTTCTGCTTGAAGCGCGTACTCGCTTTTATCACCAAGCTGCTTTTTCACTTCTTCCGCACCATGTCCGACAATCGTGACAAGCTTCGATAAAGATAATTTTAAGGCTTCGTCCACGACGTGCTCTACCATAGGCTTACCGCAAACTGGATGAAGGACTTTATAAAGCTTCGATTTCATTCTCGTTCCTTGTCCAGCCGCTAAAACAACTGCAAACCGCTTATCCATTTATTGGCCTCCAATATCCCTTTTATCCATAGAAAAATATATCCTAAATATCTTCTGATTTCAAGGAGACTTCATGAAGTGCAAGAATTTTCTATTGAGTGCAACTAAGTTTGAAAAATCAGAATTAAAAAAGGACCGCTGGCAAAAGGCTTATGTCAGCCCTTTCAGCAGTCCTTGCTTTTTGGTTATTTTTTAAGAAGCTCCAGCTTCTTCGAATTCTAATGCTTCAGTGTCACCCAGACGATGATACTCATTTAACACGGCATCTTGAATCTTTCCTCGCGTGCTTGAATTAATAGGATGAGCAATATCGCGGAACTCTCCATCAGGGGTGCGTTTACTCGGCATCGCAACGAAAAGACCATTGTTTCCATCAATCACACGAATATCATGTACAACAAATTCGTGATCCAGCGTGATGGATGCAATCGCTCTCATGCGACCATCGGTATTCACGCGGCGTAATCTTACGTCAGTAACTTCCACAGTAGTTCACCACCTTTTCCCTATATAAAAGCATTAGTGTATCAATTCCACGATTTTTTCTGAAATCCTGCTCGTTTTTAAAATATTTTTTGAAAAAATAGGATATAGTTACACAATTAGGTCATAAAGCTTTCATTTCGGGCATAAGGTAAATAAAAAAGTGATCCCGGGCTCTCCCAGAATCACTTTTCTTATTATTTCACCAGTGCAATAACTTCGATCTCGACTAACGCATCCTTCGGGAGTCTCGCGACTTCAACACAAGATCTCGCCGGTTTGTGAGTGTCAAAATATTGTCCGTACACTTCGTTTACTTCCGCAAACTGTTCCATATCCGCGATAAATACAGTTGCTTTTACAACTGTTTCAAAAGAAGCACCCGCTTCTTCCAGAACCGCCTTTAAATTGCTGAATACTTGATGAGTCTGCTCCTTAATATCGCCGTTCACCATTTCGCCTGAAGGAGTCAAAGGGATTTGACCTGAGCTGTAAAACATATTGTTGACGATAATCCCTTGTGAATAAGGCCCGATTGCCGCTGGGGCATGTTTTGTGTGGACTGCTTTTGTCATGATTCTGTCTCTCCATTCTTTAAAAGATTGTCTTTAAAAAAACGCAGAAAATTGCCATTCTGAATTTCAATGGACTTCTCTTTCATGTTGATGGTTGAAAGAGTAAGAAGTGACATATATTCATCAACAAGACGTTCATCTACTCCTTCGGCTTCAACTAAGACGCCGATTCCCGCCACATTTGCGTTAAACTCATCCAACAGGTTAATCATACCATTAATTGTGCCGCCTGCTTTCATAAAGTCATCAATAATGAGTACGTTTGAACCCGTTTTCATGCTTCTTTTCGCAAGTGACATTGTTTGAATGCGGTTTGAGGAGCCTGAAACGTAATTAATGCTGACTGTGGAGCCCTCTGTTACCTTATTGTCTTTACGAACGATCACAACAGGCACATTCAAATAGCTTGCAGCTGCGTACGCAAGAGGGATGCCTTTCGTGGCAACGGTCATGACAACATCAATTTCGCGCTCTGCAAACACGGAAGCAAACAGCTTCCCTACCTTGGAGAGTACAGATGGCTTTCCTAAGATATCCGTTAAATATACATAACCGCCCGGAAGGATACGCTCAGGATTTGCCAGCGACTGTCCAAGTGTCTGCACAAACTCTTCAGCTTCAGCCTGCTTCATTTTCGGAATATATTTAACGCCTCCGGCAGCTCCGGGAACAGTAAGCAAAGTACCAATCCCCTGCTGTTCAAAGGTTTGTTTAATAATTGTTAAATCTTCACTGATCGATGATTTTGCAGATTCATACCGCTCAGAGAAAAAGGTTAGCGGTATTAACTCGTGCGGATGGGTTAACAAATAATTTGTTAAGTCCACCAATCTGCCGCTGCGACGAAACTTCATGAACTTACCCCCAAAATCCGAATATTTTAAGATCAATATAACTTAACATACGGATTTAATCAAGAGCGTTCTGTTCGCCGATCATTCTCACCGCATAAACTTGATCGCAGAAGCCTCTTAACCCGTTATAAATTCTCTGCACCTTCGACTCATACTGAACCAGTCCAAACACTGTCGGGCCGCTCCCGCTCATTAACACGGCATCTGCACCAAAGCGTTTCATCTGATTTTTGATCATCGCAACTTCAGGATGCATATCGAGCGTAACAGATTCAAGCACATTGCCTAAACGGCTGCACATCTTCTGAAAACTCTTTTCTTCTATCGCCTCGATCATGCCTTGTACATCGGGATGCTCTATACCATCCAGTTTCAGCGCTCTGTACACTTCAGCAGTTGAAACACCGATAGTCGGCTTCGCTAAAATGACCCAGCAGTGCGGAGGCGTGCTGATATGTTTAATTTTCTCGCCGCGCCCTGTTGCTAATGCAGTTCCGCCATAGACACAAAATGAAACGTCAGAGCCAATTTCCGCTCCAAGCTCAGCAAGCGTTTCCGCAGACAGATTTAAATTCCACAGTCTGTTCAGCCCTCTGAGCGTCGCCGCCGCATCACTGCTCCCGCCGGCAAGACCGGCAGCCACCGGAATTACCTTCGTAATCATGATGGAAACTCCCTTTTTCACGTTGTATCTGTCCTTGATCAGCTTGGCAGCCTGATAAGCTAAGTTTCTTTGGTCATCAGGCACAAATCGGTTGTGGGAGGAAACCCTCACTTCATCCTCTGCAAGCTCCGTCAATTCAATTCGATCAGCTAAATCAATTGTCGTCATGATCATTTCGACTTCATGATAGCCATCCGGGCGTTTTCGGGTGACGTCAAGTGACAGATTGATCTTAGCTGGCGCTTTTTCTAAAATACGCATAGCTTTCACCTACTTCTCCATCTAAACATAAGTATGAACATTGTATCACATTTGAAGTACAGGATGAACATATCCATATTCAGCCCATTATGTATTTATATCCAAAATAAAAAAACCAGGGAACAGCACGTCCCCCGGGTCACATCCTTATCGGTTATTCTGATTCTGAGCCATTTGCTGTTCGGCGATTTCAATAGCGCGCTTTACCATGTTACCGGCATCGCGAGCCCGAATTTCGCCCCAGCCGCCATTTTTTACTGTGTCATAAAAACCAAGGTCTTTAGCCAGCTCATATTTAAACTCATCTGACATAACTCCACGACGTCTGCCCAAACGAAACAACCCCTTTTTTAGAAGTGATAGCCATTCGTGCACGTCACGATAATATGTGACTGTTTTATCTTTTGTTAAATCAGATGGAACTTTCGTTTAAATTACTGGAAACCAAAAAAGGGCAAAACAAAAAGCAGTAAACAAAAGGTTCACTGCCCGTTAAAATGCCACTGAGCTTGCGGCGTCATCATTAAATGTCAGCTCAACAGTCTCAGTCAAAATATCAGCATAACTGTATGAAACTCTTTCAAACGAGTTCTCGTCTTGATCTAGTTGTATCACAAAAACAGAAGGGTACGTCTCAGCTAAAATGCCCGAACGCTCAATCGTTTTTCGGCGGCCACCGTTTGCTTTTAACGTCAGCCTTTTACCTAAATTCCCATCAAGCGATCTTTTAATATCGGACAACGTCTTCGCCATTGCATCCACCTCACTACATTTATTGTACAACACGAGCCCATTTTTGTCAAATAAAATTTAAATTATATCAACGTTAATAAGACGTTGTCAATAAAATTATTTTGACAAAATTCTATGATTCCTCAATTATGTTCCGCAAGTTTCGGTAAATTATGTATCATTATGTAAAATAAAAAACCCGCATAGCTCTCCTATGCAGGTTTTCAACTGTTAATTGGACTTATAAGGCATACCAATTCTCAGAACTCCTCTTGTTTCAATACCTCCAAGCCCTTTCTCTCTTGTCAGCGTATTACGGAGCACTTCCCATACATTAATCCGTTCCATAAACGGCGTAAAGCTGATCTTCGCGACGATATATACCGGATCAAGCGCATGAATATTAACTCTTGACGGTGAACTCGCAAAATTCGCACCCGCTCTGATGAGTGATTCAAAATGGGATTGGCAGGCCCCCGCAAAAATAACAAGCTGATCTAAGTGAGGGATCTTTTTTCGGGCTGTTTGAACAGTTTCAACAAAGTGCTTAGAATGTCTGTACGCATTCAAATCATCAATGCCGCCCTTTTGCTTCGAATACGCATCATGCCCTGTGATCACCAGGATATCAGGTCGATATTTGTCGAGCAATTCTTCAATAGAAGCAGACATTTTCTTTTCATGGCAATGGATGCCATAGACCGGCACTCCAATTTTTTTATAGACATTCAGGCATTTTTTCAGATATGCTTCGTCACCATCCAGATGAAGCACTTTGCCCGGCATATGGAAATAATGCTCCTGATGCTGATATTGGCTTGTCGCATAGTACTCCTGCTTTTCTCTGAGCAGCTTATAATCTTGGCGGAGCAATTCGAGCGACTCATTCATTCTGCTCTCATCTTTCTTTTTCCGCATCATCTGCTCATCCTTTTTCACTGCCACCAGATCAGAAAAATCCGAATCAGCAATCAGCCTGACTTCATCTCCATGCAAAATGGCAATTGAATTTCCTTTGCTTGTTTGCTCTATTCCTATAATTCGAAACAAAACATCCATCTGATAGGATTTTCTGGCTACCATATCCCCTATTTGAAATTGCACGTTCCTCACTCCACACATAGACTAAGCCTCATCATGAAAGAAAGAGCCTTGAGAAAGCGCCTTTTTTCGCTGAGTCCAAGTTTTTTCTTATCATTGAATGAAAGGTCCTTCTCTAGCCTATGTAGCGGCAGTCCATGTGGTGCGCAAAACAAAAAGCCCTTTTAGAAAAGGGCTTTATACAATCCGTTAGACAGCGCTGCGAATTCCTCAATAGACAGGGATTCACCTCGGCGCTTACCGTCAATATTTGTTTCTTCGAGCACTTGTTCAATCGTTGATTTTTGTGCTTTTCCTTCAGGCAGATTGTTAACTAAGTTATTGAGCAGCGTTTTACGGCGCTGTGCAAAGCTTGCCTTGATGAGCTGAAAGAAAAAGGATTCGTTTTCCACGTCCACTGCCGGGCCGTCTCGGAGAATCAGACGAATGACTGCGGAATCGACATTAGGCTGAGGAACAAATACGGTTTTCGGGACGATCATCACCGTTTTGGCTTCTGTATAAAACTGCACCGCGATTGAAAGCGAGCCGTATTCCTTAGATGAAGGATCAGCCGCCATGCGCTCAGCCACTTCTTTTTGCAGCATAACCACAATCCCTTTCAGCGGAAGATGTTCTTCAAGCAGTTTCATGATAATCGGTGTTGTTACGTAATAAGGAAGGTTGGCAACTACCATGATCTCATCACAATCTTGAAATTGTTCTTCAATGACTGATTTGACATCAGCCTTTAACACGTCCTGATGAATGACAGTGACATTTTCGTAAGGTGACAGTGTATCCTTCAGAATCGGCAATAATCGCTGGTCAATCTCAAATGCCACGACCTTTTTCGCCCGCTTGGCAAGCTGTTCGGTTAAAGCCCCGATTCCCGGGCCGATTTCAATGACACCTGTTTTCTCCGTCACTTCCGCGTGATCAACAATTCTGTTTAAAATGTTCGTATCAATTAAGAAATTCTGTCCTAAGCTCTTTTTAAAAGAAAAACCGTATTTCTTCAGTATCTCTTTCGTTCTAATCGGTGTCGCAATATCTTTATTCATTCTGTTCCTCCCGCATAACGGTATCGAGCGCACTCATAAAATCACTTTTTTTAATTTGAAACATTTGCAGCCGTTTTTGAAGCTGTTTGCCATTTGTATAGCCGATTTTCAACAGATCACCCAGTCGTTCCCGGCGGCATTTGGCCGCAGGCCCGCCTATTAGTCCGGCATGAATCAAATCCTCAGCTGAAATGTCACTCGGCTGCGCTTCCATCTCCTCATGCACATTTTCTAAACATGCCCTAATGCTTTCAACCGATGCATGCTCCACACCAATTCCCCGCTTGTTTTTAGGTTTGGCAAGATGTTTTGGCAAAAATGCATGCTTACAGCCGGGTACAGCCTCTGAGATGGTTTTGCGAATCTTCTCTCCCGGAAAGTCCGGATCCGTTAAAATAATGACGCCTCTCGTCTTCTGGGCCAAACGGATTTGGTCAATCACATGATCATCGATGGCTGAACCATTTGTTTCAATTGTGTCTGCATCAACAGCCAATTTGATGCGGGCCGTATCGTCACGCCCCTCGACCACAATGATCTCTTTAATTTTCATTATTTCCTCCAAGACAAAATAAAAACTTTTGTATATTCATGAAACTTTTTCTTATATCGAGCGTCTAATAAGCAGAAAATGCACTTTGTCTATTATAACGAAAAAAACAGAGGGCGCAAAACCCTCTGAATACATAAGTATATACTAATTTAAGATTTTAATTTTGACTGTTTTATTTCCCCATCGGTACGCCGATGATTTCTCTGGGAAAAAGACGTCTATCTTGTTCCCTTTAATCGCTGAACCGGTATCTGCAGCAATGGCATATCCATAGCCTTCCACGTGGACTTTGGAGCCTAGCGGAATGACATTTGGATCCACAGCGATGACTTTGGCATTCGGATTATTTTTTAAATTGACGCCTGTCGCTGTATGTCCTGAACAACCGCTGCAGCTTGCCGTATAAGCCGTAGATGATACAGTCATGACTTTGCCTGTTGATTCATTGCTGCGGGACACAACTGTTTTTGAATCACCTGAAGCACTGACCGTTTCAAATTTTGGACTGCTTTGCTTTGTGCCGACAGCAATCACTTTATCTTTGCTTTGTTCAGCTGTTTCTTCTTTTACAAGCTCTCTGGACACTTCTTTACCGTTTTCTTTAACGACTTCGAAATGTTTTTTTAGCTTGCCTTCTTTTCCTTTTTGGACGACCTTTTCTTTCCCTTTTTCAAGAGAAGCGTCTTCTTGCTTTTTCACATCGAACGCAATCTTCTCTTCAACTACATCGGTGACCTTTTCGATACGAGTAATTGTAATATCAGCCTTTCCTTTCGTCAGCTTTGCATCTAACGCAGGCTTGATTTTATCTTCGTCTTTTATGTTCATCTTTTGCTGTTTTAAAAAGTCAGCGACCGTAGTCGAAGTCGTCCAGATCTTCTTTTGTTTCCCTGCATCATTCACAGTAACCTGAAATGCGGGCTCTATGTTAATCTTCATGTCTTTCGAAATATCTGTATCTATTGCGGGATCAATTTGATCTTGTTCTTTCACATCAACATCTTGTTCGTCCAGTAATGCACCGACCGTTTTTGCTGTTGACCATAACGTCTTTTCTTCCCCGTTTATTGTAAGCTTCACAGGTTTTGCAGCCTCATACACAACGTCCATGTCTGCTGTTATCTTTGTCTGTTTAGCAGGTGTGATCTTGTCTTCGTCTCTTGTCTTTATATCAAGCGTCTCCAAAAGATCACCGACTGTATTTGCATGTGTGCGTATATGTTTCTTTTTGCCATTGATAGAAACTGAGACTGATTGTTTCGTCAGCTCATGAGCCGCGTACGCAGTCCCGCTTCCTGCCAAAAGCAAACAAGCAGCAACCAGAATGACTTTGCTTTTGCTAAGCTTTACGGAAAACAGCTTTTTCATTTTTTGTGTGATGAAAAACGCCTCCTTCTCCTCGGAGAGATTATATAGAGTATCTAAAAGGCTGTCAACCCTCCCTTCTCTTTCTCCCAAAAGCTCAGTGTCCTCTTCATTATCCTGAAATACACTGAGAAACGGAAGAAAGACTTGTCGACAAACCTATCCTATGAGGAGAAGAAAGCATGTAGAACTTTTATAGAAAAACGCTGTAAGGGACAAGCTCTTACAAAACCCGCTAGCGTTTTTTGTCAGTTTATACGGAAAAGTCTTTTCGCATTTTCAGTCGTGATGGAAGCAATCTCTTCAAAGGTCATTTCTTTTAATTCGGCGATTTGTTCTGCCACATATTTCACATAGCTTGGCTCATTTCTTTTCCCGCGGAAAGGGTGCGGTGTGAGAAACGGGCAGTCCGTTTCAATCAGCAGCCGGTCATTGGGAATTTCCTTCACTACTTCCTTCGGTTTCTTCGCATTTTTAAATGTCACCGGTCCCCCAAATGATAAATAAAAATTCATTTTCATGCATTCTCTTGCCACTTCCGCACTTCCTGTAAAGCAGTGCATGATTCCGCCCACAGCTTCTGCGCCTTCCTCTTTCAAAATGGTCACGACATCCTCCGTTGCATCACGGTTATGAATGATAATAGGCAAATTGACCTCTTTCGCTAAGGCGATTTGTTTTCTAAACACCTCTTTTTGAATATCTTTAGGTGATTTATCCCAATGATAATCCAGTCCCATTTCCCCTATCGCTACCACTTTCTCATGAGCAGAAAGCTCTTTAATCCACGCTAAGTCTTCCTCTGTCATGTCAATAGCGTCAACAGGGTGCCAGCCAATGGCTGCATAAATAAAATCATATTCCTCAATCATTTCCATCGCACGGGTAATCGTCGGACGGTCAAAACCAACTACGACAATTCGTTCAACTTTTTCAGCTTTTGCCCGTTCAATAACCTCTTCAAGATCAGTATCATATTGTTCTGCATTTAAATGCGCGTGAGTGTCAAACAACATAAGTGAAAAACTCCTTTCTTGTCGAAACACAAAAGGTGTTCGACGAATTGTTACACGTGAAACACCTTTTGTTTATCATTATTTAATTCTTGTGCCTTTTGGTAACGACTGATCGATAGATACGACCTTTAAAACGCCGTCTGCTTCTCCTGCAAGGATCATACCTTGAGAAAGCTCTCCTCTGAGTTTAACCGGTTTTAGATTTGTTACACAAACGAGTTTTTTTCCAACAAGCTCTTCAGGCGTATAATGCTTCGCAATGCCGGATACCACTTGGCGCTTTTCAAAACCAAGATCAAGCTGCAGCTTCAATAAACGGTCTGCTTTTTTCACTGGTTCTGCCTCAATGACCTCAGCTACGCGAAGCTCTACATCCATAAATTGATCAATCGTAATTTCAGGTAAACGATCGACCTCTTGCGGCTCTTCTTTTGTTTCTTCTTTCGCTGGTGCCGAACCTTGCATTTTCTCTTTGATGTAAGCAATTTCTTCTTCTGCCTCTAAACGAGGGAACAATGGATCGCCTTTTTGTACTTTTGTATCTTTCAGCTGGCCGAAAGTTGTAATGCTGTCCCAAGCTTTTAAAGATTCATCAGTAATGCCCAGCTGCTCGAACATTTTTTCAGGTGTTTTTGTTAAGAATGGCTGAAGCAGTACCGCTGAAATACGCAATGATTCAGCGAGATGATACATAACTGATCGCAATTCTTCTTCTTTTGCCGGATCTTTCGCAAGCACCCATGGAGCTGTCTCGTCAATGTATTTGTTTGTGCGGCTGATGAGCTGCCATAAAGTCGAAAGTGCTACCGAGAACTCCATATTTTCCATTGCTTTCTCATAAGCTTTCACTGTTTCTTCAGCAACAGAAGTGAGCGTTTGGTCAAATTCCGTAACAGCACCTTTGTAAGAACCAATTTGTCCGTCAAAATACTTATTGATCATCGCAACAGTACGATTCAATAGATTTCCTAAATCATTCGCTAAATCATAGTTGATTCGCTCAACAAATCCTTCCGGCGTGAAAACACCGTCTGATCCGAACGGCACTTCGCGAAGCAAGTAATAGCGAAGTTCGTCTAAACCATAGCGTTCAATTAATGTAACCGGATCTACAACGTTTCCTTTTGATTTCGACATTTTTCCGTCTTTCATCAAAAGCCATCCATGCGCGAATACTTGCTTTGGCAGCGGAAGATCCAGCGCCATCAGCATAATTGGCCAGTAAATAGTATGGAATCGTACAATCTCCTTACCGACTAAATGAACATCGGCAGGCCAATATTTTTGATAAAGCTCATCATTTTCTGTATCATAACCGAGTGCCGTTAAATAGTTAAATAGTGCGTCAATCCAAACATATACAACATGCTTTGGATTTTCCGGCACCTTCACGCCCCAATCAAAAGTGGTACGTGATACTGCCAAATCCTCAAGTCCAGGTTTGATAAAGTTATTAATCATTTCGTTTTTGCGTGATTCTGGCTGAATGAATGTCGGGTTTTCTTCATAGTATTTCAGAAGTCGATCCGCGTATTTCCCCATGCGGAAGAAATAAGATTCCTCTTTGATCAATTCAACTGGGTGACCGCTGTCAGGGCTTTTTCCGCCGATGACCTCTCCCTTTTCATTCCGCTCAATATCAACGAGCTGAGTTTCCGTGTAGAACGTTTCATCAGGGATGCTGTACCAGCCTTCATACTCATCAAGATAGATGTCCCCGTTATCAAGAAGCTTTTGAAACACTTTTTCAATGACAACTTTATGCCGTTTTTCTGTCGTGCGGATAAAGTCGTCGTTTGAGATTTCAAGCTGCTTCCACAGTTTTTGAATATCTGCCGCTGCACGATCCACATACTCCTGAGGTGTAATGTTTTCCTGTTCAGCTTTTTGCTGGATCTTTTGTCCATGCTCGTCCGTTCCCGTTAAATAGCGAACATCGAACCCTTTTAATCTTTTGTAACGTGCCATTGCATCTCCCGCGACTGTCGTATATGCATGGCCGATATGTAATTTTCCGCTCGGATAATAAATCGGTGTTGTAATGTAAAATGTATTGTTTTCTTGCGGCATCTTGAAACCTCCTAATCAGAATGTCAAAAAGCTCCCGCCCAAAGGACGAGAGCGGCGATAAGTGCAAATCATATATGAATATTATTTATATTTATCCTTTATCTATGATACCATCTTAGCCTTTAAGATCAAGAATATATACATACGCCCTGAAAAAGAATAATTAAAATTAAAAATCTTTAATGAAAATAAAAAAAGTCTGTTCGTGTCGAATTTTGTCGTATATAATCAAATGAAATAAAAAACTTTGGTTCGAAAGTCTTGATTTAAAAGGATTTTTAGTAGGATAATAGCTTTATTAAATATTTATAAAATGCTGTTATTTCGGTAGTTTCTAAGACATTACTGACTATAAGAACTAATTCTTACAATCAATAGTAAACAAAATGATTGACGATTATTGGAAACCTTGTTATGCTATGAAGGTAAGGATTTTGTCGAATAATGACGAAGAAAAATATAATTTAAACAAATAAGTATCTCTTGGGAGGAGAATGTTTATGAAATCTACTGGTATTGTACGTAAAGTTGATGAATTAGGACGTGTAGTTATTCCTATCGAACTGCGTCGTACTCTTGGAATCGCAGAAAAAGATGCTCTTGAAATCTATGTTGATGATGAAAAAATCATCCTTAAAAAATATAAACCAAACATGACTTGCCAAGTAACTGGTGAAGTTTCTGATGATAACCTTAAACTTGCAGGCGGTAAATTGGTTCTTAGTAAAGAAGGCGCTGAGCAAATCATCAGCGAAATCCAAAACCAGCTTCAAAACCTTAAATAATCATTTCTTGTACAAAAAACGTTCTTGTTATGACACAAGAACGTTTTTTTATTGCTTAATATGGTAAGCATCGTACACTTCACGCTTTGGTACATTGCGATCGACTGCTGCTTTTTTAATGGCTTCTTTAGAAGTAGCGCCTTTCGAGATGTAATGCTCGACATGTTCTTTCGCAGTGAGGGTTTCCCACCATTGTTCTTCCTCATCTATCTCTTCATTATTACTTCCTTCTACAACAAGACAAAACTCGCCGCGTATCTGATCCTCGTTTGCCCATCCAATGACCTCGGATATCGTTCCTCGGATAAACTCTTCATATTTCTTAGTGAGTTCACGCGTTACAGCAATTTCCCGATCTCCTAATATCTCTGCCATCGCTGACAAGGTTTCCTTCAATCTGTGAGGCGCTTCATAAAAAATGATCGTTTCCCGCCGTTTTTTAAGGGCTTCAAGCTCCTTCTTCTTTTCTTTTTTCTGTCTGTTGAGAAAACCGTAAAAGAAAAAAGGCTGCGGTACAATACCTGAAGCAATAAGAGCTGTTAATGCGGCATTTGCTCCCGGCAACGGAACAACATAACCGCCTATATCCGTAAAATCCTTTACAATTTCCGCTCCGGGATCAGAAATCGTCGGCAGACCGGCATCACTGACAAGAGCAATGTTTTTTCCCGACTTCAGCCATTCAATAATTTTGTGCCCACTGCTTTCTTTATTGTGTTCGTGATAGCTGACGAGCGGTGTTTCAATTTCATATACATGACAAAGCTTTTTCGTTTGCCTCGTATCTTCCGCAGCAATCGCATCCACCGATTTCAGCGTGTCGATCGCCCGGAATGTCATATCCTCTAGATTTCCGATTGGGGTTGGGACCAAGTAAAGAATCCCCATGTCCGACTTTCCATTAAAGCTCATTTGGCGCCTTAACATATACAGCCTCCTTGCTGTTCCGCTTTTCTTCTATATAAAGCTCTTTTTTCTTCCGAGTTAGTTTTTTGAAATAATATTCCGCCTGCATAGCTTCCCGCTTTGTTGAAAAGCTCTCGGCAAAAATTAATTCAACCGGACGTCTTACTTTTGTGTACTTTGCGCCCTTTCCATCATTGTGCGTTTTCACTCGTTTATGCAGATCGTTGGTATATCCGGCATACCAGCTATTGTCCTTACATTTCACGACGTAGAAGAAATGGTTATTTGTCTCCATATAAAATGGTCCTGATTTCTTTTGTATATTCATTTTGTTCATCATAAACGAATAAGGGAGGAAGAATTTTCAAATCTGGGCGCCCGCCTTTGATACCTTCAACCAGAATGGTATTGGCTTCTTTCCCTTGCTTCGGATAGACAAATTGTACACGTTTCGGCTCGATTTGATAAGCCTTCATCAGTTCAAAAATCTCCAGAAGCCTTCCCGGCCGGTGAACAAGAGCTGCTTTTCCCCCTTGCTTGAGCAGCTTGCTGCTGACTGAAATGACATCCTCCAGCGTGCAGTGGATTTCATGTCTTGCGATTCGGAGATGCTCGTTCATGTTTTGTTCAGTTTGTTTCGGCGTTTTAAAATACGGCGGATTGCAGGTGACAACATCATATCGATTATGTCCAAGTTTCTCCGGCATGTTTTTCAGGTCATCATGTATGATCTGGATCTGATCGTCCAGCTTATTATACTCCACGCTGCGAACAGCCATATCATGCAGCCGTTCTTGAATTTCGACTCCCAGAATGTCTGCTTTTGATCTTGTACTGAGCAGCAGCGGCACAATACCATTGCCGGTGCATAAATCAACAATTTTCCCTTTTTGAATCGGAACGTACGCAAATTTGGACAGAAGCACAGCGTCCAACGAAAAAACAAACACTGTTGGGCTTTGTATGATTTTCATGTCCTCTGCCAGCAAATAATCTAATCTTTCATCATCATGTAATGAAACCATCTTCTTATCCTTTCAGTACCTTTGAAAAAGGCTCCCGTCTTATGCGGAAGCCTTTTCCCTATTTTTTATTTAAGAATGACAGACAGAAAAGACAATCCTCTTTTCGAACACTTCCATAGTGGACATTGCAGATATGAAATCCTTCTTGATACAGACGTGCCAGATTATCATATCCTTCCCCTATATCAGTTTGCTCTGTCTTCTGTGTTTTTGATTCTTTTTTATCAGCTTTGAACTTTTCAATCTGCTGCGTCGTATCGTCCAGCCGTTTGCGCAAATGCTTGTTTTCAAGCTGTAAATGATGATTTTCCTCAATCATCTCACCGATATGCTGCTTCAAATCCCCCAGCTGCCGGTACAGTGAGCCAATTTGTTCTTCTAAGTTAATGACTGTATCAAATAACTCTTTTTTATCCAAGGTTCCACACCTCGTTAATCTGTGGTTTGTGCGGATACGACGCCCTCTTCCAAGAGCTCTTCCCAAGTATATTCTATCACTTTTTCACGGTTTATCAGTTCCACCTGAAGCACCCGTTCCAGAATATTTAGTCCGACGACCTTCGCGGGACCGTTTGCTGTCGTAATCATTTCTCCTATATCCGGAAGCTGTTCTTTTGCCGTCTCATACTCATCGTTCTCATATTTTAGACAGCACATCAATCGTCCGCAAAGGCCCGAAATCTTCGTAGGATTTAAAGACAAGTTCTGATCCTTGGCCATTTTAATGGAAACGGGTTCAAAATCTCCAAGGAACGTTGAACAGCAAAGCATTCTTCCGCAAGGACCGATTCCTCCGAGCATTTTTGCCTCATCCCTTACTCCGATTTGGCGCAGCTCAATTCTTGTCTTAAAGATAGAAGCCAAATCCTTTACAAGCTCTCTAAAGTCGACTCGGCCGTCAGCAGTGAAGTAAAAAATGACTTTATTGCGATCAAACGTGAATTCAACATCGACCAGCTTCATATCCAAGCCATGCTCAATCACTTTCTTTTGGCAGATATCAAATGCTGATAGTGCTTCCTGTTTATTTTCTTCTACAATGAGAAGATCGCGCTCGTCAGCCACACGTATCACTTTTCGAAGGGGAAGCACCACATCATGCTCATCCACCTGTTTATTTGCAATTACGACCTGGCCGTACTCAACACCTCTGACAGTTTCTACAATTACGCAGCTGTCATGTTCTATATGAAATCCATTCGGATCAAAATAATATATTTTACCCGCTTTCTTAAAGCGGACACCAATTACATTGTACAAGCTTATCCCTCCTGCAACATTAACACCAAGTGCTCCATTAATCCTTGTACATTCACATTGGAATGAAGCCGTTTCTTTGCTTCTAAAACAGCAAGTATCTGATTCGTAACGCTTTGTTGTGTTGATTGTAGCGCATGCTGTTTTATTGATTGGAATAAGTCTTGATAAATCAATTTATCTTCATTTCCTATTTGGATGGACAACACATCACGATATATCAATAAGAGCATATCAAGACCCATTTCTTGATGGGTTTTTTCTTTGAAAAAGGGCATCCATTGATCTTGAATAAAGAAAAAAGCATGTCCTTTCCGCTGGTGTAGGACTTCATACAATTTTATCACTTTCGCTCTAGACTCTGCAAACTCATCATTTCGACTTAATTCGACTGCTTCTGCTACATTATTAGTCATGTTGGCCAGAAGCCTTGCCATATGAGGCGAGACGTCCTGTTCGATCAGTCTGTCTTCAATTGCTTTCGGCTGCAAAGGCTGAAAAGGAAGGGTTTGGCATCTTGAAATGATGGTATCCAATAACCTTTGGGGCTGCTCAGTGATGAGGACCGCCATTGTGTCTTTGTTCGGTTCTTCTAAAAATTTCAGCAGGCTGTTCGCCGCATTTGCTGTCATTTGATCTGCGTGCGAAATAATATACAGCTTTTTATGCGATTCAAGTCCTGTCTTAGAAAACTCTTCTTGGAGCGCTTGAATTTGCGCCTTTTTGATTGATAAGCCATCAGGCTGAACAAGATGGAGATCAGGATGGTTCCCTGACTCTATCCGTTTACAGTTTCGGCAGCTCTCACAAGGCTCCGCGCCACCCTCCAGACAAAAGAAGCTTTTTGCAAGAAGCAGCGCGGCATCAAGCTTGCCTGTTCCTTTTTTCCCCTCAAACAAATAAGCGTGTGATAGTCTGTCCTTCTCAATACTATTATATAAAAGCTTCATCACTCTGGGCTGAAGCTCGTTCATTTCCTTCCAGGATATTGCCATTGTATCACTCTCTATGTGTAAAGGTTAATTAATAAACCTTTTATTTCGCCAATACGCTCCAGCAAATCAATTGCCGGTTTTTCCTGATCCATCATCTCTTCCGTAAGCTGTATCAATTTGTCATCTATTTCTTTCACAAGTCCCAGCGTTCTGCTGTTCCCGTAAAGGTCAAAGCTTTTCGATGTTTCATGTGAAAGGCCGCTGTCCACAGCTTCTTTGACAAAACGTTTCACAAGTCCTTTAAATCTCGCTAAGTCTTTAAAATTCCGAGATTTCGTTAGCCTTTTTCCGAATGCTTCTATATCAGATAACAGCCTGGTAAGCTGATCAAGCTTCATTTTGCTGCTTTGGTTTTCCATTGATGTTTTAAACGATGCTGTGATCTCAGATGTTTTCACAGAGGGAATCTGCTTATTATCTATAAATGTACGTATATCTTTATTAATTTTCACAGTTTCAGATCCTTAAAATTGATGAAATTCATCGACTGGAAGGACAAATACTGTCGCTCCGCCAACTTCAACTTCGACTGGATAAGGGACATAAGAATCAGCATTTCCGCCCATTGGAGATACAGGGGCAATCATCTGATCACGTTTCTGCCCGTTTTCTTTAATGAGACTCAACGCTTTATTGACGCGTATATCCTCGACACCGATCATAAACGTTGTATTGCCTGATTTAAGAAATCCTCCTGTCGTCGCAAGCTTTGTAACTCTGAAGTTGTGATCCGTTAAGGTTTTCAAAAGTCTGTTGCTGTCCTGATCTTGTACAACTGCCACTATCAATTTCATCTGTGAAGGCCTCCTTTAGATTGGAAACAACGTGATCTCGTTTACATTATTATATCAACTATTGGGAAACAGGTCACAATTGAATTTTTTTCAACGCTTCATCGATCACCTTTAGAACATCCTGAACGACGAGGCCTTTGGATTGCCCGGCATCAACTGAATGAAATCTTTCCGGAAATCGCTTCATCAGCTCTTGATAACCTTCTTGTACTTTTGTATGAAAGTCCAGTTTTTCTAAATCGAGCCTGTTTTTCTCCCGTGAGCCGTTTGCGTAAATACGCTTCAGTCCTTCTTCCGGATCAATTGAAAAATAAACCGTTACATGGGGCATCATATCTCCAATGGCAAATTCATTAATCGACAGAACCTCATCAATTCCAAGTCCTCTTGCATATCCTTGATACGCAAGAGAACTGTCTATAAATCTGTCGCAAAGAACGATAAACCCCTGTTCTAAAGCAGGTTTTACTTTTTCAACTAAATGCTGGCGCCTTGCAGCCGCATATAAGAGAGCTTCTGTTTTTGGGTCCATTAATGTGTTGTTCTCATTCAGAATAACCTCTCGAATTTGTTCTGCAATATCTATTCCGCCTGGCTCTCGAGTTGCCATAACCTGAAGGCCTTCTGCTGTCAGTATGTTTTTGATCTCCTGCAGAACAGTCGTTTTTCCTGCACCTTCAGGACCTTCGAATGTAATAAATAAACCGCTCATGATTTCTCCTCTTCTATATAAACAAGTAGTTGTTTCTCTTTGATTTTCATATTCCCTTGAACATGCGTTTTCATGCTGATCAAGCGGCTGAGCTTTTGCACACTTTCTTTTGTTATTCTTTCTCCCCCCATAATCATCGGGATACCCGGAGGATAAGGGATGATATCTTCTGCATTCAGCCGGCCAGCTGCTTCCTCAAAGCTCACATATTCTTTCTTAAACGAATGTAAGACCTTTTTTGGATAAGGCAAGACAGTAACAGGCTGCACACCCCATTCTGCAGAAACAAACGTCTGATCCGGAGGCGTTTTCTCAATCTCTTCATCGATGCTTCTAATGGTTTCACCGTTTATTCTCCGTTTTCCTCCCAATGGGAGAACGAGCAGAACTTGATTTTCATCAGCAAGCTCAGTGAATATGTTGGCACGCTCTAATATGCTTTGCAGCGTATAGCCAGAATGCCCGCGTTTTGAACGAATTGTGAGCTTCAGCGGGTCCGTGATGATCAGTGGATTAGCAGGGTTAACAGCTTCAGCATTTGTAAGTGAATCAAACGTTTGTTTAAGTGTTTGTATCCGCTGCAGAATGTCAGAAAGCTTTTGTTCTTCTATAATATGCTGTACATAAGCGCGGGCAATATCTAACGAAGCCATAATCGGATAAGACGGGCTGCTGCTTTGTAATCGGTTTAAATACTCTGCCACCCGATCCCTGTTAATCCTGCAGCTGCTGTTGAGATGCAAATAAGAACCCATCGTCATGGCAGGCAACGTTTTGTGGGCCGACTGAACAACAATATCTGCCCCCATTTTTAAAGCTGAGACCGGAAAAGGCTCACCTAAAATAAAATGTGCGCCATGCGCTTCATCGACCAAAACAGGAATCCCGTAATGATGGGCTTCAGTAATGATCTCAGTCAAATCAGCACTATGTCCGTAATATGTCGGATTGGTAAGTACCAAGCCTTTCGCATCTGGATATGCTTCCAGGGCCTCTTTAATTGTTCCAAGCGGAACATGCGTAGGCACATGCATCGCTGAATCAACGTCAGGTGCAAGATAAACCGGCTCAGCACCGGACAAATCAACAGCATGAAATACAGATTTATGACAGTTTCTTTGAACCAGAATTGTATCACCAGGTTCACAAACAGATAAAATCATCGCTAAGTTTCCGACAGTCGTACCATTTACCAGAAAAAAACTTTCCACCGATCCATATAATTGACTGGCAAGCTCCTGAGCTTCCTTAATCACCCCAGAAGGATGATGGAGATCATCCAGTCCTGCCAGTTCAGTTACATCAATGGTGAGAAGCGGATCGAATATTGACTTTGCGTCATCAAAAAAGACATCTCCATTGTGATGTCCCGGAACATGAAATGAATGAGAATTTCTTCTCGCATGTTGAATTAATGCTTTATATAAAGGTGTGTTCATGAAAACAATCCTTTGAATGTGTCTTCTTACACCTTATTATATCGTGCCTCTGACAGAACTTAAAGCCAGACTTACTGGTAACTATCTTTCCTTTATTGTAATCAGCTTTTGCTTCAGGTCGCCTTCCATCATCATGAGCTCTTCTTCTGCCTGACGGCGTTTGATTCGTCCTTCTTCTTGTATAGTCAGTGTTTCTTCAAGCGTGCTTATTAAGCTTTCCTGCACCTTCTTCAAGGTATCTATATCAACAAGGCCTCTTTCATTTGCCCGTGCAGTTTCAATTGTATTGGTTTTTAAAAGCTCCGCATTTTTCAGCAAAAGCTCATTGGTTGTATCAGATACTTTCTGCTGTGCATCCACTGCATTGCGCTGCCTTAAAAGCGTCAGTGCAATGGCAACTTGATTTTTCCATAACGGAATAGCTGTCACAATGGATGACTGAATCTTTTCAGCTAACGCTTGGTTTGTATTTTGAATCAGCCTGATTTGCGGTGCACTTTGGATTGTAATTTGCCTGCTCAGCAGCAAATCATGCACCCTTTTATCTAACCGGTCAGCAAATTGAATTAAATCATTCACCTCTTGAACGGCCATTTGGTTATGATCACTCGATTCAGCCTGTTGCTTCAGTTCAGGAATCGTTTTTGTTTTTAATTCCTCCAGCTTCAGTTCTCCTGCAGCAATATAAACATTCAGCGTGGCAAAATATTCTTTATTTTTTTCATATAAGTGCTCTAACAGCTTGTTGTCACTGATTAAAGCATTTTTAGAGTGCTCCAGCTTCAAACTGATTCTGTCTATCTGCACACTGGTCTTTTGGTATTTAGACAGCACCTCTTGAAGAGAACTTGATACTCTTCCAAACACGCGTGCCAAAAAACCCTTTTTCTTAGATTGGAGATCATCAGGATTTACTTGCTCCAGCTTTTTCATCAGCTCTCCAAGTATTTCGCCAATCTCCCCGACATCCTTCTTTTGAACATGATTAATCATATCATGAGAAAAGTTCAGCAGTTTAGATTGAGCTTGTGAACCGTATAAGACAATGCTTTGCATATTTTTATGATCAATCTGTCCAGCAAGCTGAATTGCTTTTTCCTTGTTTTCCTCAGGAAGAACATCAACAAGCCGTACTTGCTCTTTCTCTGCTTTTACAGCCTCCGAACCTGGTATCTCTATGTTACCACCAAAAGGATCTGCCAATAATTCATCTATATGAAGGTCGCTTTGGTCTCGGTTCATCGCTCTTACCCTCTTCCCTTATTTCTTTAATGAATGTTTTGCTGCGTCTAATTCAAAGTGCAACTCGTCAATGTCATCACCCATTACTTGAGTTAAATCTTCCTCTAAACGCTTGGTCAATTCAGTAAGAGTGATGCGTGTCTCACTTAACGACATCGACAGTTCTTTGCTTTTTTTTGGGTGAGATGATAGAAAAGCATACTTCTCTGTCAATTCAACAACCGAATCGAGAGTTTGATAAAAAAATCGTTCTGCCTGATAAAACCGCTTTGGCTCTTTTTTGGTGAGGAGATAAATCCTTCTCACAATCCTTAGCATTTCTGCATTTTGCTTAAACATTTGAATGCTTTTAGCCTGAAACAAGGCTTTTCTAAGACGGATCATTTTCTGCCTTGCTTCCTCTAAGTTTTTCTTAATGTAAGCATACTCTCTTCCTGTCAATTCATGCTTTTTAAGAAATAACCGTCTTGCATTCCAGATGCCAGCTATATATACGGCTGCTCCAGAAGCAAGCCCATAAACAAAAGATAAAAAAAGCGACTGGTTTAAACCGAAAAAGCTCAATATTCCTATGAAAACAAAAGTCGCACCGCTAGTTAAACTCCACATCAAAAAGTGAAAAAATCTCTGCATGAGATAATCGACTCCTGTGTCTATACTCAGTTTTAATATTATTATCTACTACGTTCAATCCTTAAACAAGTTTCATCTTCTTTTTATTATTAAGAGTACAAAAAAAGACCTTTTCAGGTCTATGAATATAATGGCGGTGTATGAATGCTCTTTAGTTTTTTTACGTAAAAGGCATAGTCAGGATCAGAAGTTGATGTAGAAATTACTTTTCTCTCACAATCTAAGCATATGAATTTCGTATAAAGATGAATGCCTCTATTCTTCTCTTGATCACAAATCACACATGTATGATTAAGTT
>NZ_CP150258.1:0-32500 GCF_037975475.1 Bacillus sp. FSL M8-0025 | reverse complement strand
ACGTGCGTGGGTTCGGGCCTCCATTCAGTGTTACCTGAACTTCACCCTGGACATGGGTAGATCACCTGGTTTCGGGTCTACGACCACGTACTCATGCGCCCTATTCAGACTCGCTTTCGCTGCGGCTCCGCATCTTCTGCTTAACCTTGCACGGGATCGTAACTCGCCGGTTCATTCTACAAAAGGCACGCCATCACCCGTTAACGGGCTCTGACTACTTGTAGGCACACGGTTTCAGGATCTCTTTCACTCCCCTTCCGGGGTGCTTTTCACCTTTCCCTCACGGTACTGGTTCACTATCGGTCACTAGGGAGTATTTAGCCTTGGGAGATGGTCCTCCCGGATTCCGACGGAATTTCACGTGTTCCGCCGTACTCAGGATCCACTCAGGAGAGAACGAAGTTTTGACTACAGGGCTGTTACCTCCTATGGCGGGCCTTTCCAGACCTCTTCATCTACCTCGTTCCTTTGTAACTCCGTACAGAGTGTCCTACAACCCCAAGAGGCAAGCCTCTTGGTTTGGGCTGATCCCGTTTCGCTCGCCGCTACTCAGGGAATCGCATTTGCTTTCTCTTCCTCCGGGTACTTAGATGTTTCAGTTCCCCGGGTCTGCCTTCTCATATCCTATGAATTCAGATATGGATACCACTCCATTACGAGTGGTGGGTTTCCCCATTCGGAAATCTCCGGATCAAAGCTTGCTTACAGCTCCCCGAAGCATATCGGTGTTCGTCCCGTCCTTCATCGGCTCCTAGTGCCAAGGCATCCACCGTGCGCCCTTTCTAACTTAACCGTTAAAAAGAATCACTATGTGATATCTTGTGTTACTAATTGAATGTGATGTCTACTGTTATCTAGTTTTCAAAGAACACGTTGGTGGAGCCTAGCGGGATCGAACCGCTGACCTCCTGCGTGCAAAGCAGGCGCTCTCCCAGCTGAGCTAAGGCCCCGTTATATAAGATGGTGGGCCTGAGTGGACTCGAACCACCGACCTCACGCTTATCAGGCGTGCGCTCTAACCAGCTGAGCTACAGGCCCATCTTAACTTATTCAAGGAACAAAGTTCCTTCAAAACTAAACAAGACAGGGAACGTTCTGTTTATAAGACCCAAGGTCTTATATTCCGTATAATATCCTTAGAAAGGAGGTGATCCAGCCGCACCTTCCGATACGGCTACCTTGTTACGACTTCACCCCAATCATCTGTCCCACCTTCGGCGGCTGGCTCCTAAAAGGTTACCTCACCGACTTCGGGTGTTACAAACTCTCGTGGTGTGACGGGCGGTGTGTACAAGGCCCGGGAACGTATTCACCGCGGCATGCTGATCCGCGATTACTAGCGATTCCAGCTTCACGCAGTCGAGTTGCAGACTGCGATCCGAACTGAGAACAGATTTGTGGGATTGGCTTAACCTCGCGGTTTCGCTGCCCTTTGTTCTGTCCATTGTAGCACGTGTGTAGCCCAGGTCATAAGGGGCATGATGATTTGACGTCATCCCCACCTTCCTCCGGTTTGTCACCGGCAGTCACCTTAGAGTGCCCAACTGAATGCTGGCAACTAAGATCAAGGGTTGCGCTCGTTGCGGGACTTAACCCAACATCTCACGACACGAGCTGACGACAACCATGCACCACCTGTCACTCTGCCCCCGAAGGGGACGTCCTATCTCTAGGATTGTCAGAGGATGTCAAGACCTGGTAAGGTTCTTCGCGTTGCTTCGAATTAAACCACATGCTCCACCGCTTGTGCGGGCCCCCGTCAATTCCTTTGAGTTTCAGTCTTGCGACCGTACTCCCCAGGCGGAGTGCTTAATGCGTTAGCTGCAGCACTAAGGGGCGGAAACCCCCTAACACTTAGCACTCATCGTTTACGGCGTGGACTACCAGGGTATCTAATCCTGTTCGCTCCCCACGCTTTCGCTCCTCAGCGTCAGTTACAGACCAGAGAGTCGCCTTCGCCACTGGTGTTCCTCCACATCTCTACGCATTTCACCGCTACACGTGGAATTCCACTCTCCTCTTCTGCACTCAAGTTCCCCAGTTTCCAATGACCCTCCCCGGTTGAGCCGGGGGCTTTCACATCAGACTTAAGAAACCGCCTGCGAGCCCTTTACGCCCAATAATTCCGGACAACGCTTGCCACCTACGTATTACCGCGGCTGCTGGCACGTAGTTAGCCGTGGCTTTCTGGTTAGGTACCGTCAAGGTACCGCCCTATTCGAACGGTACTTGTTCTTCCCTAACAACAGAGCTTTACGATCCGAAAACCTTCATCACTCACGCGGCGTTGCTCCGTCAGACTTTCGTCCATTGCGGAAGATTCCCTACTGCTGCCTCCCGTAGGAGTCTGGGCCGTGTCTCAGTCCCAGTGTGGCCGATCACCCTCTCAGGTCGGCTACGCATCGTCGCCTTGGTGAGCCATTACCTCACCAACTAGCTAATGCGCCGCGGGTCCATCTGTAAGTGGTAGCCGAAGCCACCTTTTATGTTTGAACCATGCGGTTCAAACAACCATCCGGTATTAGCCCCGGTTTCCCGGAGTTATCCCAGTCTTACAGGCAGGTTACCCACGTGTTACTCACCCGTCCGCCGCTAACATCAGGGAGCAAGCTCCCATCTGTCCGCTCGACTTGCATGTATTAGGCACGCCGCCAGCGTTCGTCCTGAGCCAGGATCAAACTCTCCGATAAAGTAGTTTGACTGACTACGCACATCGCTGTGCGATTTTTAAAAACTGAATTAACAGGTACGTTTTGTCTTGTTTAGTTTTCAAAGAACTTTGTTTACCGCTCGTTTAAGCGACTTTATTATCATAACATTTACCGTCGCTACTGTCAACAACTTTTTAACATTTTCTTTTCAAAAAAGCTGTTCGTCATCAGCGACGTATACTAGAATAACACCTTCGGTTGTCTAAGTCAATACATAATATCAATTAAATGATAAATTGCTTAATAACGACTAACGCAGCTATTCCGGGTATCCCTAAAATTCCGCTGATAGCTGTTGTAACCAGATTAATCGGCACATGAATGCCAAGACTGCCGCCAAACATATTTACACAAACCAGCAGCAAAGCACCTGCCACAAATTTAACAGCTGTGATGCCAATCCACTTTAAAGGCTTCGCAGCTGAACCTGATAAAAAAAGAAGAATAACCAGTCCTAAAATAATCCCAATAATAAAAATAGGCTCCATGAATCTTCTCATCTCCTTCGCTTGTTCTAGTACAAGCTTATGAGAAGATCCAGGAGTTTAGACCACTTACTTCCACCGGCTGATTTTTAAATTTCGCTGCTTCGCTTCCCTTAAGTAAAAAAAATACTTCGCTTCAGCTACTTTCAGTTCGTATAACACTTCAGCAGACGGTTCTAAGCTTTTTTCAACCAGCTTTTTTTGCCTGTTCCACTCTTCCTTTTGTTTAAAAAGCTGCTCGGTTAGTTTTTCATCAAACTCTCTTCTTAATGTTTTCTTGCGAAGAAAACCCATGGATCGCTTTTTCCTCCTTACAATTCACGTCTTCCTTCAAGTGCTTTAGAAAGAGTGACCTCATCAGCATATTCCAAATCACCGCCGACGGGCAGTCCGTGGGCAATACGGGAGAGCTTAATACCAGACGGCTTGAGGAGCCTTGATATATACATCGCCGTTGCTTCCCCTTCTATATTAGGGTTTGTCGCGAGGATCACTTCTGTCACTTGATCATCCTGTAATCGTTTTAACAATTCTGGTATTTTAATATCCTCCGGTCCGATGCCGTCCATTGGAGAAATAGCGCCGTGAAGAACGTGATACTGTCCATTGTATTCCTTCATTTTCTCCATAGCGATAACATCCTTAGGGTCTTGCACAACACAGATAACAGACTTATCCCTGCGCGTATCTTCACATATATAGCAAGGGTCCTGATCTGTAATATGCCCGCAAACTGAACAATATGTCAGGTTGCGTTTCGCATTTACTAATGCTTTCGCAAAATCTAATACTACATCTTCTTTCATACCTAGAACAAAAAAAGCCAGACGAACCGCTGTTTTCGGTCCGATCCCTGGCAATTTCATAAAGCTGTCAATCAGCTTTGATATTGGTTCAGGATATTGCATGTTCTTTTATCCCCCTAGAATAAACCTGGCATGTTCATTCCCTTTGTAAATTGACCCATTGTTTCGTTTGTGATTTCGTCAACTTTTTTCAAAGCTTCATTCGTTGCAGCAAGCACTAAATCTTGAAGCATATCAATATCTTCAGGATCAACGACTTCTTCTTTGATGATAACATCCAGGATTTCTTTTTGGCCGTTTGCTTTTACTGTTACCATACCGCCGCCTGCAGTTCCTTCAACAACCTTTTCTGCAAGCTCTTCTTGAGCCTTCGCCATGTCCTTTTGCATTTTTTGCATTTGTTTCATCATTTTTTGCATATTACCCATTCCGCCACGCATAGCATTCACTCTCTTTCATTTTGTTAGTCTTTTATTTCAATTAAATCCGCTCCAACAAGCTTTTTCGCTTCGGCAATAAGCGGGTCTTCTTCAGCCGGTTCATTTGATCCTTCATTTTCCTGCTGATGATCTTCTAAAAATTCTTCTCTTATTTTACCCCATTGTGCTTCTGGAACGCCAATCAAATCCATTCTTTTTCCGAGCATCGATTCTAAAATCTGCTCAAGATTAGTCCGGACTCCGTTGTTATCCTCAGCGACCATTTTACAATGAATTTCATATTTGAATTTCAGAACAAATGCCGCCGATCCGGCAGCCACAGGTTCACTGTCATTCAGCAAAGCGGCATGTGATACTTTGTTTTGCTGTTTGAGATGAGCAAGAAGCTTGCCCCAACTGTTTCTGAGCAGATCAAGATCCGGTCTTGTGGCTTCCTTCAAAATCTCATGAATTCTGCCTACTGGCGCTTTGTAATTGGATTTCCCGCCCTTTGGCACACGCGGCGCTTCTTTTTTCGGGCTTTCCGCAGCTGCTTTTATGCCCGTTGTTTTGAGCCGCTCTACTTCCTGTTCGAGCTGCTGGATTTTTTTCATCAGCATATCCACTTCCGGGAGATCAGCAGCAGATTGATGTGAGGTTTGGCAAATCTTCACAACGGCCACTTCGAAAAAGATACGCGGATGATTTGTCCATTTCATTTCCTGATGGCTCTTGTTCAGAATATCAATCATTTCATATAGGGCCTGAGCCGGAATTTGTTCACTTAGTTCCCGGAACGTTTCATCGACTTTTACTTTCTCAAGCACTCCCTCTAAGCCAGGGGCTGTTTTGTACAGCAGCATGTCCCTGAAATAGAAAATCATATCTTCTATCAGCTTAGCTGGATCTTTTCCTTGCTGAAGCAATTCATTTAATGTTTCCAGTGCGTCAGAAACGTTTTTATCATGCAGGGATTGTGCAAGCTTCCCGATATATAATTGAGAAACAGCACCCGTAATTAAAAGCGCATCTTCGACTTTCAGGATATCGCCGCTGAATGATATGGCCTGATCAAGAAGGCTCAGGGCATCCCTCATCCCTCCGTCTGCAGCACTCGCGATGATTTCCAGCGATCCTTCCTCCACTTGCAGCTGTTCAGCATCAACAATTTTATTCATGCGGCCTACAATCGCTTGGGAGGTAATTCGTTTAAAGTCAAAACGCTGACATCTAGAGATAATGGTTAAAGGAATTTTGTGCGGTTCAGTTGTTGCTAATATGAAAATACAATGCTCAGGCGGCTCTTCTAATGTTTTTAGTAATGCATTAAAAGCGCCGATAGAAAGCATATGCACCTCATCTATGATATATACCTTATATGTGACGGCCGATGGGGCAAACTTCACTTTATCGCGAATGTCACGAATCTCATCAACACCGTTATTAGAAGCGGCGTCAATTTCTATGACATCGGATATTGACCCGTTTGTTATCCCTTTACAGGCCGCACATTCGTTGCATGGCTCATCAACAGGAGCATGTTCACAGTTGACAGCCTTAGCAAATATTTTGGCTGCACTGGTTTTTCCGGTTCCTCTAGGCCCGGAAAACAGATAAGCGTGAGAAAACTTTTTTTGCAAAAGGGCATTTTGCAGCGTTTTTGTAATGTGTTCTTGTCCGACCACATCTTCAAAGCGCTGAGGCCTGAATACTCGATATAAAGCTTGGTAACTCACGGGTTTGCCCTCCTCCGTTATTCATCATTCCCATTATACATGAACCTTGTTTCGATTCCAAAAGCTCTTTTTACATAACAAAAAACTCACCTAATATTAGGTGAGTCTGAAAATTTGATGATTGATTTACCGTGCACCTTCTGTCGATTCGCTACCCTAAGCGTTACTTAAGCAGTTAGCTCGGCCCAGGCAACCCTGCGGCACATGAGAGGTTTCACTTAATGCTGCTTCCTTCCGGACCTGACATGGTTCATGAATTCCCATTGCGCAGGACCCAAACGTCAACACCACTTACTTAAGGCAGGCCTTAAAGTAAACGAACCTCGAGAAGGGATTCGGCCCTGCTAGAGCGGATTGCAGGTACAGGGCACCGCTACCTCCCCGCTTAGCACGGCAAAATAAATATCAAATTTTATGTTGCATCTATTACGATGCACACTTAAGTATATCTGTTTCCCCTAAAAATTGCAACCGTACTATTCAGACAAGTTTTTCCTGGCGGCTTTCTTCTTTTTTCTTAGTTCTCTGAAAAACGCACTGAGCATTCCGCCGCATTCTTTCTCAAGTACACCGCTCACCACTTCAGCCTGATGATTAAAGCGTTCCTCCTGAAGAAGGTTCATTAGCGTGCCTGAACAGCCGCCTTTCGGATCAAATGCGCCAAAAACCACTTTTTCCACTCGAGAAAGTACGACTGCACCAGCACACATTGGACAAGGCTCAAGCGTCACATAAAGAGTCGCACCTTCCAGCCGCCATGTTCCCAGTGCCTTACACGCTTCATCAATCACAAGCATTTCTGCATGGGCAATAGATCGTTGCTCAGTCTCTCTTAAATTATGTGCACGCGCTATAATTTCATCATTAACGACAAGCACCGCACCTATTGGCACTTCACCTTTCTCTTCAGCCTTTTTCGCTTCTTTAATTGCTTCTTTCATATAAAGTTCATCTTGTGTCATAAGGATAAGCTCTCTTTTCAAAGTTTTTTCATTGCCTAAAAAGGCTACATATTAACTATAACTGAAACGGAAAGGAGACTGTCGATTGTCCAAAGCAGATACAGCCCTTCTCATTGTAGACATGATCAATAATTTTGAATTCGATATGGGAGAAACCCTCGCTAAAAAAACAGAAAAAATCGTTCCTCATATTTTATCATTAAAGGAGCACGCGAGACAAAATGAATGGCCGATTATTTACATCAATGATCATTATGGACTTTGGCAAGCTGACATTAAAAACATTCAGCAAGAATGCACAAATGAAAGAAGCAAGGATATCATCACTAAGATAGCCCCGGAAGATGCTGATTATTTTTTAATCAAACCAAAACATTCCGCTTTCTACGAAACTGCACTTCACACCCTTCTTACTGAGTTGCAGGTGAGACATATTATCTTAACAGGTATAGCCGGCAATATATGTGTGCTGTTTACCGCTAATGACGCTTATATGAGGGAATACAGCATCACGATTCCTAAGGACTGTATCGCGTCAAACAGTGACGAAGATAACGAATTCGCCTTAACTATGATGGAGAATGTTCTTTTCGCAGAAATTACGACGGAAGAACAAATTACAGAAAAATAAACATGATCAGCGCTTTTCTTTCATACATTGATAGCGATATGAAAGGAGGCGTTTTTCATTCAAATTTATGTGGTAAAACAAGGCGACACTCTTTCTGCTATCGCTTCACAATACAGAACAACCGCAAATGAGATCACTGAAACGAATGAAATACCGAATCCCGACAGCCTTGTTGTCGGACAAACCATTGTCATTCCAATAGCCGGCCAGTTCTATGATGTGAAGCGAGGTGATACCCTGACATCCATCGCCCGGCAGTTCAATACAACAGCAGCTGAGCTCGCAAGGGTTAACCGCATCCAGTTAAATACCGTGCTTCAGATTGGTTTCCGTTTATACATCCCTCCAGCTCCTAAACGAGACATCGAATCAAATGCTTATTTGGAGCCCCGAGGAAATCAAGTCAGCGAAAATCTCCAGCAGGCGGCCAGAGAAGCGTCGCCCTACTTAACGTACCTTGGCGCATTCAGCTTCCAGGCACAGCGGAACGGAACCTTAGTCGCACCGCCTTTAACGAATTTAAGGAGCATTACAGAAAGTCAAAATACAACATTGATGATGATTATAACGAACCTAGAAAACCAGGCATTTAGTGATGAACTTGGCCGGATCCTTTTGAACGACGAAACTGTAAAAAGAAGGCTTCTAAATGAAATAGTGGAGAATGCCAAGAGATATGGCTTCCGTGACATTCATTTCGACTTTGAATATTTGCGGCCCCAGGATAGAGAGGCCTATAATCAATTTCTCCGCGAAGCAAGGGATCTTTTTCATCGAGAGGGCTTAGAAATTTCTACGGCTCTTGCTCCTAAAACAAGTGCAACACAGCAGGGCAGATGGTATGAAGCTCATGATTACAGGGCACATGGCCAAATTGTCGACTTTGTTGTTCTCATGACATATGAATGGGGCTATAGCGGCGGGCCGCCTCAAGCGGTTTCTCCAATTGGCCCTGTCCGCGATGTCATAGAATATGCTTTGACTGAAATGCCTGCGAATAAAATCGTCATGGGCCAGAATTTATATGGATATGACTGGACGCTGCCATATAAAGCAGGGGGAACTCCGGCAAGAGCAGTAAGCCCTCAGCAAGCCATTGTCATAGCTGATCAGAACAATGCTTCCATTCAGTATGACCAAACCGCTCAAGCTCCTTTCTTCCGCTATACTGATGCACAAAACAGAAGGCATGAGGTATGGTTCGAAGATGCCCGCTCAATCCAAGCAAAATTCAATCTGATTAAAGAACTGAATTTAAGAGGCATCAGCTATTGGAAGCTGGGTCTTTCCTTCCCGCAAAACTGGCTGCTGCTGTCTGATCAATTTAATGTTGTCAAATTGACGTTTCGATAAATTGGAAACGTCTTTTTTTCATGGGGGCACCCAAGGGTTGTGATACAATATGAAGGTCGGTAACTGACGCACGTTTTTCAGATATAAGGAGGATTCCGATGAATACAGCCCCTTTTATTGCAATAGAAGGTCCTATCGGGGCAGGAAAAACAACCCTCGCAACGATGCTCTCACAAGAGTTCGGATTCCCTATGATCAATGAGATTGTAGAGGATAACCCGTACCTTGATAAGTTTTATGACAATATAGAGGAATGGAGCTTCCAGCTCGAGATGTTTTTTCTTTGTCACAGATACAAACAGCTTGAAGACACCAGTGATCACTTTTTAAAAAAGGGACAGCCTGTAATAGCTGATTATCATATTTATAAAAATGTGATTTTTGCGGAACGCACCTTGTCTCCACATCAGCTGGAAAAATACAAAAAGATCTATCACCTGCTAACGGATGATCTGCCAAAGCCGAATTTCATCATTTACATAAAGGCCAGTCTGCCTACATTGCTACACCGCATTGAAAAACGCGGGCGCCCCTTTGAGAAAAAAATTGAAACTAGCTATTTAGAGCAGCTGATTTCAGATTATGAAATCGCCATCAAGCAGCTGCAGGAAGCAGACCCTGAACTTACAGTGTTAACCGTAGATGGTGATTCAAAGGATTTCGTTTTGAATAAGAGCGACTTTGAACGCATTGCCGCCCATGTAAAGGAGCTTATCGTATGAAGGAACATCATATCCCTAACAATTCAATTATTACAGTAGCAGGAACAGTAGGTGTCGGAAAATCGACTTTAACAAAAACTTTAGCTAAACGGCTTGGATTTAAAACATCTTTGGAGGAAGTCGATCATAATCCATATTTGGAAAAGTTCTATCATGATTTTGAACGTTGGAGCTTTCACCTTCAAATTTACTTCTTAGCTGAACGCTTCAAAGAACAGAAAACAATTTTTGAAGCCGGTGGAGGTTTTGTACAGGATCGTTCGATTTATGAAGATACAGGAATTTTCGCAAAAATGCATGCTGATAAAGGGACAATGTCAAAGGTTGATTATAAGACTTACACAAGCCTTTTCGAAGCAATGGTAATGACACCGTATTTCCCACACCCAGATGTGTTGATCTATTTAGAAGGAGATCTGGAGAACATTTTAAACCGGATTGAACAACGCGGCCGTGAGATGGAGCTTCAGACAAGCAGGTCTTATTGGGAAGAAATGCATACACGCTACGAGAACTGGATAAGCGGTTTTAATGCCTGCCCTGTTTTAAAACTTCGCATTGAAGATTATGATCTTCTGAACGACGAAAACTCGATTGAAAATATTGTAGATCAAATTGCTTCAGTTATTCATGATAATCAAAAAAAGTGAATCTCAGTCGAGATTCACTTTTTCTTTAAAATAAAAAATCCGCCGCACCGAATGCAACGGACAAAACAATCTCCAATATATGCTTGTGTTTCATTAGAATTAAAATCAATATGGCGGAGGAAGAGGGATTCGAACCCCCGCGGGCTTTGACACCCCTGTCGGTTTTCAAGACCGATCCCTTCAGCCGGACTTGGGTATTCCTCCGTATCGACAAGACTTACTATATCACGTATGTTCTCGTGTGGTCAAGCATTTTTAAAAACTTTTTTTGTTTTTATAAAAATGCCATGTTTACATAAGCAAAAAGGCGCACCTTGTCAGGCACGCCTTTCCATAATTTACGGTTTTATTACTTCTCTATTCCCCATATAAGGACGAAGCACTTTCGGAATCACAACGCTTCCGTCTTCCTGCTGATAATTTTCTAAGATTGCGGCAACTGTTCTTCCAACCGCCAGTCCTGAACCGTTCAGTGTGTGTACATGCTCAGGCTTGCCTTTCGCTTCACGTCTGAAACGAATATTCGCACGTCTCGCCTGGAACGCTTCGAAGTTGCTGCAAGAAGAGATTTCTCGATATGTGTCTTGGCTTGGAATCCAAACTTCGATATCGTATTTTTTCGCAGCCGTAAAGCCTAAGTCACCCGTACACATGCTCATGACACGGTATGGAAGCTCAAGCAGCTGAAGAACCCGTTCTGCTTGGTTTGTAAGCTTCTCTAATTCTTCATAAGAATCTTCAGGCTTCACAAACTTTACAAGCTCAACTTTATTAAATTGGTGCTGACGAATTAATCCGCGTGTGTCACGTCCTGCTGAACCAGCTTCAGAACGGAAGCAAGCACTGAATGCCGCATAGTTGATCGGCAGGCTGTCACCTGAAAGGATTTCATCGCGATGCATGTTTGTAATCGGCACTTCCGCCGTTGGAATTAAGAAATAATCTTCTTCTCTGATTTTAAATGCATCCTCTTCAAATTTAGGAAGCTGTCCTGTTCCCGTCATGCTTGCGCGGTTTACCATATATGGCGGGATCACTTCAGTGTAGTTATACTCATCCACATGCAGATCAAGCATAAAGTTATAAAGCGCACGCTCCAGACGAGCACCTAAGCCTTTATAGAACACGAAACGGCTTCCTGTTACTTTGGCAGCACGTTCAAAATCCAGAATACCCAGCTCATCCGCAATATCCCAGTGCGGCTTCGGCTCATAAGCAAATGAAGGCTTTTCACCCCATTTACGCACTTCTACGTTGTCGTCTTCTGTTTCACCGACAGGTACAGACTCATGCGGAATATTCGGGATTGAGAGAAGGATTGTATCAAGCTCAGCTTCCACTGTTCGCAATTCTTCATCAAGCTTTTTAATTTCCTCGCCGACTTCACGCATTTCTTTAATAATGTGATCCGCGTCTTTTTTCTCACGCTTCAGCACAGCGACCTGCTGAGAAACTTCATTTCGTTTTCCTTTTAACTCTTCAACCTTGCCGATGAGCTCTCTTCGTCTATCATCCAGCGCCTCAAACTTATCAAAATCAGTTAAGTCTTCGCCTTTGTGTACAAGCTTTGCTTTAATTTCTTGAAAATTTGCTCTCAGCATTTTCGTATCAAGCATGCGAAACACTCCTTTTTTTATTGATTTGTCGAAAATAAAAAGAGCCCTCATCCCCATAAAGGGACGAGAGCTCTCGCGTTGCCACCCTGATTGAAAACAAATCAAAGACTCGTTTTCCACTTTCAAACATAACGGTTATCCCGTAAATGCCTACTTGTTTCAGCATTTCGCTCAAGGATGGATTCAGACAGCATCTTTCACCGATTCGCACCAACCATCGGCTCTCTTAGAAAGAGAGGCTCCCTACTAGTTCCTATCAACGCTTTTCGATCTTTATTTGTGCTTATAATGTACTATAAGTTTCCACAGCTTTCAACTGTTTTATACAAGTGCCTTTTGCTTGTATTCCTTAACCATTTCAACAAACAGCTGTGTTACTCGGTGATCTTCTGTCAGCTCCGGATGGAATGAGCAGCCAAGGAATTGCCCCTGTTTCGCGGCTACAATACGACCATTATGCTCCGATAGAACTTCAACATTTTCACCAGCTTCTAAAATATGCGGAGCACGGATGAATACCCCTGTAAAAGGCTCGTCCAAGCCTTTAATTGTTAAATCAGCTTCAAAGCTGTCAACCTGCCGGCCAAATGAATTACGTTCTACAACCACATTCAGAAGACCTAAATGAGGATTATCTGAACCGGCAATTTCTTTTGCTAATATAATTAATCCGGCACATGTTCCAAACATCGGTTTGCCCTGAGCAGCGAATTCACGAAGCGGCTCCATGAATTGATACGTATCGATCAAACGGCGCATCGTCGTGCTCTCACCGCCCGGCAAAATCAACCCGTCAACTTCGTTCAGCTGCTCCGGACGTTTTACGACAAGACCAGCCGCGCCGCATGCTTCAATCGCATGGATGTGCTCTCTAACTGCTCCTTGAAGTCCTAGTACACCTATTGTTAACATGTCAGCAGCGCTCCTATGTTCTTACCAGCCGCGTTCTTGCATACGCTGTTCTGGAAGTAAGTTTGAGATTTCAATCCCTTTCATTGCAGTACCAAGCTCTTTTGATAGCTCAGCGATCAATTTGTAATCAGTAAAGTGAGTTGTTGCTTCCACAATTGCTTTCGCAAATTTAGCAGGGTTGTCTGATTTGAAAATACCAGAACCAACAAATACTCCGTCAGCACCGAGCTGCATCATGAGAGCAGCATCAGCTGGAGTTGCTACGCCGCCAGCGGCAAAGTTAACGACAGGAAGCTTGCCGTCTTTTTTAATTTGAAGAAGAAGCTCGTAAGGAGCACCTAGGTTTTTCGCTTCTGTCATTAGCTCATCCTCACTCATCGCAACTACTTTGCGCACTTGAGCGTTAACTTTGCGCATATGGCGAACAGCCTCAACAATATTACCTGTTCCAGGCTCACCTTTTGTGCGAAGCATAGAAGCACCTTCCGCAATACGGCGTGTTGCTTCACCAAGATCACGGCAGCCACAGACAAAAGGAACTGTATATTCATTTTTATTTAAATGAAATTCTTCGTCAGCCGGCGTCAGAACTTCACTTTCATCAATATAGTCAACACCCATAGCTTCAAGCACACGCGCTTCAACAATATGTCCGATACGCGCTTTTGCCATTACCGGGATAGATACTGCATTCATTACTTCTTCCACGATTGTAGGGTCAGCCATACGGGCAACTCCTCCAGCCGCGCGAATATCTGCTGGCACACGTTCTAGCGCCATTACAGCGACAGCTCCAGCTTCTTCAGCGATTTTCGCTTGTTCCGCATTGATGACGTCCATGATGACGCCGCCTTTTTGCATTTCTGCCATTCCGCGTTTTACACGTTCAGTACCTGTTTGAGCCATTTCTTGGTCCCCCTAATCAAGGTATAGTTATATGATTTCTAATTCTTATTGTATCTTAGAAATCCAATAATTCATATGGATATATACTATTTTATTCGGTTTTTAGCGCTTTGAAAATCATTTTTTATTAAAAATTGGGTTTTTTCAGTATATTACGCGAAAGAGCCCTAACATCCATCAGAGCTCTTTCAATTGATTAAAACCAGCCGGTTACCGTATCAACAATGCTTCCCCAAATTCCGGCAAAAAATCCGCCGATACTGCGCATTGTCAAAACAAACCAGTTTGCTTTTTCTACATTTTCTTTTGTAACAAGGTCTACGCCAGCCAGATCGCTGTTAAGGAATCCGTAATCCTTTTCATCACCTGTGTATTCCGCAGTCAGCTTCCCAACCTTGGTTCCTTTTTTCACAGGAGCAGTTAAGTTGTCTTTATTCAGTGTGACCTTCGCTTTGTAATTCTTTTCTTCACCATTTTTGACAGGAAGAGAGAACGCCTTGTTTGTCACAATGCCTACTTCTTTCTCTTTACCCTTATCAACTGAAATTGTTTTATGGCCTTTTACTTGATCGCCTTCAGCATAAATTTCTTTCATGGAGAAATTGTCGAAAGCATAATCAAACATTTTTTTCGTTTCATCGAAACGGCCTGTATGAAGGTTGCCCTTTGCGTTTAATACAACAGTGATGACACGCATACCGTTACGTTCAGCTGTTCCTGTAAAGCATGAACCCGCAGAGTCAGTAGAACCTGTTTTCAGTCCGTCTACAGTCGCTTTTTTATACTCGCTGACAAGCCCCTTCAGCATAAAATTCCAGTTCGGCATGTCCATTTCATCATCGGTGCCTTCTCTGAATTTCGTTTTGGCGATACTGGAAGTCTCCAGTATCTCAGGGTAATCAGTAATCAAGTGATCCGCAAGAATCGCCATATCCTTTGCAGAAACTTCACTTTCTTCATTTACGCTTGTCCCCTCAGGCTGATGCCCGTGAAGATCTTTGTTTTCAAGACCTGTTGCGTTAACAAATTTGTAATCTGTTAAGCCTAGTTCTTTTGCTTTTGCATTCATTTTTTCAACAAACTTAGTTTCAGAACCGGCAACGATTTCTGCAATCGCAATAGCAGCAGCATTTGCAGAATAAATTGCTGTAGCTTGATATAATTCTTTTACTGTGTATTTCCCGTCTTTCCGAAGAGGAACGTTTGATAAGCTGTTATCTTGGGAAATTTCATACACATAGTCATCAGGCGTATAGGTTTGGTCCCATTTCACTTTACCTTGATCAATTGCTTCCAATAACAGATACTCTGTCATCATTTTTGTCATACTCGCAATTGGCAGTCTCTTATCTGCATTTTTACTGTAAAGAATTTTACCTGAAGAAGCTTCGATCATAATAGCAGCAGATGCATTGATATCAATTGGATCGCTGGCTGCTTTTGCTTTTGACATTGGAGCCAGACACGTGACAGCTAGAGTTAACACAACCAATGACATCAGTAGCTGTTTACATTTCTTGATGTTCAATCGTACGACCTCCGTATTTCATTTTCTTCATCTATAATTAAGCCGTTAAGGACATTTTCAATGCACAACAGTATAAATTTTATCATAATCAGTATAAAAAAAATAGACAGAGTCAGAGACCCTGTCAAATGTTTTTAATTTGTAACAATTTATTATGAAATTGTATAGTTAGGTGATTCTTTTGTAATCTGTACGTCATGCGGATGGCTTTCGCGAAGTCCTGCGCCTGTCATGCGAATGAACTGAGCTTCTTCTCTTAGCGCACGCAGATCTTTGGACCCGCAATACCCCATACCAGAACGAAGGCCTCCGACTAGCTGATAAACGGTTTCTTCAACTGGTCCTTTGTAAGGTGTGCGTCCTTCAATTCCTTCAGGAACAAATTTTTTGTTTTCTTCTTGGAAGTAACGGTCTTTACTTCCTTTTTCCATTGCAGCAACTGATCCCATGCCGCGGTATACCTTAAATCTTCTGCCTTGGTAGATTTCAGTTTCACCAGGGCTTTCTGATGTGCCTGCAAGCAAGCTTCCGAGCATAACAGCATGTCCGCCGGCTGCCAATGCTTTAGTGATATCGCCAGAGAATTTAATCCCACCGTCGGCGATGATTGTTTTGCCGTGTTTTCTTGCTTCAGTCGCACAATCATAAATTGCTGTAATTTGCGGAACACCCACGCCGGCTACAACACGTGTAGTACAAATTGAACCAGGCCCTATTCCAACTTTGACAACGTCTGCTCCAGCTTCGATAAGCGCTCTTGTCGCTTCAGCTGTTGCCACGTTTCCAGCAATAATGTTTAATTCGGGATACGTTTCACGGATTTTTGTGACTGTGTTTAAAACGCCTTGAGAGTGTCCGTGAGCTGTATCGATAACAATCACATCAACATTGGCTTCAACAAGCTTTTTGACGCGAGTCATTGTATCGCCAGTTACACCAACTGCCGCGCCAACGATCAGGCGGCCGTGAATGTCTTTAGATGAGTTCGGGAACTCAATGACTTTTTCAATGTCTTTAATTGTGATAAGACCTTTTAATTTATTCTGGTCATCTACGAGAGGAAGCTTTTCAATTTTATGTTTCTGCAAAATCTTTTCAGCTTCATCCAGAGTAGTTCCTACAGATGCAGTAACTAGCTCTTCTTTCGTCATGACGTCGCTGATTTTCATTGAGTAGTCAGAAATAAAACGAAGGTCACGGTTTGTTATAATTCCAACAAGCTTCTGGTCTTCTTCGTTATTTACAATCGGAACACCGGAAATTCTGTATTTCCCCATCAAATGCTCCGCATCAAATACTTGGTGATCAGGAGTTAAAAAGAAGGGATTTGTGATAACGCCGCGCTCAGAACGCTTTACTTTATCAACTTGTTCAGCCTGCTGTTCAATGGACATATTTTTGTGAATGATGCCCAAGCCGCCCTGTCTTGCCATTGCAATTGCCATTGCTGATTCTGTTACAGTGTCCATACCTGCGCTGATGACAGGAATATTTAGCTTTAACGTTTTTGTAAGTTCTACAGATAAATCCACATCACGCGGAAGTACCTCAGACTTTGCTGGTACAAGCAGCACATCGTCGAACGTTAAGCCTTCTTTTGAAAATTTACTTTCCCACATTAGTAAATCCCCCTCTTTTCGGCAAAATATTATATGTAGATTATCAACTAGCCAAGAGCATGTCAAGGAAGCGGGAAAGAGTTGAAATATTTAGATAACGGAAAGGATTAAGAAATATACATGACATATCATGAGTGGAAAGACTTAGCGCTATTTTACTCCGTTGAATCAACCCAGAAATTTCTAGAAAAGGTTTATATCTTAAACGGTATTAACGATGCGAAAAAAAACTCTTTTAAAAACAGTGAACGGTTTATTTATTTCTTAAAGCATGCCGAATCGTTTTATAAACAAGCCGCATATTCTCCCTTAGAAATCAAACCGATTCTTTTATTTTATGGAATGGCACAGCTTATCAAAGCATGCTTAATTACACGTGATCCTCATTATCCAAGCCATACATCAGTACTGGCACATGGCGTAACAACAAGAAAACGAAAGAAACAAAATTATTGTTTTAGCGACGATGAAGTGAAAATACAACGGAATGGCCTATGCGTACATTTTATGAAACATTTATTCGGACAATCGGATATAGTAGATGAACGGTATACCATGAAAAAATTATTAATGGCCATTCCAGAACTTAGCGATATTTTCTACTTTCAGCAGAAAGAAAGATTTATGACAAAAGTTGAGAAGGATAAGAACGAAATTTTTGTACCGGAGGAAGTAGTAATCAATTACAAAATGTCTGATTCAAGGTTTGCTGAATACATGTCCCATCATTATCAATGGTCTTTTACAAAAAAAAATGAACACGGGCTGCTGTTCGAAATTTCACCACAAGACAAGGAGCCATGGACATCGACCAGCTTATTGTTTGACATGGAAAAGAACCAATATTATATCCCTTCTCAAAGGGAGCAATTTCTGAGGCTTCCCGAAATGACAATTCATTATTTGATTTTGTACAACGTTGGGATGATTGCAAGGTATGAAACAGAATGGTGGTATGAGTTATTAACACAGCATATAAGTGATGACTACGTGTTAATTCAGCAGTTTTTATTAGTATCAGAAAATAAATTCCCTAAATACGCTTCACAGTTTCTTCTTCATTTTTAACAAACAAAAAACCCAGCTCAATGAGCTGGGTTTAAGCTTGCTTGGCGGCGTCCTACTCTCACAGGGGGAAACCCCCGACTACCATCGGCGCTGAAGAGCTTAACTTCCGTGTTCGGTATGGGAACGGGTGTGACCTCTTCGCTATCGCCACCAAACAAATTGAGAGTGTTCTCTCAAAACTAGATAACAGGTGTGACATCATTCAAAAATATGGTTAAGTCCTCGATCGATTAGTATCTGTCAGCTCCATGTGTCGCCACACTTCCACCTCAGACCTATCAACCTGATCATCTTTCAGGGATCTTACTTCCTTGCGGAATGGGAAATCTCATCTTGAGGGGGGCTTCATGCTTAGATGCTTTCAGCACTTATCCCGTCCGCACATAGCTACCCAGCGATGCCCTTGGCAGAACAACTGGTACACCAGCGGTGCGTCCATCCCGGTCCTCTCGTACTAAGGACAGCTCCTCTCAAATTTCCTGCGCCCGCGACGGATAGGGACCGAACTGTCTCACGACGTTCTGAACCCAGCTCGCGTACCGCTTTAATGGGCGAACAGCCCAACCCTTGGGACCGACTACAGCCCCAGGATGCGATGAGCCGACATCGAGGTGCCAAACCTCCCCGTCGATGTGGACTCTTGGGGGAGATAAGCCTGTTATCCCCGGGGTAGCTTTTATCCGTTGAGCGATGGCCCTTCCATGCGGAACCACCGGATCACTAAGCCCGACTTTCGTCCCTGCTCGACTTGTAGGTCTCGCAGTCAAGCTCCCTTGTGCCTTTACACTCTGCGAATGATTTCCAACCATTCTGAGGGAACCTTTGGGCGCCTCCGTTACCTTTTAGGAGGCGACCGCCCCAGTCAAACTGCCCACCTGACACTGTCTCCCCGCCCGATAAGGGCGGCGGGTTAGAAGGTCAATACAGCCAGGGTAGTATCCCACCGATGCCTCCACCGAAGCTGGCGCTCCGGTTTCCAAGGCTCCTACCTATCCTGTACAAGCTGTACCAACATTCAATATCAGGCTGCAGTAAAGCTCCACGGGGTCTTTCCGTCCTGTCGCGGGTAACCTGCATCTTCACAGGTACTATAATTTCACCGAGTCTCTCGTTGAGACAGTGCCCAGATCGTTGCGCCTTTCGTGCGGGTCGGAACTTACCCGACAAGGAATTTCGCTACCTTAGGACCGTTATAGTTACGGCCGCCGTTTACTGGGGCTTCAATTCGCACCTTCGCTTACGCTAAGCGCTCCTCTTAACCTTCCAGCACCGGGCAGGCGTCAGCCCCTATACTTCGCCTTACGGCTTCGCAGAGACCTGTGTTTTTGCTAAACAGTCGCCTGGGCCTATTCACTGCGGCTCTCTCGGGCTTGCACCCTAACAGAGCACCCCTTCTCCCGAAGTTACGGGGTCATTTTGCCGAGTTCCTTAACGAGAGTTCTCTCGATCACCTTAGGATTCTCTCCTCGCCTACCTGTGTCGGTTTGCGGTACGGGCACCTCTCACCTCGCTAGAGGCTTTTCTTGGCAGTGTGGAATCAGGAACTTCGCTACTATATTTCGCTCGCCATCACAGCTCAGCCTTATGGGAAACGGATTTGCCTATTTCCCAGCCTAACTGCTTGGACGCGGATATCCAATACCGCGCTTACCCTATCCTCCTGCGTCCCCCCATTGCTCAAATGGTGAGGAGGTGGTACAGGAATATCAACCTGTTGTCCATCGCCTACGCCTTTCGGCCTCGGCTTAGGTCCCGACTAACCCTGAGCGGACGAGCCTTCCTCAGGAAACCTTAGGCATTCGGTGGAGGGGATTCTCACCCCTCTTTCGCTACTCATACCGGCATTCTCACTTCTAAGCGCTCCACCAGTCCTTCCGGTCTGGCTTCACAGCCCTTAGAACGCTCTCCTACCACTGTTCGAAGAACAGTCCGCAGCTTCGGTGATACGTTTAGCCCCGGTACATTTTCGGCGCAGAGTCACTCGACCAGTGAGCTATTACGCACTCTTTAAATGGTGGCTGCTTCTAAGCCAACATCCTGGTTGTCTAAGCAACTCCACATCCTTTTCCACTTAACGTATACTTTGGGACCTTAGCTGGCGGTCTGGGCTGTTTCCCTTTCGACTACGGATCTTATCACTCGCAGTCTGACTCCCAAGGATAAGTCATTGGCATTCGGAGTTTGACTGAATTCGGTAACCCGGTAGGGGCCCCTAGTCCAATCAGTGCTCTACCTCCAAGACTCTTACCTTGAGGCTAGCCCTAAAGCTATTTCGGAGAGAACCAGCTATCTCCAGGTTCGATTGGCATTTCACCCCTACCCACACCTCATCCCCGCACTTTTCAACGTGCGTGGGTTCGGGCCTCCATTCAGTGTTACCTGAACTTCACCCTGGACATGGGTAGATCACCTGGTTTCGGGTCTACGACCACGTACTCATGCGCCCTATTCAGACTCGCTTTCGCTGCGGCTCCGCATCTTCTGCTTAACCTTGCACGGGATCGTAACTCGCCGGTTCATTCTACAAAAGGCACGCCATCACCCGTTAACGGGCTCTGACTACTTGTAGGCACACGGTTTCAGGATCTCTTTCACTCCCCTTCCGGGGTGCTTTTCACCTTTCCCTCACGGTACTGGTTCACTATCGGTCACTAGGGAGTATTTAGCCTTGGGAGATGGTCCTCCCGGATTCCGACGGAATTTCACGTGTTCCGCCGTACTCAGGATCCACTCAGGAGAGAACGAAGTTTTGACTACAGGGCTGTTACCTCCTATGGCGGGCCTTTCCAGACCTCTTCATCTACCTCGTTCCTTTGTAACTCCGTACAGAGTGTCCTACAACCCCAAGAGGCAAGCCTCTTGGTTTGGGCTGATCCCGTTTCGCTCGCCGCTACTCAGGGAATCGCATTTGCTTTCTCTTCCTCCGGGTACTTAGATGTTTCAGTTCCCCGGGTCTGCCTTCTCATATCCTATGAATTCAGATATGGATACCACTCCATTACGAGTGGTGGGTTTCCCCATTCGGAAATCTCCGGATCAAAGCTTGCTTACAGCTCCCCGAAGCATATCGGTGTTCGTCCCGTCCTTCATCGGCTCCTAGTGCCAAGGCATCCACCGTGCGCCCTTTCTAACTTAACCGTTAAAAAGAATCACTATGTGATATCTTGTATTACTAATTGAATGTGATGTCTACTGTTATCTAGTTTTCAAAGAACACGTTGGTGGAGCCTAGCGGGATCGAACCGCTGACCTCCTGCGTGCAAAGCAGGCGCTCTCCCAGCTGAGCTAAGGCCCCGTTATATAAGATGGTGGGCCTGAGTGGACTCGAACCACCGACCTCACGCTTATCAGGCGTGCGCTCTAACCAGCTGAGCTACAGGCCCATCTTAACTTATTCAAGGAACAAAGTTCCTTCAAAACTAAACAAGACAGGGAACGTTCTGTTTATAAGACCCAAGGTCTTATATTCCGTATAATATCCTTAGAAAGGAGGTGATCCAGCCGCACCTTCCGATACGGCTACCTTGTTACGACTTCACCCCAATCATCTGTCCCACCTTCGGCGGCTGGCTCCTAAAAGGTTACCTCACCGACTTCGGGTGTTACAAACTCTCGTGGTGTGACGGGCGGTGTGTACAAGGCCCGGGAACGTATTCACCGCGGCATGCTGATCCGCGATTACTAGCGATTCCAGCTTCACGCAGTCGAGTTGCAGACTGCGATCCGAACTGAGAACAGATTTGTGGGATTGGCTTAACCTCGCGGTTTCGCTGCCCTTTGTTCTGTCCATTGTAGCACGTGTGTAGCCCAGGTCATAAGGGGCATGATGATTTGACGTCATCCCCACCTTCCTCCGGTTTGTCACCGGCAGTCACCTTAGAGTGCCCAACTGAATGCTGGCAACTAAGATCAAGGGTTGCGCTCGTTGCGGGACTTAACCCAACATCTCACGACACGAGCTGACGACAACCATGCACCACCTGTCACTCTGCCCCCGAAGGGGACGTCCTATCTCTAGGATTGTCAGAGGATGTCAAGACCTGGTAAGGTTCTTCGCGTTGCTTCGAATTAAACCACATGCTCCACCGCTTGTGCGGGCCCCCGTCAATTCCTTTGAGTTTCAGTCTTGCGACCGTACTCCCCAGGCGGAGTGCTTAATGCGTTAGCTGCAGCACTAAGGGGCGGAAACCCCCTAACACTTAGCACTCATCGTTTACGGCGTGGACTACCAGGGTATCTAATCCTGTTCGCTCCCCACGCTTTCGCTCCTCAGCGTCAGTTACAGACCAGAGAGTCGCCTTCGCCACTGGTGTTCCTCCACATCTCTACGCATTTCACCGCTACACGTGGAATTCCACTCTCCTCTTCTGCACTCAAGTTCCCCAGTTTCCAATGACCCTCCCCGGTTGAGCCGGGGGCTTTCACATCAGACTTAAGAAACCGCCTGCGAGCCCTTTACGCCCAATAATTCCGGACAACGCTTGCCACCTACGTATTACCGCGGCTGCTGGCACGTAGTTAGCCGTGGCTTTCTGGTTAGGTACCGTCAAGGTACCGCCCTATTCGAACGGTACTTGTTCTTCCCTAACAACAGAGCTTTACGATCCGAAAACCTTCATCACTCACGCGGCGTTGCTCCGTCAGACTTTCGTCCATTGCGGAAGATTCCCTACTGCTGCCTCCCGTAGGAGTCTGGGCCGTGTCTCAGTCCCAGTGTGGCCGATCACCCTCTCAGGTCGGCTACGCATCGTTGCCTTGGTGAGCCATTACCTCACCAACTAGCTAATGCGCCGCGGGTCCATCTGTAAGTGGTAGCCGAAGCCACCTTTTATGTTTGAACCATGCGGTTCAAACAACCATCCGGTATTAGCCCCGGTTTCCCGGAGTTATCCCAGTCTTACAGGCAGGTTACCCACGTGTTACTCACCCGTCCGCCGCTAACATCAGGGAGCAAGCTCCCATCTGTCCGCTCGACTTGCATGTATTAGGCACGCCGCCAGCGTTCGTCCTGAGCCAGGATCAAACTCTCCGATAAAGTAGTTTGACTGACTACGCACATCGCTGTGCGATTTTTAAAAACTGAATTAACAGGTACGTTTTGTCTTGTTTAGTTTTCAAAGAACTTTGTGCGCTTCTCTCGAAGCGACTACTTAATAATAACATTTTCAGTTAAATAGGTCAATACTTTTTTGAAAAAGTTTTTACTAGTCATAATGGTCATGTTTGTGTCTTTTAAAAGACAACAGAAATGATTATACCATAATTTTTATGACTGTAAAGGGTTATGACACAAAAAAGCGCAGCTATTTCAGCTGCGCTTTTTCTCACACTTCTTCTTGTTCTTCTTCATTCTCATCTTCTTCGTTTTTCTCTACTAAAGCTACTGTAGCAACATGCTCTTCTTCTGCCATTCTGATGAGACGCACACCTTGAGTGACACGTCCGGTGATGGAGATATCATTGATGTCCATTCTGATGAGTACGCCGCTAGCTGTAATAATCATTAGATCCTCTTCACCTTTAGTAGCTTTCACTGCTACTAGTTGACCGTTGTTCTCGGTGATTTTCGCTGTTTTGAGTCCTTTTCCGCCCCGGCTTTGGGTTCTGTACTCTTCAGCCGGAGTTCGTTTTCCGTACCCTTTTTCAGTTACGATAAGGACGTGTGATTCTTCCTCTAAAATTTCCATGCCGACAACAACGTCGTCATCCGTCAGGGTGATGCCTTTTACGCCCGCCGCAGTTCTTCCCATCTCCCGGACATCTGTTTCAGGGAAACGGATCAGTAAACCGTTTTTCGTTCCAATGATGATTTGTTTTGTGCCGTCAGTCAGACGTACACCCATCAGTTCATCATCTTCACGAAGACCCAGAGCGATTAGACCATTGTTGCGGATATTAGCGAATTGAGATAGCGATGTTCGTTTTGAAACCCCATGCTTTGTAGTGAAGAAAAGGTAAAGCTCCGCATTGAATTCCGTGACTGGAATAATCGCGTTGATCCACTCACCCTTTTCTACCTCCAGCAGGTTAATAATCGGGATTCCTTTTGCCGTTCTGCCGTATTCAGGGATTTCATACCCTTTTGCACGATACACTTTCCCCTTGTTCGAGAAGAAGAGAATCGTGTCATGAGTTGACGTAGAGATCAAATGTTCAACGAAATCATCTTCGTTTGTTCCCATACCTTGTACACCTTTTCCGCCCCGTTTTTGACTGCGGTAAGTTGATGCAGGAAGACGTTTGACGTATCCGTTGTGCGTCAGAGTAACTACGATATTTTCTCTCTCGATGAGATCTTCATCTTCAATTGTCTCCAGTCCGGAAGTGACGATCTCAGTACGTCTTTCATCGTTAAAACGCTCTTTGATTTCCGTGAGTTCTTCACGAATGATCTCAAGCACTTTATATTCATTTGCCAAGATGTCTTTTAGCTCTGCAATTAATTTAACAAGAGATTGGTATTCTTCTTCTATCTTTTCACGTTCCAGTCCCGTTAAACGCTGGAGCCTCATATCAAGGATCGCTTGTGCTTGCTTCTCTGTCAGTGAGAATTGTTCAATTAAACCTGTTCTCGCAATTTCAGCCGTTTGAGAATTACGGATAAGGGAGATAACTGCATCGAGATGATCCAGTGCAACTCTCAATCCTTCCAGGATATGAGCTCTCGCTTCCGCTTTACGCAATTCATAAGCAGTACGGCGTCTAATGACAACTTTTTGATGGTCGAGGTAATGCTCTAGGCATTGCTTAAGAGTTAAAACTTTCGGCTGGCCATCAACAAGTGCAAGCAGGTTGATGCCAAAAGATGTTTGTAGAGCAGTTTGTTTGTACAGATTGTTTAAGATGACATTTGCATTGGCGTCGCGTCTGATTTCAATGACAATTCTCATACCTGTACGATCTGACTCATCACGCAGATCTGTGATACCCTCTATCTTTTTGTCCCTTACGAGATCGGCAATTTTCTCAATTAATTTCGCCTTATTTACTTGGTAAGGTAACTCTGTAACGATAATTCTTTCTTTACCCGAAGATGTTTGTTCGATCTCAGCTTTTGCCCGGATCGTGATAGAGCCTCGGCCTGATTCGTATGCTTTCCGGATACCGCTGCGTCCCAAGATTTGACCCGCGGTCGGGAAATCAGGCCCTGGAATGACTTCCATAAGCTCTGGAATTGTAATGTCCGGATTCTCACTGACAGCAAGTACACCGTCAATGATTTCTCCCAGCTGGTGCGGAGGAATGTTTGTTGCCATACCTACCGCAATGCCGGCAGCACCGTTCACGAGCAGATTCGGGAACCTTGAAGGCATAACGACAGGTTCTCTTTCTGACCCGTCATAGTTATCCTGGTAATCGATTGTGTCTTTTGTGATGTCACGAAGAATCTCCATTGAGATTTTAGACATTCTTGCTTCTGTATAACGCATGGCCGCCGCTGAGTCTCCGTCAACAGAACCGAAGTTTCCGTGACCGTCAACGAGCATATAACGGTAGTTGAAATCCTGAGCCATTCTGACCATGGATTCATATACCGCTGAATCACCGTGCGGGTGGTATTTTCCGATAACTTCTCCAACGATACGCGCTGATTTTTTATAAGGCTTGTCACTTGTCATGCCTAAATCATTCATTGCATACAAAATCCGTCTATGAACCGGTTTTAAACCGTCTCGAACATCCGGAAGAGCACGGGACACGATAACGCTCATTGCATAATCCAAGAAGGACGTACGCATTTCCTGACTGATATTTATTTCACGAACTTGTGGTGTGTTTTGTTCACTCATTAAAAAACCTCCCTGAAGTATCACATGAAATATGTGGGAGTAGATTGTCCATTATGACCTTCAATACGATTTCACTATTCTCCATTATATCAATAAACTTATGATTATACACATTAAATTGCTAGAATATATAGGTACTGCAAGCATTGCTGCATCTGATCTTGTTCAGAAAAAAGCCTTATTTCTTATTGGAAATAAGGCTTTTTATGATTAGATGTCAAGATTTTTAACGTATCTCGCATTCGCTTCTATGAAGTTTCGGCGCGGTTCTACCTTGTCGCCCATAAGCATTTCAAAAGTCTCGTCCGCATCCATTGCATCTTCAAGAGTTACCTGAAGAAGTGTTCTGGAGCTAGGATCCATGGTTGTCTCCCATAGCTGGGTGGCATTCATTTCACCAAGACCTTTGTAACGCTGCAGTCCAGGCTTAGGCGTTTGAGGAAGAGTTTTTAACAGCTCTTCAAGCTCCTTGTCATTGTACGCATATTCAACGCGTTTCCCCTGTTGAACCTTGTAGAGCGGCGGCTGCGCAATGTACACGTAGCCATTTTCGATAATTTGGCGCATATATCTGTAAAAGAACGTTAACAGAAGTGTTCTGATGTGCGCGCCGTCAACATCGGCATCTGTCATAATGACAACTTTGTGGTAACGGGCTTTCTCAAGGTTGAAGTCTTCCCCGATGCCTGTGCCGAGCGCTGTGATCATAGAGCGAACTTCGTTGTTAGAAAGAATTTTATCCAGTCTGGCCTTTTCAACGTTTAGGATTTTACCTCTAAGCGGCAAAATGGCTTGGAAATGTCTGTCGCGTCCTTGTTTAGCAGATCCTCCGGCAGAGTCACCCTCTACGATATATAACTCGGAAATGCTCGGATCTTTTGAAGAGCAGTCCGCTAACTTACCGGGCAAGTTTGAAATTTCCAAAGCACTCTTACGGCGTGTTAGTTCACGCGCTTTTTTCGCAGCCATTCTTGCTCTTGCCGCCATTAAGCCTTTATCGACAATTTTTTTGGCTGCATCTGGATTTTCCAGCATAAATGTTTCCATCGCCGTAGAAAATAACGTATCGGTGATCGTCCGTGCTTCTGAGTTGCCCAGCTTTGTTTTCGTTTGGCCCTCAAACTGCGGATCAGGGTGTTTGATTGAAATAATCGCTGTCAGCCCTTCCCTTACGTCATCTCCGCTTAGGTTTGGATCATTTTCTTTAATAAGCCCTTTTTTTCTGGCGTAATCGTTGATAACACGAGTCAGGCCCGTTTTGAAGCCAGCTTCATGGGTACCGCCTTCGTACGTGTTAATGTTGTTTGTAAACGAGTAAATGTTGCTTGTGTAGCTGTCATTATATTGCAAAGCCACTTCAACCGTAATGCCGTCCTTTTCGCCTTCAATGTAAATCGGCTCTTCATGGACAACCTCTTTAGAGCGGTTTAAATACTCTACATAACTTTTAATTCCGCCTTCGTAATGGTATTCATTTTTGCGTTCTTGTCCTTCACGTTTATCCTCAATCGTGATGTTTACGCCCTTTGTTAAAAAGGCTAATTCACGCACGCGGTTGGCAAGCAGATCGTAATCATACTCGGTTGTTTCTGAGAAAATTTCAGGGTCCGGGACAAAATGTGTCGTCGTTCCTGTATGATCCGTTTCGCCAATGATTTCAAGGTCTGTAACCGGAACTCCGCGTTTATAGGTTTGGCGGTGAATTTTACCGTCACGGTGAACCGTCACATCAAGCTCTGTTGATAGTGCGTTTACGACAGACGCACCTACACCGTGTAATCCTCCGGATACTTTATAGCCGCTTCCGTCAAATTTTCCTCCGGCATGAAGTACCGTCATAATGACTTCTACCGCAGGACGGCCCATTTTTTCATGAATACCGACTGGAATACCGCGGCCATTATCTACAACCGTGATACTGTTGTCTTTTTCGATTTGGATATTGATATCCGTACAATAACCGGCGAGGGCTTCGTCAATACTATTGTCGACAATTTCCCATACCAGGTGGTGAAGGCCTTTGCTGTTTGTCGAACCGATATACATCCCCGGTCTTTTACGAACAGCTTCCAATCCTTCTAGTACCTGTATCTGATTTTCATCATAACTGTTTTGCTGCTGTTCCATAGCCACGTCATTCACCTACACTTTTCTAAACGATATATTCGTGATAAAAAATTTCTAAGAATCTATTTCAAACATAAATTGCGCACGTTTTTTTAATGTGCTGGAAGATAAGGGAGAGTAATATATATTCTGAACCGTGACTACGATAGATTTGGGCGTGCCGTTTACGGAAGGCACCACCTTGTGTTTCTGTTTTTTCAGAAATTCTTCAACAATAGGCGACATGTTGGCTTTAAAGTCAAAAATGCCGACAATATCTCGTGTTGAAACCACAAAGTCATCACCTAAATGAATATACAATTGCTCACCTCATTTCTTCACTTCACTAACGCACCATTTTGCACACGGAACATTCCTGCTTGACGTAAGGTTTCGTGATCAATGCCATCAACGCTTGTCGTTGTGACAAACGTTTGTACACGGCCTTGGATCGTATGAAGCAAGTGTGACTGGCGATAATCATCCAGTTCACTCAGTACATCATCCAATAGTAAAATGGGATATTCTCCGATTTCTTCATGGATCAGGTCAATCTCCGCCAGCTTAAGGGACAACGCCGTCGTTCGCTGCTGTCCTTGAGAACCATACGTCTGCACATCGCGTCCGTTCACATAGAAAAGAACATCATCGCGATGAGGCCCTGACAGCGTCACACCACGCTCAATTTCTTTTTCTCTTAATTTAGAAAACGCTTCTTGATAGCTATCTCCTATTTTCGACAAATCTAGGGGATCTGATACCTCAAGAGCTGTATGGTATTTCAGGGTCAGTTCTTCAAGCCCTCTTGAGATGCCTGCATGGATGGGCTGCGCCCATTTCTCGAGCTGTGCTGTAAACTGCAGGCGTTTTACGACGACTTTTGCTGCAACTTCTACAAGCTGATCGGTCAGAACATCGAGCATCGTCCGGTCAGTTTGTTTTCTTGTTTGCAGCTGTTTCAAAAAATGATTCCGCTGGGAAAGGATTTTCTGGTAAAGAGAAAGATCATGAAGGTAGACGAGAGAAACCTGTCCGATTTCCATGTCAAGAAACCGCCTTCTCACTTGAGGGCTTCCCTTTACAAGATTTAAATCTTCCGGCGCGAACATAATGGTGTTGAGGGCCCCGACATACTGGCTGAGCTTTTGCTGTTCAATATGATTGACCTTGCCCTTTTTACCCTTTTTGGAGATGACGAGCTGCATCGGGATCGCCCCGTTTTGCTTCATCACTCTTCCCTCTATTTTAGCATAGTCTTTGTCCCACCGTATAAGTTCTTTGTCATTTGATGTCCGGTGCGATTTCGCCATGGACAAGACATAGATCGCCTCCATGAGGTTTGTCTTCCCCTGGGCGTTTTCTCCGATGATCACATTTACTTTATTTTCAAATTGAAGTTCAGCATGGTCGTAGTTGCGGTAAGATGTCAGTTCTAAGTTCTGGATATACAATCAGTGTCACCCGCTTTAATTGACGACTTGAAATGAACCAAATCCTTCAATCTCTACCACATCTCCAACATACAGCTTTCTGCCCCGGCGGTTGTCCGGCTCATCGTTCACAAGCACTTCATGCTCGCTTAAAAACCACTTCGCCATACCGCCAGACTGAATCACATCGGCTAATTTTAAGAATTGTCCGAGTGTAATCATCTCTGTATCAATTGAAATCGGATTTGCCATTATATCGACCTCTTTCAAATATCACTAATATCTAATTGTACTAAAAAAAAACGAATTAGGGAAAGGGAAAACTTGTCGGAGCAGATACCGAATAGAAAAGCTGCCGACGGGTCGGCAGCAGTGTATCGGATTAATAGGTTCTGACAGGGAGGATAAGCTGTACAATCGTTTCATCATTCGGCGTGCGAATTAAGAAAGGTCTCATTGCGCCTGTAAAGCTTACGCGTATTTCTGCTCCTTCAAGCACCTTTAGTGCATCCAGCATATATTTTGGACTAAAAGAGATATTTAATTCCTCACCTTCAATTTGATCCGCAGCAATTGCTTCCACAACTTTACCGATTTCCGGGGAGTTGGAAGAAATTTCAATGGATTCAGCCGGTTTTGCGGACAGTTTTACAACGTTGTTGCGTCCCTCTCTAGCTAAAAGAGATGCACGATCAATGGCCTGAAGGAATTCTTTTGTGTTCACAATAATTTCTGTTTTGCTGTCTTGCGGAATCAGGCTGGTTGTGTCTGGATAATTCCCGTCCAGAAGCCGTGAGAAGAATAAGACGTTTTTCGCTTTAAACAGAACTTGGGTTTCTGTGATGACGATATCTACAAGTTCTTGGTTGTCATCTAAAATCTTGCTGAGTTCAGTTAAACTTTTTCCCGGAATCACGACGTTATAAGATCTGTCTTCTGGAATATCAAGTTTCGCCTTTCTTAATGCAAGACGGTGGCTATCCGTTGCAGTGCATAATAATTCACTTTGCTCCACTTTCCAGTTTACACCTGTCAAGATAGGGCGTGTTTCTGAGGTGGACACTGCAAATACTGTTTGTCTGATTAGATTTTTTAACAAATCAGTTGGGATCTGAATCGCATGATGCTCTTCAATCTGCGGCAAGTGCGGATACTCATCAGCATCCAGTCCGTTTAGATTAAATTCAGCTTTACCAGAACGGATAATCGTCAAATACTGATTTTGGACTTCGATTTCTACAGTTGCCATCGGCAATTTTTTTACAATTTCACTAAAGAAGCGAGCCTGTAAAACGATGCTTCCGGGCTGTTCAATAGTGACAATTTCTTTATCTCCTTCTTCTTTTGGAATGAAGGATTCAATAGAAATATCTGAGTCACTCCCTGTAAAGGATACTCCATCATCTGATGCAACAATTTTAATACCAGTCAGAATGGGAATCGTGGTTCTGGATGAAACTGCTTTTAATACATCTTGGACACTTTCAACAAGACGATCTTTTTGAATCGTGAATTTCATTTTTATCCTCCTAACGGATAATGTATTAATATATATATATTTATAAAAAATAGTAGAAGTAATAGTAGGGCCTGTGGATTTGTGGATAAGTTGTGAAAAAGACAGGAAACACAGCCTATCCACATGTGGACAGACTGTGTATGACTTCCGAAAAGTTATTCACACTTTCCCCGATTGATCCCCGGTCCTGCTATTTAAGCTGTTCTTTAATTTCTTTTACATGCTGCTGAAGCTGTTCATCATCTGCCAGCAGTTTTGAAATTTTTTCATGCGCATGAATAACGGTCGTATGATCACGTCCTCCAAACTCTTCACCGATTTTAGGAAGAGAGGAATCAGTCATTTCCCTTGATAAGTACATGGCGATTTGACGCGGAAAAGCTACTGACTTTGTCCGTTTTTTTGCTTTGAAATCCTCGAGTTTAATATTAAATTGCTGGCCTACTACCCTCTGAATTTCTTTTATCGTAATGACTTTCGGTTTTGAGGAAGGAATAATATCTTTCAACGCCTCAGCGGCCAGATCAGCATTAATATCTTTATTAATTAAAGATGAATAAGCGACAACTCTGATTAATGCTCCTTCGAGTTCCCGAATATTGCTGTCGATTTGATTCGCGATGTAAAGCATAACCTCGTTCGGAATATCGAGGCCTTCTGCTTTGGCTTTTTTTCTTAAAATCGCAATTCTCGTTTCTAGATCAGGCGGTGTGATATCTGTAATAAGTCCCCATTCAAAACGTGAGCGCAATCTGTCCTCAAGTGTCGGAATTTCCTTTGGCGGTCGATCACTTGAAATGACGATTTGTTTGCTTTCTTCGTGCAATGTGTTAAATGTATGGAAAAATTCTTCCTGGGTTTGTTCTTTCCCCGCTAAAAATTGAATATCATCTATCAAAAGCACATCAACATTTCGATAGCGATTGCGGAAGTCGACGGCTTTATTATCTCGGATAGAGTTGATGAATTCGTTTGTAAATTTCTCAGAAGACAGATAAACCACTTTGGCAGAAGGATTATGATCTATTACATAATGGCCGATCGCATGCATTAAGTGCGTTTTCCCTAAGCCGACGCCCCCATAGATAAATAAAGGGTTGTAAGCTTTCGCGGGTGCTTCCGCTACTGCGAGGGAAGCAGCGTGTGCAAATCGGTTTCCAGATCCGATGACAAAAGTATCAAAAGTATATTTTGGATTGAGCATATTTTGAGGAAAATCAGATGTATCTTCTTTGACCGCTTTTTTGACTTGCGGTTTCGGCATAAAGTCCTCAACATCTTGATTTTGAGGAATGACAAACTTAATGCTCAATTCTTCCCCGGTTAATTCATATATAGTATCTGCAATCAGATGCAAGTATCTGGACTCCAGCCAGTCTCTGGCAAATTCATTGGGAGCCGTGATTGTTAATGTATCGCCTTGCAGTGAGTGGGCTTTGGTTGACTTCATCCAAGTCTCAAAACTCGGTTTGCTCAACTTTTTTTCGATTTGAGCAAGGGCTTGGTTCCACAGGTCTAATATATTTTCCAT